>DATKST010000102.1:0-7944 GCA_035531475.1 Terriglobia bacterium
CCCGGATCGGCGTAATCACCTGCAGATAGGCGGTCACGTTCATAGGCAGCCCTCCACGCTTCCGGCAAACCGGCTGTTTTCGCTCCGTGTTGAAAAGATATTCCTTGATTCACCGCGTCTCTTGAGATGGGATTGCTTACCGGCACAGTATACTTCCGCTCCTTCGCGCCACAGTGACTAAAGTCACAGATCATACGGACCCGATTCCGCTAAACTTCGAGTTGGATTATTCCGGGAAACGAACAGCACATGGACGTTGTTGACCGTTACCGATGGATTGAGAGGATTCAGTCGAAACGAGCGAGTACAAGTAGAGTATGATTCCCGCTCCGGTGAGGGGACAGCCGAGGAAAAGAAAGACCATGGAGTCCAGGGTCAGAACTAACTGTCCGTGGGACTGGCCGGGCGGGTGGGCTCGTGCGAGGCCAGCGAATAAAGGTAAAGCAGAACCCCGGCTGCCAGGAACGGGCACCCGATCATCAGGAAGGCCACAAACAACAAAGGATGGATCTTAACAAACGAAAACATCTGGATGATGAGGCCGATGACAATCAAAACAGCCGCCCACTTCAGGCGTTTTTCAATCACTGGGCTTGCCGTACCGTTCGGCATTCTATTGGCCTCCTTTCCAGAAGGTTACGTCCTTGAGCGAGTCGATGGCGTGAATGGTGTCGTGGCAGTTGCTGGACATGCAGGAGAGCTGATTGGACTTGATGCGCGCCAGCATGTCCGGCGTCTTATGATGCTCGGTGGCCTCCTCATAGGTTCGGGCTCCCAGGTGGCAGTAGAGGCATTCGCGGTTATTAAACGGAGTGTAGAGCTTGATCTGGCCGGGCTTGGGGATGGCTCCCAGGTACTCCACATACAGGTGATGCAGGCCGCGCATCTTGGAACTGATGGGTCCAAACATGGTGTAGTCGGTGTGGCAAGTGTAGCAGGCGTGGTCGCGGGGCACCAAGCGGTTCTGAAAGTGCTTGGCAGGAACAAAACTTGGGTCGTCCGCGTAGAGGCTGCGGCCGTAATCGTGCATGACGTGGCAGGAAAGGCAGAATTGGGTGGATTCGGCCCGGCTCATTTGCTTCGAAAAACCCAGCCAGGAGGCGGCCACCGGCAAAATAAAAAGGGCCAGGAAAGCCAGAATCTTGCCGCCCCGCGCCCTGGTGAGCTCCGGACGGAAGGCCACCAGGAGCGCGAGCACAACCGTAATGACCGTGAAAACGGCAACTCCCACCAACGGCGTCATTGCAGTAGCTCCCCTCCCGAAATTATTTGGAATTCAAACCACCGGATTCGTTTCCCTTCAACGATCCGGTTGGACCGCCTTGGCCCGAGCCTCCAGGCCTATTTCGAAGCGAGGCTGCGGTAATACTTGACCACGGCAGCAATCTGATCTTTGCTCAATTCCTTCTGGAAGCCGTCCATGTTCACGCCCTTGCCCTTGGTGGCAATCTCAATCATTTGCTCTTCAGAGTATTTCTTGATCGTCTCACTGACCGGTTTCACCTTGAGCTTGCGGCCCTTCATTGTTTTGCCCGCGCCATCCGGGCCGTGGCACACCGCGCACTTGTGCTGATAGGTTCCTTTGCCGTTATCCTGCGCCCGCGCCGGTGTGGCGGCGAGGAATACAACAAACAGCGCGGCAACACCAAGTGCGAAAACCGGGACGGCGCGAGTGGCCCTCCGATTCAATCCGTACATGAATTCTCCTCTTGCTGTAGCGGCGGTCTGTGACCGCCGAGTTTTATCTTTCAACATCTTCCGGCGGTCAGAGACCGCCGCACCAGCTAACTGCGCCAGTGCCCGCTGCCGGCGGGGTGGGTGATGCACTCAGAAGGTTCGAGTCCAACTGATGGTCAGCAGATTGGCCTGGAAGTTGTTCCCGGTGACGATCTGCTCGATGTAATAGGTGCGTTGCAGATTCACGGAGAGGCGGCCGGCCTTGGGAAAGTCAAAATAAACCGTCCCAGTCACCAGCGGCCAGGTCAGCGGCCCGTAGGCGGGGGCCTCACCGCTGTTCATGCCAAGCCCCGTCGTGCGGTCATAGTTGCCGGTCAGTTCAATCCCAAAATGCTTCACCGGCTTGGCCAGGAATCCTCCCTGCCAGACGTGGTTCAAAGCCTGATCGCGCAGGTAACCACTGAGCGGAGGCGTGCCGCGAATGTACTGGATGTTACCCTCGGCCAACTCGTTATCGTAAGTAAAGCCTCCGAAAATCGAGAAGCGGTCATCAAGGGCATAAGACAGAGTCGAAGAATTATCGTGCATCGTGCCGTGGAAGCCAGTGTCCAACAATTGGCTGTTAATGATGTTGAGGTCATTATCAAAAGACAGCTTGGTGGTGGGTTGGAAATGGAAGATCAGGTGCCCGCCCACCTCCGTGTGGGGTGTCATGGCGGTGTAAGAGGCACTGTTGACAAAGCTGTGATAATCACCACGGATGCTTACCATTTTGTTGGGCTGGTAGTAAGCGCTGAACTCCGGCCAAGCCGTCTTGGTGCGCAAAGAGAGCGCGGGGTTCGCCACGCCATTAGTCAGGGACTCCACGTTGGCTTCCAGCAAACGGACGCCCGGCTGCAAGGTCAGGTTGTAGAGCGGCGTGAAGACCATGTTAACGTCCAGATCCTCCAGTCCATCCCGCCAAATAGTGTCGCCCGTACCGGTGTTGGGTGTGACGGCGTTGAACAGGCTATCAAAGGTTCCTATAGCATCGGTGGTGAACCGTGAATAGCGGTAATCCACATTCATGTCCCACCACTTTTTGATGTAGAAGGTGAAGCCCTGGTCAATCACATGATCCGGCTCAACGACGTTGGCCCGGCCACTCTGCGAAACAGCGTATGGTCCATTTACGCCCGACTTGGCCGTGGGACCAATTCCATTAAAAGACTGGTCAAAGGAGGCTGGCCCGCTATAGCGGTAATAGATATAGTCCCCGCGCATCTCCATCCAATCCATGGGCTTGCCGTTGTAGGAAAATTCGCTCACCGGTGTGGTGAGCTGACGGAATTCCGACCACGAAAAATTGGTGAGCAATTGAGCAGCCGTGGACGGGATGGTGTTGATGGTGGGCTCGCCGGAAAAAGGATTGTTCATCGTCATGTTCTGATTGAAGGTCTGGTAGCCCAGATTGTAGTGAAATGTCCAGGAATGGTGGGTGTAATCGATGCCACCGGTGAAGCGGTTGGTGTTGTCCGCGATGGGCGCGTCTAGATAGTAAGGATTGGCGCGCGCGAACGCTCCCCAGTAACTGGGGGAGCCTAAAAAGTCCGGCGACATGGTCGTGAAAGTGGCTCCGCTGTCGGTGGTGCGGTAATAGTCGAAGTTGAAACGTAGATTATTGGTGGCGTGCAGCGTCAGATCCACAGACCCGAACTTGCGCACCGTGGCCCAGTTGTGATTGTCAGTGAGGCCTGCCATGCCGAGCGGCAGGGTTACTGCATCATTCTGGTTCCAGTAGAAGTACGCCTGGCTCCAGTTGACGCGCAGGTCGTAAACCTTGTTCTTGGAAACGTTCAACTGCGCGGTGGGGAAGGGATCCCCGCCCAGGCCGCTCATGGTGAGAGAATAACTATCCGCAAATGGATTCGTGCCCTTCGGAGCCTCGCCGAACATGCTGAAGTCCTGGAGCCGGACTCCCTTTTGCAGGTCGTAGAGCTCCAAATACATGGGCTGGTAGCCCTTAATGTCCGTAAAGCGGTACCCCACGGTGGCTGAGCCCTGCGTATTGAATCCCCCCAGGTTGATGGGAGTCTCCGATTGATCCTGGGCCGCCAGGTTTAGGCTGCCCACGTGGATCACGAGCACAGAAATCAGGAAGCACAATTTTAATTTCATGGCGCCACCCCTTACCGAAGGAAATTCGGGTCAAAGTTTGAGCCGTGGATCCGGACGTGGCAGCGGGTGCATTCGCCGCTCGTCTGGAATCCCAGCCGGCCGTGCGGGACCCCGGCCTGCCCGTGGAAGCCGGTATGGCACTGCAGGCAGAGCAATCGCCCTTCCCGCCGCACCAGCAGCATGCGGCTGACGGTTCCGTGAGGATTGTGGCAGGCCACACAGCCTTCCACCCTTGACGCGGGATGCTCAAAGAGATAAGGTCCGCGCTTTTCCACGTGGCAGTTCACGCAGGTTTCCCAGTTCGTCTTCACCAGGTTGGCCAGATTGTTGGTGCCGTGAGGATTGTGGCAATCCGTACACTTTATCAAGCCTTCGGGCACACGGTGGTGAACCGGCAGAGCGAACTGTGCCTGAATGGTCCTGTGGCAGCCAAAGCAGAGGTCCGGCTCCGGCTCTTTCAGAAGATTGTTGTGCAGCCAACGCATCTCCTGCGGGAGTTGGGGAACCGTGAAGAATGCCATTTGCGCGTAGGGCAGCCCAACCTTGCCCGGATTCTCCGCGGCGTCCACCAAGTGAGTCGAGTGGCACTGGTTGCAGGAAATCCCGTTCAAGGCATGCAGGGTATGTGCGAAGTCCTGCTGATCCTTGCTGGTAATGTGGCAAGTCAGGCAGAGCTCGGCATTCTGCTTGGGGTTTCCGCGAAAAGCAAAAATGGGAAACTGCTTCAGGCCGGCCAGGATTTTCTGGTCATCGCCATCGGCTGCTTCCATGGCGTCGGTGTGAGCCTTGCCGGGTCCGTGGCAAATATCGCACCCGGTAATGTAGGGCTTGTCCGGAAATTTGATGGAGGCGTGAGCCGTCTTTTCGAACTCCAGGTATTCCGCCTTGTGACAAGACTCGCACCTTTGAGGATCCACGTAATCACCGGGCTTGCCGGCGTCCGGCTCTCTCCAGGCGACCGATGGACCATGCTTCGCCTCGGGTTGCGTTTGTGCGAACCCCACACCGCTGAGCATGGTGAAGGAGGCAAGAAACACCACTCCTACAACAGCTTTTGCGGGGAACTTCAGAATTGCGGGAGCACGCATTCTCATCATTGGCGTACCTCCTAACCTGATAAGAACAGACTTCCCCCAGGAGCTTGGTTACTCCCCCGACCGGGGATTTGGCGCCGGGGAATTGAGCTTTTCCGAATGGACTACCATTACTTGCACGCTAATACTCATAACCGTTATGCATTTATTTTCAAGAGTCAAGCCTTATTATCAAACAGTAATATCAACCTGCCTTAGATACCAGATGGGCTTTGAACCACAGGCCCCGCAACATGGCCTTACAACGAGTACGCGGTCTTCTCATAAGCGCCTCTCAAACACGTGTTTCTTGGCTCAGGAACTCCATGAAGTCATGCAAGCGGCATGGCTTCATGAGCCTTGCCATGAGGAATTCAGCCCTCTTTAATCACCCGCCCTTGCCCCTCTCCTGGCACAACGTGAGCGGCCCGGCGCTCCATGGGTACAAGCTCCCTCTGACCGTGACCCGTGTAGATTTGCCGGGGACGTGCAATTTTTTGCTCAGGATCTTCCAGCATTTCCTGCCATTGCGCCAGCCATCCGGCCGTGCGGGGAATGGCAAACAACACCGTAAACATGGCGGGTGTGAATCCCATCGCTTGGTACATGATCCCCGAGTAGAAATCCACGTTAGGGTAGAGCTTACGCTTGATGAAGTACTCGTCATTCAAAGCGATGCGCTCGAGCTCGAGAGCAATATCCAGCTTTGGACTTCTTCCCGTGACTCTGAAGACGTCCTCAGCGGCCTGTTTGATGATTTTGGCGCGAGGATCATAGTTCTTATAAACACGGTGTCCAAATCCCATGAGCCTTCCATGGCCGGCCTTGATGCGCTCGACGTAACTGGGAACATTATCCACGTGCCCGATCTCATCAAGCATTTTAATGACTTCTTCGTTTGCCCCTCCGTGCAACGGCCCGGAAAGAGCGGCCGCGGCCGCAGCCGTGGTCACGTAAGGATCCGCATGGGCGCTGCCCACAGAGCGCATGACACTGGTGCTGCAATTCTGTTCGTGGTCGGCGTGAAGGATGAACAGGATGTCCAGCGCATGTGCAATAGCCGGATTTGCTCTGTACTTCGGCTCGACCATTCTCCACAGCATGTTCATGAAATTTTCGGTGTAATTTAGATCATTGTCAGGGTATACGTAAGGGTAGCCGAGACCATGGCGGTAGCAGTAGGCGGCAATGGTAGGCAGCTTCGCGATCAGCCGCATGATCTGCAACCGCCGATTCTCCGCATCGTGGACATTCCTGGCTTCGGGATAAACCGTCGACAATGCCGCGACGGTGCTGATCAGCATGACCATCGGATGGGCGTCGTATGGAAAGCCTTCCAGGAATTTCTTCGTATTCTCGTGAATCATGGTGTGGTGCGTAATCCCATCCACCCAAGTCTTCAGTTGTGGTTTTGTGGGCAGCTCGCCGAACAACAACAGGTAAGCGACTTCCAGAAACGTGCATCGCTCGGCCAGTTGCTCAATGGCGTAGCCGCGATACCGCAAAATGCCGCGATCTCCGTCGATGAAGGTGATCGAACTCTGGCACGACGCGGTGTTCATGAATCCCGGGTCATAACCTTCGACACCGAAATCCTCGGGACCCGTCTTGATCTGACGTAAATCGACGGTCCGCACTGTCCCTCCGTGAAGGGCGATACGGTAGGTTGCACTGGTGCGGTTATCGACAACGGTTAGAGTGTTCTCTCCCATAAATTTTCCTCCGGCCCAATGCGTTCAACCCAACTTTGCGCGCCACGGTGGATGGAAAAACCCGTTCGCCATGATCCTTTGGCCCTTACCTCCGGCTCCGATTGCTTCAACATCAGGAAACCTTGGGCCGCACCGCCGCCTGATGTGTAGCGGTGAATCTTCAACCCAGTCGCCCCGGCGCGAGATGGCGTTACAACTTCGTGTGGGCAGCGGAGGATGGAATAACGTGCAGGCCCCCCCCAGCGATGTGCTTCCTCGTTCATGATCACCATGACCTGCCTCTGCCTCGTTCAAATGTGATAATGCATCTCTTCGGCTGGAGAATCCGTGACCCCGATCACAGCTCAGTGTGACGGGAATGACGGTGGCGATTACCTTCCGCCGCATGTCCTGGCGGGATACGAGAAGGTTAGTCATGATGCTTGCCTCCGGGCCACGACGATTCATTGCTATCGTGAACGGACTATCCAGCGCGCTCTGTGATCACGATCACCGATTCATGTGATCGCCGTGGTGGCGATAGACCTGATGGCCCGCATCGATTGGCACTGTAGGGCAAGTACCGGTTGGTGAGTTGCGGTTCGGAAACAAGTCGGTCGAGCCCGAATCGGACTTCCAGCCGATGTCAAGGTTACTGCGCGGAAAACTCATTGGTCACGAGGCTCTCGACTCATCGGTTATCATATATTACTGTATTGCTTATATCTAAACTTCTACCCACTAGAGCCGGTAGGTTTGACAACGGCTGAAAGTCGCAATTGCGGCTGAAGCCCATGCAGACCAGCAGAAAAAGGCGGTGAGGCGCTTGATTTGGCGGGGATCGGTAATGGCGGTCGGGCGCAGGCCGTACTTCGCGGTGGCCTGGCCGAAGTATCTTTGCTGGGATGAGTCAACCACCTGAGCTGGAATCGGCGGCTCTCCCGTGTAGGTCCGGTAAGCCAGCAGGCCCAGCGCAAAAAAGTCGAACAAGAATGACGATAGCAACTGCCTGAATCCAGGCGTTCGATACCAGCAGACTGCGCTTATGGCTATCGCCCATACGGTGCTCCATTCTTGAATGAAGCATTGCGATTACATCAGTTTCAGCGCCACGACGTATCCAGTAAGCAAGCCGTGAAAAAAGGCGCGAGCTTCCCGCTGAGTGGCGCACTCGTCGCGCGCCGCGACGTAGTTGAATGCCCGGAGCCGCTCCGGCCCCGGATCGGCGTAATCACCTGCAGATAGGCGGTCACGTTCATAGGCAGCCCTCCACGCTTCCGGCAAACCGGCTGTTTTCGCTCCGTGTTGAAAAGATATTCCTTGATTCACCGCGTCTCTTGAGATGG
>DATKST010000103.1:0-9469 GCA_035531475.1 Terriglobia bacterium
CCCGATTCTTGCCCCACCGCAGCCCACCACCGAAACCGAGCGCCCGAAAGTGCTTGGCAGACCTCGGAGGCCACTCTCAAGCCGCGCGAAACGCCTCAGACCCGCACCTTGTCGTCCCTTCGTGAATAAAGCAGGCTAGTGTGCTGAATCAGAAGAAAGCTGCATAAATCCTGTGTACTGCGTCGCAAGCACGTACTCAAAATAAAGCACCTGCGAACTGCCAACTCTGCAAGGTCGGTCCTGAATTATGCAATGGACTTCCGACTCAGGACACTAGTCACCTGGCTGCCAGATTACCTTGTGACCGTCCGTCATCTGACCGTATTCCGGGCCGGTCTTTATTCCGCAGCGCCTTTTCTCGCTTTCGGAGTGAGCGAGCCGCTGGGCGGCTGGACCGCTGATTGCCTCATCCACCGGGGTTGGAATGAAACACGGGTCCGCAAGGGGTTGGTCACAACAGGCTTTCTCACCGGCCTGCTCCTGATCCCGGCAGAGCGCGTGGTCAGCCCGGCGGCGGCGATTTGGCTGGTTATCGGTGCCTCTCTGGTAGGGCTTTCCACTGGCAACCTGATTGTGATTTTACAGTGCTGCGCCCCGCCGGACCAAGTAGGATTATGGACCGGATTCGAAAACCTCTTTGGGAATTTGGCGGGAACTCTGGCGCCGCTTGTGACCGGCGTCTTGATCGCTCATACCGGATCATATTCACCGGGGTTCGATCTGGCGGTGTTAGTGCTGGTAGCGGGAGTCGCTTCCTATTGGTTCCTGGTTGGAGAATTGAAGAGCGTGGTTTCCGAGGGGGCGTAGCTTGCAGGCTTCAGACACGTTGAAGAATGTTTTTTGATTCGTGGCGCCTTGGTGTCTGCTAACCTCTGGGATAAAGATAATTCCACCAGACGTTGCAGTTCTTGATGAGCTGCTTGCACGCGTCCGGCATTTCTTGTTTCAGCGCCTGGACCCGACTGCGACATTTCAACCAGCCGGCAAATCGTGGATGACCTAACCGAAAGACGAAAAATGGGGAAAACTCTCGGCAGCAAGAGGGATGGTGTAATGAGATGAAATGGCGTGACGGCCATGTCAGACACCCCCCGCAAAGCGGGTGGCTTGAGGAGGCTTCATGAAAACCTCCCTTTGGACCTTACGCCCGGCTGCCCGGCCCACGGCACCCGCGATCAAGTCCGAATTGGCAGCGAAAGGCTGGTACCTTTGAACTTTCAAGGCGAAATTTGAGCGGTGCCATAGAATGTTCCACCTCAACGGTCAAACCTTTTCAAGTCGCACTGGTCGAACCAGTGGCTTACCTTATGTACAGTTAAACCCAGGACAAAGTTTAATCCCAACTCCGTCCGGGATTTTGATGTCAGGAAAACTCTCACCCGAAGAGCGATGTCTTCGACCAGACAATCGTTTCATCCGCTCCTGATTTGCGAATTCCGTATGGGATTCAAGTGCAGTACCGGCATTTCAGTCCGGGATTTAGATGCCGTAACCCGGCCTTCAGGCGAAAATCCGGGATTATGGTGCAGCGCGACACCAGTTCTGGACGAATTGGCGGCCGTATCGCCAGGACGAGGGCCGCCCGCAGTGCACACGCCACCCGTCTCGGTCAATCGGAGCTCAAGCTAAAAATGCAGTGATAGAGGCACGGATCGGGCGTTGACAATTTCTGAAATCTGTCGAAGAAGCCTTGCTTCTGAAGCCGTGCGACGATTGCTTTCCAGGGCGCATGGTCCGCCGCTTGTGCGTGATTCGTGACCCGGGTTCCATCCAGGCTCTTATGAACGCTGGCCGAAATCTAGCCCTGCATGTTGCTAACGTACTGCCCTGCTTCGACAAGCAAACGCGCAAGTTCATCCTGGTTTTTCGGGTCCACCTCAAACACATTGATCTGCGTAACCACTTTCTGATCCGCGTGAATAGTTGCCACCTGCTTCTCCTTCCGTGGGACACAATGGATTTCGTGGTCGAGACCAAAGGCAGTCTGTTCGCCGAGGACATCCGCGAGAAGGAAAACTCCAAGGTAAAGTGTGGCGAGGCTCATTTCCAGGCTTTGGCCGACGCCGTTATAGATGCGCGCTACGTCAAGGCGACGAAGATCGAAGACCTGATCCGATGGACTCGACCGCATGACGATCCTAGGCAGATCAGTTAGAAATTGCGTCGGTGAGCATTTGGACCGGAGGGCCATTGCCGGAATTCGGTGAACCGAGGCACGTAAGCTGGTTACGCTCAGTGGGGCCAGCGACTGGGTCAACCGCGCTGCGTTTTCGCCGAACGGGAAACGCATGGACGCTTTGCAGGTTGGCGACGTAGTGCCCATTTTCGAGTATGGCTCCGGTTTCTGGCGATCAGTGATTTTGTGGCACTCGGGCTGGCTTCGGCCAGTTGAGTAGACCCCGTGGGAGAGTTTCGTAAACCATTTCGCAAGCGGGCCGAGTCTGTCCCACTTCGCTTTTGGGAGGCGAACCATATGGCAAAGCAGCTTGGTAAGCGAAAGAAGGATATCGCTAGACCAGATGCAACTGAGGTCCTCAGATCGTTAGCTGTATGCTTTTCCGGCGTTCATCAATTCTCGCAATAACAACGCACGCTGTTCGGTCAGAACCTTATCTTGAGTCGCGCACCGAAGCTACGAGGGATGCCTATGGCCGTTCCGGAGAAGAGGCTGGCAAAGTTGATGACATTAAGATGATTAGTTAGATTTGATCCTTGAAGCTCGACGCTGACCGTCCGGTCATTCTTGTCGTACAGATCGAGTCCCGCGGAGGCGTCAATAGAGTAAGAAGGCCGCACTCGTCCGCGCTTGAAGTTCACCTCGCTTAAGACGCTAGGGCCATATTGCGAAAGTAGAAATGCGTAGTTTGTGTCGCCGGTATCCAGCTCCACCGGCAAACCACTCCCGTACCAACTCCCGATTGCAACCCAAAATCGCTTGGTCGCTTGGAAGCGTACGTGCGCTCGTGCCGTGTTTCGTTGGTCCTGAGACACCCAGAAACGAGTGTTGGCCGGCACGCTTTGAATTGCCTGGCTACCAATAAATAGGCCGCCGGTGATTGGGCCCTGACCAACGCCTTCCTGGTTGGAGTAGCTGGCGAAGGCGGAGAAACGACCCCACCGCGGTAACTCAAGCTTAGCCTCAGCGCCTTGAATCCAAGCGCGGGCGTATGAGATGGGGAAGCTAACTCCCGTATCGAACAGTGTGTCGTCATCTGAAAAATTTTTAAAATTCCTCCGAAACAGGTTAGTATCCAACCGCACCTTACCCCAGAAGCCTTTCGTGATACCTACCTCGTAATAGTTCGCGTGGGCCGGCTCTACGGGTAGACGCAACACCAGATTGCTGACTTGCCCGAGCTGAGGGGAACTCGCCAGCAGCAGATTCTCAAGGGCGGGAGTTTGAAAAACCCGGTCGTAAGACATATGTATCAGAAGGTCTGGTGAAGCACAATAATACGAGAGAGCTACCCGGGGGCTCCAGGCGGATTGACTGACCACGAAGTGATAGTCGTCATAACGCACCCCAAGGCTCACATTCCAGTTCTTGTAATGAAACTCGTCCTGCGCGTAAGCGGCCGGTTCCAGGTCGGTCCGCCGGTCAAAAAAGTTGAAGCTTAAGGCTGTGCTCGGATCAAACAGCGAGGGATTGGTAATCTGGTATTGTAGGGCCTCATGCACCGGATTAAAGATTACGTCTGCTCCTATCTTCCAGTCGTGGCGACCGTGATGTCCCGCCAAAGCCACACGCCCATAACCTTGCCGAAAGCCTCGCTGCTGACTGATCACGACCGGAGTCGACAAGTCGTTTGACCACAGATTGAAAGATTCATCGCGTACGCTGCTTTCAGCTTCGAATAACAGGTTGGGGGACAGCTCTAGCTCATAATCCATTTGGGCACCGGTCTCCTGATCTGCTGCGTCCTGTCGTTGACCCGCTTTCTCCTGTATCATCTCGTTCGGAACGAGATAGCGGACCTCATGATGCGTAACTGAGAGTCGCAGTCGCTGCCGATCCGTGAAATCGCGCGAGTAAGCCGCCGTGCCGCCCCCCGTAGAGCTATGATTCGTAAAATTGGCAGTCACGGGAGGATCCAGGTAACGAGCCGTGAGACCCGCATTGCCTGAGATGTTGATCTGGTTGGTACCGTGCCCGTAGCTCATTCCTAGGTATCCGCCGGCCGTCGCGAAGCTCCCTCCATCCGCGGACGCTGTCAAGTGCAGTCCAGGTACAATGTCCTGCTGCGTATTTATCTCGACCACCCCGCCTAGTTTGCGGCCATACTCCGCGGGAAAGCCTGCGGTCATAATGCGCATGGAGTTCACGTTTTCTGATTCGAAAGCGGGCGCGAACGCAGGCGAGCGGTTTTCCGTGATCGGGAGGCCGTTCACCACAAACTGGACGTCGTATTCTGAGCCGCGGGGATGCAGCACGCCGTTTCCCTCGTAAAGCCACCCCGGCTCTGAGTTAACAAGGTCAGTCAACCCTCTGCCCATTTGGGTGGGCAATTCTTCCCTAATCGCTTGGGAGCCGACCGAAAAAACGGTTCCAGTGCGCTGTGGGTCTACCAGAGTCGCTGAGCCCAAGACATTGATTTGGCTGCGAACGAGTGCGAGGCTAAGCGTTACAGAGATTCGAAGAGGAATTTCGGAACGAACCTCGACGAGTTGCTCCGAAGAATCAAATCCTTCGTGGGATACCTTTAATTGGTACACACCGAAGGGCAATTCGTGAGCTATGTAATTTCCAGCCTTATCTGTCAGGAAGCTGCGACGAACGTGGCTAGCCTCGCTGACGAGTTTCACCGAGGCCGATAAAGGTCCACCCATCGGGTCTCGAACGCTGAGACGAATCTCTCCCCGCTCATGCTGACTAAAAGCGGGAACGGCCACCACGATCACCAAAGTGAGAATATACAATAGTCGAAAAGGTAGCTTATCCCTTTGACTGAATTGTTGAAACGGTGCAAAAATCCAGCTCCTCCTGAACGAGCTTTCGCGTCCCACCTCCCTTCTTTTATCGAGCAGCAACACGTTCTTGCTTCCTCAGAGTCTGCAGAGCTAGTCCCTGCAGGGATTTGCAATGTCGACAGGTAAGCGATGCCTTTCCTCCGTCCGGCGTCGGGACCGCCGAAAAAGCGCTAGGAGCACCGATATGAACTGTGCTATTAAGATCCAATTTCATCGTATGCCCCAGTTGAAACGGAAGCCGATTCTGGCCAGCAGCGGAGGCCCCACCTCTGTGTAAGGGACGCGGGCCACTTGGTAGCGCTGGTCCGTCAGATTCTCGATGGCGCTGTAGACCTCCAGGTGGTGTTTAAAGGAATGCGATACGAAAGCGTCGAGCTCAAAAGCGGGATTTAGCGGAAACTGGTTGAGATCATCATCATATTGCAGGCCCGTGTATCGCCCTTGAACGCCAAGCGTCAAGAGCGAAGACTTGGCATAGCGGGCCTGCACGGTAAAGACGTTGCGAGGAACCTGGGGCACCCGCAAGCCTTGGAGTGTGATGTCGGAGGGAAAGCTCAGGACGGTTGCGTCCACAAATTGATAACCTCCGGAGACGGTCAGGCTGGGCGTCATCTGCGCATCGGCGTCAAGCTCCGCGCCCCGAGAGCGCGTACTGCCCAGGTTCTCCCGTTCGCGGGTGATCAGGGTTGGGGTCGTCCGCAGGGTTACGTTGGCGATAGGCTGTGCTATCTCAGTCCAGAACAGTGTCCCGTGAATTCGAAGCCGGTTGTGTAGTCCAGCATAATCCATTCCAGCTTCTCCGCCCGCCAGATGCTCTGCGCCTAGGTTATCGTTTGCGAGCGTTAATACGTTGCCAACCCGGAACGGGCGGTAAAGTTCGTTGAGAGTTGGAGCGCGGAACGCTCGGTAAACCGATGCATAGACCGAAGTGGTGGCAGTGAGCTGGCGCAGAATGGAGGCGTGCGGGCTGAACGCACTTGCTGATCGATCGGGGAAATCAGTGACTGTAAGCGGCCCTGGAGTGGCCAACGGTCGGGTTGTGGATAATGCGTCAAAGTTCTGCCAGTCGTCGAATCTGCCACTCAGGGTAATGATCCACCTCGGAGTGAGGTGGATGAGGTCTTCCACGTAAACTCCGTTGATATCTTGTCTCCCCCCAATTCCCACGGCATTATTGATTCGCCCCGAGCTGTAGTTCAGCGAATTGGCCGTTCCCGCGATGTCCATTCCTTCCACACCGGCCACCCAGGTCTGCCGCGTCCCGAGAAGACGCGTCCATTGTATGGAATAGCCTGCCTCTTGCGCTGGCACGCGCTGAAGCGCGGTAAGCGTTTCGCTCTGGCGCGAAGCGCCAATAGCTGAAAATGTTTGATCGTACAGTTGCGATTCGCCGTAACCTCTTAGCGCAAATCCACCCCAGCGTGGGGATTCCCAGTCCCAGCCGGCGCTCAGTTCGCGCAGATGGGTTCGGTTGGTTTGGAGACGCGTGCCATTCTTGCGCGCCTCCCCTAAGATGCTGCCACTCAGAAACGCGCGGGACCGGCTGGTGATCTGGCGGTCGAGTGTGATCATGGCATTGGTATGGCTCGAGCCGGCGGCTGTATCTACGGGACCTCTAATATTCTGCGGCACAAGAATGTATCCGCCGGTTTGGAAGCCCTCGGCTGCCACTTGCAAGCCCCACTGATGCCAGTCCGAATTCGCCCAGAGGGAGGCCTCGGGCGTGCCTTCGTTCCCGTAAGATGTGTCCAAAGAGATTTCGGAGTGGGTCGCCTGGCGAGTGAAGATGTTGATTACCCCGCCCATGGCATCACTGCCGTAAAGATCTGAGGCGCCGCCTTCCGCTACCTCAATCCTCTCCACGGCTGCCCTGGGAACTCGATCCCAATAGACCCACCCACCGAAAGGATCATTGATAGGGATGCCGTCCTCCAGCACCAGCGCACGGCTGGCTCCGTTGGCTCCAACCCCTCGAAGCGAAACTCCTTGCGTGGTGGGATTCGCCACGCGGCTTCCCAACCGGCGATAGAGTGTGAATCCTGGAACCTGCCTTAGGGCGCCGTCCAGAGTCAGAGCGGAGGTGGCTTGAAGCTCATTGCGAGACAACGTCACCACACTTTCGGCAGTTTGGCTTGCAGGAGTTTGCGTCCGAGTTGCAGTCACGGTAACTTGCTGCGTTACTCGCGCAAGTTGGAGTGCAATCGTTATCTGCGTCAGTCGCTGCCCCCGACTATTCCAAGTGTACTTCGTCAAGGCAAACCCCGGCTTAAGGATTGTAATCTCACCTGTGTCTGGACGGAGGCCAGTAAAGGCAAACTGGCCCTCTGAATCTGTGAGGCACGATGTGGAAAATGGCCCACTCGTAAACACGATGCGGGCGTGCATCACGGGCCTTCGAGCTTGGTCAATGACCTTACCTTCAATACTAAAGACAGGCTGCCCAGAGGCCTGACAAAGCAGGGCGGAACACCACAAGCACAAGACAAGCGGCAGAGCGCTCTCCAGGAGCCTGAAGGCCTCGCCCCTGTTCCTAAAGAAGACTTTCGGTCGAAAGTAGAACAGGCTGCAAGGCATCTCAAAACTCTTTGCAAGATAATCATGAAGCAGGCCACGGAGAACCAGTTCATGGCTTATGTCAATCGAGTGTTCTGGTCGCATGCTCCAATGGGCCTTGTAGAGCCCTCACTTTATTTGGACCAAGTTTGACTTCAAGTCAAGCGAAATATATTGACAAGAGCCGAATAGTATGTTTAATTGGCGTCCTTCGGTAAAGTGTATGCAGTATACGAGACAAATTTGTTCCGACGACCGTTCGTGGGGTACGACAGACGAACAAAACCCTGAGGAAGCCAAGAGGCAAGCGTGAAATGCTGAGGAAATGCTTTTGTCGGAAAGATCACTGTTCCTGCACGCTGCGTGAAGCAGGACCTTTCGTTCGGGAACGCGTGGAATCGGCGCACGTGCGGATTCCACGGCGGAAATTCCTGCAGTCCTCTTTTGCGGCGGGCATTCTGACTACCGGACCATCGTTGAACTTGGGGCAGCCCCTTCGAACGAGAAAGGTTTCAAAGACGATCGACATTCACGCGCACTACTTCCCAACCGAGTATCTTGACCTGCTTGACCGTTTCGGGGGGTCCGAGACCGGGACGGCCATTGCGAGGAATTGTCTTGCCGGAAAAGAAGATGGCGATCTCGAAGCTCGATTTCGCGTGTTGGAGGAAGCTGGCATCGACATGCAGGTGCTGTCCATCCCTCCACAGGCGCCGTACTTCGAAAACGAACAGCAAGGCATGGAAGCGGCTCGTCTCGCTAACGATCTTTGCGCCGGCCTTGCCCGGCAGTATCCGCAACGCTTCAAGGTTTTTGCCTGTTTCCCACTTCCGCACATCGACGCTTCTTTGAAAGAACTGGCCCGTGGGATGGATGAGCTCGGGATGGTCGGCGCTGTGGTGGCAACCTCTGTTCGTGGCAAGTCGATCGCCGATCCCGCGTTCAGCCCTCTTTTCGCTGAATTGAATCGCCGCCGCGCGGTCCTGTTTATTCATCCGGTGGGCATTGGGGCCTGTTCCCCGTGCATTGTCGGAGCAGGCCTGACCTGGCCTGTTGGCGCGCCTTTTGAGGATACCATTTGCGCACTGGAACTGATGAAGGCTAATATCCCGGCTCGATATCCAAACCTGAAAATCATTCTGTCACATCTTGGTGGAACTCTGCCCTTTCTTATGCGGCGTCTGGACCACCAGGCTCCCATGTTTATGTCAAAGGATTCCGAAAAGCCGAGTGTCTTGGCCCGCTCGTTTTGGTACGACACAGTCAATGGACATCGGGCTGCATTGAGCGATGCGTGCGAATGTTATGGTGCGGACCGGATCCTTATGGGTACAGACTATCCTTACTGGCGAACCGAAATGAAACTTTGCGTGAACTACATCAGAGAAGCGTGCTTGCCGACCAGCGATGTTGTTGCAATTTTGGGAGGCACGGCGCAGAAGTTGCTTGCGCCACAGCTTTGAGTGAAGCGGATAACCACGCGCGGCGTCTCTGGCATCGCGGCGATACACGTCAACCACTGTGGTTACGTCCAGCATCAGGAGGGCAAGGAGCCAACGCGGAAACGCACTCACAAGAGGGACAGGCTTTTGATCAGCAGTCCCTCCGCTGAACTGTCATGGAGCTGCCAGTGTGTGCTCGCCTCTCCTTCGTGAATTGCTTCTTTTTGGACTGAAGCTGCGTAACTTTGAGGACAGGTCGGCGGCGCTATCGATCTCCCGGATCAACGCTCGCGCAGGTGCTTGTCTGCGCCTACTATCCAATCAAACCCTAAACGAAAGGTGCAAAGTCAATGGACACGAGTTTTATCGGCAAGCCACATCATTGGGCGCCCCGGCGGGTATACAGCCAGACGGGCGCGGACTGGCAGTACCGCGTCGATTTCGATCGCTTGCGCAAAGACCGGTTGCAGCGCCTGCGCGAGCAGATGACTGCTCATGACCTGGGG
>DATKST010000104.1:0-8050 GCA_035531475.1 Terriglobia bacterium
TGGGTGATGTCTACTCTTTGCTCGCCGCTTGCGAGAGACTGCGGTAGCTGCCGCTACCGCAGTCCACGGCGGGCTTCGCCCGCAAGTTCACGGCAGGGCCGCAGGCGCCTTGGAGTGCGGCTGCGAAGCTGCCGCCTTACCTTACATTGTCAAGAATTAGGTGTGACAGGACACTAGCCGAAGTCCGTCACATAAATACGGCTTTGAACTGTTCCGGCGACGCGCTGTGGGTGACGCTGAAGCATCTGCTGCGACGCAACCATGCCGAACTCTCACCCGTCCGGGCGCTGGCGCTGCTCTCCACTTTCGAGAGTGCTGACATTGTGCTGCCCACAACCGACGGGCGCGAGATTCGCCTGCGACGTGTGTCCACTCCGAGCCGAGAACAGCAACAGCTTCTCGATCAACTGGGGATCCCGATTCCCGAGCGCCTCAATCTCAACTTCGAATGTAGTGCAGACCCAGCCATAGTGCGAAGTGATTCTAAAACACTTAGCCCAGTTCCACCCCTCTTCGTGACGAACTTCGGTTAAGGGCCTGCAGCAATTCGGCAAGAGCATTCCTAATTGGCTGTGAGTTCTTTTTCTTGCGCGCCGGACTCGCGGAAAAAGCTCTTGCCGTGCTGCTCCGGCCCGAACAGGATGACGATGGCTAGGAGCACAATGGTCACCGCCTCAAAACACGTCAGAGCCCAGGAATAGCCAAGCCGGTCCCGCAAAGCGTACTCCATCGTATTGGTGGGCGAGGCAAATAAAATGCCAAGCTGATACACGAATCCTGGAATCAGGCCGCGCAGGGCGTCAGGCGACAGTTCAGTCAAATGGGCCGGAACGATTCCCCAGGTGCCCTGCACTCCTGCCTGCATCAGGAATGCGCCAGCCGCCAGCATGGGCCATGACCCGCCGAACGCCCAGGCGGGTATCGAGATCAAAGGCAATACCAGCGCGGCCATGATGGTGCGCCGCCGGCCGAACATTTCCGAAAGCTGCCCGAAAACCATGGAGCCCAGCACCGCGCCCACATTGTAAAGCATCGCCATTTCCGACACGGCGCGGGAAGTGATGTGGCGAGCCGTCTTCAGGAAATCCGGATACAGATCCTGGGAGCCGTGGGAAAGGAACATCATCAGCGTCATCATCAGGACGAGATACAGCAGGCTCTTGGAGTTCCTGAAAGCGGCGCGGAGAATGGCGCCGGTCGAAGGGGCGCGATTTTGCTTCCACGCCTCGGATTCCGGAACGCGCGCCCAAACATAGAACGGCAACAAAGCTCCGGCGGCGCCTCCCACCCAAAACATGAACCGCCATCCAGCCGCGGGCAGCAAGAAGCGGGCGGCCAGCGCCGCCAACAGGTAGCCCACCGAATATCCGCTTTGCAAGAAGCCGGAGGCGAGGCCCCGCCTGCGCGCCGGAACACTTTCCATCGCCAGCGAAGCGCCCACCCCCCATTCGCCGCCCATGCCGATGCCGTAGAGCGCCCGGAGCGCCAGGAACATGGAATAGCTGTTTGCAAAGCCACAAAGAAATTCAATGAGCGAGAAAAAGATCACAACTCCCATCAGCGGGCCACGGCGGCCATAGCGGTCGGTGAGCAAACCAAACAGCAGCGCGCCCACGGGCCGCATCGCCAGGGTCGCCGTCAACGTCCAGACAATATCACTCTTCGAGACGTGGAATTGCACCGCCAAAATGTCAACGAGGAAGACCAGGGTGAAGAAGTCGAAAGCGTCCAGCGCCCAGCCCAAGTAGCCCGCGCTCATGGCGTGCCAGCCCGAACCTCGCGAGGCCCGGGATGATGCGGAGTTCTTGACTTCGTTGAGCGGTTCGGCAGACATCCGGATGCCCCCACCATAACAAAAAGGAACATGTATATTGCCACAATCTGCTCTCCAGGATGACAGTTACTGCGATACGGGCCGATTGTGGAGAGAACGGCGACTCTAAGTGGCGGTGAGGTGCCTGGGCGGGGGCGGAGCGATTGTTCCCGGGCAACCCGACTGTGCATGGTGCAGCGGCCGGGGTAGTGACTCAATTTGTTCCTTCATCGTCATTCCCGCGAAAGCGAGAATCCACTCCGAATATCGCAGTGGCATTCCAAACTCGTGCAGATAAAGGGGTTGTCCGGAGCATGTATCCTCGCTCCCCGCCTTCGCGGGGACAAGCTTCGCGGGGATGACGGTGGCGAACAATGTCACAAAACTTCAAACTGCGTCACTACCGCGGCCGGCACCTATTTGCTTGGTGGACCGGACCAAGGTATGATACTCCTACGTTATGTACCACGAGTATAATCTCCATAGTTAATTCTACATGGGTGGGCTATCCACCAGGTCATGCGGATTGCGCATGGCGCGAAGGACGCAATTGAGTCAGCCTTAGAGCTTTTCACTATGAGCGAAGCCAACAAACCCGCTACCCCAGTTGGTCCCGCACCGGACGAACCCTCCTTCTGGGAAAAAGTGCCTTTCCACAAAGAACTCTTGCTGTTTGGTGTCTTCTTTGCGGCCTTCGTGGCGTTGGACAGAACATCATCATCGATCCAGATGTGGGCGGGCACTCCTGCCTGGTATCTGCCCACCGGACTGACCGTAGCGCTGCTGCTTTGCGGAGGGCTGCGTTACACACCTATGGTTTTCATCGCCGCCTTGGCAAGTGCCATGATGAACTACCACCGGGGCATCTTTTCCTGGACTGGGATCCCTGGAGTCTTTGCAGCATGGGCGGGCTACGTCACCGGGGCATTCATTTTGCGGCGCAAATGGCCCATTAACACCGGGATGCGTCATTTGCGGGATGTCGGGCGTTTTGCACTGGTTCTGCTCACCGCAGCGGTTCCCACCGCCCTACTGGGTACGCTGACTTTGTTGGGAGATGGCTTTGTCTCCCGGTCCGGCTACCTTGACGCAGCCTTTAATTGGTGGGTCGGTGACTGCATTTCGATGGTCTCATTCGCACCCTTTTTACTGGTATGCGTAGCTCCCCGTACCGGCCTATGCATGAAAGGCGAAAGCTGGAGCAAGATATCCACCCCGGAGGTCCAGCGAGGGCTGGGTCCGGCCGAGATTCTGTTTCAGGTGATCCAGTTCGGCAGCATCGTGGCGGCCATCTGGTTGGTCTTCGGCTTCGCACCGGCGCTTCCTTATCAGCCGCTTTACGTCCTTTTCCTTCCGGTGATCTGGATTGCCGCCCGGCATGGACTGCCAAGAGCGACTCTTTCTATTCTCTTGATCAACGTTGGTATCATTCTTGGCGCCCACCTCACCCATGCGGGTCTCACCCGCTTGCCCCGCCTGCAACTCGTCATGTTGACTCTGGCTTTAACGGGCCTCTGCCTGGGCGCGGTCGTCAGCGAACGCCAGCAGGCTGAAGAAGCTCTGCGCAGCAGTGAAGGAAAATACCGCACTTTGTTCAATCGCATCACCGACCCGATCTTTATCGTCGATGCCGCGGACCACCATTACCTTGACTGCAACGAAACGGCCCTCGAAGTTTACGGGTACTCGCGGCAGGAGTTGTTGACGATGACGCCCTATGATTTGCGCCCGCCAGAAGCCCGGGCATCCCTCGCGGAAGACTTGGCCAAGGTAGCCTCGGTGAGGTTGCACTCCGCCCCGAATCAGGAGGCGTTGGAAGCCGGACCTCAGCCTGACCACCTCGCGCCCTTCAGCGGCGCCCATTTGACAAAGGCCGGACGCCGCATGGACGTGGAGGTGTTCGCGGACGCCGTCGAGTACCAAGGCCGGGCGGCATACCTTGCCGTGGTGCGGGACGTGACTTCCCAGAAGGTCGCGGAAGAGAAGTTGCTCGAAGCCAAAGAGGCAGCGGAAGCCGCCAGCCGCGCCAAGAGCGAATTTCTGGCGAACATGAGTCACGAAATTCGCACTCCCATGAACGGCATCTTGGGAATGACCGAGCTTGCACTCGAAACGGAGCTGACGCACGAGCAGCGTGAGTTCCTTCAAATGGTGAAGACTTCCGGAGATTCCCTTTTGACGGTCATCAATGAAATTCTTGACTTCTCCAAGGTCGAGGCCGGCAAGCTGGAACTCGACCAAGTCGATTTCAATTTGAGGGACATGCTTGAAGAAACGCTCAAGACTTTTGCTTTGCGGGCGCAGCAAAAGCAGGTGGAGCTCCTCTGCGACGTGCGGGAGGAGGCGCCGGACTTTGTAGCCGGGGATCCCACTCGTTTGCGCCAGATTGTGGTGAACCTCCTCGGCAATGCCCTGAAATTTACGGACCGGGGTGAGGTTCTTCTGCGGGTTGATCTGGAGTCCTGCACTCCAGAATCGGTCACTCTTCATTTCGCCGTCCAGGACACGGGCATTGGCATTCCCGTTGAAAAGCAAAGGATCATCTTTGAGGCTTTTTCCCAGGCGGATGGCTCAACGACCCGCAGGTTTGGAGGGACTGGCTTGGGCCTGACCATCTCCTCACGGCTTGCCGAAATGATGGGAGGACGCATCTGGGTGGAAAGCGAGCCCGGACGGGGCAGCGTGTTCCATTTCACGGCGCGCCTGGGCGTAGCAAAGGCGGCGCCCGTGTTGTTGGGGCCGGGAACCGAACATTTGCAGGGCGGACGAGCGCTGGTGGTGGATGACAGTGCTACCAACCGCCGTATCCTGACTGCCACCCTTGAAAATTGGGGCATGAAGCCGGAGGCCGTCGAAAACGGAGCCGGTGCTCTCAGCTTGCTGCACAGTGCCGCAAAGCAGGGAAAGACATTTGACATACTTCTGACCGATGCGCAAATGCCGGACATGGACGGCTTCGCGTTGGCCAACCAGATCCGCCAGGACTTTGGGAGCGGCGCTCCCGCTATCATTGTTTTGACCTCGGCCGGACAGCGGGGTGACGGCGCTCGCTGCCGGGAACTCAACATTGCCGCGTATTTGACCAAGCCCGTGGGCCGCACCGATCTTCGCTCTACCCTCCTTAACGTCCTGGGCAGAAAATCCGAGGAAGGGTTGCCGCCACTACTGACGCGGCATTCTTTGCACGAGGAGCGGACGGAGGATCGCTCCCTGCCACCCCTGCGCATTCTGCTTGCCGAGGATAACCCCGTGAACCAGCAACTGGCGATGCGCCTTCTTCAAAAGAGAGGCCATCAGGTGGTGGTTGCGGAAAACGGGCGAAAGGCGCTGGAGGCACTGGTGAATGGTAACTTTGACCTGGTGCTGATGGACGTGCAGATGCCGGAAATGGACGGCTTTGAGGCCACTGCCGCCATCCGGCGCCGGGAGCGTAGCGCCGGTGACCACCTTCCAATCATCGCCATGACTGCGCACGCCATGAAGGGTGATGAAGAGCGATGTAGGGCTGCCGGGATGGACGGTTATCTTTCAAAGCCCATCCGGGCTCGGGAGCTTTTCGCAACCATTGAGAATTTAGCCCGCACGATGGCACCTAAACAACCGGTTCCCTAACCCGGACTTTCAAACCGACTCCCGAAAGCTTAATATCGAGAAGATGAAAGCGTGCCTGCTGCAATCAACGGGGGCGATTGAAACGAACCCAATCGACTTCACGGAAGTGCCGAATCCTACGCCCGAAGCCGATCAGGTCCTGGTGCGTGTGACCGCGTGCGGAGTCTGCCGCACCGATCTGCACGTGATCGAAGGGGAGCTGCCACCGCGCAAAATGCCGGTGATCCCTGGCCATCAAGTGGTGGGAATTGTCGAGCAGACCGGCGGCCTTGCCAAGCGGTTCCAGCCGGGCGCGAGGGTCGGCATTCCCTGGCTCCATCGGACTTGTGGCATTTGCGAGTATTGCCGCGCCGGGACGGAGAACCTGTGCGAAAACCCGGCCTTCACCGGATACACCGTGGATGGTGGCTACGCTGAATACGCGGTGGCGCCGGAGGATTTCGTTTATCCGATTCCTGCGAACATCCCGGCGGATCAAGCAGCCCCCTTGCTCTGCGCGGGCATTATCGGCTTCCGTTCTCTTCGCCTCTCCGCCATTCAACCCGGAGGCCGCTTGGGATTCTACGGCTTCGGAGCCGCGGCGCACGTTGCCATCCAGGTGGCGCGCTTTTGGAACGTCGAAGTCTTCGTTTGTACCCGCGACGCGCGGCACCAGCGATTGGCAATGGAAATGGGCGCTACCTGGGCCGGTGGGACGCTGGATGAGCCTCCGGCCAAGCTGGATAGCGCGATTGTCTTTGCGCCAGCAGGAGAGATTGTCCCCGCTGCCCTGAAAGCCTTGAAAAAGGGTGGCACCCTGGCCCTCGCTGGCATTCACATGAGCCCCATCCCGCCACTGGATTACGCGCTTCTCTACCAGGAACGGGTCATCCGCAGTGTCGCCAACAACACCCGGCAAGACGGTGAAGACTTTCTTCGCCTCGCGGCAGAAATCCCCATCAAAACGCAGATAGAAGTCTTTCCGCTGGCGGAGGCCAACCGGGCGCTCAATTCTCTTAAGAATGACGCTATCCGGGGCGCGGCGGTCCTGCGCGTTGCGGCACGGTGAGCTTGTGAGGAACGCGGAATCGATGGCGTAGGGTTGTTGGACTTGGCACACCGGGCGACGTGCTTAACCTCAATGCTGTTCACTTAGCCAATTATCCTAATTGGAGTCTGATTGCCGCGCGCTGTAGGGGCGGGCCTTGTGCCCGCCCGTGGGCGACCACAAGGATCGCCTCTACGAGATATCCCCCCTATCTGAACAGTATTGTGCTTACCCTCGATTGTTCACGAAGTTTTACTCGAGGACCGTCAGGACACAGGTTAGCCGAGCCGTTTGTGCGCGGGCACTCTGTTCCTTCGTCTTGCATTGCATGGATTCATGCTTTCGCGGGAATGACGGTCAAGGAACAAACTGGCAAAGAATTGCCAAATTGACTCACTACCCGGGGCGCTTGCAGGTTGACTCCAGTAATAAATACTGTTATCATTCCAATAGTTTAGACAGCAGAAACAGCAGGAGGAATGATGGGTGCTCAGCTTGAAACGATGGTCAAAGACGCGACGCTGGAAATTCCTGAAAGGCAAAGATGCCGGTGGCTGAAAGAAGTTCTGGACCTTTCCGACACGGAGATGGCCTACATCCTGGGTGTTTCGGTGGAAACCTTGCGCAAGTGGTTGAGAGAGGGAAATGATGCGCACGCGATGGAATCGGTCCGGTTCCACCGCCTGCTAAACCTGACGCAGTTGGCGAAGGGAGTGATCCGGCCGGAGCGCCTTGGGCATTGGGTTCACCATGAAAACCGGGCCTTGGGAAAGGTGCAACCGCTGAATTTGCTGGCCGACGCGGCGGGTTGTGAAATGGTCAATACCGTGCTTGAAGATACGCGGTCGGGAATATCGGATTGAGGCGGCGCTGACCCATGCCCAAACGCCCGCAAGTCCCGGACCTCCGGCGGGTCGCATTGAGGAAGAAGCATTTCTGGCGGTGTGTCCCCGAGCATTACCTTGAAACCGTCCTCGAGGCGGGTCCCAGCTTCACTCAAGAGCGCCGTTATAGCGTGCGCGGCGAATTCGGAGCCCTTTACTTCGGCGCATCTGCGGAGTTGTGTGCGGCGGAAGTGGAAGGTCGGGTGGGACACGACGGCGAAAACACAGTCTGTGTTGAGTTCGAGATCACGGTGGACCGCCTGGTGGATCTGACCCAGCCGGAAACACGGGCCAAATTGCGGGTTCAATTGGATGATCTGGTCCGTCCCCGCATCGCGCTCGACGCCTACACGGTTCCTCAGCGGATCGCCCGCCAGCTCTATCAAGAAAGACTCCAGGGCCTGATCGTGCCGAGCGTCCACGACCCGGAGGGGCGCAGGCAAGGCTGGTTCAACCTGGTTTTGTACCCTGCTCAATTGATCCGCGCTTCCATCCGCCAAATTCAAATCCAGAAAATTCATCCCCGTTCGGAATGAGACCCTGTGCCCGAGGGTGTCCACAAGAGGCGCACCGACAGCGATTCCGCATCCACGATTCTTGAACGGGCTTAACTCCTTGCCGCGCTAGGCCTTGTTTCCCCCCTTCGTTTCAGAGCAAATTCGCATTCGTATTTGGGGCTTGACAAGCCAGCCCGTCTTATATATTATATGCATG
>DATKST010000105.1:0-49292 GCA_035531475.1 Terriglobia bacterium
CAATTGCATCCTGTCCTGTTCCTGTGTAGGGTTTCTCGCTCAAATTACCCATACAGGAATTGGGATGGGATGCGCTATCTTTTTCTCCGCGAAGGGTCAAAAACTATCCCCGCTCCACCCACAAATTCTGCGGAGGAACCAGAATTTGAGGCATGGGCCCGGCAGAGTTCTGGCGATCAACAAGCAACCGGCAAGATGCCGGCGCTACCTGAGCAGGCGGCTTGCTTCCTTGGCAAAGTACGTGAGGATGATGTCCGCGCCGGCGCGGCGAATGGCTGTCAAACTCTCAAGAATGATGCGTTCCCGGTCAATCCAGCCCATTTGCGCGGCTGCGGCAATCATGGAAAACTCACCGCTGACTTGATAAGCAGCGAGCGGAACGTCAAATTCGCGGCGCGCCAGCGCCAGCACGTCGAGACAGGGCATGGCAGGCTTTACCATGATGATGTCCGCGCCCTCCTCGATGTCGAGCGCAATTTCGCGCAAGGCTTCGCGCTGGTTGGCAGGGTCCATTTGATAAGTCTTGCGGTCGCCGAACTTGGGGGCGGAATCCGCAGCTTCGCGAAAGGGTCCGTAAAAAGCGGAGGCATATTTGGCCGCATAGGAAAGGATGGGAACACGAGTGAAGCCGTGGGCGTCGAGTTCCTGCCGGATGCGGCCCACGCGGCCATCCATCATGTCCGAGGGCGCGACGAGGTCAGCACCCGCTTGAGCTTGGCTGAGCGCGGTGCGAGCCAGGAGCTCAAGGGTCTGATCGTTATCCACCTCGCCGTTGATAACGACACCACAGTGGCCGTGGCTGGTGTACTCGTCCAGGCACGTATCGCAGATCACGAGCAGTCCCGGGACGGCTTGCTTCACGCCGCGCACGGCGCGTTGCACGACCCCATTCGACGCATAAGCTTCGGAGCCGGCCTCATCTTTTTTTTCGGGAATTCCAAACAATATGACACCGGGAATGCCGAGATCGTGAACCGATCTGCATTCCTCCACCAGCAGGTCCACGGACCAGCGGTAGTTGCCCGGCATCGAACGGATTTCATCTTTAACGCCGCTGCCCGGACAGACGAAGAGCGGATCGATCATCGACTTGGGGCTAAGATCTGTTTCCCGGCAGAGGCTGCGAAGCGCTTCACTGCTTCGCAAGCGGCGCGGGCGATGAGTTGGAAATGCCATGGCTTAAAGTGGACCTTTCGAGGCCGGCGCCTCAAGACAAATTTGTTTCTCAGGGCAAGGGTTCAGCCGGATTCAAGTTGCCGAGCGTACCAATATTGGCCAATGAAAGTGACGACCGGAAGAAACTTTCATTACGCAGAAAGCCCAGGTTGAAGCGTTGGAATTCCACGTTAATGGCGAAGCAGCCAAAATTGTAACGAAGCCGGATGGCAAAATCCTGCGCAATCCCCTGCGCAAGATTGTAGTCCACGCGCACGGAACCGGTCAACCCTTTGCTCTGGATATTGCCATAAGTCGCCTGCGTGGTGAGAAGGTTAAAAGTGGGCAACTGGGAAATAGGGACGTCCGGCACTAGCGGCGAGGGCAAAAGCTCGGTGTGATTGGTAAAGAAATCCGTGACGCCCAGAGACAGATCGCCGCGATGAATCCGTGAGGAGACTCCCGCATCCAGGACTTGTCCACCGTGAGGGTCAAAGTCCGTCACCAATTCCGTGTCGTAGTTTGAAAACGGCGCAAATTTCAACACCGAATCCAGCGGCGAGTAGGGGTGGCCCTCGGGGAACGCGAATCCGGTGAGGGCAAGCGTGGGTTCAATGGCCACGGTGCTGCCTGGCGTCACGACGCCGCCGAAAGTGGGGTCAAAGAAATATCTTTCCGAAAGCTGCCAGGAGATTAAGTCGCGGGCGTTTGAAGACGTCTCTGATCCGTGTTTTCCGTCCTCGTTTTCTTTGCTGCGGTCTGCTTTCTTCATTAAGATGGTGTTATTTACCGAAAAATCAAGCTCGTTGGTTTCGGTCCAGACGTCGGACTGATCAAATCGAAGGATATTCTGGATGTTTCCGTAGGATGGCGATTTGATGAGGTTGTATTGAATGTCGGGCTCGATGACGTGTTTGAAGCGATGGCCCAGAAAAGGATGCGAAAACACCTTTTCAAAGCTGGGGGGTCGCAAGTCCGCCGTGACTTGTCCCAGGAAGCGGTTCACCGGCGCACCACCGGGAGCAAGGCTGGTGCCGTAATATGTTTCGCGGATGCCGAGAGTGGGAGTCAAGTGAAAACCCCACAGAGGTTTTGTGCGGACAGTGAGATGCGGAAAAAAATCTACACGGGCGCTGAGCGGCGGCGTGGTGAAGCCCGGTTCCGAGCGCGCCACACCACTGGCGGAAGAATCGAAGGAAAACAAGAAAGGTGACTGGCCGATTTGCTTATCCGAGCCGGAGAAGGAAAAGCTGGGCACTTGAGAAATAATGATGGACTGCAGGTCGTTGGGCGCAGCGGAGAGAAAATCCTGGTAACGGTCCGTATAGATATTGAGGCTGTAAGCGTCAAAGTTCTTGCTGAGGAAGCCGGTCTGATGCGCTTCGGAGAAGACAGCGGCATTGAAAGTGTCGGACCAGGTGGTGCGGAACGCCAGTGAATTGATGTAGTCCACATCTACAACGCCCCGGAATCCGTCGAGGAAATTGTCGGCGTCCCCGGTGACGTCCACGCTCTCACCCGGGGCGCGGACCTGGCGCAACGGGCCACTGCCGTGATCGTTGATGTGGAAAATGTCCGCCGTTAGATTACTGGTGGCGCTGGGACGCGCCCGGAAACGCGCGTCCTCCGCCACGCCGCGGTAGGAATAATCCTCAAGGCCCAGCAGAAGATCGGAGCTGGGGTTGATGGCCCAATAGAATCCATCTCCGATGACGAATCCTTTTTGGCTATCCTGCCCGACGTGCGGCAACAGAAATCCCGTGTGACGGAGATTGCCATTGATGGAGTGAGAAGCATCGGGAAGGATGAAAAGGGGCAGCCTGAGAAAGCGGAAAATAGCCCAATGGCTGGACATTTCGTTTCCGACTTCGAGCTTCGCGCTTCCCACGTAGAGTGACCAGCCAGTGCTTTCCCTCTGGCAGGCGCTGAGGCTGGCTCTATGAACCGTGTAGAGATCCGGTCCGATCCGGTCGATTTCCTGAGCGCGGACATAATAAGGAGTGTTCGTAACCAACTCCCGTTTATTGGACTTCATCATGTTCTGGATGTAGCCGTGAGCGTGCAGGAAATATCCTTTTTCGGTATTCACGTTGTAGTGGGCTTCGGGCGCTTCCAGATGTCCCTTGGGATCGTCAAAGACGACGTGGCCGCGCGCCACCACGTCACCCGTGGCGTTGTTGAAGTCGACGCGGTCTGCAGACATTCGCATGTCCTTGTAGGTCATCAGGACGTGGCCGCGAAGGTAGTACATGTCTTTGATCTTGCGTTGCGAGTCGGCGTGGATGGTCAGCGTGCTCACCGGCTCCTCCAATTCTGGAGACGCCGGGCAGGGTTGCTGGCAATCGGCGCAGCAAGCAAAGCCCAAGGTCAAGAAAATGAGCAAGCACAGCACCCGGAGGAAGTCCGGGATCATTTCGAGGCTTGGGAAAGGGTCAACGGGGTCGGTCCACATGCCAGAACTCTCCCATTGTAGCCCATGCCCTTTTATTTTGGTGAAGGCATTTGCTATCATACAGTAGAAACGCTGGCGGAGGGAGGCCAAGACCAACGTGACTTGCCCCGAGTGCGGATTCGTAAGCTTTCCGGACGTGGAACGCTGCAAGCAATGCGGTTACGAGTTTGACGGCGCGAAAAACGCCGCCGAAGCCGCTTTGCCGAGCCGGGCGATCGGAGAAGTTTTGTTGTCCGATCTGCACAGCGCTCCGCTGATGGAAAAGTTATCGTCTGCGGGTGGTGACCGTCCGTGGGGAGATGATATTTCCGAGGGGTTGGCCAGTTCCAGGAGGCGCCGTGCTGGGATTCGTGGCCGATTTGATTCCCGGTCCAACATGAAATTTGAATTTGACCACGAGCTGCGAGGTGGCGTCCGAGCTCTGGCTGAACAAGAACTGGAAACCAGCCCCAGTGAAAACCGGAAAGTGGAATTGGTCTTTGCCGCAGAGCATCCCTCCAGTCTTGGCTATGTTGATCCGGAGGTAATTTCCCTTGAGGATCCCACCCCGCCGCGCCATCTCCGTCCACGGCACACCATCGATCTGGAACAACCTGTTGACCCTGCCGCCGCGCTTCAGCCGCCTTTGCCAGCCGTGCAACAGGCCATCCGCCATGAGCCGGTTTTCCGGCCGGTTGGATCGGACCTGGAAGCAGGCGGAGATCTGCCGGTCGCTTCGGCCGGGCAACGATTACTGGCGGGAATTGCGGACGGCGCCATCATTCTTCTGTGTTTGGGAGTTTTTGCCGGCATCTTTTTTGTTTCAGGTGGACACCTCCATCCTATTCCCGCAAACGTCGTGATTCTTGGCTTGGTAGCGTCGATGCTGGTTTTTGGCTACTTTGGAACATTTTCTGCCGTCACCCATGCTACTCCGGGAGGCCAATGGAGAGGAATTTCGATTCGCAATCTCGAAGGCGAGATTCCAACCACGGGGCAATCTCTGCTCAGGGCTTTTGGATATCTGGTGGCTGCGGCAGCCTTCATGATTGGCTTCCTGTGGATCGTGATGGACAGCGGAGGTATGGGCTGGCACGACCATATGTCCGGTACCATGCCGCTTGCCTTGGGCAAGAATTCTCAATAAGGCCATGGGGGCCGGTCAGGTCGATCTGTATGGGTCAGGGACGGTTTTTGAATCAAAAGTTGGGCAAGCGAACCAACCGCAAGGTCCGGTTGACGAAGGTTAAACTGGCGGCACAGGGGCCTTATGGAAAGCAATTGAGACCCAAAGGGCCGGGCGCGCGTCGAGAGAAAATGCCGCTCAAATAGCAAGAGAACATCACGCCAAGCCCCCCTCAAACTAAAGCTTATCCCTTCCCTTCAATCCGTAATTCCTCCCCTTTATAGTGCCCATCCCCTCGCAAGGCGAAGAATCGTCATCTGAATAATGCAGGGGGTTGATCGAGCTGACCCTCGTTAGATAATTGAACATAGGCAATGCGTCAAAATTGACAACGCCGCCGGGGATATGTTAACTAACGGCTTGGAGATCAGGTCACGCCGATGGATTCTGACTGCTATCAAGCCGCGTGGGACTTGCTGAAGGAAGCCTACCAGTACCAGATGGGCGGAGAATACGAAATGGCCGTCGAGCTTTACAAGCGGTCATTGGATCTTCACCCCACGGCGGAGGCTTACACGTTTCTGGGTTGGACCTACCATTTTCAAGGCCGGTTGGATGACGCCATCGAAGAATGCAAAAAAGCCATCCAGGTGGATCCCGAGTTCGGCAATCCCTATAACGATATTGGCGCTTACCTGATTGAGCGTGGCGCTTACGATGACGCTCTGCCCTGGCTGGAGCAGGCGCTCACATCCCGCCGCTATGAGTCCTATCACTATCCTCACTACAACCTGGGCAGGGCTTACGCCGCCAAGGAAATGTTCGGCAAGGCCCGGTTCCATCTCGAAGAGGCTCTGCGGCTTTACCCGGATTACACGGTCGCCAAAGAAGAGCTCAAAAAAATCCAACGAAAAGTGCAGTAAGCTCCCCCGAATTCCACCTGTCGATCACGCCGCACAAGCTGATGATCCAAGTTTGTGCAATCGTATCCCAGGGGTTGGGGTGGCTGTTACCGCGCCGGCTCGATTCTGCTGGAGGCTCGCCGCTGTGGTAAGATAGCGGACCAAGTAGAAAGGGTTTCCTGCCGCAAACGGGCGAAAGGAGTTTCCCACAAGTTCTTTTATGTCAACGTCGACGATGCGTGCCATTGTGAAACGGGAGCCGAAGCCGGGCGCTGAATTGCGGGAAGTTGGGGTGCCGGAAATCGGTCCCCGCGACGTCCTGGTGCGAGTGAAGGCGGCTTCGATTTGCGGGACCGACCTGCACATTTATCAATGGGATCGCTGGGCGCAACGGCGTCTCCATCCCCCTCTGGTTTTCGGACACGAATTCTGCGGCGTGGTTGAGAAAGTGGGCGAGGAAGTTCAATCGGTGAAGCCGGATGAATTTGTTTCGGCGGAAATGCACGTGGCCTGCGGCCATTGCTTCCAATGCCGTACCGGCCAGTGCCACATCTGCCAGAATGTGCGCATCATTGGAATCGACGCGGACGGGTGCTTCGCGGAGTTTGTGAAGATCCCGGAGACCAATATCTGGAAGATCGACCCGGCGATTCCTGTGGATTACGCGGCCATTCTGGATCCGCTGGGGAATGCGGTCCACACGGTTCTGGCGGGAGATGTGGCAGGAATGAGCGTGGCGGTGGTGGGTTGCGGGCCGATTGGCCTGTTCGCGATTGCGGTGGCCAAGGCTTGCGGCGCACATCCGATCCTGGCTTTTGAACCTCATCCCTTCAGGCAGAACCTGGCGGAGAAAATGGGCGCAACCGTGGTGATTGACCCGTCGCGCGCCGACCCGGTGGCGGAGGCGCTGGCGCAGACTGCGGGACTCGGACCGGATGCCGTGCTCGAAATGTCCGGGAATCCGGCAGGCATCCGGCAGGCATTCCAGATGCTGCGGCGGGGAGGAAGAATCTCCTTGCTCGGCATTCCCTCCAAGCCGCTGGAACTGGACCTGGCCAATGACGTAATTTTCAAGGGCGCAGTGGTGCAGGGAATCAATGGGCGGCGCGTTTTTGAAACCTGGTACAAGATGCAGACCTTGCTCAAATCCGGGGTGCTGGATTTGTCTCCATTGATCACCCATCGCATGGCTTTGCAGGATTTTCATCAGGGTATGGAAATGCTGCTATCAGGAAACGCCTCCAAGATTCTGCTCTATCCCGACGGCAAGCCCGGATAAGCGGCGCCATCCGCCGAACTACGTGAGGGTGGGCCTTGTGCCCGCCCGCGGGCGGCCACGAGGGTCGCTCCTGCGACCAGGGCGAAGCTCTTGACAGGTTTGATTTCATTGATGAGGTGCGCTGATGCCGAAAGCTCAACTCCAATATTTGACGACGGAATTAAACAGGCTTCGGGACCAGAAGCTCTACCAGAAACTGCGTGTGCTCGAAAGCGAACAACTCCCCGTGTCGCGCTTCGACGGCAAGGAAGTCATCAACCTGTCTTCGAACAACTACCTGGGTCTCACCACCCATCCGTTGCTCAAAAAAAAGGCCATTGAAGCCATTGAAAAATACGGAGTCGGCTCCGGTGCGGTGCGAACCATTGCCGGTACCATGACGTTGCACATGGCGCTGGAGGAAAAGATTGCCCGGTTCAAGAATGTCGAGGCCTCCGTGGTGTTCCAATCCGGATTCACGGCGAACGCTGGCACGGTGCAGGCGGTCCTGGGACGCGAGGACATTATTATTTCCGATGAGCTGAATCACGCTTCCATCATCGACGGCTGCCGCCTGTCCCGCGCCGAAATTAAAGTTTTCCCCCACAAGGATGTCGAAGCCTGCGAGAAAATCCTGCGCGAGATTTCCGGCCGTAACGTCCACAAGCTGCTGATTACGGATGGCGTATTTTCCATGGAGGGTGACATTGCGCCCCTGCCGGACCTGGTGAGACTGGCGGAGAATTATGGCTGCATCATGATGATTGATGACGCGCATTCCTCCGGCGTGCTGGGCAAGAACGGCCGCGGAACCGTGGATCACTTCAATCTGCACGACCGTGTGGATATCCAGGTGGGCACGCTCTCCAAAGCGATTGGCGCGCTCGGCGGTTATGTCTGTTCCACCCATGATGCCATTGATTTCCTTTACCACCGTGCCCGGCCATTCCTCTTTTCCACTTCGCACCCGCCTTCGGTGGCGGCCACGTGCATCGCCGCCTTTGAAGTGCTGGAAACCGAACCGCAGATCGTTGAGAAACTATGGGAGAACACCCGATTCTTTAAGGACGGCCTCAAAAAGCTTGGCTTCAATACCGGAATGAGCGAGACGCCGATCACGCCCGTGATCGTAGGTGACGCGGCCCTGGCTCATGAGTTCTCCCTGCAGCTGTTCCAGGCGGGGGTCTTTGCCCAGGGCATCGGCTATCCCACCGTACCGGTCGGGAAGGCGCGCATCCGAACCATTGTCACTGCAACCCATACGCGGGATGAACTGGCGGGAGCACTCGATACCATGAAGTCCGTCGCGGAGAAGTTGCGAATCATTTGATCCGTTATGCTTTCATCTTCATAGCAAATGGCTGGGGGTCACGGACGCATGGCGCTATTGGCCACGGATGTGGCGGGCCTGCCGCGTTATTTGCTCATATCAGAACAGCAGGCTGGGAGAGGCTGCTCCAGAATGATAGGCTGGCGTTGATGTGCGCGGAATTTTGCCCGGAAATGTTTCGGCGCTTGAAGTAAAAGGGAGGGCTGACACCCGGGGAGGCGGTCCGAATGAACACCGTCGTAAAGTTTGTGGCGTTTCTGTTGATTGCAATCGGAACTTACGCTCTGGCCAAGGGTGGGATTTCCTACACCACCGGCCGCAGAGTCGTTCATGTCTCCGGAGCGCGAGCCGTGATCGTCACCAAGAAGACATATCTGATTCCAAGATTCGTGGCGATTTGGGCTATCGCGGGCGGAACGTTCGTCTTGATTGCGTCGTTCCGGCAAAAGGTATAGCAACTTCCGAAGAGCGCGCCGAAGCGTATGCTGGAAACGATGCCATTCAATTCGGGCATACCTCGTAATGTTTGTGACAGGGCCGTCGCGCGTTAGGAGATGGAGGCGCGCGAGACCTCCCATGTGCAGGTTCCCCTTTTTGATCCGCCATTAATTCACTTATTCCATTTGTCCTTTACTGGGTAGTGTCGCAGTCTACTGTAGCGGCGCTCTATGAGCGCCGGAAACCGTTGAGGATCCAAGCTCGGCACTCATAGAGCGCCGGAAACCGTTGAGGATCCAAGCTCGCCGCTCATAGAGCGCTGGAAACCGTTGAGGATCCAAGCTCGGCGCTCATAGATTGCTGGAAACCGTTGAGGATCCAAGCTCGGCGCTCAGAGATCGCTGGAAACCGTTGAGGATCCAAGCTCGGCGATCAGAGAGCGCCGGAAACCGTTGAGGATCCAAGCTCGCCGCTCATAGAGCGCCGGAAACCGTTGAGGATTCAAGCTCGGCGCTCATAGAGCGCCGCTACAGTAGACAAACTGAGACACAACCCTTTATGGAAGCACCTTGACAAATATGTATGGATGTCGTAATAGTTCTTAAGTAATCGTGCCCCCGTGGGAATTTGCTCATGGAAGCTCCAAATACAGTCCGGCCCATTTCGGGCGCCGGTCCAGCCGAGCGCGTTGGGAGTTGATGCGGTATTTGTGTTTGGGCCTGTGAGGGGAAGATCGGACGTCTGCGGGGCAGCTCAGGCAAAAATCAAGATTGGCCGTGAATCGTGAATAAAGTATCTCATTGGGAGCATCGGGAAAGCGTTTTATTAAACAAGACCGGTAAGCCGGAACTCACGGGAATGCACAGAAGCCTCACCTCAGGATAAGCCCCGAATGAGCAGGCCCATACGTGTTTTGATGGTTGAAGACTCGGCCCACGATGCCACGCTCCTGGCGCGCGAGCTTCGCGGCGCGGGCTTCGACCTGACATTCGAGCGTGTCGGAACGGAAGCGGCGATGGATGAGGCGCTCGATCGAGGCGGCTGGGACGTCATCCTGGCTGACCACCAGATGCCGGACTTCAACGCCATCGCGGCCCTCAATGTAGTCCAGTCTAAGAAACTCGATATCCCACTGATCATTGTGTCCGGGGTTCTGCCCGAGGAGGAAGCCTTCGAAGCGATGCGGGCAGGCGCCCGCGACTTTGTCTCCAAGAACAAGCTGGCGCGTTTGGCCGGGGCCGTTGAGCGGGAGGTTTCGCAAGCCAAAGATCGCAAGGCCCGGCGGGAAGCGGAGGAGCAATGCCGCCTGCTGCTCGATTCGACGGCCGAGGGCATCTATGGATTGGATCTTGGCGGCAATTGCACTTTTACCAATGCAGCGTGTCTGAAGCTCCTGGGGTACGCTGACCCCGCTGAGTTGCTCGGCCGCAACATGCACGAAGTGGTGCACCATACCCGTGCGGATGGCACTCCCCACGCTCAGGGTGATTGCCGCATCGTAGCCTCCATCGCCAAATCCGAAAAGGTCCATGCTGACGACGAACTTTTCTGGCGAAAGGATGGGACCAGCTTTCCCGCAGAGTACTGGAACCATCCAATTTATCAGGGCGGCAAGGCGGTTGGGTCGGTCATAACTTTTCTGGACATCAGGGAGCGCAAGAGATCCGAGCAAGCTTTGCAAGCAAGTGAGGAGCGGCTGCGGGCCCTTGTCCATTCGCTGGACGATATTGTTTTCGAGCTCGACGCCGATGGAACCTACCTGAATGTGTGGACCCAGGATGAACATTTGCTGGCGCGTCCTGCCGCCGAATTGATCGGCCGCCGGGCCTCCGAGCTTTTGGGCGAAGAATTCTTTCAACCCTTCCTGGATGTCATCGATCGTGTTCTTGAGAGCGGCAAAAGGGAAGATATGGAATATTCTCTGGAGGTTCACGGAGAAAAACATTGGTTCCAGGCGCGCACCAGTCTGATCCGCGCAGCACAGGGATCGGTCAAAACTGCCTGCCTGATGATTCGGGAGATTACCGAACGCAAGCTCGCCGAAGAAGAAATGCGCAGAGCCAAGGATGCCGCCGAGTCCTCCAACCGCGCCAAAAGTGAGTTCCTGGCCAATATGAGCCACGAAATCCGCACCCCCATGAATGGCATTATCGGTATGACGGAGCTGGCGTTGGAGACCGAATTGACGGCGGAGCAGCGGGATTATCTCGGCACCGTCAAAGAGTCCGCCGATGCCCTGCTGACCATCATCAACGACATTTTGGATTTCTCAAAAATTGACGCCGGCAAATTGAACCTGGATCCGATCAATTTCAATCTACGCGACAGTCTGGGAGAAACGGCTAAAATGCTGGCCACGGTGGCGCATAAGAAGGGTTTGGAGCTGGTGATGGCCATCCACCCGGACGTTCCGGACTTTGTGAGAGGCGATCCCACCCGGCTGCGGCAAATTATCGTGAATCTGATGGGAAACGCCATCAAGTTCACCGTCCGGGGCGAAATCGTGTTGCGGGCCGCATTGGAATCATGCAATGGGGACAACCTGCTGCTGCACTTTACTGTGCAGGACACGGGTATCGGCATTCCAAAGGAGAAGCAGCAGGTGATTTTTGAGGCTTTTTCCCAGGCTGACGGTTCCACGTCGCGGAAATTTGGAGGAACGGGGCTAGGATTGACCATCTCAGCGCGGCTGGTGGAGATGATGGAAGGGCGGATTTGGGTGGAGAGCGAAACGGGACGCGGCAGCGCGTTTCACTTCACCGCCAGCCTGGGCCGGGCGGAGCGGCCCGAGGGCTGGCTTGGAAAAGCGGGGGCGGCCATCAGCTTGGCTGGGGTTCGTGCTCTCCTCGTTGACGATAACGCTACCAACCGGCGCTATCTTGGAGAGGTGCTAAAAAGCTGGGACTTGCAGGTTGAACTGGCGGCAGGAGCCGAAGATGCACTGGAGATGATGCGCCAAGCTCGAAGCGATGGAAACGCTTTCCGCATCATCCTTACCGATGCGCAGATGCCTGGGGTGGACGGTTTCATGTTGGCAGAGCGAATGAAGGAAGATCAGGATATTGAGGCGCCGGTGGTCATGATGCTCAGCTCAAGCGGCCAGCGCGGGGACGCGGCGAGGTGCCGGGAACTTGGCATCGGGGCATATTTGACAAAGCCGGTGCGCGAGTCCGAGCTGCGGGGCGCGATCGTGCGGGTGTTGGGGATGGATGGCCAAACGCCATCCGGCTCCAGCCTGGTGACACGCCACTCTCTGCGCGAAACGCGAAGGCCCCTGCAAATTTTGCTGGCTGAAGATAATCCGGTCAATACCCTGCTGACGGTAAGACTTCTGGAAAAACGAGGCCACACGGTCTTTCCGGTGAGCAGCGGCCATGAAGCGCTGGCGGCGATCGAGAAGCGGCGCTTCGACCTTGCCATTCTGGATGTTCAGATGGCCGGCATGGATGGACTGGAGTTGGCTCAAACCATCCGGGCCGCTGAGACCTCGACGGGCAATCATCTTCCGCTCATTGCCATGACGGCCCATGCCATGCAGGGAGACCGCGAACGTTGCCTTGCTGCCGGAATGGATGACTACGTTACTAAACCAATTCGCCCTCAGAAACTCTTTGAAGTGATCGATTCTCTCTTTGACGCCAGTCAATCTATGAAAGGCTCTTGATCCCATTGGAGCCTGACTTCCACGCGCCGTAGGGGCGGGCCTTGTGCCCGCCCGTGGGCGACCACCAGGGTCGCCCCTACGAGATCCCATTGGGTTACAAGACCAAGCCCGAAATGGCATTGTTGGCTGCGGCCGGGATTGCCGCCCTGTGGCGCTACCCGTTCCGGTGGAAAAATTTCCGGTATTGGCTCTGGAGGTAATTATCCGTCATGCCGGCGATGTAATCACAAACCACGCGGTGTACCGGATCGGCGCGGGTCTTTGCGAAATAAGCGGGCGGGAGTGAGCGGGGGTGTCGCGCAAAATAGGTGAAAAGTCTTTCAACGTGACGGACCATCCTGCTGCGTTCGGCGCTGACATCGGTATGGGTATAGAGGTTCTCGTGCAGGAACGCCTTGATCTGGCGGTTTTCGGCAGCAACCCCGGGGCTTAGACCCACCAGCCGGATTTTCCAAGCGCGCACTTTCTCCACGGAATCGATCCGGTGGCGTTGGAGCTCAATCCGGGTGCTTTGAATCAGGTCCGTCACCAGCGCGTCCATGAGCCGCTTCAATGCTTCATTGAATTTGAGCTTTTCGAGAGCATCGGGAAATTTGCGCTCAATGGGCTTGTAGAGCTTCCGGAAGAGCGGCGCTTGATCGAGGATTTGCGAAAGGTCGAGCAATCTTGATTCGTAGCCATCATCCAGATCGGCGCAGTTGTAAGCAATTTCATCGGCCAGGTCGATGAGTTGAGCCTCGAGAGGCGGCCGCTGGTCAAGGAAGTATGCAGAAAGGCTGGGGTAATGCGCGGCATCGTAATCGCGCGAGTGCTTGATGATGCCTTCGCGCACTTCAAAAGTGAGATTCAATCCTGGAAATGCCACATATTTCTGCTCGAATATTTCCACCACGCGAAGGGCGTGCAGGTTGTGGTCGAAGCGGTCGTGATAGTCCGCCATCAATTGGTTGAGAGCTGCCTCTCCGGCGTGGCCATAGGGCGGATGGCCAACGTCATGGACCAGCGCCAGCGCCTCGGCCAAATCCTGATTCAATCTTAAGGACCGGGCAACCGTGCGGCTGATCTGGGCCACTTCCAGAGTGTGCGTGAGGCGGTTGCGGAAGTGGTCGGAATAGCGCCGGGAAAACACTTGCGTTTTGTTTTCCAAGCGGCGAAAGGCGCGGGAGTGGATGATCCGGTCGCGGTCGCGTTCATAGTCACTGCGGTAAGGATGCGGTGGCTCGGGGTGGATGCGCCCGAGTGATTTTCCGGGCGGCATGGCATAAGGCGCCAACTCCTGGGAGCAAGATCGTTTCATTCTGGGTTTCCTTGAAATTCCGCGGCCCGATTCTGAATTGCTATTCAAGAAGTCCCTGTCCGCGATCTTCCAAGACCTGAAATATAGCATACGCGCGCATCTTTCGGCGTGGGCGGCCTCCCGCCCTGCATCGGACGTTCGAGAATAATGCACACAGTTGAACCAGAGCCCCTCACCCGCCGCTTCGCGGCACCCTCTCCCCGCTTGCGGGGAGAGGGCCGGGGTGTTCAGCAATCCACTGACGGACCGCGTCGAAGTCCTTGGTACCCTCTCCCTGCTTGCGGGGAGAGGGCCGGGGTGTTCAGCAATCCACTGACGGACCGCGTCGAAGTCCTTGGCACCCTCTCCCCACTTGCGGGGAGAGGGCCGGGGTGTTCAGCAACCCACTGACGGACCGCGTCGAAGTCCTTGGCACCCTCTCCCCACTTGCGGGGAGAGGGCCGGGGTGAGGGGTCAGGCGGCGCCTCCAAGATCAAGATCATGAAACTCGCCTTAACTGAACAGTGATGAGGCTAAAGCCGTGGGGCTTTTGTGTCGATAGCATCCTTGAGAGATTAAAAAGGGCATGGGGGGTATGAGGGACCGTGCAGCCCTTGCGAATCTTGAGCGAGAAAGTGTGGTAACGAATGTCTGATTCCAAATCACCCCGCGTAAAGATCCTGATTGCAGAGGACGAAGCGCTGTCACGGCGCGTCCTACACCAAAATCTCCGAACCTGGGGCCATGAGGTACTGGTGGCTGCCAACGGTAATGAAGCGTGGGATCTGCTGCTGGCCGAGCCGGACGTGCACCTTGCGATTCTGGATTGGATGATGCCGGGCAGGGACGGGATTGAGTTGCTTCACCTGGTGAGGGAACAATTGGCTGACCGCTTCATCTACATCATCCTTTTGACGGCGCGTGCCACCAAGGACGATGTGGTGGAAGGGTTGATGGCCCGGGCCGATGACTACATCACCAAACCTTTCAATCAGGCGGAACTGAGAGCACGGCTTCAAGTCGGCTTGCGAGTGGCCGGATTGCAACGGTCTCTGGCCGAGCGCGTCCGGGAACTGGAAGAGACCGTGGCCAAGGTCAAGACTCTCCAGGGATTGCTCCCGATTTGCTCCTATTGCAAGCGAATCCGCAATGACCAGAACTATTGGCAGCAGGTGGAGAGTTACATCGCGGCCCACTCCAATGCCGCATTCACTCACGGGGTCTGCCCAAGCTGCTACGCCGAGCACGTCCAGACCGAACTCGACGAGTTGAGCAAAGCCGGATGACCGCTTCTGCCGTAATGATTCGTTTTGCCGTGGACGCTGGCGCCGAGTCTCGGTGAGCTTAGCCCGCATTTCTCACCAGCTTTTTGAAAACCGCTCAGGAGGTCTAATTTTCGGTCCTCGTCCGGGTTTTCGACCCCGCTGTCGTCAAAAGTAGGGAGTCTGGCTTCTCCTTGAGACCCTCACCCGCGTTCGATGACCCGTACGCTCTGCATGACCAGGACTCGTCACGCGGGCCGGGCCCACTTCCCCCGGTGGATATTTCTCAGCGACCGTAAGCACCCTTCGCACTCCATGTTTCAGCTTCGCAGGGGAGCCTGGTGCCTGCCCGAGGGCGACCGCAAGAGTCGACCCTGCAGCGGTTCGCACCCCAATGGGTCCGTTGGCAGCCCTCGTGGGCTGGCCCAAGTCCAGCGGCAGCGGGGGTACTCCCAGGAGAATACTGGTATATTACTATTGATATATTGACAATATATATAGTCCGTGTTATGCTTTGGCGGTGGTGAATTCCTTTGTGCCATCACGGGCCGTCGCGCCGTCTTCCAAACGTAATTGAACGAAGGATCGCGCTGTAACTAATACATAATGCTGCACTTATTAGATGGTGCAGCCGGACTCGATACAAACCGGTGTTTCGTAGGATGAAATCCACCCTTCCGCCCCCTCGCGCGAAGCCCGCACATTTCAATGAGGGGGCATACTGTGTCCATCATTCGGCTTTCCAATCCGATCGAAAACATTAAAGATCAATATGATGTCGTAGTTGTGGGTTCAGGGTACGGGGGAGCTATCGCCGCTTCCCGGCTGGCGAGGGCTGGCCGTCGAATCTGCATTCTAGAACGGGGAAATGAGATCCAGCCAGGAGAATACCCTGACACATTGCCACAGGTGGTACGGGAGATGCAGACTGACTCGCCAGCCGCTCAAACGGGAAATGGGACTGGTCTTTACGATTTCCATATCAATGAGGACGTAAGTGTCCTGGCAGGATGCGGGCTGGGGGGAACCTCGTTGATCAACGCCGGGGTCTCCTTAAGGCCGGGTGCAGAGGTGTTCCGGGATACCATTTGGCCCAAAGAGCTTCGGGATGACCCACAAGGTCATATGAAAGAGGGGTTTTCGCGCGCGGAGGAGATGCTGAAGCCAGTTCCCTACCCCGCAGATTTCCCTCCACTCCAGAAGTTTGAGGCTCTTCAGAAGGCTGCGGCTGGCTCAAATCTACAATGTGCCCGTGCGCCGGTCAACGTGACCTTCCGGGATGGTGTCAATCACGTAGGAGTACAGCAACGCGCCTGTACGCTGTGCGGCGATTGCGTTTCCGGGTGCAATTACGGGGCAAAAAACACGCTCCTGATGAACTACCTGCCCGATGCGAGGGCGCACGGGGCGGAAATCTTCACTCAAGTCAAGGTCCGGTTCCTGGAGCGGGCCGGAGAAAAGTGGCGAGTTCACTTTGAGCCGGTTGGCGAGGGACGCAAGAAATTCGATGCGCCCACCCTCTTCGTTACAGCGGACCTTGTGATCCTGGCGGCTGGCGCTCTGGGATCGACTGAGATTCTGCTCAGGTCAAAGGCCGCCGGGATCGAGCTCTCTGACTGCCTGGGGTGGCGCTTTTCGGCAAACGGAGACGTGCAAGGGTTTGGGTACAACACCGCCGGGGAGGTAAACGGCGTGGGCTTCGGGACTCACCTAGCCGGTGAGATCGATCCAGTGGGCGCCTGCATTACAGGCATGATCGATGTTCCGGCAAAGGACGCAAACGAAACCAGCATGGTGATTCAGGAGGGAGTGGTGCCGGGGGCCCTCGGCAGCCTGCTGCCGGAGTTGTTGTCAGGAGCGGCTCAAACCAACGGTTCAGAATGGGGCGGTGGAATCCCGGAAATACTAGCGCGCAAGGAACGTGAGGTGGAAAGCCTGGTCCACGGACCGTATTCCGGGGCTGTTCGCAATACCCTCACTTATCTTGTGATCTCCAACGATGATAGTGGCGGCCGGATGATGCTGAAGGATGACCGCTTGCGCATTGTCTGGCCCGGGGTTTCCAAGCTGCCTGTCTTTCAAAAAATTCGAGACCAACTTGCAACGGTCACTCGCCCCCTGAAAGGATCGTTCGTGACGGCTGATTCCTGGACGAGCCTGATGAAATCAAAAATGATCACGGTTCATCCCTTGGGCGGCTGCGCGATGAGCGAGGATGCGGCCAGGGGGGTGGTGAATCACAAAAGCCAGGTTTTTTCCGGGACGCAAGGTGAGGGGGTCTATGAAAGTCTCTACGTTATGGACGCTTCCATCATTCCCCGCTCGCTCGGCGTCAATCCCCTTCTGACGATATCTGCGTTGTCAGAAAGGGCGGTGGGGCTGCTTGCCGAGGATCGTCAGTGGAACATCGATTACCACCTGCCGGTCTCCCTGAACCTCAAGCCCGCGAATACAAAGTTGGGGGTGCGATTCACGGAAACCATGCAAGGGTTTTATTCCGGGGGGGCCAACACCGATTTCGAAGCGGCGGCCAGCAAAGGTAAGAAACAGGGCAACCGACTCCAGTTCATTCTGACCGTCATCTCCGAAGACTTGGAGGAGATGGTATCCACCTCCGGGCACCAAGCCAAGATGTTGGGAACCGTCGAGGCGCCCGCGCTTTCCGGCCATCCCCTCACTGTGACGGAGGGGACATTCCACCTGCTTACCGTGGACGAAGAGAACGTTGGAACGCGGCAAATGACCTACGCCATGAAGCTGGCAAGTGAAGAAGGAGATACCTATTGGCTTGAGGGAACAAAGATCATTCACGATGATCCAGCCTACGATGCTTGGGCGGAAACCACCACACTTTACATTAAGCTTTATGCGGACGGAACTGCCGAAGGGAGGATGATAGGGAAAGGCATTCTGCAAATCACCCCGGGTGAATTTCTCCGGCAGTTGACCACCCTCCAAGTCACCAACGCCGGAAGCGCCACACAGCGGATTGAGGCAGAGGTCCGGTTCGGCCGCTTTTTCATCGGCAGTCTTTGGGATGTCTTTGGAGTGGTTGCGGCCAAGTCGAACTATTTCAACCCGGAGGCCAAACCTCGCAAAAAGCGCCCTTTAAGGGCACCGGCTCCCCAAATCCATTTCTTCATGACGGACGATGGCGTGCAGTTGCGCTTGATGCGTTACCAGGGCGGGAACAAAGGCCCCGTCATTCTGACACACGGAGTCGGAGTCTCCAGCCTGATCTTCAGGATGGATACGATTCCCACGACGCTCACCGAATATCTTGTCGCCAGAGGCTTTGACGTTTGGTTGCTCGACTACCGGGCAAGCATCGAATTGCCCACGTCGTGCATTCAATCCACGGCCGATGACGTGGCCACTTACGATTACCCCGCCGCCATCGCCAAGGTGCTGGAGCTGACCGGGGCCAAGACCGTCCAAATGGTAGTCCATTGTTACGGGTCCGCTTCTTTCTTCATGGCTATGCTCAAAGGGATGCAGGGGGTTCGTTCCGCGGTTTGCTCGCAGGTGGCCACCCACTTCGTGACGCCGATAGCCACGGAGGTCAAAGTGGGCCTTCACATGCCTGAATTTCTGCGATCGCTTGGCGTGGAATCACTCACCGCTTACGTAGACAAGCACGCGGATTGGAAGGGACGGCTTTATGAAGCGGCGATGCGCCTTTATCCCATTCCGTTCCGTGAGCAATGCGACAGTCCCGTCTGCCATCGCATTACCTTCCTGTATTCACAGGTGTTCGATCACCAACAATTGAACGCGGCAACCCACGCCAATCTTCACGAGATGTTCGGAGTTGCGAACATCAGCGCCTTCGAGCACCTTGCCCGGCTGGCGCGGGAAGGGCATCTGGTGACGGCGGCGGGGACGAACGCCTACCTGCCTCACCTGGAACGCCTCGCCATCCCGATTGCCTTCATCCATGGTGGTGACAACAAATGCTTCCTGCCGCGAAGCACCGAAATCACCTATAACCTGCTCTCTGAGAAAAATGGCAGGAATCTCTATACCCGGCACGTCATCCCCCATTACGGGCACGCCGATTCGATCCTGGGAAAGAACGCATCGAAAGACGTCTATCCCTATATTGCGGATCATTTGGAGTCGACTTAGGGGTTGCCAGACAATAACTGTCCCATTTCGGACCCCATACATCCCCTCACCCCTGCCCTCTCCCCGCAAGCGGGGAGAGGGTGACGCGAAGCGGTGGGTGAGGGGCGCCGGTTGGAAGATGGAACAGTTATTTCTGAACGGGCCCCTAGCCCGGGGCTCGAAAAATAAAAAGCCCCTGGACTTGCGGATTCCGCAAATCCAGGGGCCCGGGATGCTGATGGGAATTGGCTTGGTTCCGTTCGGAAACCGCAGGCGCCAACCTGCGCCATCAAACCATCCCTCCCTTCGCTACAGAGAGGATACCAAAGGTTGCGCTGGCAAGCGCCTAAGCCTCAGCTCCCTCGCTAAGGTTACAATCCGTTTGCATGAATCACCTCCTTTCTAGCGATGCCCCGATATTAAAAGTCCGCCCGGCCCAAGTCAAGAAAAAATGTGGGGAATTTCCGCCAATCAAGGTCAACCTGACCCGTCGAGCGAAAAGAATGGGCTCATCCAGTTGTTGAGTCTCAACACTGTTCACTTAGGATCCGGTCGAAGGTGACTGCACAACGTTTGACGAGAGCCCCTCACCCACCGCTTCGCGGTTCCCCCTCTCCCCGCTTGCGGGGAGAGGGCTGGTAACACCCTTGGAATATCAAAACGGACCTTTTTTCAGGTCCCCCCTCTCCCCGCTTGCGGGGAGAGGGCTGGTAACACCCTTGGAATATCAAAATGGACCTTTTTTTCAGGTTCCCCCTCTCCCCGCAAGCGGGGTGAGGGCTGGGGTGAGGGGGAAGGCTACTGTCTGGTTTCCCCGGTCCAGTGAAACTGTGCGTCCTGGGCCAAATCGAGATGAGCCAGGACGCGGCAGCAGAATTGAGTGGCCAGATCCTCAAGGCTTCCGGGACGATGGTAAAACGAAGGCACGATGGGAAAGATTTCAGCGCCGGCGTCGTGGGCGCGCAGCATATTTTCAAGGTGGATGCGGCTCAGCGGGCTGTCCCGAACCGCCAGAATCACCTTGCGGCGCTCCTTGAGGCAAACGTCGGCTGCGCGCTCAATCAGCGTGCTGGAAATGCCGTGGGCAATTTGTGCCAGGCACCCCGTGGTACACGGGATCACCACCATCCCGTCCACCCGGTAGGAGCCGCTGGCGATTGACGCGCCCACGTCGGAATCGAGCAGGTAAACCGTCTTTGCCACCGGACCGCCCTTGAGAGCCGATGCAATTCCGGCGGACTTTGCAACCTCAAGATTCAGCTCTTCCCGCAGGACCTTCAGACCGCTACCCGAAACCACCAGGTGGATTTTTCCGACGCGGGGATCGTCTTCCAACAGGTTTATCAGGCAGCGGGCAAAGATCGCACCGCTCGCGCCCGTCACTCCAAGCACCAGACTTTTCCCGGTATGGGTTTCTTTTGGCATCGAGGGCGATGTTAGTCAAAGGCATCAAGCGAAGTCAAGAAAACTGCGCTTTCGGTAGTGGTACATTTTCGCTGCTGTAGCGGCGGTCTCTGACCGCCGAACTCTATTCTTCAACAGTTTCCGGCGGTCAGAGACCGCCGCTACAGCAAACTGACCCACTACAGTGCTTTCCTCTGAGTTTGCGCCCGAAATCTTGGCGATGCTCACCCGGCGGGAAACGACTTTCTTCATCGGTCCGGCCACACCTATAACTATTCTCCGATTCTGTGCTGTTATACTGGCATGGGCAGTGACTTCGCGCTTCCGGAGATCATCAGCAGGGGCGAAGGGGTCGCGCCGCACAGGAGATTTTTGAATTGAACCGGGAGCACCTTCGGAAAATGCTGCTGGGCGTGCGCAAGGGCGCCATCGATGTGGATGAAGCCCTCACCCAGCTTCGAGACCTGCCCTACGAAGACTTGGGTTACGCCAAGATTGACCACCATCGCGCCCTTCGCCAAGGCTTTCCCGAGGTCATTTTTGCGCGGGGCAAAACGCCCGAGCAGGTGGAAGGCGTGGTGGAGCGCATGTTGAAGCGCCCTCAGAACATCCTGATCACGCGCGGCGACCGCCAGCTTTTTGACCGGATTCACGGTCTGGAGTCGAGCGCCCGCTTTCATGCCTTGTCGGGCGCCATCTCCATCCGGCGGGAGAAGAAGATTCGCGGCAAGGGCAAGATTCTGGTGGTTTCAGCCGGCACTTCTGACATTCCGGTGGCTGAAGAAGCCCTGGTGACGGCGGAGACCATGGGCAATCGCGTTCAGGGGCTTTTCGACGTTGGGGTCGCCGGGATTCACCGCCTGATTGGTGAAAGCAAGTTGCTGCGCGAGGCGCGCGTGATTGTCTGTGTGGCGGGCATGGAGGGCGCGCTGCCCAGCGTGGTGGCGGGACTGGTGGGCGTTCCGGTGATTGCCGTGCCCACCAGCGTGGGGTACGGCGCCAGCTTTCATGGTCTCGCCGCTCTGCTCGGCATGCTCAACAGTTGCGCTTCAAACGTAGCGGTTGTTAACATCGACAACGGATTCGGCGCAGGGTATCTGGCCAGCGTGATAAACCGCCTTTGAGCTAAACCACTCGCGAGTTTTACAGATTACGGTCAGCGCCAACCCCGTGGCGCCGATTGTCACAAGATTATGGACCCAAAGCGATTGACAGCGATGGTGAAGGCAGCAGGTTGAGCGGCCAAGTTGAGTCCAAGGATTTTGGACTCGGTGCTCTCCCGTCTTCCCAAACAATCTGACCCGAACGTGCTGATCGGATTTGAGTCCTCCGACGACGCGGGCGTCTACCGGCTGCCCTCCGGTCAAGCGCCGAACCTCGCCCTGGTGCAGACCGTCGATTTCTTCACGCCCATCGTGGACGATCCTTACACCTTTGGCCAGGTGGCGGCGGCCAATTCACTGAGCGACGTCTATGCGATGGGAGGCCGTCCCATCACCGCTCTGGCCATTTCCGCGTTCCCGAACACCGGCAAGGACCTGGACATCCTGGAGGCCATTCTTAAAGGCGGGCTTGCCAAGATGCAGGAAGCCGGTTGCACGGTGATTGGCGGCCACAGCATTGGCGACGATGAAATCAAATTCGGCTACGCCGTTACCGGATTGATCGATCCGGCCCGATTGCTGGCGAATTCGGGCGCCAAGCCGGATGATCGTCTGGTGCTCACCAAGTCGATCGGCACCGGAATCATCGGGACGGCCATCAAGAAGCAACGCGCCAGCGCCGCAGCCGAGGCCGCAGTGGTGGAGTCGATGTGCGCGCTCAATATGACCGCAGCGGAAATTGCCTTGGGATTTCCGGTCCACGGCGCGACGGACGTCACCGGCTTCGGACTTCTCGGCCACGCGCGGGAATTAGCCGTGGCGAGCGAGGTCAGTCTTGAGATCGATTCCCGTGAAGTTGAGTTTCTGCCCGAGGCGCTGGATTACGCGCGGGAAGGGTTTCTTCCAGGCGGCCTCGGGCGCAACAAAGAGTTCATCGAGCCTTGCGTGATATTCGAGAATGGTGTGCCGGAGGCGGTTCGCAACTTGCTCTTCGATCCTCAAACTTCAGGCGGCCTGCTTTTTTCCGTAGAGGCTTCTGGTGCGGCTGGGCTGGTTGAATCGCTCCGGGAGCACGGTATTCCAGCCCGGGATATCGGAAAGGTCATTGAGAAGACTAGCCCGCTCATTCACGTGTTCTGATCGCCGCTTCGACGCGATCCCTATTTCTAGGGCGACTGTTGGAGGACGCCAGAGAAAACGAAAACTCACGTATTGATTGGGAAGGAAACGGAGCAGGCCGATGTCACAAATCATGAAAGTACCTTGATTGCTACAGGTATTCTATACTCATGCCACAGTTGTCGAAATTGCCATACGCCGACGCCTCCAGCCTGAGCCAGACCTGACGCAGGGGGAGATCAGTGATATCGGGAGATAGGCTTGCTCCGGTACACCGGTTGTACCTTCAAGCAAGTGGCACGCCAGCATGTCTTGCGAATGCGCCGTCACAGATTCGCGATTTCTACTTTCGCTTGAGGAGAGGAAGGCGAAAGAAGGAAACGCGGTTCGCCCGCTAAATCATTAAATCTCTGATGGAATCCTCTTTTGAACAAGTGATGCAGGGGGCTACCCTGGATTGATCTCCGTATAGTAATATGTAGCCATGCTGACGCGGATCTACATCGACAACTTCCGCTGCTTCGTCAACTTCGAGTACAAACCGGAGAAGAAGCAACTACTGCTCGGAGCCAATGGCAGCGGCAAGTCCTCACTGCTCGACGCGATGAGCTATCTCAAGCGGTTTGTTAAGGGCGACGAGAATCCCTTCACCCAGTCCACCCGCACCCGTTGGCAGGATCGTCCTCTCCAGGTTTTTGAAATCGAATCCCTCTTGAAGCGCCAGAAGTATGAATACCGGGTTGAGATTCGGTTTGCGTCGGAAACCAGGCAGATGTCAGTGAGCCAAGAACGGCTAAAAGTCTCTGGCAAAACTGTATTTGAATTGGCGAAGGGCGAGATACATTTTTTCCCCAATAACAGCGACCAAGCAACGACCGTACCGCTGGAAACGACCAGATCCGCGCTGCACCTATCGCAATTAAGCAACACACACGTTCACCACTTCGTTGAATGGATGGAATCCGTTCATTGTTTTCAAATCGACGAGTATCCATCCGCCATGGACGAGAGTGCCGATCGAGAGGAGCGAGAGCCCGACGACGAGCTCGAGAACCTCGCAGGGTGGTACCGCCATTTGGTGCAAGCGTACCCCGACGAGAATGTGAGGTTCATAACCTCCATGAAGGAAGCACTAAATGGATTTTACAACCTGAAATTCTCTTCCGACGAAGACGACACACGAAAACTTCGAGCCAGTTTTATTGGTCCTGGGAAGCAAAGCGTGAATTATGCAATATCCGAACTCTCGGATGGCCAGCGGTGCCTGCTCGCCTTATACATGATCCTTCACTTCCTGATAGCCCGGGGACACACTGTCCTTATCGATGAGCCGGATAACTTTGTCGCTTTACGGGAAATACAGCCATGGCTCCTGGCAGCAGAGGAAGCGCTCGAAGACCATAATGGACAACTCATCCTCATCTCCCATCACCCGGAACTTCTGAACAAATGGGCATCAGAACATGGATTGCGTTTCTTTCGTGAAGAAAATGGCCATGTTCGGACGGAAAAATTCAAGGCCGACCCCAATGGGAACTTACAGCCTTCAGAATTGATCGCCCGTGGATGGGACGATGAGTAACCCGTCCCTGGTCATCGTCCTCCTGGAAGATGACCATCACGAAATGCTCATTCGCAGATACCTCATCAACTGCGGGTTGAAAAGGCATGAGATGAGGATTCACCGATCTCCGTCGGGCCAGGGGAGTGCTGAAAGTTGGGTGCGGAAAAGGTTTGTGGAGGAAACAAACGAGTACCGCCGCCGTCAGGCCCGGGCCCAGACTGGTTTGATCGTAATGATCGACGCTGATACTCGCACTGTCCAAGACCGATTGAACCAACTCGATCAAGCGCTGAGGACCAGCGAGAAACCGATTGTCGATCAGGGCGAGCAAATTGCGCGCCTGGTTCCGAAGCGTAACGTTGAGACTTGGATACTTTGCCTAAATGAGCAGGCAGTGGAGCAACAAACCGATTACAAGGGAGCGAGGAATAACTGGAACGAGTTGATTCCCTCAGCCAGCGAAACGCTATACCAGTGGACCCGACCACAGGCCATCCCGCCCAACCACTGTGTTGATTCTCTGCGGACCGGCGTCCAAGAGCTGAAACGCCTCGCATTCTGAAGCCGCTTCTCCCTACCAATGTCCATAGTGGATATCTGTTGCAACCAAGGCCGCACCAAATGCATTGACTGCACGGCCCAATCCCGTATAATTCGCGTTCGCTTCCGTGATATCTGTGATAAGCGCTGAAGCCTGGGACCGGTATGAAATGGCTCTTCGAGTCATCCGTGCCGCGGCCCGGTACGGCACATCCTGTCCTTAAGGATCAGCATGCCTCTCAAACCTCGTTCCATGATTTCGTGCTGCGCCCGGCAAATGGGAAGCGCTCCGCTTGCCATTCTCGCTCTTCTGGTGATGGCGCCGGGAAGCATCAGCGCCCGCCACGCCGCTCGACCAATTTTGCAGCAACGCTTCGCCGCAGGCGGCGTTTCTGGTGGAGCCGTTTCCCGCCGCGCCGCGCCCTTCGGATTCGATCCGGCGAGCTTCAAGGCGGAGAAGAAGTGGGAGAACGCTTTCCTCCGAATTCCCGCGCCCAAGCGGTGTGGCCGCACGCTACGGCGATCCGGGCTTCCGTTACCACGCGGCCATGAGCCGCTTGTGGGGCTTGATCGCCTTGCGCTTTGCCGATGCGGAGGTTCTCCCCTTTGATGAAACCGCCTACGCCGCGGAAATCTCCGGTTATTTGCGCGGCTTACACTCCATCGCCCCGGCGGATTTCTACGAGCAGGAGATTCAACCCCTGCTGAAGAAAGATGCCGCCTGGCTGGAAGCTGGCCAATCCGTCCGTGACGAGATGGCTCGCGCATCTTCCGGCGCCCGGCTGCCGGCCAGTCCCGCCGCGTGCAACGCCGCCCTGATGTCCGAGGAGCGAGCCTGGCTTGATCCCCAGGGCATTCCCGGCAGGCCCTGGTTCCGACATCTGGTTTATGCGCCGCTCCCCAGCTACGAAGCTGAAACCTTGCCCGGCTTGAGGGAAGCATTGCTCGCCCATGACCTTTCCCGGGCGCGGGCGCAAGCTGCGGAAATCAGCACGGCATTGGACCGGGCCATCCAGGGTTTGAAGCCGTGCCTGCCGCAAGTCAAATGAAATAGGAACGGGACTCGTCCAATAGTCCAGGTTAAGTCCGATACCGTTCAGTTAGGGTGTACCTGCTTAAGTTTATGGCAGGGACGTCGCGTTCCCCCTCACCCCAGCCCTCTCCCCGCAAGCGGGGAGAGGGAGACGATTTCGGTTGTTTGCGGGGCTGCGGTGGGTGAGGGGCTCGGATTCAACGATGTGCAGTTATTGTCGAACGGACCTTCAGTGAACAGCCTTGAGGTTAAGTCTGGCCCGTGGTCCGCTCAACCGCTGGTTGCCGCACTGGCGCGCCCCGCTTTTGGTTGTACATCCTGGCATCCACCTCTGCCACGTCCTGTTCCACGGTACGTCCCGGTACATGCTGGAGGATACCCAGGCACAATGAAAGGTTGATTGGGCCAATGTGGTTGGCTTGGTCCAGGTCTCCGATTTGCACCAGGATCCGGTCGCGGACAATCCGGGCGCCGGGATCATCGGTTTCCGGGAGAATCAACAGAAACTCGTCGCCGCCGTAGCGCACTACGTGGTCCGACCCGCGCACGCAGGACTTCAGGACGCCGGCCACCTGCGCCAGGATGTCGTCACCCCGCAGGTGGCCGTAAATGTCGTTCACGCGCTTGAAATTGTCCAAGTCGCACATCATCAAGGAAAGAGGTCGGGATGCACGCTCCGACCGGGCGATTTCTTTCTGCAAAAGCTCCCGGAGGACGGTGCGGTTGTAGACTTGGGTCAGTGAGTCCACCATGTTGGCGGCGTGTTCGGAGCGCGCCGCCAGCGCCTGCTCCAACGCCAGCAGGCGAAGCTTGCGCGATTCCGATTCGTAGCGGATCAAGTAGAGCGCCACCACCACCCCGGTCACCATTGCCACAAAGATTAACTGCGGGGGGATGCGCATTTCCAGCGATCCCTGAGCCCAGACTCCGCGTGGCAGGAACAGGGAAATGGCTCCGAGCACCAGGGCCACGGCGACAAAAATCAGAAACACGCGGATGGCCCGTGTCTCCGATTCGACTTTCGCCAGGTCCTGCCTCAGCCTTTCGTGCGGCCCTATTGTTTCAACCAGCTCCGGTTGCGGTGGCATTCAGTGTCCTTCAATACCTGCGTCGAATAAGAAACTCAAGGAAACTTGGGTGATAACCCTTCCAGCATTATAACGATTTACAACGTCAATGCAACACGAACGGTCACTCTGCTGTAGCGCCGCCGTCCCGGCGGCAGGCGCCGGCAGGATGCTGGAAGCCGGCGGTAGAACCTGATGGTCCGCGAGCAGAACTCAGGGAATAATCCCTGTTAAAAGGTCTGCGCCAGCCTCGGCATAGTCGCTGGCAAGATGGCGGCACGACTGCAATCCTATGCCGGCACTTTTTCCGCCACGGTCTTGGCCTGTAGGAAAAGCAGCAAGTAGTCATTGCCTCCCGCCTTGGAATCCGTCCCGGACATGTTGAAACCGCCGAAAGGATGGCCTCCAACGAAGGCGCCGGTGCATTTACGGTTGAAGTAAAGGTTGCCCACGTGAAAGTGCTCGGCGGCCTTCTCCAGCTTGTGACGGTTCTTGCTGTAGACGGCGCCGGTGAGGCCATACTCCGTGTTATTGGCGATTTCGAGCGCCTCGTCGAAGTTCTTGGCCTTGATCACAGCCAGTACCGGACCGAAAATCTCCTCCTGGGCAAGGCGCGAGCGCGGTGGGACGTCGGCAATCACCGTGGGCTCAATGAAGTGGCCGTGGCCGGACACTGTGCCGCCCCCGGTCAACAGGCGGCCTTCTTTTTTTCCGTGGTCAATATACTCAAGAATGGTTTTCTTGGCGCTGGAGTTGACGACCGGCCCCATGAAGACCGAGGGATCTTCGGGCGGGCCGACTTTGATCTGCTCCACGCGCGCCTTGAGCTTCTCCAGGAATGCGTCGTACACGGATTCCACCACAATGGCGCGGGAACACGCCGAACACTTCTGTCCCTGGAAGCCGAAAGCTGAGACCGCTACGCCCTCGACGGCAGGCTCGAGATCGGCCTCGCTATCCACGATGATCGCGTCCTTGCCTCCCATTTCCACCACCACGCGCTTCACCCAGATTTGGCCCGGAGCGGTCTTGGCGGCCAATTCATTGATCCGCAACCCAACCTGCTTGGATCCGGTGAAAGCAATAAAACGCGTGCGCGGGTGCTCCACCAGGACGTCGCCCATGGTGCTGCCGGGGCCGGGGAGGAAATTCGCCACGCCGGGCGGCATCCCGGCCTGCTCCAGCGCCTCAAAGAACTTGTATGCAATGGTCGGAGAATCGCTGGAAGGCTTTACGACCACCGTATTGCCGGTAACCAGGGCCGCTGAGGTCATGCCCGCAAGAATGGCCAGCGGGAAGTTCCAGGGAGGAATCACCACGCCGACTCCCAACGGGATATAGCGGAGGTGGTTCCTCTCACCCGGAACAGGGGTGAGCGGCTGAGGCTTGCCGACTCGCAGCATTCCCCGGCTGTAGAACTCCAGGAAATCGATGGCTTCCGCCACATCCGCGTCGGCCTCCGCCCAAGTCTTTCCCACTTCGTAGACCAGCCAAGCGCAGTAATAGAATTTGTGACTGCGAATGATATTGGCGGTCTCAAGCAGCAGCTTCACGCGCTCTTCCGGCGTGGTGTGGCTCCAAGACTTGAAGGCGTTGTCGGCAGCGCGAATGGCACGGTCTGCCAGTTGCGCGTCCGCTTTGCTGAAGACTCCGGTCACTTGATCCTGATGAGCCGGATTAGTGGATTTCAGTTTCTCCCGCGTCTTGACGCGCTCGCCGCCGATGACCAGGTCATATTCCTTGCCTAACTCGGTGCCGACCTGGTCGAGCGCCGCTTTCATCTTTCGGGCGTGTTCGGGATTCCCCTTGAAATCGCTTAATGGCTCGTTCCTGAATTCAGGAAGATTCATGAATAACCTCCTCCAATCGAAAGGCTGGAAGCCGCAATTATACCGGTTTCACCGCAGCTTGGTGTTGATAGATAAAATTCGGCGGTCAGAGACCGCCGCTACAGCCGCGAAAACGTACAACCAGCTTGGATGACACTCCAGGCCGCGCCTGAGTTATCATAAGCCGCTCTACTGCTTCTGGGCTTGTGTCCGAAGCGGCATCGGTGGTATTTTGATCGAGCTCAAGAGGCTGTCTTGCCCGGGCGCGGAGGCGCGTCCGCGATAGCCAGTCTAGCCAATTGCACCACAACCGATGGATATGGTGAGCCGGAAGACGCGGCCTTTGGGAATAGTTCCTGGTGAGGCCTGGCAATGCCGGCAGGTTGGAGGGAAGACATGATAAAGAAACCCTGGACGCGGCGGCAATTTCTGGGCGCAAGCCTGGCGGGACCGCTGGTGTTGCGGCAAGCCGCGGCGGCGGGTTCGTCCGCGGCTGCGGCCTCTCCGTTGACACCAGCCATGCTGGAGGACCTGCGCGCGGCCGTGGATGAAATCATCCCGGCCAGTGACGGCATGCCTGCGGCCAGCGAAGTGAAGAGCGTTGAATATCTTACCACTGTGGCTTCTCGCCACCGGGAATTCCGTAGCCAGTTGCAGGGTTCGTTGAAAGGGCTACGGCAGGTAGCACGCCAGCGGTTCGGCAAGGGTTTCAGCCGGCTCACTGCGGCGCAGCGCGTGGAAGCTCTGCGGTCTTTCGAGAGCAAGAACGCGGCCTCCTTTTCAAACCTCCGCGACGATGTTTACGAGGCCTATTACACGAACCAGAGGGTGTGGAAACAAATTGGCTACGACTTTTATCCAACGAACCAAGCGGGGCCTCAGATGAAGCCCTTTGACGATTCGGCGCTGGCCGTGGTGCGAAAAAGACCTCGCGACTACCGGGAGGTGAAGTGATGGCAAGCGAGCGCGTGGATGTGCTGGTGATCGGCTCGGGAGCGGCAGGCGCGGCAGTTACCAAGCGTCTGGCCGATCAGGGCGCGAAAGTGGTCTGCCTGGAACAGGGTGACTGGCAGAAGCCGGATGAGTACCCCTCCACTCGTCCTAACTGGGAAATCGCGCTGCGCCGCGGCCCCTGGCACTTCAGCCCCAACGTCCGCCATCGGCCGGAGGATTACCCGGTGGTGGAGCGGGGCGAGAATCCGCCGAACATCCTGATGTTCAACGGCGTGGGCGGCAGCACCATTCATTACACCGCCCATTTTCCACGCCTTCATCCTTCCGATTTCCGTGTGCGCTCGCTCGATGGTGTGGGGGAGGACTGGCCGGTCCGCTACGAAGACCTGTCGCCCTATTACGAGGCAAACGACCGCGAGATGGGAGTGGCCGGATTAACGGGAGACCCGGCCAATCCGCCGCGCTCACCGCGTCCCACGCCGCCGCTGCCCCTGGGCGTGCTGGGTGAAACCATTGGGCGCGGGTTCGACAAGCTCGGCTGGTATTGGTGGGTTTCCGACAACGCCATCATCTCCGAAGACTATGAAGGCCGTCCAGCGTGCAAGCTCCACGGCAAGTGCATGATGGGCTGTCCCATCGGCGCCAAGGCTTCGACCGACGTCTCCTACTGGCCGAAGGCGATTCGCAAGGGCGCCGTGCTCCGCACCTGGTCGCGGGTACGTGAGATTATGCTGGATGCGCAAGGCCGCGCCCGGGGCGCACTTTACTATGACCGCACAGGGAAACTGCAGGAGCAGCAAGCACGAGTCGTGGTACTGTGCGCCAATGGTGTGGGCTCGCCGCGCGTGCTGCTGAACTCGAAATCGAAGCTCTTCCCCGACGGCCTGGCGAACTCCTCCGGGCTGGTGGGCAGGAACTTCATGCTGCATCCCTTTCGCTTTCTGGAAGGCGTCTTCGAGGAGCGCATGAACGGCTACGACGGGCCGTTTGGAATTCCGGCCTTCAGCGAGCAATTTTATGAAACGGACCTAAACCGCGGCTTTGTGCGCGGCTATTCCTTCCTGCTGGAACGGTCATTTGGGCCGCTGCACCAGGCGATTGGCGGCTTCGCGCAGAAACCGGTGCCGTGGGGCCGGGAACACCATCAGGTGATGCGGCGCCGCTTCGCCCACATCGTGCGAGTGACGGTACTGGGCGAAGACCTTCCGGAAGATGAGAACCGGGTGGAACTGGATCCGGAAGTGAAGGATTCAAGCGGCATCCCGGCGCCGCGCGTGGTCTACCGGTACAGCGAAAACAGCCGGAAGATTCTGGAGCACGGCGGGCGCATGGGCCGCCAGGCGCTCGAAGCGGCCGGGGCCGTGGAGATCCTTGACAGCGGCGTAATCCAGCCAGCTTTTCATCTGCTGGGCACGGTGCGTATGGGAGACGACCCAAAGAAATCCGTGGTGAACGCCTGGCATCAGGCGCACGACGTGAAGAACCTCTTCGTTGTAGATGGGAGCTCGTTTACCACCAGCGCGGCCGTGAACCCCACGTCAACCATTGGAGCGCTGGCGCTGCGTGCCGCCGATGGCATTTGGGACCGCCGCCGGGAGTGGATGTGACCTTGCGGAGAAGTCCAGGATGCGGGAGAAAGGAGAAGAGTCCCCGACCTCAAACGGGGCGGTCCCGGCGAATCCTTGCCAAACGACTTAAGTCGTCGCGCTTGTTTGGCCGAAAGCATAATGTAGGGGTCTAAGCCGCCTGACTTTCAGCTTGGGATTTTCCTGGGAGGAATATTCGTATGGCCTATGTGATTGCCGAACCTTGCTTGAACACCAAAGATACCGCCTGTGTTGATGTTTGCCCGGTGGACTGCATTCACCCGCGCAAAGATGAAGCGAACTTTGCAGATGTTCCCATGCTTTACATCGATCCGGTGGAGTGCATTGATTGCGGCGCCTGCGTTCCGGTGTGCCCGGTTTCCGCCATTTTCCCGGTGGAAGACCTGCCGGAAAAATGGACGCCATTCACGGAAACAAACTCCAAGTACTATCAAAAGTAGCGGGCGGCTAGTCAGCGGGTGGGCCCAAGTTGGGGTCGAGCGCGTGCGCCTTTTGAAATTCGCCCGCGGCCTGCGTCTTTTCTCCCTTTTTCAGGAGCGCCAAGCCGAGCTGGTAATGCGCTGGAGCAAAATCCGGGGCCAGCTTGATCGCTGCCTGGAACCGAGCTAAGGCGGAGTCAACCTGCCCCTGCTGGAGGTCTTTGGCCCCGGTGTTGGTGGTCAGCGTGGCGGCCTGGAGATTGGCCAGCTTCTGATTCAAGACCTGAGCTTCCTGGTATTCTTTTGTCGCGCCCGCCGCATCGCCCTTCTTGCGCAGGATCATGCCCAATTCCTGATGAGCGCCCGCGTCCTTGGGATTCAATCGCAGCGCCGTCTGGAGTTGTTGTTGGGCTTCAACCAGTTTGCCTTGTTGCCGCAGGACCGTTCCCAGAATGTAATGAGCTTGTTCGTAGCTGGATTGGACCTGGATGGCCGCTTGCAGTTCGACCGCCGCTTCATCCAACTTGCCCTGCTGCCAATCAATCACGCCGAGCGTGTAGTGGGCGTCGGGCAGAGCCGGATCAATGGCGATGGATTTTTTCAGAGCGTCTGTAGCGCGTGGATAATCCTGCTTCTGCTTCAGCGCCACGCCCAAGTTGTAATAGGCTTCGGCGTCCTGGGGATCCACCGCCAGCAGTGACTGATATTGGGCAATGGCAGCGTCCCACTGGGCTTTTTGAAGATAAGCCAGGCCCAGATTGTTCCGAGCCGAAAACATCTTCGGGTCCAATTGCACTGCCAGTTGAAATTCCCGAATGGCATCATCGGCCTTGCCTTGGCTGAGCATGACCAATCCAAGGTTGTTGTGAGGCTCGGCCTGGTTCGGTTCAAGCCGAATGGCCTTCCGGAACTCTTGGGCCGCCTCGTTCGCATGGCCCTGCCTTTCGAGGATTGAGCCAAGCCGATCGTGGATTGGTCCATTACGGGGGTCCGTCTCCGCCGCGGCGCGAAGCTCCTGGATGGCCTGCGTGTTTTGGCCTTGTTGATCATCAATGAGGCCCAAGTAGTAGTGCGCAGCGCCAAGGTTAGGCTGGATTTTAAGCGCCTGATCCAACTCGCCGGCAGCGGCTTTGGGATGATGCATTAGCCACAAGTCCGCGCCCAAATGGAGGTGGGCTGTTGCGTCCTTCGGATCGGACTTGATGGCGCTTTCAAATTCAGCTTGGGCAGCGGTCAGGTCCCCTTGATGTCCCAGAATCACGCCAAGCGCGTCATGGGCCTCCGCCCAGTCCGGCTTCAGGTGGATGGCCTCCAGGCAAAAAGTCTGCGCGCCTTTAACGTCGTTGCGCATCTCTAAGGCGCGAGCCATGTTCAAATAAGCGCCGGCAAAATCGGGTTGGAGGGCAATGGCTTTGCGAAATTCCACCGCAGCGGGATCGGCTTGCCGGGCCTGGAGGTAGGCAAATCCCAGCATGTTGTGCACATTTGCAGATTTCGGTTGGCTGACGACGGCAAGGCGAAGCTCATGAATCGCGTTCTGAAGGTCATTCTGACGCAGGGCGTCAAGGCCCAGTTTCAGGTGGCTGGCGGGTCTTGAAGCAGACGAGGGCTGCGCCCCTTGGGCAGCATACGAGGGCCAGGCCGCAGGGCCAAGCATAAGAACGGCAATTGGAACGAGCACAAGAGCTTTCAACAAATTCTTCATGGGTTAAGGCTGTGCCTTGCGGTGATCGCGTCGGGGCACTCCTCGTGGGCGACCACGGGCGGGCACAAGGCCTGCCCCTACAAACGTTTCACGATTCCTTTTCCTTCGACCACGTGGATCACCTGGTCGGCGGCGACGTTTCCCAATTGGTCCACCTGCCCGCTGGGCCACTTGATGGTCAGTTGATCCGCGTGGGTGGCCTCCCCCAAGCCAAAATACACGCGCAGATCATTCTGCGAGGCGTAACTGCCGCCGCTGCGCACTTCGTCAATCTGGCGGTGCTTGCCCGTGACGCATTCCATGCGGGCGCCGATGCCGCTGCGGTTGGACCGCGTCCCATGCGTCCGCACTTTCAGCCAATGGTAACCGGTTTTCACGTCATTGCGGAAGAGTTGCGGGAAGTCGTTGACCGGATTCACCACCACATCGATATCCCCGTCATTGTCGAAATCACCGAAGGCGCAGCCGCGCGCGGAGATGGGCGTCAGAAGCGGCCCGCCAATTTCCTTCGTCACATCCTGGAATCGGCCATTGCGCAGGTTGCGGTAGACGAACTTCGGCTCCTTGTACCGGATGTCGAGATTCAGCTTCTTGAGCTCCGGGTAAATGTGGCCATTCGAGACGAAGATGTCCAGCCAGCCGTCATTATCCATGTCCATGAATCCGCATCCCCAGCCGAGCATGCGGGTGTTCATGCCAATGCCTGCCGGGAAAGTGACATCATCAAACACGCCGTTGCCGGTGTTGTGGTAGAGCGTTGACGTATCCTCGGAGAAATTCGTCTTGAAAATGTCCAGCCAGCCGTCGCAATCATAGTCGCCTGCGGTCACGCCCATTCCGGCTTGGGGCTTGCCGTCCTGGCTATAGGCGCAACCGGCCATGATGCCGATTTCCGAATAAGTACCGTTGTGATTGTTGTGATAAAGCAGGCTGGGATTGGAGTCATCCGCTACAAAAATATCCGGCCAGCCGTCGTTATCGAAGTCCCCGGTGAGAACGCCGAGGCCATAAACGCCGCTGGCCTTGGTGATGCCGGCCTTTTCAGAAACATCGGTGAAGGTGCCGTCGCCGTTGTTGTGGTAGAGAATATTCTTTCCGCCGGGAAGTCCCGGAGGGCCGCAGGCCACCACCACGCTCTTGAACAGGCAGGGCCCGGAATCGGGAAGCGGAGCGGTCTTCAAATCCATGCCGGTGTAGTTGGCCACAAACAAATCGAGTTTGCCATCGCGGTCATAGTCTACGAAGGCGCAACCCGTGTTCCAGCGGGTTCCGTCTCCCGCGATACCGGCTTTTTCCGAGACATCGGTGAAAGTCCCATCGCCGTTGTTGTGGTAGAGGACGTTTTTGCCCCAATACGTGACGAATAGATCTTCAAATCCATCGTTATCGTAATCCCCAATGCACACGCCCTGTCCCCATCCCGTATGAAACAGCCTGGCTTTTTCAGTCACATCGGTGAAGGTGGAATTCCGGTTATTCTTGTAAAGCCGGTTGGTGGGCTCGTGGCCCTTGGGAAAGCCGCCGAGCCTTGTGCCGTTCACCAGGAAGATGTCAAGCCAACCATCATTATCGTAGTCGAAGAACGCCACGCCGCAACCGGTGGTTTCGAGCAGATAAGTGTTGTGTTCTTCCCCTCCGAAGATCGTTTTGCTCGTCAGGCCCGCGCTTTTGGCGACATCCTCAAAATTGACGGCGAGCGGCGGCAGCGAAGGGGAATTGCCGGGTGGTAATGCGCCAGCTTGGGAGCCTGATCCCAGGCCAGATCCCAGGATTGAACGTGGGGAGGAACCGGCAAAGGGCAGGCCCGCAGCAAAACCCGCCGCTTTCAAAATCTCACGCCTTGTGAAGCTTTTTCCCATTCTCAATGAGGTGTCAGGTGTCAGGTGTTAGGTGTTAGGTGTCAGTAAGACATCAGCAATTTTCGCTCTTCCTGAAACCTGACACCTAAAACCTGAAACCTAACACCTGCCCTTACGGCCCCTTCTTCTGGCGCAGAGTTTGGGTCAGTTGGAATTGGAGATTGGCATCTTTCATGTCGCCTTCCTGTTTGAAAACCGTCCCCAGCAGATAGTGCGCGTAATAGTTGTTGGGGTCCATCGACAGGGCGTGCTGCAGGAAGCCCGCGGCAAGGCGCAGCTCTCCTTTTTTCATTTCCACCTTGCCCAGCAGAATATAGGGTCCCGTGAAGGTTTGATCCAGCCAGATGGACTGCTTCAGGGCGCGTTCGGCCTCGTCCCACTTTTCCAGACGGGAATAGGCATCGCCCATGCGCCAATAGGTAAGCCAGCTCATGGGATCGAGAGCAAGCTCCTTGTGGAACTCATCCAGCGCGCCTTGGACGTTCGACTTGAACAGATAGACCTCACCCAGGATGAAGTGAGCCATGGGCAGTTTCGGGTCGAGCTGAATCGCCTTCTCGAGCTCCGGCACGGCTTGCTCCTCGAACTGTTCGCGCATCATCATCTTGGCCAGAAGCAGATGGGCGGCTGCGCTGTCTGGTGCGACGGAAAACATTTTGGCAAATGCGGCGCGTGCCTTATCAAACTGGCGAGTATCGAGGAATGCCTTGCCGAGGATGTAAGACCCGGTGGGGTCCGGGTTTGCCATCCAGGATTGAACCTTTTCGAGGTAAGGAATGGCTTGCTGCAAATGACCCAGCAGGTCGTAGGAGATGCCCAGCAATTGTGTGGATTCGGGATCGTTCGGGTCTTGTTTCAGGGCAAGCTCGAAATGGTTCGCAGCCTCCTCGTACTCTTGCTTTTCGTAGTACGCCTTACCGAGCTCCGCCTCCACTCCGGGGGCTTCCGGCTTTTGCGCGGCGAGCGGCGTTAACAATTTAATCGCCTCGTCCACCTTGCCCTGGCCCAGGAGAGTCCTGGCCTGAGCCACGGAGTTCGCCGGGATGTTTACGGCCGGTGAGCCGCTTCCCGGCGTCTGGGCGATGCAGTTGATGGCAAACGCAGCGGAGAGAGTGCTGATCGCAACTTTTCTACTAATGCCGGCCATGTCTTGAGCCTTCCGTCTCCCCTTTTAGAATAACCGGACTTGCCAGTGTTAGGGCGGGTTTTATGCTCACCCTCAGGCGGTCACCTGTAGCGGGTCAGTTTGCTGTAGCGGCGGGCTTTAGCCCGGCACCTGCCGCCCTAAAGGGCGGCGCTACAGCGAATGACCGGCACCGACTTATGGCGCCAGTGTAGAGGCGGGTCTTATGCCCGCCTTCAGGCGACCACCTGTAGGGGTGGGCCTTGTGCCCGCCCGCAAACGCGTACAGGGCACAGAGGCGGCCACCAGGGTCGCCGCTACAAATGAAAAAAGCCCGCAGGGTGCGGGCTCTTTTCGTCAAACATGATGCACTGGGCTTTAGCCCGGCAGTGCCTTTTCGTCAAACATGGTGCGGCGGGCATTAGCCCGGCAGTGCCGCCCTAAAGGGCGCCGCTACCGGATCACCAGTAGAGGTGAATGCCGAACTGCATGGTTCGCATAATAGTTCCTGCGGCTGTGCTGTTGATGACACCAGAATTGTTGTTCTTACCGCAGTCCACGCAACCGTTAGGCAGGCCGAGGTTGGCAACATTGAAGGCGTTAAAGATGTCGGCTTCAAATTGCCCCTTCAGCTTTTCGGTAATTTGAAACGACTTGTACATGGACATGTCGCTATTGAACAGGTGTGGTCCAATCATCGAGTCAAAGCCCATGTTGCCGAGAACGCCGGGGTTGGGAGCGCCCCACGGTCCAGCCGTCGTGCCCGGGGCCATCGCGGTTGGGACGGTGACAAACCATTGGTTCTGCGTCCGGTTAGCCAGAGTAACATTGCCGACGCGGTTGGGTTGGCAGATGCCGACGTCCTGGGTGGATCCGCAGTTCTGGAATGACGGGGTGAAGGGCATGCCGCTCTCCAGAGTGGTAACGCCGTTCCACTGCCATCCGCCAATCGCGTAGTTCTCCCACTTCGATGCATTGCCGCCGAAGCGTTCTCCCTTGCCGAACGGCAGGTTGTAAATGTGTTGCACGATGAAGGCGTTGGTCCGGTTGAAGTCGGTCGGACCGTAGACCAGGGACGGATTGTAGATGTAATACGAACTGTTAAAGTTGAAGTCCCTGGACCATGTGTAGGAGGCATTGATCATGTAGTCTTTCGTAAACCGCTTGTTGAAGACCGCCTGCAGGGATTCGTAGTTGTTGGACACGTCGTTGCCATACCATTGCACTCCCTGGTTCCATCCGTACTTTTGAAAGAAAGGCTCACGCGCATTCGTGCATGGCGCCGGACAACCGGGCAGACTCAGGGTATTATAACCGACAATGGTCGGGTTATTGATGTTGTAGTTGGGACCATCTCCTATGAACACGTGAGTCCCCTTGTTGCCCACCCAGGCCAGCGAAAAGTTGGTATCGGGATTGATTTCTCTTTCCAGTGTCACGTTCCAGGCGTCAACGGTAGGCAGGCGCATCTGCAGGGGTAGCATGTGGGGTGACACTCCCACCGGGTAGATGTGGTGTCCCCCGGGTCCCATGGGCGCGGCGTCCAAGGCGGTGGTGGGATTGAACGGCGCCGGACCCTGGTTGAAGCTGAACACATCCGCATAGCCAGCGGCAGGACTAAGCTGTTGTTGGCCAAGCACGGGCAGATTCTGCGTAACCGTGTGCCCAAATGTCGAGCCGAAGACGCCGGAATCGAAGAACCGGCCATAGCCCATGCGCAGCACCGTCTTATCGTTAATCTGATAAGCCAAGCCGGCGCGAGGGCCAAAGTTGGCCAGTGAATTCTGGATGTTGCCGTTCAGTCCCACACCCTGCTGTCCGGCAACGTAGGTTTCGCCGTTAGTGGGGTAAACCCAACCGCCGTTGCCAGCCGCGTTCACGTATTGCGGGTTGTAGATTTCCCAGCGCAATCCGTAGTTGAGAGAGAGCTTCGGGGTGATGCGCCAAGTGTCCTGGCCAAAGAAGAATTCGCGGTTCTGGCGCTCCGCGGCGTCGGTAACATTGCTCACATAGCGGCCGAAGGAGGTTACGCCACCCAGCAGGAAGTCCGCAAGGCCCAGGCCCCCGCCGACATTAGTACCAGTGACACCCTCGGTGAATGAAGGATTGAAGCTGAGCTCGCCAGCGCGGTGGGAGTCGCTGGGTACGCGCAAATTCATGAGATGACGGAGGTCCGTACCCCATTCGATGGTGTGGTTACCCTTGAGGTAGGTCCAGTTGTCTACAAACTGAAATTGTTGCTCCTGCTCGTTCAGCGGACAGTTGCATTGATTGACGCCGAGGGCGTAACCCAAGTTAAACCCCCCGGCTCCGCCTACAAAGAACGCTGGCATGTCATTGGTGATGGGACTGATGTTCAAGCCCGGGATGCCCGCATCCGTGGCCGGAGTGGTCCCCAGCCCGTTGGGATTCACAAACACCCGGTAGCGGAAAAAGGCGAACCGGAAATCCGTCAACAAGTTAGGGCTTACCGTGTAATCAAATCCGGCGGCCAAGCTCGAATCCCGGTTGCTAGAAATTCCGGCGAAGTGAATGCCGTCGAAATTCGGGCCGCCACCCTCTGCTCCAAAGGCGCCGGGCGCCTGCTGGTAGTATTGTTGGAAGCTGTAACGGCCGAAGATGTGCAGTTTTTCCGTTTGGTACTGGTCCACTTTAACGTCAAAGTTATTGATGTTAAAGGCCTCGGTACCCAGCGCTGAATAATTAGGTTGACCCCCGGTCGCGCCTGAGATATTGGGCGACGGAAGGAAGTGGGAGAGCAAGTACTGAGACTGCGAGGAAAGCATGTTGGTCGGAATCACATTGCCCGGGAACTGCTGCCGGGAACAGTTACCGGCACTGCCACAGGGTATGACGTTTCCGTTAGCATCAAAGGGATTGAAAATCGGGACGCCCAAGGCACTCAGGTCGCCACTCCGCATGGCCGCGGTGGGGACAAAAGTGAGCACTGATCCGCCATTGCTCTCCCGCGCCCCCTGATAGTCGCCGAAAATAAAGGTCTTATCCTTCCGGATGGGCCCGCCCAGCGAACCCCCAAACTGGTTGTAGAGGGTGGAGGGAAGCGCCGTGTGGGTCACCGCATTGACCGTTGACTCTGAAAAGGGGTTGCGCGATTCCCCAAAGGCGGTTTGGCGGTATTCGAAGGCGCTGCCGTGGATCTGATTCGTGCCGGATTTTGTGGTGGCGGTTACCACGCCTGCATCCGCTTCCCCGTACTCCGCGCTGTAGTCGGAAGTAATGACTTTGGCATCCGCCAAAGAATCGATGTTGGGGTTCACGGCCATGATTCCCAGGATTTCATCGTGATTATCTGTGCCGTCCAGAATCCAGGAAGTTCCCGCAAAATGCTGCCCGTTGACCATCATCTGAACCGAGCCTTGGGGGTCCTCGCTCGAGGCATGTTGCCAGCCAAGCTCTTGGGCTCCGGGTGTCATCAACTCAAAATACGCGAAATTCCGGTTCAGGACCGGCAGGCTGGAGAGCGTCTGCGCGCTATAGAGCGTATGCACGTCCGTATTCTGAGTTTGCAAGTTCGGTGGGGCAGCGGTCACTTGCACCTGCTGCGTTACCGTGCCCAGTTGCATCTGGGCATTGACCTGCAAGGCGGAGTCAGGAACCACGATAACGTTTTGCTGGAGGAACACCTGAAATCCCTGCGCCTCCACCTTCACCGTGTACGTCCCTGCTGCCAAGTGGAGTTGCGTGTAGTTGCCGGACTGGTTGGTCGTGGTGGTAGTACTCACACCGGTCCCAACGTTCGTTATGGTCACTTTGGCGCCAGGAATCGCCGCGCCGGAGGCATCCGTCACCGTCCCGATGATGTTCCCATACACAATCTGGCTGTAGGCCGTTTTCAGCGGATATGCCAGACCCCAAATCACGAAAAATGCCAGCAACACCTTTTTACACGCCATCTTCTTGCTCCTTTCGCTGCTCGTCAACCGTCTCATCCCTAAACCTGAAAGCGAAACATTGAAGGCTCCCCCCTAAGTACATCATTTCAATTATGGGAGCTATTAAAATTTATTATGAGAGCACGTCAGATGCCATAAAGCTGGATAGAATTTTACTATTTTTATAATTCCTTATGAACAACTTACGGAGATTGCTTGCGAAAGTTTTGGTCGCGTTCTCCCACTAATACAAATAATAGGATCTTTTGACTACATAATTTAGAAGATTGGTATAAGGTAATCGTCTTTTGTGCGGCCATACGAAGATTTGTGGGTCACGCCTCCTTTAGGCCCACAGGAAGAATTGGGCTGCAAGTTTACCTTATGGGGAAGGGGCTGTGGATGTTGGTGGTCGCCGATTTTAAATATCAGAGAGAAATGGCCTTGCCGGGTGGCCATTCGCCGGCGACAGCACCGGGACGGGTAACGCTTCCCGGAATTACTGGGCTGGACTGGCGCCGGGTGTGGGGTTGGTCATAAGCCGCTGAAAATAGTCGTAAAATTGATTGGCGTGCAAGTTCAGATTCACGGTCACAACCCGCTTGTCCACGGCAGGCTTATCCGTCTTGTCCCAGGTTTGTGTATTCCCATATCCCACCCCCTTGTCGAGGTCGACGTCCATATAGACCTTTTCGTCTTGGGTGATCAGCGAAGGCTTGAGCCAAGCCGCAACGGCCAGTTCATCCCACATGTAGTCGAAGTCGTCCCGGATGGTATCATACTTCGCAAGGTACTGAGCCACAGGCACTTGACTCTGGCCAATTCTCCGCAGCAAGTCGTGGCTGAAGTGGGTCTTGATGGAGATATCCACGGGCGTGCAGGTGATCTTCGCCCAGTGAGCCGTGAGCATAATGTGAGCGGCCTCCGGGTCAAACCACAGGTTGAATTCGTGCCGGGGGTTGGTGGAAAACTCCGGATCGTTGGTCTGGGGGCTCAGGCTCCCGCCCATGAAGACCAATTCCTGGGCAAGTTCAGCAAAATGGGGATCCAGGCGGATGGCTAAGGCAATATTGGTCATGGGACCAAGCCCAATAATTGTGACCTGGTGAGGATACTTGTGAACCATGCGAATCATGAAATGTGCGGCGTCTTCCGTGGAAGGCTTTAGCGTGGGTACACCCTCGCGCATCGGCGGAATGACGCTCGCGGGGTGATACCATTGCGGCGTCCAGGCGCCCATGTAACTGAATGAGCCGTAAGTCTTTTCCCACAGTAAGGTTTGAGGCCGGGTGCGAACCAGGGGGAACTCGGCGCCCGCCAACACCGGAATGTCCCGGCGACCGATGATCTCCAGGAGCCGCAGCGTGTGGGCCAGTTCTTCATCCAGCCATTGGTCTCCGGTAACCACAGTGATTCCCAGAGTTTCGGTTTCAGGCGACTGCACCGCCATCAGAATCGCCTGCATATCGCTTCCGCCCGGGCCCGCGGCATCCTGATCGACAATTACTTTCCGCTTTCCCTGACCAAATGCCAACGATGACACAAGGCACAACGCCAATGGCATCAATAGAATCCAGCCATTTTTACTAGTTTCGCAGTCCACCTGGAACTCCTATCCCAGCTTGCCCGGAACCAAACGTCCGTTCCTGGCCAAAGCGATTGAACTTGGTCATTCCCGCTTTCGCGGGAATGACGGATCCGTAGTGGCCCATAATCCCCTAAGAGCAATCAGCGTCTTTCGGCAGAGGTACAGCATCCGGCCACACTGACTGCTCCCGCCACTTCAACCTTGGTAGGCCATCGCAATCAGAACCACGGCGGCGATATAGAACACAAACATCAGACCCAGATAAAGCCGTGCCTTGCCCCCGGCCCCGGCAAATTCCTTCCAAGCAAAAACGCCCCATAGGGCGGCAATCATCGGCGAAGACTGGCCGATGGCGTAAGCAATTGCAACGCCTGCAAATCCGGCGGCCACAAAGTTAAAGGCCGTGCCCAATCCCCAGACGATTCCTCCGCCAAACCCCAGAAAATGATCGATGCTGCGGGCTCGCCAGAAGCCGGAAAAGTTCACCGGCGTCCCTGCCAGGGGATGCCGCATCAGGTAAATGTTGACCACGAAACAACTGGCCAGTGCTCCCAGACTGAAGAGTACGACAATGCTATAGGGAGTCAGGGTGTGGCCACGAGTGAGGGCGCGGGTTACAAACGGAGCGAAAGCCCCCATCAGGATGCCTGACCACACGCAGACGGCGATGCCTTTGCGGGAAACCGTCCGGCGCTCCTTGTGCAAACTGTTGTAAGCCATGGCGTCCAGCACGATGGCGGCAAGGGCCAGCGCCACTCCCCCTGCCAGGTAAGCGAGGTTGCCTTTGGGCTGCAGGATATAACTTAGCGCCACGCCTTCAATCACGGCGATACCGATGGACACCGGGAAAGCCACGGAAAGTCCCACCAAATCCATTCCGGCCACCAACAGCAAGTTGGCGATATTGAAAATGAAGCCACCGGCAAAAGCATCCACCAGGTTCACCGTGTCGCCGGTGCGCAGGTTCAGGAGGAAAGGCTGCCCAGACGGCCCGTGGCTGCCCAACGTGAAGGCAAACAACAGTGAAATCGCCACCACACCGACAATGTAATCCCAATAAAAAAGCTCGAAGCGGTAATTCTTCGTGCCCTTATAGGTGTTTGCCCATGAACCCCAGAAGATCGCGCTGAAAACCGTCATAATCAAGGCCGTGACGTAAGTTCCGGGCAGGTACATACGCGCTTCCTTTCAGTGAATGTTCGTGGGTTGGCGGGGCGGGCCTTGGGCTCGCCCATTGACGGCCAGGATTGCAATTATATCCGCCTGCGGGCGGCGGCCAGGGTCTGTCCCCAACGTAACCGGCGGGCAACCACAAGGGTTACCCCTACGGGCGGGACTCACCGGCAAGCCGTCCGATGAACAGCTTGAAAAACTCCTCGGGATTCACGCCCACCGCAACCTTCACGTTGGGCACAAACCGATCGCTGATGTCGGGTGACGAGCCTGCCGCCCCGGCGGTTTGCGCCGCCCTTCGGACCGGCGCATGAGCATATCCCACGGTTTCGCCCGCGGTCAACTCCCCGGCCAGTTCAATCTCCACGTGATAGTCCTGAAGTTCGAGCAGCCCCGGACGGATCACTTCGGCAACGGCAAGCGGATCGTGCATCGCCGGGTCCACCGGTGGCGATTCGCGGTGCGCGTGCTCCAACGTCTTGCGAGCAATCTGGGCAGCAGCCCGGCTGATGGCATCGTGCCCGGCTTCGAGGCGCTCGACATGCTTTTCGGTCAGAATCACCTTGCGAGTCACATCCAGCCCAACCATGGTCAGCGGAATTCCTGCTTGAAACACAATTTGGGCAGCTTCGGGGTCCACGTAAATGTTGAACTCCGCAGCGGGGGTGATGTTGCCGCCGGAAAGCGATCCGCCCATGATGACGATGCGCAGAATCAGGCTTGCGAGACCGGGATCGGCCCTAAGTGCCGTGGCCACATTGGTGAGCGGCCCGATGCCCACAATCGTAACCTCGTGGGGATAACGCCGCACCACCTCGCGGATCATTTGCGCAGCGTTCAAGCGGGAAGGCGGAGTCGTAGGGGTAGGAAAAATTGAACCCGCCAAGCCATTGCGTCCGTGCGCGTAGGTGGCCGTCACCAGATGGCGCACCAGCGGGCCGGTGGCCCCGGCGGCGACGGGAATCGAGGTCCGGCCCGCCGCTTCGACGATGCGCAGGGCGTTGGGCAGGGTCAAATCCAATGGCACGTTTCCGGCCACGGGAGTAATCGCTTCAATGCTCACCTCCGGTGAGCGCATCGCCAATAGCAATGCAAGAGCATCATCGACGCCGGGATCGGTGTCAATGATAACCCGCGTGGCCGCGTTCGCGGCGCCTCCGCCAGGGGACTTGCCTCCCACCCGATTATTCATTGCCAGCCCAGCGGTGCTTGTCGCAATAAACTCCCGGCGGCTCATGGATGGAAATTCCGGGTTTGAGTGCATATCCAGGTCTCCTGACCCGACGTAGCCGGAACCAAACAGGTTCGGAGCGCCGGCGCTATGATCCATCCGGGGAGACGAAGTTCCGGGTGGGCTTATACGGGCTCATAAATGTTAACCGCGCCCCGGAGCAAACCGCGCCTAGATACAAGGTAGCGGCCAAGCCCACAATGCAAAGGCGCCAAAATCGGCACTTACTTTTCAAGTTCCGTGGTAAGCGCCGGAGCGTTCCGTATGTTAGCACAATCCGTAGGGACACCAGGTTTCCAGGAGCAGCCAGAAACCAGAATTTAGAATTCGTCGTAGGGGCGGGCCTTGTGCCCGCCCGGCCCATTTGATTCACTCGAACAATTTCTCACGGAGACTGCGGCCTGTTATATACTCGTCAACCTCTGAAAGACCCGAAGCGGGAGGGCCTGCGAGTTCTCTCTTCCAACCGCCTGAACCAAGAATGGAAGGCAATCATAGTGGCGAATGACACTTATCCCGGCATTGAATCAAAGCTCTGGGCTGCCGCCGACGCGTTCGAGGCCAAGCACGCGGAGCTTGAAGCGTAGAAGGCGCGCCGTTGGATGACAGGACTGGGATGAAGAACCACAGAGGCACAGAGCATATATTTTTTGCGTTCTTTCTCTGTGCCTCTGTGTCTCTGTGGTTTGAAGGATTTTATGACAACTGAACAAGATACTCTGACCGGGAAAGTGATTGGCGCGGCGATTGAGGTTCATCGCGGGCTGGGTCCGGGCCTGCTCGAATCCGCCTATGAAGAGTGTCTCTGCCATGAGTTGAACCTGGCGGGACTAACCTTTCAGCGCCAGGTTCCTCTGCCGGTGGTCTACAAAGGCGTGCGGCTCGATAGCGGCACCAGGCTGGATGTGGTGGTGGGAGGGTGAGTGGTTGTGGAACTGAAGACCGTGGAGCGCCTCCTGCCGATCCACGAAGCGCAACTGCTCACGTACCTGCGGCTCGCCCAAATCCACACCGGACTGCTCCTCAACTTCAACGTCCCGGTTCTGCGCGACGGGATCAAGAGGATGGTGCTGTGAACCACCGAGACTCAGAGGCTCAGAGAAAAACTTAACGGGAAAATAATAGCTCTGTGTCTCCGTGTCTCTGTGGTGAATAATTTCTTGGGCGCAGTTGCTCTCTGAAGGCCGCAGTAAGACATGAAAATGTTCCGGCATGAGCAGCCAACCGATCAGGCGGTCAGGGCGAATTTCATTTCAGCGCGCAGTTCACGAAGCACGTCGACGGAGTGACGGGCCAATCGCTCGCTGCGAAACAACTGTGCGCGCCGATAAATGCTGGTGGTGATAAACTGCGAATGGCCCGGCGTATAATGGCAATGATTCACTGAATGGATTGTCATGGAACGACTTCGGATCTACGTTGATACCTCGGTGTTGGGCGGATGCTTCGATCCGGAGTTCGCAGTGTGGTCCAACGGGCTCGTTCGGGACTTTCGGGCCGCACGGTTTGTCCCGGTGTTGTCCGACGTCACGGCGGCTGAGGTGCGAATCGCCCCCGAGGCGGTACGGGAGATCCATCAGGAGCTATTGCTGCTGGCCGGGACAGTACTTCCCCTCACCCCGGAAACGCTGGCGCTCGTCGCGGCGTACGAGGCGCGTGGTATACTTGGAACCAGATTCCGTGCGGACATGTTGCACATCGCATTGGCAACCCTGGCCGACGTCGACGCGCTGGTCAGTTGGAATTTCAAGCACATCGTGCGCCTCGACAAGATTCGCCTATTCAATGCAGTGAACCAGGAGCGAGGACACAAGGCCTTGAGTATTCTCTCTCCAAGAGAGGTAACTACCTATGAAAGCCACCAAGATCCGGACGGTTGAAATGGTTCGGAGAATTCGCGATCGGCAGGCGCGGTCTTTAGCTCGCAAGTCCAACGCCGAAGTCGTTGCATTCTTCCGCGACGCTGGCGAGGCGGCCATGAAAGATGTGCGGGAACGGTCGAAGGCTCTTCGACAAAAAGCCGGTTAAGAAACGAATGGAGCCGACCCGCCCGGAGTTCCGCCTCGGCGTCGGTGATTACCGCTTCCTCCTCCTGCCCAGACAGGAACTCACCATCAGAAGTCCTGCGCGTGCTCCATCGCGTGGACGCTTACCGCTAAACAGATTGCGCGGAGTTCGCTTCTCAGAACCTCTGAGGCTCTTGATCGTGGGGGGCGGGTTTACAATCGGGATCGCGTCGTTCCGCAAGGCGGGACCGCTTGCTATTGTCAGACCGGTTTTTCTTCATCACCTGTCAAGAAATAAACTGCGCCCGGCGTATGATGGCGATGGTATAAGGGCACGGCAGAGGCAAATATATCTCATCCCGAAGTTGGATGATCTAAAGACGCAGACTTCAGAATGTCTGCGCCAGCCCCCTGCCTGAGGGTGGGGAATATCGGCGGCATGAAGATGCGGAGGAGTCATCGGAGCATCGGTCCAGACATCTGAGATCAAAGCTGGTAGGCCCCTGTGCGCTACCACAAATCAATAGCGTATCCCAAGCAATCCGCCCGTCTCCCCTTCATCGGTGAGCTCGATTCGCACGTACGGTTTGAGGGAGAAACCTTCTCTGAAATCTTTTTGGGGAATACTGTCGGAGTTGAGGCAGCAGATGTACTGGAAGCCTTGGGCTTCCGCCGAACTGGCAGCCAGTTCGAGTGCGTGGGCCTTCTGGCGCTCATCGACATCCGCAAAAATGGTGCTGTCGTGGATTAGGAATTCGGGGCCAAGGCGCTTCGCCGCCCATAGAGTTGCGAGCGTCATGTCGTAACAGAACACCTTCATCTGCTCGATGCCCTGGCTGTCCTGACGCTCGATTTCAACGTTGAAGCGGTAGCCGCCCTCAACGACATCGATGATTAGTTCTCCGGCGTGGCTGCGGCCGTATAGCGCTTGCGAGAATTCGTTGAAAAGGGAAAGGGCGCGTTCGCGGTCCGCACGTCGTTCTTCATAGAAGGACCGCGCCAGAATTTGGAGCTGTCCTCGTTCGATCCCCGTCTGTGACTTGATTTCGTCTATCCGCTTGAGGTTCGCGATCTTTTGATTCACGGCACTGAGCCTGGCAATCTCCTCATTTTGCAGGCGCTGTAACTCCGAATACTCGGCTAGGGCACCATGGGTATTCAGAACTAACAGCAAATCAGCCCGCTTGTCACTTCGCTTACGAACTTCTTCGGTTCGTTGTGCGATTGCCTGCATGAGTCGGGAGATTTCTGCCTGCAGGAAGGCGCGGCGGTTCACGATTAGCTTGTCGTGGAATGCTTGGACATCCTCAAGTCGCTTTCGGACCCCGTCCGGCCAGCCGACACCCGCTTCCTGGTACATCTTGGCGAGCTTCTCTGCCTCGGGCGGACGTTCCCCAACCAGGCTCTCCTGGTAAAAGGAAAACATCGCTTGGTCAGTCACGTTTTCCTGGTTGAGTCCCCGGATAGCGCTCTGCAGCTGGTTGGCTTGCTCTTGGTATTCCTGATACTGCGGATGAACTCGGAAAGTGCGCAATTCCTCGCCACGGCGTGTGACGAGTTCCTCGAGCCGAACTTTTTGAGATTCCAGTTCGCCCACCGTTCCTAACAGGTCGGGAAAGGTCCCGGCCTTAATCGCGGAGCGAAGTTGGCTAACGAGCTTCTCCTGTTCCTTTAGCTTCTGGAGCTTCGCGGGGTACTCCCAGGAGAGGCCCAGCAAGAATGCAGTGTTAACCTGCTTATCCCAATCTACCTGTCTACGGAAGTGCTCGAAGGGAATCGAAAAAGCGTCGCGTCCCCGGCGAACGAAGTAAGAAAACAGGCTGCGAAAAGTCGGCTCAAAGGAATCGGTCTTGGCCTGGGGGGCCAAGTCGAACATCAGCCAGCCCAAGAGATCGGTCCACTGGGAAGTTGACAGGACGAACCCACCGGTGTCCTTGTCCTTCTTCGGTTTGACAGGCCACTCTCTGAAGTCCCCTTCGAGGATAACTCTTTTAGCGTCCGCCGTGTTCCGGCTGACTCGATACGGCTTTCCTCTCAGATCTAACTCGACCGTGAACGTCCAACCACGAAGCAGAGGTGCCATCAGGCGATTTATTCTGTCGGCCTTTGATCCGAGGCAGTAGTGGACGATCTCGACGAGGGTCGTCTTGCCTGCTCCGTTTCGAGAATCCTTGTCAGTAGCCGCCTTGGTTCGGGTGGCCAGCACGACATTGAATCCAGGCTTGAAATCAACACTCTTGAAACTCGGCTGATCGCAGCGAATAGTGTGGATCATGCCACATTCCTTCGGAGATTCCCTCCTTCGAGGTCCACTGCACCAAGGGCAAAAAGAAAGCTGGCTGCGAGCGTGAACTGCTCGAACGAGGTCTTGTTGTTCTGGTCTCTTAGTTCTTCCCAGGCGGATGAAACCGACCGAGGGCGATCACCGAGGATTTGGAGAATCTCTCCGCCGACAGACAAAATCGACCGGTTAAGTGGCAGGTGTTTATTTGGCAGAACCATCGGCATTACCGATTATCTCTCGAATATGTCACAGAGCTCGAAATAGTACGCTACGATCCCAGCGGCGGCCCAGAAGAATTTGGGTTCCAGACGATGCTCGCCCAGCACATAATCTACGAAACTGCCGAAAATGACGTCCGGATCTTCCGTGGAAGCGGCAAGCTCTGTGTACTTTCCAGCCAAGTCGACAGCGATCGCTTGTGAGAAAGCCGGTTCAGGCATTCCCGTGACGAACTTGTGGACCAGCCTCGCCACTGGTATGGAGGGCTTCACTATATTTGTAACGGCCTCTGAAAGGTGATTCCGCTGGAGCTTCTCTGCGATGGCCGTGAGATCAAACTCGGCGGTGTCCGCCATTACGGGTCGCTGCTGCCCAATGTACTTCATCAGAACCTGAATCTCAACGGCTGTCGTGATTGGCGCTGCGGTTAGATCCGGCACAATTCCCAAAAGCGATTCGCGATCCGCAAGTGATAGCCCCTTAGGGCTTGCGTCACAATAACTTGACTATGTTTGTCGGCTGCGTGTTTAATCAGTTGTGCGTGATGAGCCCGCCATAGAACAGATTGAAGAGAAGTACCGTTCACTGTCTTCGTTGATGGATGAACGGATGCGTCGGCAATG
>DATKST010000106.1:0-28065 GCA_035531475.1 Terriglobia bacterium
ATAATATATAAGACGGGCTGGCTTGTCAAGCCCCAAATACGAATGCGAATTTGCTCTGAAACGAAGGGGGGAAACAAGGCCTAGCGCGGCAAGGAGTTAAGCCCGTTCAAGAATCGTGGATGCGGAATCGCTGATCGCGCAATCTAAAGGGCCAGATCAGCAGATGGCAGTGCTCAGGCATCAGAACATAGCCGATGATCCTGAAGCCCAACTCCGCCCGGAGATCATCGAGCGTTCGGGTGAACTTAAGCCTGAACCGGTCAGAATCGAAAATGCGGGCGCGGCATGGGGGCAGTTTAGCCGGGATGTCGCGGCGGGGTCACTGCCAATGGGAATGAGAGGGCGCGCGGCAGTCAGCGTTCGTATACCTCGCGCCGGTGCGCAATGCGAGTGATACTGATAAGTTTCGCCGCGTCGTCGATGAGGTACACCACGCGCCAGTCACCCACCCGGAGGCGCCACTGATCTTTGTAGCCTTTCAGCTTTTGCATCCTGCGGGCCGTGGTGCAGTGCGCAGAGAGTCCATTTTTGGGAGGACACGGGCCAGCACGTTATCTGGCAACGCTTCGAGTTCCTTCCGCGCCGGAGGCTTAACCTCAACGGAATAATTACTCACGCAGCCGGCCGCGTTTTACGAGGTCCGCTTTGATCTTTTCAAGCGGTATCCCCTTTTGGTTGCGGCGCGATTGCGAAATCAGCCCGTCCCAAAAATCCTCTAACACCGCGCCGTATTTTTTCAGGTCGATTTGAACGGCCACTTTGCGGCCCTTCTCATCGGTTACGAACTGGATTCCGGTCATAGGTAGTGCTCTCCTTATGTTCCTGGTCTCACTCTAATTTTGCCGCCTCTCCCTGTCAACCCAATAGTACAACTTGGTAGTGGCATCACTTGGAGCGCAGTCATTCCCGCGAAAGCGGGAATGACGGTCCTCACAGGCTCGCAAGAAAAATCAAGGTCTTCCCGTGGTAGAATGCCCACACATTCTTGGCAACGCGGATGGGGGATTGACCCAATGACGACACGAATCACCCATATTACGTCGCGAGAAGCGCAGAGTTCGAAGAGCATGAACTCTGCGGGACTTGCTACAATTATGCACACGATTCACTAAGGCTGAAGTAAAATCAAGCATTCCAGCGACACGCCGAGATTACCCAACCGGTGTTACGGCGTGGAGGTCGGCGGTGACAGTCCGAAATGCGCAGGCGGAAGACCCAAGTGAAGCGATCCCAACCTTCACTTCGTGGAAGAGAATTTTGGGTGGCGCCGTCTTCGGTCTCCTGTCATCAGCGTACATCGGAAACGCTGCCGGCGAAACTGTGCCCCTCATCCTCCACATGACGGAGGGACTGGGCGTGGACGCAGCCCGTTTCCGGTATGAGTCGTCTCTGTGGTTTAGGGGCACCGAGCTCGTCGCTACCGTGTTTTTTGGAGCGGCTGCCGCTGGATTCCTGGGTAGGCGCAAAGGCGTGCTATCGGGCTTCATCTCAGGCTCACCATACATATTTGTCTGCGCGTACCTCCTGCTTCCTCACTCTGTGGGGTCTCATGTGCACACTTTGGGAGACCTCGGAGATTCAGGCCAGCTCCAGCCTTATCAACGCTTATACCTAACTGTGATGCTGATATTGTTGTCTGCGGCCGCGATCGTGGGAGGATGGACGGGCGAGCGTTTTTACTCGCCTAAGCGGGACCGGGATCTGGAAAGCGGCAAGATAACAGTTTTCGGCGTCCGCTGGCCGCACTATCTTTGGATAATTCCGTTGATCTATCGCTTTTTCTTCGCAAGTGTAATCCTCATCGTATACGCGGGGATTTCGAGCTATTTAGCAGACCTGTCGTACCTGTTACACCCGTCGCTTTGGCTTAGCCTCTCGTGGTGCCTGGCGTCCTCCGCTGCTCCTTTTCTCATCTGGCTGTCTGGGATGGTGACAATAGCTGGCTTTGCTAGATTCTACGAAGTGATGCAATACCGGCAGACAAGGTGGAGGGGCTGGGGCAGGGCTGGGCGAGTGATTCTGTTTGGCGTCGGAGCACCAACCCTCTCTTTCGCCATCGCGGCCGTCGGAGTGAGTATAGTTCACGCGATGCCAAAGCCGGTTCCTGGGGATTGGAAGTTGGCAGTCATTATCGCGGCGGTCGTGCTGCTGATCTGGAGCGCCTCATCGGTCCACGCTTGGTTGAAGAACACGTAGCGGGTAGCGCAAAGTTTTGCATTCCAAAAACTCTGCGGCTTGTCGAATAAAGAAAGAACCGCAGAGTTCGAAGAGCATGAACTCTGCGCTACCTGCCCATGGGCCTTTTGGGTGTCATCACCGGTCTTGTTCCAGTCATCCACTCATTGCGGGGCAGGTAGCATGCCGGGCACACCTCTAGCGCGAGGATATTCGTCATGAGCGGCACCCGGGACTTCACCAAGCAAGAGGGTCCGCCTTCTCCCGTAAGAAACATCGAAGATGCCCCGCAAGGCATGCGGCAGGAGCTGATCGATCTGGCTTGGAATATCGCCAAGCTTAGCTCGGGCCGCATAGACCCGGACGGGCACCTGTACTACGTCATCGAACAGAGCTTGGGGTTTCAGGCTGCCGGGAACCCTATGAGCGGGATGCGGCAAAGAGCAGGGCGGGACGTTGAGAGCGTTGACTGGCCGAGGGTCTATGACTTGATTGGCAGGCTGTGGCATGAGTTCCGGCAGGTTCGCTTGCATGAGCATTATCGAAATGGCGCCAACCGAATATTGGCGGGCTACGGCGCCGCTTGGGACTTGGGGGACGACGGTCGACTCCATCGCGTCCTCCCGGCGGCAGCTCAGGAGCAGGTTAGCGCGGCAATCGCTGAACTCGACGACCCGCAGTTTGCGTCGGCCCGCGCTCTCTTCAATGCGGCTGGTGATGCCTACGACGACCGTCCGCGCCGCGACCGCGACGCTTGCGCTAACGTCTTTGATGCGATGGAGTCAGTGGCCAAAGTAAGATACGGGTTTCCTGACGCGACGTTCGGACAGGTGGTTGCCCAGCTCAGGCGAGCGGAGGCCCTAAACGGGTGCATAATTAGCCTCCTGGAATCGATCAACGGGCTCAGAAACCGTAATTTCGGCCACGGCATGACAACCACCTTCAATCTGACTCCGGTCGAGGTAGATTTCACTTACCTGGCTTGCATAGGGGCGATCCTTGTGTTTTGCCGAGCTCACTGAGCGGCTACCCTGGGTCAATTCGTTTTGGGAATTGACAGTCGGCCTCTTGTCGGAAAAAGACCAAGGTCAGGTATGCAATGTCCGCGGGCTGGCGCAGACGCGGCGCCGTTTGTCGTGTCTGCGATCATGCCAAGCGATCCATCGTTAGAACCGCGCCGATTGGACCGAGGGCTGCCGTTGGGCAATGTCCCTGCGGCGTCTTGTCAGCAGCTTCTCCGCTTTGATCGAGGTCGATGTTGTAGCCGAAGCACGGGGGCCAGCGCCCGTAGCGTCCGGTTAACGGCTCTTTCACCGCGAAAGGCTTACTTGAACGGGATGTCCACTTCGGCATAACTGCCGGGAGTCGCTGCATTGACGGCGGCCACAACCCTTTCAACGTAGCGGCGTAAAGTGGGCCATTGCTGATTGCCGATAACCACGAACGCGATTTTCCGGCCTTGGAGGTTTTGCTTGTAACGCATGTTTTTGTCAGTCGTCAGCAAAAGCTCGAAACCTGCCGCCTCAGCAGCCGCTATCAGTTCGCCGTTAAGAAGCCGGTCCCATCCGCGTTCAATGGCTTCAACCACCACATGGCCCTTGAGCGCATACCGGAGTGGGGCTGGAGTACCATTATCAAAGAGTATGAGCATCGACCATTGGGCCGGGGGGATGCACCGGTGGCGCGTCAAGGCTTCGCGCCGCAAATTCGATCACGTCAACCACCTGTTCGTGGGACAAGTGAAACCACTCCATGATCTCGCTGATCGAGGCTCCTGCTTCCAGATTGTCAAAGACAACTGAAACCGGCGTCCGCGTATCCCGGAATACCCATGCGCCGCTACGCTTGCCGGGGATGCTCTCCACGGCGGGACATTGGGACCAATCGAGTGTTGCCATATCCCTACCCTCCGTTCCTCGTAGTTTTATACCACAGTTGGGCGGCGGCGTCACCCGGGCTGGTGCAGACGGTCGCCTTTTAGCGGGCCACGGTCAGTGCTCTCGCGACTGTGGGCTTTTCCTTCGATGACGAACTCACGGTCAATTCCAAAGACGAATTGACCGTGGCTACCTCCGGGTCATCGGACCTCAGGCGCCGTTTGGTGCCGACCTAAAGGTCGGCGCTACGCCGGCTTCGCGCTTCCCACTTTGCGCAACTCGATCCCTGAGTAGGGGTAGGGCTTGCCCTACCCTTCTTGGTTCGGCGGCAATGTACACAGAGGGGACGGCAAGCCGTCCCCCTACTGCGGAAGGCCTTGCGGACAGAACAACCGTAAGGCTGTCCGTTAGCCCGGCGCCGTGGCGAAGAACTGCTTGACGTGCAGCTTCTTGGAGCGGCGCTTGGCTTGCCACAGATCGTAGGCAAGCTGCATCTGCAACCAGTGCTCCGGGGTGCTCCCAAATGCCTGGGACAGGCGCAGCGCCGTTTCCGCCGTGATGCCGGAGCGGCCGTTGAGAATCGATGAGAGAGTCTTGCGCGTGACGCCCAAGCCCTTTGCCGCCTCAGTCACGCTCAGATCGAGCGCCTTAAGGCAGTCCTCACGGACTATTTCGCCGGGGTGCGGGGGATCGTACATATCCATGTGTTTTTTCTCCTGTCGCTAATGGTAATCGACCCAATCAACATCGGTTGCGTTTTCACCATCGAAGCGGAACACCAGCCGCCAATTGCCCGACACCGAGACTGCCCACTCTCCCTTGCGCTCGCCCACCAGCGGATGAAGCTGATAGCCGGCCGCCGCGATCCCCGTGCGGCGGTTCGCCGCGCTGCTACTTCAGCTCTTGGAGAAACGGATTGAACTCACGCTCGGCGCCGATGGTGGTGGAAGGTCCGTGGCCGGGGAAGACGGGCGTCTCATCCGGAAAGCGCAGGAGCGTTTCCTGAATGGAGCGCAGGATCTGGGGAAAGTCGCCGCCCCAAAGGTCGGTGCGGCCGATGCTCCCGTGGAAGAGTGTATCGCCGCTGAAAATGCGGGCGTGCTCCCCCGGCAAATGGAGTGAAAGACTGCCGGGCGAATGGCCGGGCGTGCTCATCACCTCCAGCGCCAGTGAACCCCAGCGTAGTTTGTCTCCGGTCTTCAGGAACTGATCCACTTCCACCGATTCCGGAGTTGGGACGCCCAGCATCGCTGCCTGCATGGCCAGATTCTGGTACAACGGCAAGTCGTTTTCGTTCATCAGCACGGCGGCGCCGGTCGCCTTCTGGAGCTTTTCGATGCCACCCACGTGATCGATGTGGGCGTGAGTGGCCACAATATACTTCACGCGCAGATGGTGGCGCTGGAGCACGCCCTGGACGCGCTCGATGTCGTCGCCGGGATCAATGACAACGGCCTCGCCCGTGGTTTCGTCGCCGACCACGGAGCAGTTGCAGGCCAACATGCCGACGGGTATGATTTCGTGGATCATCGCTTCGATTCCATTCTAACATCACCGTGTTAAGCCGGTTAGCTACAGGTTTTACTGCTTGAATGATTCGTTCGCGCTGATCCCCTTCTGAGTATGGATCGACTCCTTTGATCCCCGCTCCAGGCCTCTCAGCTCGCAGAGCTACGCTCTGTGCCAGCCATGCAGTGGGCAAATCGTAAGCGCGGACCGGAGCAGATTTCAAAACAGAGCCAGGATGCCTAAATTAGGGTCCTCGTTAAGGCTCGTCACGGCCTCGAAATGGAGCCGGAGGATGGCTTCGATCTCACGGGTGGAGCAATTCCCCCGGCGAATCCAGATCACTTTGGGAGGAAAGCCGAACAGTCCGCTCAAATCACTAAAGTCGGCATCTTGGCTGGCGATGGCAAACCCTTGGTCGCGGGGGGCGTTCCAAACCTCCAGGTCCGAGGCCCGGTCGAGTCCGATCCGGTAGACATGCTTCGATCCTGGGTAAAGATTCGCCAGGCGATCTGCCAGGTCAGGCGAGAGGTTCTGGTCAAAGAGGAGCTTCAATCCCGCGCCACCATCAGATGGTGTTCCCGGTCCGCAGCGTAGCTCAGGCAGGCGAGGATGTCGCTTTCAGTCAGGTAGGGGAAGTCAGCGAGGATCTCCTGGTGGCTCATACCCGAAGCAAGGTAAGACAACACGTCGTAGACCGTGATGCGCATACCCCGGATACAAGGCTTCCCACCGCGCTTGCCCGGCTCGATGGTAATGATGTCTTGATAGTTCATGCACGCATTATAGGGTGCGATGGGGCGCTCCCGCAAGCACGACTCCAGAAGCGCCAGAAGGGGTCGTCGAGCGTCGTCGGTTGGGTTTGAAGGGGACGGAGTGGGCCCGGGCGCAGGCGGCGACGATTCGGGTGAAGCTGCTGAAGATCGGGGCGTTGATGCGGGTGACGGTGCGAAAGATTTGGATGGCGCTGGCGGGTGGCTATCCCTACGCGGCATGGTGGGCGAGGATTTGGGATCAGCTTCAGCGGATTCCCCTGCGCAGCTGAAACGTGGAGTAAGAATTTCCCTCCTGGTCACTGCGGAATATCTACCGGGGGAAGGGTGTCTGATGGCATGGGCAAATCCTTGTAATTCAGGTGGCGCGACCTCTCGAAAGGGGGCTGTGGTCTCGAGGCAAAGCCGCACTCCTTTTTTCGGCGACACCACCCTGCCCAAGACCCTCGTATAGACACCCTCCGGCCTCGCTGTCAGCGTTCAAAAAAGCTGGTGAGAAATGCGGGTTAGCTACAGGTTTTACTGCTTGAATGATTCGTTCGACGGGTTTGAAGCCAGAATCTATCTCCGGCAGACTCTAGCGCCGATTATTCACGCTGTTTGACTCGATGACGGCCAGGGCACTGTTAAACCTTATTGGCTTTCAGCTCCGCCAAGGGGTAATGAGTTCTCCGCCAGTTGATCCCATTGTTTGCCAGCGCCGTCAGCGCCGACTTCCAGATGATGCCGGCGAAAGAGGCGGAGCTTGGGTCAATGCCACATGGCCTACTGGCCCCGGAGCGCCCTCCACCTCTATCGTTAGCCCAGGCCCCTTACGAAGCGGCTTTGATGCTCTCAACGTGGATCGTCTTCGTCGCCTTGTCGTAACTGCCAGTAACCTTCACCTTCTGGCCGGCAAATTCCTGGGGTTTGTCCTGGTTGTCGAGTTGGTACGTGGCCTTGTGGGCCGCATTGTAGAGCACGAACTTACCGCCCATTTTTACGCACTGCAACGTACACATCTTACTGTCTTGGCCCATATGGTGCATCTGCTCCATCTTGGCATGAGATCCCATCATGGCGCATTGGCTGTCCATGATCTCTCCGGTGAATGTCTTGGCCTTCGAGGCCGCCAAAGAAGAGCCCGCCAGGAACAGCAGAGCTGTAAGGCTTATAGCCAGTTTCTTCATATTTCCTCCAATCTGGATTTTGGGTGAGGCTTAAGGCCCACCCGTTAGAGTGAGTGAGGCCTGGGGCGGATTTATTACAGGTGTTGCCGTGCGGGCTACGGCTTTTGCGCAAGCCGCTCAAGGATGCGGGTCTTGGCGCCTTCGATCTCGGCGGCGGGAACCGGTCCGGCAGCTTCCCGGAGGGCGGCGGCGAGGGCGCGAAGTTGACGCGCGTATCTCCTGCAATTCCTGCACGCCGCAAGATGCAGCCGGATGCCGAGCCTCTTCAGAAGCCCGGCGGTCAAGTACTCCTCGCTGGAAATCAATCGGACAATTTCGGAGCAGCGGTACACGGATCATCCCCTCTTCAACCCCATCCTCTCAAGGCACTCACGAAGGTAATTGCGAGCCCGGAAAAGGAGCACACCCAAGTTGGTGGGCGTTATCTGCATTTTATTACAAATCTCCGTTGTGTCCATTTCCGAAACGGCCCGGAGGTGAAACGCAATGCGCTGGGATCGGGGAACCGTTTCCAGGCACCTCTCAACCATCTGCCGGGCGATTATTTCCATTTCGATGTCAAGCGGGGGTTGCCGCCATTTGCCTTGAAGGTCAAACTTTGATTCCATGACCTCGTCAATAGGATCGTTCTCCTCCGCCCGCTGCTTCTCCCGCAGGTATTCGGCGACCTTATTGTAAAAGATGCCGAAGAGAAACGTGCGAATGTGCGAGCGGCCCTCGAACCGGCCAATTCCCTCGATCAAGGCGGCGAAGACAGACTGGGCAAGGTCCTGGCTTTCTTCGATGGTGAAACCCATGCCCCGCGCCGCCCGCAACAGTTGGGGCAGATACGCGTCTGCGAGCTCGGCCCAGGCCACGCGGTCACGCTCTTTTAAGCGCCGGAGGAATCCCGCATCGGAGAAATTTGCCTCGCCCATCTGTAAGAAACCCCCTCACCCACCGCTCCGCGGTGCCCCCTCTCCCCGCTTGCGGGGAGAGGGAAAGTCTTTACGGGAGGCGCGACCCTTGGGATTTTCCCTCGTCCGGCAAGCGGCGAGAGGGCTGTGCTGAGGGGGACGAACCGCCAGGGCATGGCTCAAGCCATGCCCTGACGGTCCTCCATGGGAAGCTCATGAACCATGCGTGCTAAGCGCCTTCAGAAAGCGGTAATAGAAGTCCACGCCGCGGTAAAAGGATTCGACTCGCACCCGTTCATCTCTGCCGTGGGCGCGCACATCGTCTACATCGATGGCAATGCCGGAAATGCCATAGGTCGGCAGACCGGCGGCGTTCGTATAGACTCCGTCTGAAGCCCCGGTGGACATGGTGGGCACCACCGGCGCTCCGGGCCACATTTCGGCCGCGACCCGCTCCAGTGGTTGCATCACTTCAGGGCTTAGTTCGACGGGTGGCAGCGCCTTCGAGTCCGGCGCATGGTCCAGCAACCGGCCGTTGGTAGTCATATAGCGCACGGAAATCTTGGGATCGCCAAGAACCCGGACCAGGGTTTGCCGCACCTCTTCGCGCGAGTGACCAGGCAGGATGCGGCAATTCACAATAGCGCGCGCCATCTGCGGCAATGCATTGTTGGCATCTCCCGCGTCCAGCCGCGTGGCCACGCAAGTGGTGCGCATGGTGGCGTTCTGCAAAGGGTCATTGGACAGGCGGGCGATGGCAGCGCGATCGGGTGGCGTCGCAATGATGGCCTTCATGTCAGCCGATTCCTGCCCGCTCACCACCGTTGCCATGCTCTTGAAATAGGCACGCGTCACCGGATTCAGTTCGAAGGGAAATTGGGTGCCCTGCAAACGGGCCAGACCGTCCGCCAAGTGGTAAATGGCATTGTCCGGCACGGGCAGGGAACTGTGACCTCCCGGATTGGTCACGGTGAGTTGGAAATCCGCATAGAGCTTTTCGCTTCCATCCATCGAAACGATCAGCGGTTTGCCGTTCTCGGTGTCCACCCCTCCGCCGTCAGAGTTGAGGACGAACTCGGCGTTGATCAGGTCACGGTGGTGCTTCAGCAGCCAATCGACGCCGTTCGATTTGCCACCTTCTTCGTCGGCGGTAAGGGCCAGAATAATGTCGCGGTCTGGTTTGTATCCCTCGCGCTTCAGCCGCATCAGGTCCGTCACCAGAATGGCGTCATCGCTCTTCATGTCCTGCGTGCCGCGACCGTAATAGTAGCCGTCCTTCTCAATAAACTTGAAGGGATCGGTGGTCCAATCTTCGCGGCGCGCCTCAACCACGTCGAGGTGGCCGATCAGCAGAATCGGCTGGCGCGCGCCCGTGCCGTGCAGCCGCACCACCATGTTTTCCTTGCGGGCGTTGGGGCCGAGCAACACCACGTCACTCGCCGGAAAGCCGGCATCGCGCAGGCGCTTCGCCATGGCTTGGGCGGCAACGGTGACGCTGCCCACCGAATCGGTGGTGTTGATCTCAATCAGTTGCTTGAAAATGTCGTGCGAAAGCTGGCGCGTTGCGTCATCAATCTGCGCCGGCAAAATGGGCGCCAAGAGGAATATTGATAACATCAAGAATGCCGCACCATAGCTGAATTTCCGCATAAGAATGGCTCCCCCGTCTATGTGTCCGCATTAGGATTTGGCTTAAGATACATGAGGACATGAGCCGTGCAACAACAAAGTAGCAGAAAAATTCCTGCCAAGCTTGGTTTTTCACGCGAAGCTCTACCGGGCCTTCGTCCCGGGTCCAGGACGCGAACGCTGATTTTTTGGCTTTGAATGGCCTTGCCCGCCGAGCAAACTCAAAAACTGCGGGGGCAAAGCCACCAATCCATCATGACCCCTTTACTTTCTGTGGCTTGCGTGGATTTACCCTAAATACTAATTATCTATTGTGTATTCAATGGCTTACGGAGATACCATGCATTTGTTCCTGGAGCGCTATTTTGGTCATCTTTTTCAATGTGGATTCAGCAGCCACCCCTCACCCGCCGCTTCGCGGCACCCTCTCCCCGCCTGCGGGGAGAGGGCTGAATAACCAACCAGCGAATCAAGAGGAAACAGCAGGACTACCCTTCTGACGCCAGGGTGGCGGCCCGCTTCTTGTGTTTAGGAGGCTTGTCCTTGTGGGCCTCGAGAGGCCGCGAGGGTTTGGGCGAACCGATGAGAGCCCGTGCTTTTTGTTTGACGAGCTTGGAGGCGCGAAGCGGTTTGGGCTTTGGAAGTTTGCGCATATTGGAAGATTGACCGATACCGGGTATTTCAATCCACCGGGTAATTCTGTAAGAAGCATCACGCAAAGGCGCGAAGCCACAAAAAGAGGGCAGAGAACAACTGGCTGAGACTCAGGATTCCAGGTTTTCAACGCGGCCAATCTCCACCCGGAACCGGTTGCCCCCACCGGGGGCTAAGCTTTGGAAGTTCAACCGGGCTTGAATTCAGGAATCTTCTCATCGGCTCTGAAGAGCGGCACGGCCGCTATGGAAAAGTGCTTGGAAAAATATTTTTGGATGCCGAGCAAATCCTGTTTTGCAAATCCGTCTCCCGAAATCTCCACTTGGCCGTCCGGCGTAACCAGGAAAAGCGACGGGACAAATTGCACCTGGTACTGGGCCGAGACCTTATAAGGCTTTTCGTCAAGGAGCAGCGGAAAAGTTACTCCAAAAGTCTGGGAAAATTTGCGGGTGTCCGGCGCCGTGTCCTGCGAGACACCCCAGATTTGAATGCCTTGATCCCTGAAGTGCTGATGAATCCGCTCCAGAAACGGAAAGGCGAACTGGCAGGTTGGGCAATCGACTTTGAAGAAGGCAAGCAACACCGGGCCTTTGGCCAAGCCATCCTGCAACGATTGTTTGTTTCCATCCAAAGTTGATAGGTCGAACGGGATTGCGGTTTGCTTTGCTGTGGGTGCTGCCATTCGATACCTCGGTCATGAAAGGGGAGCCGGGAATTTGCGGTGGGGCGTCCCTGGTGATCGCCAGCGGGCGGGCACCAGGCCCGACCCGACATCCCGAAGGCTGGATTCAGATGTGGGGCACCTTCCGAACGGAACTGCCCAGCTAAATTCTACCAAATATCGGGCCTTTTGAGGGCTGAAGAGTGGAGGCGCCTTCAGCGTTTTAGTTCGCGCAGCATCTCCTGCGCGCCAATCAGCACCGGATCCCAGACGGGGGCAAAGGGCGGAGCGTAACTGAGATCAAGTTGAGCGATTTGTTCGACGGTCATGCGGGCTTGGAGCGCCGTGGCAAACACATCGATGCGCTTGGCGACGCCTTCGGGCCCGGCCAATTGCGCGCCCAGCAGACGGCCACTGGCAGGGTCCGCCACCAGCATCACGGTCAAATCTTTGCCACCGAGATAACGGGCGCGGTTGGCAGCGCGGACGATGGCCTGGCGCGGGCGGAATCCGGCAGCCCGGGCTTCCGCAAGGCTCAAGCCCGTGCGGGCGACTTCCAGGGAAAAGACCTTGAGAGCCGCCGTGCCCACGATTCCGTGGAAACGGGCGCGGATGCCTCCCGCGTTGTGGCCGGCCACGCGGCCCTGTTTGTTGGCCGTGGTGCCCAGCGGAACGTATGTGGGACGCTCGCTCACCCGATGGAAGGACTCCGCACAATCTCCGGCGGCCAACACCGCGGCGGCGCTGGTTTCCATATATTCGTTCACGGCGATGGCGCCGGTGGGACCCAGTTGAATGCCCGCTTCCACCGCCAGGCGCGTGCGGGGACGGACTCCGGTCGCCAGCACCACGAGGTCGGTCTCCGTTCCGCAGCCTTCTCCGCCCTCCCAGACCACGCGCCGCACTTGCCCGCCACCTCCAGCAAGGAGAGCTGTTACCGTAGCTCCTCGGAGAGCCTTCACACCCCGCGCCGAAAGCTCCTGATCGACGATGGCGGAAATCTCCTCATCGACGGACTCAAAAAGCGTGGCGGAATGCTCCACCAGCGTCACTTCAATGCCCTGCGTAACCAGTGCTTCCGCCATCTCCAGGCCGATATACCCGCCGCCGATGATGACCGCCTTGCGCGGGCGCTTTGCTTCGAGAAAGCGATGGAGGGCCTGCGCCGATTGCAAGTCGTTCACATGGAAAACGCCGGGAAGGTCGATTCCCGCGATCAGGGGACGGGCCGGTTCTGCGCCGGTGGCCAGCACCAGGTGGTCATAGTGAACTTCGAGCAAGCCGCCACCGGGAACGGCAACGGTCACGCGGCGGCGGCTGGTGGAAAGCTCACGGACGTCATGATGAGTCAGCACCTGAATATTCCGCCGCTCCCGGAAGAACTCGGAGGAGTAAACCCGCAAATCATCCGCCCGACGCACCTCACCGGAGATGAAATAGGGAAGCCCGCACGCGGAATAGGAAATGTCCGGCCCTTTTTCGTAAACGATGATTTCAAGCTGGGGATTGACCCGGCGAGCCTGGCTGGCCGCACTCAGGCCTGCCGCTACTCCTCCTACCACAATGAGCCGTTCGGAGACCATTCAGACTCCACCTATAAGAAATCCGCCACAGGCATTGTAACGGAAACGAAAGCGTGAAGCATCAACTCCGGCAATCGGTAGTGAATCAATTTGTTCCTTCATCGTCATTCCCGCGAAAGCGGGAATGCCACTCCGAATATCGCAGTGGCATTCCGAACTCGTGCAGATAAAGGGGTTGTCCGGAGCATGGATCCCCGCCTTCGCGGGGATGACGGTGGCGAACAATGTCACAAAACTTCAAACTGCGTCACTGCCGGCAATCGGAGAGACTGAACATGGAAGCGATCAAGAATTGCCAAAGGACTACCGAAGAGTCTTGTAGGGGGTGTCTCACACTGCTTGAGAGCGTCGCGCGCTGGGATCAAACAGTCCAGGCGGCGCACCAAACCAGCTTGACTTCTCTCCGAGCGGGTGCTATTTATTTAGTAGTACATAGTTTATCTATAAAGAGGAAACTTCCGTGTCGCGAATCATCTTAGTGGCGGATGACAATATGACCATCCAGCGGATGGCTACAGAGATGCTATCCGAGCAGGGTCTGGAGGTGGTCACGGTGGCCAACGGCGTGGCCGCCATCAAGAAGCTCGCGACCCTGAAGCCGGTTATGGTGCTGGCCGATGTGGACATGCCGGGGCGGGACGGCTACGAAGTCTGCGACTTCGTGAAGAAATCCTCCGACCTGTGCGGCGTTCCGGTGATTCTGGCCTTCAGTGACGCCGACCCCTTCGACCAGGAGCGGGTCAAAGCTGTCAGGGCGGACGGAGTGGTAAAAAAGCCGTTTAACAAGATCGATCTCTTGGCGCGAGTCGAGGAATTTATTCCAAAGGTGGTGCAGGAGCGTCCGGCACCCTCGGAATCCAGCCCTAGGGCCGGAGCGGCGCCAAAGGCGGCGCAGGAAGCGCCATCTCCGCTAGAGTTCTCATTCACCGAAAAACCGGCGCAGCCCGCCAGCTTTCAAGGAATCCCGGAAGGCGCCGGTCTGTTCGAGCCGGAATTCGCCGTCGCAGCTTCTCCCGGAGCGAGTCCAGCGGCTCCCTACGAAGCGGTTCCGGCTTTCACCTCAGAGCCTTCCGCCCATGAGTTCATCGAATCTCACCACACCGAAAGTGTGGCGGAGACCGAATTTGCCAGAGCACGGGAATCGAGCCCTCTGACCGCCGGAGACAGCTTGGAACCCGGCGCGCCGGAGTTTTCATTTGTCCCGCCATCGCAGGCTGACGGAGAGGGCCTGCCAAGCCTTGCCGGAGTTGCGATCGGCCAAATCGAGGTTCCGGCCAGGCACGCCATGCCGGAAGCAGCCGTTCCCACGCGTAGAGGCGAAGATCGCCCTCCAGCTTCCATGCCAAATGCTTCGCCAGAAATCGTCGGCACGTTTGGGGAACTGGAAATGGCCGGACCCATCGTGGCCTTCTCCGCCCAGGAAGCAGCCCCGGAGGCCAGCCCCACCGTGATGCAAGTCCCTCCGCAGACATTCGAAGGGGCGGATTCAGAGCCGGACACTAATTTCGCGGAAATCCGGGCAGAGGATCACACTGGCTCAGCCGCACTGCACCTGCCCGTGGATAATACGGCGTCAAAACTGGGCGATTGGAAGCTGCATGAAGCGGGGCAAATGGAACAGGATCATGCCGAAATGCAGGAGCCGGTTCTGGCAGTCCTGCCCGATGTGACTGCGGAGCTTCATTTCCCGGCCCCGATTGAGGAGTCTGAGCTGAAAAGTGCGACTCCGCTGGAGCCTGAAAATCAACCCAAAGGATTCGTTGTGCCCAAGATGCAGGAAACCGGGTCGCCAGCGGCCACCCATGCCGAAGAGTTGGCTGCGCCGCCGCAACCGATGGCCGGCGTTTCAGCAGATTCCGGACTGGAAACAGAAACACTCTTCTGGCCAGTAAAAGAGGGGGTTGCCTGGAAAGAATCTCCGGCGGCTGTGCCCAGCGAATCTTTCTCTGCATTGTGGCCGGAAGTTTCTGGCGTGGAGATTGAGGAAAACAAATCAGCCAAAGACCCATCCGGGATCGCGCAAACCGGGTTCGCTTCCATCGCTGCGCCGGAGCCGCTGGCCCTCAATGCGAAAGACGAGGAACCCTTTGAGATGCCGGCGAGCGTCATGGGAATGGAGGCTAATGAGCGTACCGGCGCAGAGAAAGCAGTGGAGAGTTCCACGGCTTCTGCACCCGGTGCTGCAATCAGCCCCGTGAAGGAAGAAGAAGTGGAAAGTTCCACCGCCGCCACCCTGGACGATTTTTCCAGCGCAGAGCCGGAAACACCGGTCAGCAAATCGCAAGACCACCCATCCTGGGAAATCCCGTCGGAGGCCGCCCTGAATCAGGCATTCCTGGAAGCGGCCCTTTCCAGTATCGGCCTTGTCCATATCACGGCTCCGGCTGACGCCCCGGGCCAATCTTCTGAGCCGTCCGCAGCCCCGGAGGAGGTTGCGGGTTTATTGGAAGATCATTCCAGCCCCTCAGTAGGCGGTCCGCAAGAAGCAGAACCACCGATGGCCTCAGATTCTTCTGCGGCCCAGCCCTTTGACCGTAAGTTGGTCGAATCAATTGTCCAAAGGGTTGTGGTTCGTATGTCGCCACTGGCCCTCTCCCCCGAAATGATTCAACAGGTTACCAGGAAACTAACCGAGGAATGCCTCGACGACCTTTTTCCGGGCCAGTCTTAATCCGGATTATTCACGATGTTCTACTCGAGGACCGTCAGGGCACGGTTTTAACCGTGCCGTTTCAGTGCCGGAACTTTTTTCTTTTGCCTCGCATCCCGCCCATCACGATCCCTCCGCGCGCTCGACCCAAAAGTGCCGGTTTCGCTCCAAGTTCCACTACCCAGGGCAGCTAAACCACCTGTGTTATCATCAACCGGGGGGATAATCGCCAGTAAATGGTAGTGGCACTTCCTGGCTTGCTGTAGCGGCGGTCTCTGCCCAGTAGATCAGCAAAGAGCAAATGCAGGGCTCGCTTGCTGCGCTACGGTACCAGCTCTTGGGGCGAGGCTCGTGCCCGCCCGTGGGCGGCCACCAGGGTCGCCCTTACAACGAGTCACACGAAGTGAACAGCTTGGCGGTTAGAATGCCAATTTCAAAACCCAGTGCGGTGAATGATGAACCCAGGTGACACCAGCAAGGAGCTGATGCGGATGGAAGTGGAAATTCCCAAGGTCTATTCGCCCGAATCCATCGAGCCACGATGGGCGCGTTACTGGATTGATCAGAAGCTGTACCGGCCCGGTGATGACGCCACCCGCCCGCGCTTCTGCCTGGTAATTCCGCCGCCCAACATCACCGGCTCGCTTCACATGGGGCACATGCTGGAGCATACGGAAATTGACATTCTGATGCGCTGGCATCGTATGCGCGGCGAGGACGTGCTCTGGCTGCCGGGGACCGACCACGCTTCCATCGCCACCCAGATGATCGTGGAGCGAGAGCTGGGCCGTGAGGCGTTTCCTGATCTCGAACCGGGGCCTGACGCGCAGAGAACCTGGCAGCGTGAAGGTCAAAGAATCCGGTTGGAGATGGACCGCGAAAAATTCCTGGAGCGATGCTGGAAATGGAAGGAAGAAAGCGGCGGCACGATCCGCAGGCAAATGGAACGTCTGGGAGCGTCAGTCGATTGGACCCGCGAACGCTTCACGCTGGACCCGGCATACGCCCACGCGGTGCTGGAGGTTTTTGTCCGGCTTTTTCAGGAAGGTCTCATTTATCGCGGCTTGTACATTGTCAACTGGTGTCCGCGCTGCGGGACGGCGGTCTCCGACCTTGAGGTGGTTCACGAAGAGCGCCAGGGCAAGCTCTGGTTCATCCGCTATCTTTTTGAAGATGGCTCCGGGCACATCACCGTCGCCACCACCCGACCGGAAACCATGCTGGGTGATACGGCCATCGCCGTCAATCCGAAGGATGGGCGCTATCAAGCTCTGATCGGCAGGCAAGTTCTGCTCCCGCTCCAGCACCGGCTGATCCCTATCATTGCCGATGAATTCGTCGATCCAGCATTCGGAACCGGCGCTGTTAAGGTGACTCCCGCTCACGATCCGAACGATTTTGCCATCGCCCAACGCCACAACCTACCGACCGTCACCGTGATCGGGACCGATGCGCGGATGACGGTCAACGCAGGCGCTGCTTATCAAGGGCTCGACCGCTACGAGGCCCGCGAGGCCGTCCTCAGTGATCTCAGCAAGCAGGAATTGCTCGAAAGGACTCAGGATTACGCGCTGAATGTGGGCGCTTGCCAACGCTGCAAAACGGTGGTTGAGCCGTTGCTCTCCATGCAGTGGTTTATGAAGATGCAGCCGCTGGCGGAGGTGGCAGTTCAAGCGGTGGAGGACGTGCGGATCAAGATTCTTCCGGAAAGCGGCCGCAAGAAATATCTGAATTGGATGAGCAACATCCACGATTGGTGCATTTCCCGCCAACTTTGGTGGGGGCATCGTATCCCGGCGTGGTATTGCGACGCTTGTAACGAAGTGATCGTGGCCATCGATGCTCCGACGGCGTGCCCCAAGTGCCAAGGTGAGAAGCTCCGGCCCGATCCGGACGTGCTCGACACCTGGTTCAGCTCGGCGCTCTGGCCGTTCGCCACGCTGGGCTGGCCGGAGGAGACGCCCGATTTGCGCCGCTTCTATCCCAACGACCTGATGATTATGGGCGAGGACATTTTGTTCTTCTGGGGCGCGCGCATGGTCATGCTGGGCCTGAAGTTCATGAACGATGTTCCTTTCCGCGAGCTGTATATCCATGCGCTGGTCCGTGACGCCGAACGGCAGAAGATGTCAAAAACGAAAGGCAACGTCCTGGACCCGCTTGAAGTCACCGAAAAATACGGCACGGACGCGGTGCGCTTTGCTTTGGCCATCAGCGCCGCGCCGGGCACGGACATCGCCTTCAGCCAGGACAAGGTTGAATCCTACCGGGCCTTTGCCAACAAAATCTGGAATGCCGGGCGTTTTATCCTGATGAATCTGGCGAAGCTGCCCGAGGCGGCGCGTGATGAAATCGGTGTGGCTTTGGAACCCTTGCCCGGCCTGGGCTTTGAAATGAGAATCGCAGCACCCGAGCTGCTTTCAACCGATGATTCCGGCGCCAACCGGCAGCGGCCCAGCCAACTCGCAGACCGTTGGATTTTCTCGCGCCTCACGAGCGTAACCCGGGAAATAGAGGAGTCGTTCGCGGCCTATCGCTTCCATGAGGCAGCCCACACCATTTACCACTTTTTCTGGCACGAGTTCTGCGATTGGTACCTGGAGTGGGTGAAGCCGGAAATCACTGCTGCAAGCCAGGACAAGGCCAGCGCGGCCTGGATCAATCTGACGCGGGCCTTTGAAGCCGCTTTGCACTTGTTGCATCCGTTCATGCCTTTCATCACGGAAGAGTTATGGCACCAACTGCCTCACTCCGGCGCGCAGGCTTCCATTTCACTCACCGCTTTCGAGCTGGTCACAGGGCGCATGGCCGATCCTGTCTCCGAAAAGCAGTTTCAGGTGATCCAGGAGCTGGTGGTTGCCATGCGCAATGCCAAAGCGGAATTGGGCATGCAGGCGAAGAGGCCCAGCGCCCAGGTGTCGAGCGAAGATTTGCGGATGATTGAGCTCTTCCGCGAACAGCAGGAGACCATTCTGCGGCTCGCCGGAATCGAGGCTCTGAACTTCACACGGGGCCGCTTGGCTGCCAACTTGGATGGCTCTCGTGGGACCAGCTTCGGAGACATTCAGCTTTTCCTGGATGAGCCGGTGGACGCTGGGGCGGAGCGAGCGCGGATCGAGAAAGAAAAGACGAAAATTGAGCAGTCCCTGCAACAGATCAAGAAACAACTTGATAATCCGTCATTTATCAGCCGTGCTCCGAAAGAAGTGGTGCGCGGGGCAGAACTCCGCCATCGGGAGCTTGGCGCCCACTATAAGAAAGTGGTTGAGTCCCTAGCCCGGCTGGGCGACAGCTCGTAGGGGCGGGCCTGGTGCCCGCCCACGGGCGATCACCAGGGTTGCCCCTACGGATACTGGGTCAATATCCATGCAGCAGCAGCCCACCGATCGCAGAATTGACAAGCTGCTCCATCTGCTCGTGCAAAACGCGACTCTGATTGTTCCTGGACCCAAGATCGCGGACGAAATCGGCGTCACGCGGGGTAAGGTATGGATGTGGATCGAGAAGCTGAGGGAACTTGGCATGGAAATTAAGGGGCATCATGCCAATGGTTACCAGCTCGAAAGCCTTCCGGACTTGTTGACTCCCAGCATGGTGCGGGCGGAGTTGGGTGACCAGGAAATTGGTGCAAAGATCTTCCATTTTTTCAAGACCGATTCCACGAATACGGTGGCTGCGCGGCTCGCCTCAGAGCGGGCGCCGCACGGCGCGGTGGTGCTGGCGGAAGAACAAACGGGTGGCCGGGGACGGTTCGGACGAACCTGGTATTCCGAGAAGTCGAGCGGGATTTACGCTTCCATCATTCTCCGTCCGCCTCTTTCTCCCGCCGCCACTCCAGGCATCACATTGATGGCAGGGCTTGCCGCTCAGCAGGCCGTCTTGAACGCCACAGGACTCTGCCCGGACATTCGCTGGCCCAATGACCTGCTGCTGAACGGCCGCAAAATTTGTGGCATCCTCACGGAGATGAGCGCCGAAGTGGACCGCCTGCACTCGGTCGTCGTCGGCATCGGCATCAACGTGAATCATCGCCGCATGCCACCCGAGCTCGCTGAAATCGCCACTTCGCTGCGTATTGAAGGTCACAAGACCTATTCGCGCCTTCATCTTCTGGTTGCTCTTTTAGGAGAGGTGCAGAAGTTCTACCATCTTCTACTGGAAGAGGGCACGGCGGCCATCGCCGCCAGGTGGGCGGCCTGTTCCAGCTTCGCCCAAGGCAAGCGGGTGCGGGTGGTGACCGGCAAAGGCGAGTTTCAAGGCGTCACCTGTGGGCTGGAGCCAGGCGGCGCCTTGCGTGTGCGCTTTGACGACGGCCGCGTGGAATCATTGATCTCGGGTGAGGTTTTCGAGTTAAAGGGCAATGACCATGTTGAGTGATAAGTGGCAAGTGGTAAGTGGTGAGTGTCATGCAAGGAACCGGTTGCTTGTCACTTACCACAAACCGCTTATCGCTTAGCACTAATCACTATTCACTTATCACTGCTTTTGAGGTTTTCCCATGCTTCTTGTCATTGACGTCGGCAACAGCAACACGGTCCTGGGCATTTTCCAGGGCGAAACCTTACGCGCCCAATGGCGCCTCACCACCAATCGCGCTCAGACGGCGGACGAATATGGCATCCTCATCAAGAATCTTTTCCTGCTTGACGGCCACCGGCCGGACAGCGTCAAATCCATGATCATTGCCAGTGTCGTCCCCCCTCTGAACGGCATCCTGGCGGAGATGGCGGAAAAGTATTTTGGGTTGAAGCCGCTTTTCCTTGAACCCGGCACACGCACCGGGATGGCCATTCACTATGACAATCCGCTGGAGGTCGGTGCTGACCGCATTGCCAACAGCGTGGCGGCTTTTGAAAAATACGGCGGGCCCTGCATCATCGTGGACTTTGGGACGGCCATCACTTTTGACGTGGTTTCAGGGCTGGGCGAATATCTGGGCGGCGTCATCGCTCCGGGCATCGGCATTTCTTCCGAGGCGCTCTTCCAACGCGCCGCAAGGCTGCCCCGCGTTGAGATCCGTGAGCCGCAAACGGTGATCGGCACCAACACCGTCAGCAGCATGCAAGCCGGTTTATTTTACGGTGCCGTGGGGCTGGTGGATGGCATCCTGGACCGTCTCTGTGCCGTCATGGGGCCGGAAACGCGCGTGGTGGCCACGGGCGGCCAGGCTTCCTGGGTTGCCCCCGCCTCAAAATATAAGCCGCCGGTGGAGGCGTCTCTTACATTGGAAGGTCTGCGCATTATTTTCGCGCGAAATCAGCCACGAAAGTCAAAAGCCAAGTGACAAGCGGCAAGAGCCGAACCGCAATCAAGAATTTTCTCATTTCTGTCACTGGTCACTGGTCACTGCATGTGAGAGTCATCGCATTTGGAAAATTACTTCAACTACTTCACCGAAATCGAGCAATGCTTTCAGCGCTGCCGCGGCTCGGCTACGCTGCTCTCCACGCTTGATTGGGCCTTGATCGAAGCCTGGAAGGAAGCCGGCATTCCGCTTGAAGCGGTGGAGGCCGGCATCCAAAGGTCCTTTGAGAAGTTTACCAAGCGTCCTGCCCGCTTTCAAAAGGTCAACAGCCTCGCCTACTGCGCGCAGGAAGTGTACAAAGCAGCCGAAGTGGCAAAAACCGATGCCATCCAGAGCGGCAGTTTGGCGGGTTCGAAAGCGGAACCGGATCCTTTCCCACCGGATGAGTTGCTCGCCCATCTTCGAAGCCACTTCCAAGCATTGGGCGCGGCACGTGCGAATCAGGAAAAGCAGGGAAAGGCCTCACTGGCTGATGAGATTGAAGAGATCGCCAGGGAGCTGGAGCAAATTGTCGAGAAAAGTTCGTCCGAAAATCTGACGGACCTGGAAGGACTGGAAAGACGGCTCACCGCCTTCGAGGAAAAGCTGGTGGCCTCACTCACGCGTGCTTCCTCAACCGATCTGTTGGTCCAGCTTCAAACCGAAGTGGAAAGAGAACTGACTCCGTTCCGGCGCAGAGTTCCCACGCCGCAATTCGAATCCCTCAGCCGCCAATATTTCAAAAAACAGCTCTTCAAACACTACGGAATTCCACGCCTGAGTTTGTTCTATCTATGACGGGGCAACTCAAACCTGATTGCAAATGGCAGGTTACAAATTAGGGCGAAGTCCATTGTAGCGGCGCTGTCCCCAGCGCCGAAGCCGCCGGGAAGCGGGAGAGTTCGGGCCGCTGCTTCGACCGGACGTTGCGAACGGTAGGGGTACGGCTTGCCGTACCCTCAGCATTCCCGAACAGCCAATTAGGGTAGGGCAAGCCCTACCCCTACGTCCCCTCCGGTTGAGAAGTCCTGGAGACGCAATCCGGCCAAGGTTTTGCAGCCCGCCTCCATCACCTCCGATCCCACAAATAAACCTTGGCGGCGAAATTCGGCGTAACGCATCCGCTCCCTGTGGGTCTGGGAGTAACCGATCTCCCGGCTCACTGCCTGCTGGGCACTCATGACGCACACCCGTCAACCGGCTTTAAGTGGTTTGGATGGCCGGCTTCGTGTTATTTTCGAGAGGCAACGCGAAAGGCTACGGCGGAGGCATTCACATATATCCAGAAATCCTCACAAGGAGCTCGATTGCGAACCGTCACCCTCTGCATGCTGATGATCTGGTCCCTGCTTACAGCAGGTTCCGCGCCTGCATCGTCCCCAGCCGTTAACCCTCGCGGCGACCAGGCGGCGGCGCGGCGGGGACCGTCTCAAGGTACGAAACTCATCGCGCTGACTTTTGACGATGGTCCGAAACCTTACGTGCTGATGGGAACGCGGTCGGGAAAGGGCATCCCTTCCGCGAGTCTGCTCGACCTGCTCGACCGGCAGAATGTGAAAGCGACGTTCTTCGTGATGGGCTGGCGGCTTTCCAAGAACGCCGACCCGTTATGCCGCAAAGTGGACGGCGGCGTTTGCCGGGAAGCTGCGGAGGAGGAACACCAGCGAGGCCACGAGATTGAAAATCACACCTATGGCCACGGCGATTTCCGGCTGATGGAAAAGCGATACGGCGACGTTTGGATATTGCATGATATCGATCGCGCCTCGCAAATGATCCAGGGTATTACCGGCGTGAAGCCGGTATTCCTGCGCCCTCCGGACTGGGACATCTGGCCGGCTCTCCAGGAAAAGATTGAGGCGGAGGGCTACCGTGTCATGACGAAAGACCATTCCGTAGCACCGGATCTGCGAGATGTGGATTCCGAAGACTACTTCTGCGTGGGCCATGATCTCTCGAAATGTCCCAAGCCATCGGATTATGACTACGTTTTGCGCACCCTCGCCCAGCGCGAGCGCCAGGGGGTTTACGATCATATCCTGGTGTTCCACGAACTGCCGCAGTCCGTACAGTTGCTCACCCGGCTGATACCAGAGCTTAAGAGCAGAGGTTATCGCTTTGTCACGCTTCGCGCTTACATGGCAGTGGTGAAGCAGCAGCATTGAAGCGCGATGGTCTTTGGAAACAGCTCTCCATTGGTTGGCTTTGACCGCTTTACAAGGCCCTTCTCAAGAGTGTGTTATACTGAAAGTGCGCTTAGTACCTCGGTTGTGCGGTGCGGTTGCTCCAGGTTTAGTTTATGATCTGAGACCTCTCACCTTCGGTTCCCTCCGGATGGCTTCAGCGTAATTCAAACCAAAGCTGGCTTTGCAAGTTGCTGTGCTCGCCCGGAAGCCCGTGTGCGCGCCGCGTTCGCTTCCGCCAGAGAGAAGGCAATATCGATGCAGGATTTTTCTGAGTTTCCCATAACCACTTACACCAAGGAGCGCCTGGCGCTGGCGCATTTTTCGACGCCCACTCCGGTTCAAGCGGCGGCCATTCCGCAGGCGCTTGAAGGCAAGGATATCCTCGCCACCGCCCAGACCGGCACCGGCAAGACGCTGGCATTCCTGATCCCCATTATCGAGCAACTCCTCCGGCAAAAGCCGGCTGGGATCGAGGCACTCGTCCTGGTTCCGACCCGTGAGCTCGCCATGCAGGTGGTGGATCAATATAACGCTTTAAGAGGCAAGCAACTTCCACCCGCTGCTCTGGTGGTGGGCGGGTTATCCGAAGGACAACAACTGAGCGCCATTCGCAGGGGTGCCCGCCTGGTGGTCGCCACGCCGGGCCGCTTGGAAGATTATCTGGCGCGCAAGCTCTTTAACTTCCACGCGCTGCGGGTTCTTGTCCTGGACGAAGCGGATCGCATGTTAGACATGGGATTTCTTCCCGCCATTCGCAGGATTGCGTCCATTCTGCCCAAAGAGCGCCAGACGATGTGCTTTTCCGCCACGCTCGAAGCCTCGGTGGCGCACCTGATCAATGATTATCTGAAGAATCCGGTGCGCCTGGCGTTTGGGTCAATTCTGAAGCCCTCGGAGAACGTGCGAGTCCAGGCGTTTGAGGTTGCTGCCGGCCGCAAAGACGAAGTGCTCCACCGGTTGCTTTCCCAGGAGACCGGCCGCTGCCTGGTCTTCGCGCGCACCAAGCGCGGAACCGAGCGGCTTGCCAAGACCCTGGACCGCGAAGGGTTCGCCGTGGCCATGATTCATGGTGACCGCTCGCAATCCCAGCGCACGGCAGCCCTGGCCGGATTTCAGCAGGGCCGCTACCGCGTGCTGGTGGCGACCGATTTGGCTTCCCGTGGCATTCACGTCCAGGATATTGCCCACGTCATTAACTACGATCTGCCCGACGTCGCGGAGAACTTCATCCACCGGGTGGGGCGCACCGGCCGTGCCGGCGAACACGGACTGGCTTCAACGCTCTTCGAAACAGAACAGCGGGCAGACTTGCGCCAACTGGAACGGACGCTCGGCATCCGCATGGAGAGGATCGAGATGGCTGAAGACCGGTCTGTGATAAAGGTCCCAAGGCAAGCAGGCCCACGCCGCATGGAGGCACCCGCCAGATCCGGACCAACAAGGCTTCCGCTCGAGGTCTTACAGGCGCAGAGCCGTCCGTGGAAAAGATCGCAAAGTAAAGTAGCGAGTTGAAAGCCAGGGATTGATGAAAGGCGGCGGATGACTCCACCCGCCGCCCGGCATGGCAGGTTAAATATCGTAGTAAAGGGCGAACTCGTAGGGATGCGGGCGCATGCCGACGGCCTGCACCTCATTCTTCATCTTGTAATCAATCCAAGTCTCAATCAGCTCCTCGCTGAACACGTCACCCTTCAGCAGGAAGTCATGATCCTTCTCCATCGCCCGAAGCGATTCTTCCAGCGTTCCGGGAAGGGACGGCACCTTCTTCAAATCCTCGGGGCCGAGATCGTAAATATCCTTGTCGAGCGGCTCGCCGGGATCGATCTTGTTCTCAATGCCGTCCAGTCCCGCCATGAGCATGGCTGCAAACGCCAGATAGGGGTTGCAGGAGGGATCGGGCGGACGGAACTCAACACGCTTCGATTTGGGGCTGGCCGAATACATGGGGATGCGGACCGCCGCGCTGCGGTTGCGCCGTGAATAGGCCAGGTTCACCGGCGCTTCGAATCCGGGCACCAGCCGCTTGTAGGAATTGGTGGTGGGAGCGGCGAGCGCCACCAAGGAGGGAGCATGCTTCAACAGGCCGCCGATATACCAGAGCGCCATCTGGCTGAGGCCGGCATACTTATCCCCGGCGAAGAGCGGTTTTCCATCCTTCCAGATGCTCTGGTGGGTGTGCATGCCGGAGCCGTTATCCTGAAACAGCGGCTTGGGCATGAAGGTGACGGTCTTGCCGTATTGGTACCCGACATTGCGCACCATGTACTTGTAGATCATCATGCCGTCGGCGGACTTTAACAGGGAATTGAATCGCTGATCGATTTCCGACTGCCCCCCGGTGGCCACTTCGTGATGGTGGCACTCAATAGTGAGGCCGGCTTTCTCCATGGCCAGCACCATTTCGCTTCGCAAGTTCTGGTAGTGATCGGTGGGCGGAACCGGGAAGTAGCCTTCCTTGTAACGCGGCCTGTAACCCAGGTTATCCTTCTCACGGCCTGAATTCCACCGGCCTTCCTCGGCGTCGATGAAGTAGTAGCCGTGCTGCTGCGCCTGGTCGAAGCGGATGTTATCGAAGATAAAGAATTCCGCCTCCGCGCCGAAATAAGCGGTGTCGCCAACGCCACTGTAGGCCAGATAATTCTCCGCCTTCTTGGCGATGTTGCGGGGATCCTTCAGGTAATGCTCCTTGGTGATGGGATCAATGATGTCGCCGATCATCACCAGCGTGGGCGTATCCGTAAAGGCATCCAACATGGTCCAGCTTGGATCAGGGACCAGCAGCATATCGCTCTCGTGGATGGCCGCCCAGCCACGGATGCTCGATCCGTCCATGCCGAACCCGTCTTCAAACGAGCCCTCGTCCACTTGATCGATCGGATAGGTGACGTGATGCCAAATCCCAGGCAGATCGGTGAAGCGAACGTCCACCATTTTGACGTTGTTCGCGGCGGCGAACTCAAGGACCTTCTTCGCGTTCATGAAACCTCCATAAATTTATTTTCTGGTTAAAATAACCGCCCGGTGGTTGGCGGATCGCGGCCGGGCTATACACCATAGCGTGAGCGGTGCGGATAGTCAAGGGTGACCGCTCCCCAAAAATGCAAGCCGCACACGGCTGGGGTAGTGGTACATTTTCGCTGCTGTAGCGGCGGTCTCTGACCGCCGACTTTTATTTATCAACAGCTTCCGGCGGTCAGAGACCGCCGCTACAGCAAACTGACCCACTAGCGCGGCTGGGCTTTTCTGCCGGGGGCCCGATGCGATGCTCCTGAATGGACCGCCGGAAAGGTATTGGCGCCGGAAAAATCCAGGATTTAACCTTTGATATCTATTTCACGGAAAAATCGTAAAGAAGCCCGGGCCGGCCATTACCGCGAAATTCATAGAATCCGTATTCGCCAGAATCAAGATCGTCAGCGGAGGTGATTTTGTACAATCCCGAATCCTCTTGCTTGAGATAATAAAGAATTTGATCCTTCAAAGAAATTCCGGACGTGGAATTCCACTCGCCTTTGGCACTGACCTCAAACTCCCGATGGTGATGGCGGATTCTCAGCCGGACCAGGGCCAGGTCGCCCACAACCGTATCCGTGTTTTTCTCGGGCCGGAAATAAAAGACAGGCGACGAGTTGAGAGTGATCTGAGCGTGTTCACCCAGAATCTCGGCGCGGACGCCGTTTGAGGCAAGAGGGGTTTTGACGGAGAGTTTGCGCGAACCGCCTCCTGACTCCAACGTCACGGCCCGGCCCTCGATCCGTTCAACACCGGTCTTGGTGAGGTAATAAAGTCCAGGCTGCGATGGCGGTTGAATGGCTGCCGTGGTGAGCAAAAACCAAGTCACCATGCTCGTCAAGAACACCGAAGGCACCCCAAGCGCCCGGATGGCGCGTAACAAGAAAAAGGTAGCACAGATCGGGGCCACAGAACTGCGGGATTGAAACGGCTTGGCGCACAAACCGGAAGGGCCCTTCAGTAGCCGACGTGCAGCGCCCAGGCCAGAGCCAACCCACCCGCCAAGCAAGTGCTCGCGAAGTTCACCGTGCCGTTGGTCAGAAGGCCACGGCGCTCGAGCGTTGCTCCCAACAGGCTGTCGAAGTAATTCCCACCCAGGGCGGCTAGAAGAACGACCGCGGCGCTTCCCAGGGTTGAAAGCCCAAGCGCCCAGCCGAGCGCCGCGATCAGCGCCGAAGCCAGAATCCCTGTGGCGCTCCCGGCGAATGAAATACCCCCATTTTCGCCGGCCGGGACCGCCGCGAACGTGGTGATCAAATAGGCGCGTGGCGAAAGCCATTGCCCGATTTCACTGGCCACCGTATCACCCGCTGCCTCGGCCAACGCGGCAATCATGGCCAGAAGGAAGGCACGCTCATGGTGGGTGGTGATGACCAGAATCGAAAAGAATGCCGCCGCCAGCACATTGGCCGCCGCTTCCTTCCAGCCTCGCGCCCCCCGCCGCCGCTCTGCAATGCCGCGCGCGGCCTTTGCAGCATATCCCAGCCGCGTGGCGATGGAACCGAGCGCGAAGAAAGCCAGGAGCAGAAGGAAGCTCTTGGCGCCGTAGCCCATGTAGACGGCCACACCCAGGATGAAGCCCGTTCCCGCACCCGATCGGGTTACAAGCCGAAGGGAAATCGCAACCAATGCAAGCAGAGCGTTCACGATCAGCGCCAGGATGGTGCGGCGGCCAAGATAGGGCAGGTTGCTGGCGAGCGCCGAGGCCGCGAACATCGATGCGCAATAGAGGAAAGCGCCCGAGACCAGGGGCACCGTAACGTTGTCATCCAAACGGATAGGGAGGCTTTCCACCACCGCGCCTACCAAGGCCGTCAGGATGGCGAGGCACGCGGCGCGCTCCGGCGGGACCGACGGCCCCACCCAGCGGATGAGCGCGTAAGCGCCAGCGGCTCCAAAGATGGCGAAGGCCGCCGCTCCGGCCCAGGACTTTTGCGGGTTCAGCGGCAACTTCGGCCCGGCAAGCGACTGCCCGGCCACACTGGCCATGCCGTCACCCAGGGCCATGAC
>DATKST010000107.1:0-44914 GCA_035531475.1 Terriglobia bacterium
CGCATCATGCCGGGCGAGACGCTGGTGATGGCGGATCTTACCGGTCCGGGCATGGTGACGCACATCTGGTTGACGGTGGCGGACAACGAATACGCATGGCCTCGACTGCTGCGGCTGAGGGTCTACTACGACGGGAGAAAACGCCCAGCGTGGACTCACCCCTGGGAGATTTCTTCGGCGTGGGACACGGATACGGAAGGAATCTCGATTCCATGATGGTCCGCGACAGCTCCTTTGGCTGCGCACGCAACAGTTACTGGCCCATGCCGTTCCGAAAGTCATGCCGTATCACAGTGACCAACGAAGGCAATCGGTACGTGACCTTGTTCTACTACCACGTTGACTGGGGAAAGTACGCGTCATTGCCCATTGACATTGGCTACTTTCATGCGTATTACCGGCAGGAGCGTCCCGCAGTCGCAGGCAGAAACCATGAATTCCTCACCCGGCATAGCCGGAACCAAAAAGGAAAAGTTGGAGGCACTTTGAAATGCCTCCAAAGCCGCGTAAATACAGGGCGAAACAGCAATAGCCAAAATATTCTGCCAAAAACGTGCAGAATTTAACTTCAAAGGTTCTAAAATATTTCCCAATTAGTTTCCAAAAAGCAACTGGAAAAGCCGCAACGCTGGAGAGCGAGCATTGCACTACATTTCGTATTCGGGCAAGTTCGGCGGCTTTGCCCATCCCTACGATCAGCGGCACACTCTCCGTACCGCCGCGCCGGTTGCGCTCCTGGTGGCCGCCGTAAATTAAAGGCGCGAACGGCGCTTTGCGGCGGACGTACAGCGCGCCAATTCCTTTTGGCGCGTGAAACTTGTGGCCGGTCAGTGACAAGTAATCCGCCGGAACCTTTTGCACATCGATCTCCACTTTGCCCGCCGCTTGCACCGCGTCGCAGTGGTACAGCACGCCCCGCGAACGGCAGATTTCGGCAATCTTCTCGACAGGAAATAACACGCCCGTTTCATTCTTCGCCCACATGAGCGACATCACAGCGGTCTGATCCGTGATGGCCGCTTCGAGGTCGGCCAACTTTAAGAAGCCGTCCCGGTCAGCAGGCTTGCCTCATGGCGCAAGATTATCAATTCCGCGATGAGATTGCCAACCCTAAATAGCGGCCCTTTGTGTTGCGACACTTCTGGAACTTTGAAGGAGACCTTGACACAGACGTGTTCGATACTGTATAAACTCTGGCATAGGTGTGAGGGAGGGGGAATTTCTCTAAGTTGGAACGATCCAGGCTCTCCAGATTCGTCATGGCTTCACTGACCCGCGACAAGATCGGGTCGGGATAGACGTGTGCGAGCCTTGGTGTTCGCGGGCGTATCATCTGCAGGGGGCTTTCTGGGGTGATGAACATCGGGGTGTTTCCACGGGCACTGGCGACAGTTTATCGGGTCCTCCCTTCCCATAGCTATTAGAACAGGCAGTCAGCTTCGGGCGCTGTGGCGCGGGTCCGTGACCGTGGCAAGGTGTCATCCGCTCCGATAACCGCCCAGCGTGGGGGAGGTGTCTATGCTGAAATCGCGCAAGGTCGCGGCGGGCCTTCTCGACTCGCCGCAGGTTAGCGAAGCCCGGCGGGTTGAAGGTGTATTAGCTGCTTGGCGGCTGATCGTTGGGCTCGGCTCCATCGCCGTCGTTTGCCTCAGGCCTGAATCTTACCGGCCGTACGCCAACGTGGCAACGGGCCTGATTCTGGCCTATGCTGTTTTTGCGGCGCTGGTTTTGCTGAGCATTCGATCCCAGCCGGATATCTCAGCGAAGTTTCGGGTGGTATTGCACACTGGAGACGTCCTGGGGGCTGCTTCCCTGATGTTGTTCGCCGGGGGTCCCATCGCTCTGTTCCTCGTCTTTTACCTGTTTGCATCGCTGGCGGCGGCGTACCGGTGGGGCTTTAAGGCGACATTTGCGACCGCTGTGTCGCTGGTCGTGCTGGTGTGGCTTGAAGCCGTGGGCCTGAAGGTCGCCCCCCGGCTGGTGGATCTCACGGTAGCCAGGCGCTTCCGCTCGGACGCGGCAAGCTGGTGCATCGGAATTCTGTCGGGAGGCTGCCTGCTCGGATATTGGATAGCGCGCAAGAACGACCATCGCTCGCGGCGATCAGTAATCGGCCACCTGGTTCGGGAGGCGACGAGAGAGGCCAGCATCAAGGCGACTTTGAGCGAGTTCCTCTGCGCCATCCTCAATCTGTTTGGAGCCGGCGGGGTCGCTCTTGTAGTCCGAGAAAGCAGCACCTCCAAGGTATTTCTGTACCAGGCCGGCCTAGCCGGCACCGGAAAGGTAGAGTTCTCCGAGCTTCCACTCACTGGACGCAACACCTACCTGTTTCCCGTTCCCGCGAACGCTTGGTGCGTTACCAGGCGTCGTCCGGCGGCAGAGTGGCCACTCCGATTCCGAGCGCTTTCTCAAGAAGGCCATCTACGCTCGACGTCCTGTTCTATTCCCGCAGAGTTCGTTGCCCGCAACGGCCTGCGATCGGCGTTGTGTGTCAGTTTCGAGTACCGGCCCGATTGGTCCGGCCGAATCTTCGTCTTCAATGCGAGCGGCGGACAGCGTGAAGACCTGCGCCTCCTTCAGGACCTGGTTGGTGAGGTGGGACCATCCATCCGCAGCATCTACGAGCTTCGTCGCCTGCGGCTCCGCGCCCGGAGGCTGGACCGTACCCAGCTTGCGCACGAGCTTCACGACGGGATTGTTCAATCTCTGGTCGCCGTGGAGATGGAGCTGGAGGTGTTGCGCCACCTGGCTGCGGCCACCCCCGATCAGATCGCGGACGAAATGAATCGCGCTCAACACATCCTGCACGAAGAGATTGTAAGTGTGCGCGAGTTGATGCAGCAGGTGAAGCCTGTCGAGCTGCCTCCGGGGCAGTTGGTCGCGTGTCTGGCGGAAATCGTGGACCGATTCCGTCGGGAGACGGGCATTGCCACGAGCCTTTCCTGCGACGGCCGGGCCACCGCGCTGCCGCCCGCGGTTGGCCGAGAGATCATTCGTATCGTTCAGGAAGCGTTGGTCAACGTCCGAAAGCACAGCCGGGCGAGTTACGCGACCGTCAACCTCACCCGGCAAGGGGACGGTTGGAGGCTATCGATCGAAGACAACGGCCGGGGCTTCGAGTTTTCGGGCCGGCTTACTCAAGCAGAACTGGACTTGCTCGGTAAGGGACCGCGCGTGATCCAAGAGCGGGTGCGTGCTCTGGGCGGCGAGGTCGAGATCGAGTCCGTCCCAGGACGTGGCGGACGCTTGGAAATTTCACTGCCCCAATGGGTCGTGTCCTAGCCCCAATGCAGTTCACTTAACGTGAGAACATCGCGGGCAGACACCGACTTCCCACCGGCGCCCCTCACCCGCCGCTTCGCGTCACCCCTCACCCGCCGCTGCGTGGTTCCCCCTCTCCCCGCCTGCGGGGAGAGGGCCGGGGTGAGGGGATGTACTGGGTCCGAAGCGCGGCGCTATTTTAGGTTGTCAAAGGGCGGCGGTCAGGAAGGCCGTCAGCAAGGACCTGTAGAGATTCGCAACAGTGGGGTCTGAATGGCAAGGTAGAGGGGAATTGTTAATCCTGGCCCAGTTGGTGTGCAACCATAAAGAGCGCCAGCTCCATTCGATTCGACACACCGAGCTTATCGAAGACGTTGGTCATGTGATGTTTCACAGTCTGTTCGCTGAGCGCCAGTTTTTGAGCAATCTCCATGTTCGAAAGGCCCGCCACAGCCTCTCCTGCCACCTGCATCTCTCTCGGGCTCAGGCCGAAATTCTCTCCCAGCGGTCTCCCCGCCGGGCGTGGCAGGTAACGATGAAGCAATTCGACGAGATCCGACACGCTTTCACGGCCCACCCAGTACTGTCCTCTTAAGACGGCATGAATGCTATCGATCAGCATCTGTGTGGCCGATTCCTTCAGAACAATGCCTCGCGCGCCGAGCTGAAGGGCCTCCGCGATCTGGGGTCTCTCTACTTCGGCGGCCAACACGATGGTACGCATCGGCAAGGACAAATTCGCCAGCTCGCGCAAGGCATCGAGTCCCGAGAATCGTGGCATGGCAAGGTCTAATAGCAGAACATGGGGTTCCAACCTTCTTACGAGCTCGACCACCTCTTTGCCGTCGGCGGCTTCCCCAACCACACTGAAGCCCGGCTCGGTCTCGAGTAGCCTTCGAACCCCATAACGAAACAGCGGATGATCGTCTGCGATCAAGATGCGGATGGGGCTATTCGAACCGTCGTTATTGTGATCCATAGGCCCACCGTAATGATGGAAGTCACGGCGCTGGGTGCCGTGACAAACCTTACGCAGTCTATCGGGTTTCTGCCAGCCGCCCGAGGCTTGCCGCGGGAGAGCGCGGTCGAACGGGACTCCGGGACCAGAGACACGCGCACGATCAGAACCCCTCACCCCCAGCCCATCTCCCCGCTTGCGGGGAGATGGTGACGCGAAGCGGCGGGTGAGGGGGTGCGAGAATACGTGAGCGAACTTACGCAAAGCTGAACTTAGGCATAGTCTCAGGAGGAGAGGAAAACAGAGTTTACTCCAGTTCGCATAACAATTCAATAACTGGCACTGCCCAGTGCTATTGACTGGCACCCACGGGCCATTGACTCTGTTTCTGGGTCGGATATTCTCGTTCACTGTACAACCCCAAATTGAGTTGCGCTGTTCGTGCTGGAGGGGATGAACGGCTGGCTCTCAATCCGAGTGTCACACCCGTAGCAGACCCCTCACACAACGCTTGCCCGCTCATGTTTCGCTCTGTTTCCGCGCAAGCGGTGAGCGGGAATGCCGGGCAGGGGCAGAGCGGCATTAAGCAAAAGGGTCGTTTTGGGGCTTACAGGAAATCGCAATCTGTAAGCTACAGGGCGGAGCTGCACACCTCGTCCAGCATGGGTGCTATGAGCATCGAAAGATTCGAGCCAGACTTGGCGTGGCACGCGCTATACACGCGCCACAAGCACGAGAAGACGGTGGCGGATATTCTGGCGCGCAAAGGATTTGACGTTTTCCTGCCGCTGTATACTGCCAGGCACCGCTGGAAGGACCGGGTGAAGACCCTGGCGCTACCCTTGTTTCCCTCCTATGTGTTTCTTAGGGGCGGCCTCGACCGGCAACTGCAAATCATGACCACCCCTGGCATCTTCTCGGTGGTTGCCAGCGGGGGCCGGGTCGCCTCGATCCCGGAATCTGAGATTGACGCTGTTCGCCGCGCGGTGGATGGCTCCATGCGCGCTGAACCCCATCCCTTCCTCAAGTGTGGCGATTGGGTGCGGATTACAGCCGGTCCCCTGGAGAGCGTTGAAGGGATTCTTGTCCGCGCCAAAGGCGTTGCCCGCCTCGTGATCTCAGTGGAGATGCTTCAAAAGTCGGTGGCTGTGGAGGTTGACGCGTCCATGGTGGAGCGCGTCGCGCGGCCCGATCCTCGAAAACCGGGAACGGCGATCGAGCGGGTGTACTCGGAAGCGAGTTGCGGCTTCCGCCTGGGACAATCCGGTCTCTGAGCCTCGTCCAACTTTGAATCCGCTTTGCTGATTTGAATCGCTCCCACCGCCTGACGGCAAGGCGCCCGCCGGGACAATGCAGTTTATGCGCAACGGTTTGCACTTTGGTACCGGGTCGTGAAGGCTGCCGCTCTGGATTCTCAGGGACAGTAACAGAGTTCGGGTTTGGCAACACGATTGCGTGTGAGTCTGGTGAACGTCGATGGCCCGCCCGCTTGAGTTGCAAGATGGCGCGATTCGAACATCGTCAATGGATGATTCCCCGAGCACAGTGCGCAGGAAGGGGAGACTGGCAAGGAAGGTCACGGCCAAAGCCGCGGTATGGCGACTCTATCCTTGAGCCCCTCAAACAGAACGAAGGTCGCGCGTGGTCAGCGGTTCACCATTTCCGCTCCGGTCAGCTTTCGCAAGGTGGGCGAGTCAGAGTGGGCCACGGGCACCATTGAGAATGTCGGTGAGTCGGGTATTCTGTTTCGAACCGCCCGAACGCTGGCGCCCAAAACCCCGGTGGAAATGAGGTTTGTGCCGACCGAGGAAAGGATATTGGGCGGTGGGCTCGCGGCCGAAGTTCGGTGCTGGGGTAGCGTGGTGCGGGTCGTCGGCTCCCCGGCTGGAGGGGTAACTTCACTTCTAGGTGCGACCATAGCGCGGTACCGCCTTGTACGGAGATCGGCCGCGAGCGGGTACCACGAGGTTTAGCCCGTTGGGAGGAAGCAACGCACAGGCGGGCCCGGGATCAGCAACGTAATGCATATAATGTGCAAAGATTTGCATATTTCGGCAGGGCAACTACTCAGTTTCTGTTGCATCCACTAGGTTTACGTGCGAGTTAGGGTTGGCAACTAAGTTGCACAATACGTTAACGGGGTAGTAACCTGACGTACGGCCGCTAGGCGCGATGATTAGGAGTGAGGTTCCAGTGGCAACACTACTGATAGCCGGGTCGGCAGGATCCTTGCATGGAAAGTGCAAAGAATTGCAGTTCCTTTCCGGTTGGAATCCTCTAAGGTGTTGGTTTTGTGTAAGATTTGACCCTGGGGCGTTTGGCATTCAGAGTGCCTGCATAACGGGCATAGTTGAAGTTAACGATAGGCAATGAGGAGGGTAAAAAGATGAAACGAACACGGTGGATCCATTTGGTTCTCATCGCTGGTTTGCTGGCCGTTTTGGGAAGCAGGGCTGCGGTGGCAGGCCAAGTTACCATAGGGCCGAGCAGTCAAGACGTGCTTCTGACTAGTACGGGCCTTGGAACAATCAACGTCACTTTCGGGTCGTGCGCAGGCACCACATGCACGCTCACGAATAGCGGCGGGACCGCGTATACACTCACCACTACCTTTGCGACCACGTCTTTGCTATTCACATACAGCGGTGTCGGAGAGGATTTCAACCCTGTGTCAAACTCGTTCACTGCCAACGTCGGAGGATCGGGCAGCCAGCCTGCCTCGTACACGCTCGCGTTCAGTGACGGACATGTGGACTTTGATGGCACTTGGCTCCCCGGTGGGTTCAGCTTTGACTACAGTCTTAACGCTCTTATGGGTGCCCCAGGCAACCTCGGGCCGGGCCCCGCCACAAACGCCATCCTGACGTCGCTGGCGGCGGACCCAGCAGGCACCGCGTGGGAGGCGACGATTAGCAGCGGCGAGTTCAATACTCCCGAGGCTTCGAGCGCCTTCCTGCTTCTCATTATGTTGGGTGGCGTCGGCTTGACACTTCGGAAGCGCGAGCGGTTCGCCTAGCCTGATTCGGCTCTGGCCGGCAACTGCCAGAAGGAATTGGCTCCGTGCTGGCGTTCATCTACTTCACGGCGGCCCTGAATTCGGAAAGCTTCAGGGCCGCCCCTCCTTTCGCAAGCTAAGCGTGGTCATTAAATCCCGCATCCTCCTGACCCATAAACAACGCAATGTGTCCCGATATAACCGCAGGCAGCCAAGTTGATCTGCTGCCCAGAGTGCGGCTTTTCTCCGGGCAGGTCGAGTGCCGCAACGAACGTAGGGGTACGGCTTGCCGTACCCTTTTGCAATGGCTGGGACGCCCGAGGGTAGGGCAAGCCCTACCCCTACGTACGGATCATAGTTGAGATTCACGTATCGACAAGTTTTTGTCGATGTTTCGGCGAAAGCGCCTAAAAATAAAGGCATGTCAATAGTTCTGTCCTCAGAAAACGTCCGAAAGCATTGGCGGCTTTGCCTGCTGGTGGCGCTGGCGCTTGCCACCTCCCTGGCCTCAAGCTGCTCCCGCGATCCAAACGTTCGCAAGCACAAATACTACAATGCCGCGGTGCGATATTTCGAAAAAGGGCATTACGACTCGGCCAAAATCGAGCTGCGCAACGCCATTCGCATCGATCCGCGCTATGCCGACGCCCATTACGAGATGGCGCAATGCGACTTGAGACTCGGCCTGATCAGCCAGGCGTATCGGGAGCTGAGCAACACCGTCGATCTGGCGCCGCAGTACTGGAAAGCCCAGATCGACCTGGGTTACCTGTTGCTGGCAGGCCGGAAGACCGCCGACGCTGAGCAAAAGGCCAGGCTGGTGCGCGCGCACGACCCTAAGAACGCCGACGCGTGCGCGCTGCTGGCCCATGTGGAAGCGGCCCAGGGACATGTAGATCAAGCTCTGGTGGAAATGAAGAAGTCGGTCAAGCTGGCTCCCGTCGAGGCCAAATATCTCGATCTGGCGATGCTCGAAGAGGGAGCGAAACAACTTCCCGCCGCAGAACAGGATTACCAGAAGGCGGCTTCTCTTGCGCCCCAATCAATCCAGCCGGTTCTGGCGCTGGAGGCGTTCTACGCGCGGCAGCACCGCTTTGCCGAGGCGGAGCAGGAAGCGCAAAAGGCCATTCACATGGCTCCCGCCAACCCCATCCCCCGCGCTGCAATCATCGCCGTTTACATGGCCCAGGGTGAAAAAGACAAGGCCGAGCAGACCGCGAAGGATGCCAAGCAGGCCGCCAAGAAGAATCCCGATGGCTACCGGATGCTGGGCCAGTTCTACCTGGCGACCGGCCAGCAGGACAAGGCGCTGGCGGAGTACCGGTCGCTCTACCAGGAGCACCCGGAGGATTCCGTTGTCGTCAAAAACTTCACCCAGCTTCTGATTGCCCGGAATGACTTGGACGAAGCCTGGAAAGTGAACGCAGCGGCTCTGAAGCGGGATCCTGCCGACGGCGGCGCGCTCATCGATAAGGGGGAGATTCAGGTGCGCCAGGGACGCCCGGACGACGCAGTGCTGACCCTTCAATCGGTTCTGAAGACGCAGCCCGACAACCCGGCGCCGCATTATTATCTCGGGATGGCTTACAACCAGACGGGGAATGCGGATCTCGCCGAACGGGAATGGCGCAAGACGGTCGAGTTGCGTCCGCAGGCGGCGGACGCACAGCAGGCCCTGGCGGGGCTTGAGCTCAACCGGCGGGAGTTCGGTCAACTGGAGACAACGGCCCAGGCGCTGGTCCAGATTTTGCCGATGTCGCCGCTCGGCTATTCGTACCGAGCGGTGGTGAGCGAATCCAAAGGCAACCTGAAAGTCGCGGAAGAGGACTTGAAAAAGGCCATTGAGGTGGCGCCCAAGAATCCGTTGGGCTACAGCGGCATGGGCGATTTGCTAACGGCTGAAAAGCGCTTTAGAGAAGCGGAGAGCAATTACGAGCAGGCACTGCAAACCGCCCCCGGCTGGGCCGGGGCGCTGCGCGGCCTCGCCGTGCTTTACGTCGCGCAAAAGCAGCCCGAGAAGGCCATCGACCGCGTCAAGCAGGAGATCGCAAAGGCGCCGGATAACGAAGGCGACTACCTGCTGCTCGGCCAGCTTCTTGCTAGTCAAAAGCAATATCCAGAGGCGGAAGCGGCGCTCGAGAAATGCCGGACCCTGAACACGAAGGATACCAATGCAGTGTCGATGCTCGGCCAAGTCGAGCTGGCTCAGGGCCAGCGCGACAAGGCAGCGGCCACGTATCAGCAGTCCATCCAGCAGAATCCGCGCGACCTGGCAAGCTACGTCAGGCTTGCAATCGTCGAAGAGCAGCAGGGCGACTGGAAGGCCGGGCAGGATCTCTACCGGAAGGCGCTGGCAATTTTCCCTGATAATGCGGCGGCGACCAACAATCTGGCCTATTCGATGCTCGAGCACGGCGGGAATTTAGACGTGGCATTGGCCATGGCGCAACAAGCGCGCCGGGCGGCGCCGGATTCCCCCGGGATTGCCGACACCCTGGGCTGGGCTTACTACAAAAAAGGCGCCTATCTGACGGCGATCGACCTGCTGAGAGAGGCCGTGAAGAAGACCCCGGACGATGCTGAGTTCCAGTATCACCTCGGCATGGCCTACGAGGGGGAGAAGGACCACGCCCAAGCTCTTGAATGCCTGCAGAAGGCCCTGAAGCTCGACCCAGGTTACGCGAAAGCTGGCGAGATTCGCCAGACCTTGACGGCTTTGAACAAGGAGTGATTCTTGGCAGGCAGTCCGGCGGCTGCAAGCTGCCGCACTCCAAAGCCGATGCGCAGCCGTTTTGAGCAAATGTGCATTGTTTTGCGACATCAGCATGGAGTCGGGAAGAGGGCGTCCCGTCGCGCTGGGGCTGATGTGAATAACTCCAGTCTTACGTTAGAGATGCAGTTGCCTCACTTGAATCGCACATATGGCGAGGTTTGGCAGGAAGATTGCCGTCACTTAATCAGAATAGAAGGGCTGTGGAGCCAGGTCTGTAGACCAACCGCACCCAGGGGCGGCTAGGTTGTAGGCCTCTGATCGAACAAGAAACAGGAGGGACTATGAAACGAGCAGGATGGATGCACAATAAGGAGGGTGACAAGACGATGCGAAGGTTACTTTTGACCCTTGGAGTTGTAGGTCTCGCGCTGGCGATGGGTTCGCCGGCCTTCGCTGACCAAGTGTACGACCTGACCGTCCCGAATTCTCAACTCTCGGGATATTCGGGCAATACTTTCGGGACGGTTGACGTCCAGTGGGTAAGTTTGACGACGGCCAATATCACTTTCACTGCGGACACAGGCTTCCTGTTTACTGACAGTTCAGCGGCTGACGTGAACGTGAACGCTACCAGCTTCAGCCTTAGTAATCTAACAGGAACGAAGCTCGCCGGCTTTAGCGGTCCTGAGTTGAGCAACGGCGGGTCCGGACAGGTAGACGGCTTTGGGAGGTTCAATCAAACGATTAACGAACACGATTCGTTCACGTACGCGTTAGAGACAATAAGCTTTACGTTGACCGATATCAGCGGCACCTGGGGGGATGCAGGCAGCGTTCTTAGGGCTAACAGCAAAGGTGCTTTTGTTGCGGCTCATATGGGGGCATGTGGTCTCGCACCAGACTCCTCCCCGTGCAGCATCAACACTTCTTTCGGCAGCAACACGGGATATGTGTCGCAAGGCGGTGCCCGCGTTCCAGAGGCAAGCAGCGGTGCTCTGCTCGGAATGCTGCTGGGAGCGGGCGCGCTCTTTCGTCGAAGGCTGACGACGTAGCACGGACAAGATGGCTGGAAGCCGTGTTGCGGTTGCACAAGGCGTCGGCATTATGGCGGACGGGCGGATCAGGATTTGGGGCTGAGAGTGTGCCGTCAGTTGTGTCCAGGTCTCGTCCCGTCCAACCCGCAGACAGCGCGGAGATGACCCCACGCGTTGGTTGGGGTGATCTTTGTCGGCGTGGACAATAGTGGCTTCCCGGTGTCCCGCAACGCTCGATGTCTAGTGTTCTGTCACACTTAATTCTTGACAATGGTGGGCAAGGCGGCAGCTTCGCAGCCGCACTCCAAGGCGCCTGTGGCGCTGCCGTGAACTTGCGGGCGAAGCCCGCCTTGGACTGCGGTAGCGGCAGCTACCGCAGTTCGTCATACAGCGGCGCGCAAGTGTAAATATCACCGACAAGAGCATGGGGCGCCTGTAAAGAGTTAAATGTTACAGAACACTAGGTGAGTGAAGAACACATAGGTCAGGAGTCCGAGGGGGTTATATGAAGAGGCGGTTCTTAGTGGCATTTCTTGGTTTCACTGCCATGCTGGCACTGGCAGTCGCGAGCTACGCTGGGGACGTAATGATTAAGTTTACTAATCCCAAGTCCGCTCCGCACAACACTTACGGCGGGTTCTATGTCGGGATCTACCTGGGTACGGTCAACGGAGTGCAAACCGAATTTGTGTGCGACGATTTCTTGCACGATATCACTCTTGGGCAGCAATGGTCCGCCGTCCCGGGGAGCACCAACCCTGTCACCGGCGGTGTGGAGTTTGGGCCGCTGCCGCTGGGCGTCCCTATTACGAATCCCGCCTTACTATCCAGCGACTTGACCCAGCAGCAAGAGTACAACATGATTACCTACCTGGCCGATCAGATCTTCGCGGACCAGGACAATTCACACGGGAACTGGGGCTATCTGAGCTGGGCGATCTGGTCAATCACGGATCATGCCTGGGACAACAGCACCTATTACACCGCCCCCGTGCAATACGACGTGGCGCAGGCACTCGCGCACGACAACAACAACGGTGATCTGAACGTTTTCACGCCTGATCCGAACACGGCCGGACAGGAGTTCCTCAGCACGCCGGAGGCCAGCAGTGTGCTGCTGCTCGGCATCTTCCTGGCCGCAGGCGCAGCGCTGCTCTTGACGAAGAAGAAGCTGGCAACCCCGGAATTACTTGGGGACTGTTGAGGTTTCACGGCGCTGAAGCTGAAACGGTACGGCCTCTTTTCTTAAGCAAAGACGGCCTTCCAACCGGCACCCCTCACCCGCCGCTTCGCGTCACCCTCTCCCCGCTTGCGGGGAGAGGGCAGGGGTGAGGGGATGTATTGGGTCCGAAATGGACCGGTTATTATCTGACAGCCCCTTCCCATCCTCTTAACAGACCTTCCGGCACCTATTTCAAAACTGCGAGTCCGCACATGAATAAAGTAAAGCCGCTGACGGCGGCCGACTACGCGGCGATTCTGCGGCGTCGATGGCTACGGGTCCTGATCCCGGCGGTGCTGGGCCCGGCCATCGGGTATGGCCTATCGCGGGTGTTGCCGCCGCGCTATGTATCGCAATCGCTGCTCCTGGTTGAGAGCCAGCGAGTGCCGGATACGATTGTGCCGCCCGTCATTACGGAGGACCTGAACGCGCGGGTCTCCAACATTCAGGAGCAGGTCCTTAGCCGGACGCGCTTACAGCCCATCATCGAACGGCTGAAGCTCTTCAGGAGCGAGGTCGCCAGCAAAACCATGGACGACCTGGTGGCGGAGCTGCAAAAGGACATCACGGTTACGCCGCTCAAGCCCATCGCCCGATCGCGGGAAGACATCGTGCCGGGCTTTTCGATCGAAGTAACCCTTGACCATGCCAGCGCCGCCCAGCAGGTGTGCGCTGAGATCTCCTCGATGTTCGTGGATGAAAACATCCACCAGCGGGAAGAAAGCGCTCAAGGGACCACCAGCTTCCTGACGAGCCAGTTGGCCGACGCCAAGCAAAAGCTGGATGAGCAGGATGCCCGCCTGGCGGCATTCCAGCGCAAGTACATGGGAATGCTCCCGGACGAGACCAAAACCAACCTGGACGTGCTGGTCACGCTGAACACACAGCTCCAGGCGGCCACGCAGAACCTGAGCCGGGCCCTTGAGAACAAGAAATACGCTGAATCGGTGCTGGCGCAGCAGGAGCAGGCATGGCAAATCACCCGCGACATGCAGGAGGGGTTGAATCCCGCCCAGGATTCCAACACGCTTCAAAAGCAGCTTGAGGAATTGCAGGCACGGCTTACCGCTCTGCGCGTCAACCATACGAGCGCCTACCCGGACGTGATTAACGTGCGAGCCGAAATCGCAGACGTCCAGCGGCAAATCCGCGAGGCGGCCAACGTTCCCCCCGCCGCCCCCAAGAAGCCGGCGGCTCAAGCATCCACGGGCGCGGCTCCAGAACCGCTTGAGATTCAGAAGCTCCAGGCCCAGACACACGCCTATGACGAGGCGATCAAGGATGGAACTCTCGAGCAGCAGCAGCTCAAGAAGGGGATCGCCGAATACGAAAGCCGACTGCAATTGAGCCCGGCCATTGAGGAAGAATACAAAAAGATTACTCGCGACCATGAGACCGCCCTGAAGTTTTACAACAATCTGCTGGGGAAGCAGAGCGAATCAGAAATGGCAGGTGACCTGGAACGCCGCCAGGAAGGCGAGCAGTTCCGCGTGATGGACCCGGCCAACCTGCCCGATAGCCCGTCATTTCCCAACCGGCCGCTGTTCGCTTTCGGCGGTTTGGGTCTTGGCCTGGCGTTGGGAGTTGGGCTGGCGGCGCTGACGGAGAAGAAGAATGAGCGCATTCACACGGAAAGTGACGTCGAATTCTATCTGGGTGTCCGCCCTCTGATTCTGCTTCCATCCATCGATGTTCCCGCCAACGGCAAGAATGCTCAAAACGGCAAAGTGAAGCAAGGAAGAGCTCAACCGGCGTCCTCGGTACAGTAGGGGGCCTCGCCTAGCTCGCAGCTCTTCCACATTCCAGTGTTCTGTAACATTTAACTCTTTACAGTCGCCCCATGCTCTTGTCGGTGATATTTACACTTGCGCGCCGCTTATGACGGAGGGCGGTAGCTGCCGCTACCGCAGTCCAAAGCGGGCTTGGCCCGCAAGTTCACGGCAGCGCCGCAGGCGCCTTGGAGTGCGGCTGCGAAGCTGCCGCCTTGCCCTACATTGTCAAGAATTAAGTGTGACAGGACACTAGCCGGGCGTTGAAGCACAAAGGATTTTATGAGCCGCATCAATGACGCTTTAAGACGGGCCAATCTGGAAAGGGAGCGCACGGGCGCGCCCCAGGTCCCTGGTCCGGCAACGGCAGGCGGCGCGGACCTTGCGGCGCGATCGCTGCCCGAGGCCAAAGCGGCTGTCCATCCCAATGGCAATGAGGCTTCCAGGGCTGCTGTTCTGCTGAACCTCTTTAGGGAGCGTTGCGCCCCCACCGAGTGGGCGCCGCAGCCGGACGCCGCGCAGTTTCTTCGCAGGGGGTCCGCGGGTCCGGGCAGCGAAGAGTTGCGCACCCTCCGCTCGCGCCTTGACTTGGTGCGCGAGGGCAAGCCTCTGCGGAAATTGTTGATCACCAGTGCCATACCCGGGGAGGGGAAGTCGTTTGTGGCCGCCAATCTGGCACTGGTGATGGCTTGGCGCGCCGAGAGCAACGTGCTGTTGATTGACGGCGACCTGCGTTCACCCCAACTGCATCGGTCTTTGGGCGCTCCAGCCGAGCCTGGGTTGTGCGACTACCTGATGGGTAATGCCGACGAGTTTGCCATCGTCAAGCGAGGACCCGTCGAGAACCTCTTTTTTATTCCGGGCGGTAGCGAGCCCGGTTCCGCCGGCGAACTGATCGCGAACGGCCGCTTGAAAGGGCTGTTGCAGCGGCTTGCCGTTGCATTCGACTGGATCCTTATCGATACTCCTCCGGTGGTTCCGGTTGCGGACGCCAAGCTGATCGGCGAGCTCTGTGATGGCGTGCTTATGGTCGTTCAAGCTGGGTTGGCGCCGGCTGAAGTGGCCCAGAGAGCCCTGCTCGAGTTCAAGAGCAGACCCTTCGTGGGTGTGGTCCTGAACCGGGCAGAGCCGCTGCCGTGGTACGGCTACAAGTATTATTACGGAAATGGCAAAGCACGTCTGAACGGTAAGAAGTAGCGCGAGAGAGAAAAAGAACGAATATACCGGTAGAACTGAGCCCGTTCTCCCCACCAAGTCTCAGATCTCACCTGTGAGTCGTCAACTGCTTTCTCATGGTACGGCCGCCGTGCTTCGGCGCGTAGGGCTTTGTAGCGGCGATCAGAGATCGCCGAAGTCCTGGTGTCCTGTCACACCTAATTCTTGACAATGCAGGGTAAGGCGGCAGCTTCGCAGCCGCACTCCAAGGCGCCTGCGGCGCTGCCGTGAACTTGCGGGCGAAGCCCGCTTTGGATTGCGGTAGCGGCAGCTACCGCCCTCCGTCATAAGCGGCGCGCAAGCGTAAATATCACCGCCAAGAGCATGGCGTGCCTGTAAAGAGTTAAGTGTTACAGAACACTAGAGAAGTTAAGACCGGCGATCAGAGATCGCCGCTACAGTTACAGTTGTCACGCAGATTCTTTAGCACGGGCGAAGGGCCGGCATGATGGGCAAGGAGCTTCGAAAGTGATGTTGCAAAACAGCGTGATGAATGTGCCCGTGGGCTCCCAACAGTCGGCTTTGCCGACGGAGTCGGTGATCTTTGGGTCATCTGCGGCGATGCAGTCCGTACGCAGCCATCTCGAGAAGATCAAGGCTCGGAATGTGCCGGTGCTCATGCAGGGCGAAAGTGGCACCGGGAAAGAGGTCGTTTCGCAGTTTCTGCACGAACGGTCTCCGTGGCGGCAGGGCCCCTTTCTGAAAGTAAATTGTCCCGCGATTCCAAGCACTCTGCTGGAGAGTGAGCTATTTGGATTCGAAAAGGGCTCGTTTACCGGGGCAAACAACTCGAAGCCAGGCATGGTGGAACGGGCTGATCGCGGCACGTTGTTCCTGGACGAAATCGGCGAGCTCGATACGGGAATTCAGGCCAAGCTGTTGCAGTTGCTTCAGGACGGGCAGTTTACGCGCATCGGCGGCCAGAGGGTCATGCGGGTCCAGGTACGTTTTGTTTGCGCCACCAATCACCACTTGGAGAAAGAGATCCTTACCGGCGGCTTCCGGGAGGACCTCTTTTACCGAATCAACGTGGTCACGATCCAGCTTCCGCCTCTCCGACAGCGTCGCGAGGACATTCCTGGGCTGGTGGATTACTTCATCGATACTCAAAGCGAGATGTTCAAATGCGAGACGAAACGCATCTCGCCCGCCGTGATGCGGATTCTGAAGGCGCACGACTGGCCGGGAAACATTCGTCAACTGGAAAACGTTATCAAGCGATACGTCGTCCTGGGGACAGAGGACTCCATTCACGAGAGCCTGATTGAAGGATATACCGATCCGCTGGACCAGGAACTTGCCAATGGGGGCAGGGTGGCCCTGAAGAGGATCACCCGCCAAGCCGTCCGGGACGTGGAGCGCAGGATCATCCTTAAAGCGCTGCAAGCACACCATTGGAACCGCAAGAACGCAGCCCACGCCCTGAGCATCAGCTACCGGTCGCTGTTATACAAGATCCGCGAGAGCGGCTTGCCTTTGCACAACGGCCACGGCCCCAACGGGCGTGAATCTGGTTCTCTCGACTGAGGGGGCGTGCCCTTTTGACGATATCCGGAATATGAATAGAACGTCAGAAATCTCAAGAGGATACAAAGAGAAAGCCATGGTCGCGAGGGAGATGTGATGCTGTTGCCATTCAGGGTCCGACGTGAGACCAAAAGATCCGCACCAGGACTTGCCCGAACTAAGGCGAATGGAAACGGGCACGGCAATGCGGTTGTAACCGAGGGCGACTTTGCTCAAAGGCTGGGATTGGAGCGGAAGAGAGCGGAGCGGTCCCACAAGATGTTGCTACTGATGCTCGTCGACCTCAGGAAGCTGATGGCCGTCGAGAGGGATGCGGAACGCTTGCGGAGGCTTGTTGCCGAACTGCCTGCATCCATCCGGGCAACGGACATCGGCGGATGGTTCAAAGAGGACTGCATTCTGGGGCTGATCTTCACCGAGCTTGGCACTGCAGAAAAGCACGTGGTGGCAGGTACGATCGAGGCCCGGATGCGAAGTTTGTTGTGTGTGCGGGCCGGCTCTGAACAGGCTGATGGGATCGCGATCACTCAGATCTTCTTCCCGGACGATTGGGATGTCACGCAGCCGGGAAGCCGGGTGGGTTCCCGGCTGTATCCTGACCTCTTCCGCGATAATCCTGCGAAGAGGGGGTCTCGCCTTTTGAAGAGAGGCGTCGATATTATCGGCAGCAGCGTGCTGCTGATCCTCTTCTCCCCGTTGCTGGCCATTGTGGCGGCTCTGATCAAGGCAACATCAAAAGGAACTGTGCTCTTCCGACAGACCAGGGTAGGCCGGTATGGCGCCCCGTTTGAGTTCTTGAAGTTCCGGTCGATGGTTGCCACCAGTGACCCTGGCGTCCACAAAAAATACGTCCAGAGGTTCATTAGTCGGCAGGAGGGCACGCAGGCGGGAGAGAGGCGGCAGGCCGCGGTTTACAAGTTGAAGCAGGATCCCAGGATCACACCCCTCGGAAGATTTCTCAGAAAGACCAGCCTGGACGAACTGCCCCAATTGTGGAACGTGCTAAGAGGAGAGATGTCCCTGGTGGGACCGCGGCCGCCCATCCCATACGAACTGGAGTGCTATCAAGTATGGCATCGCAGGCGATTGCTGGAAGCCAAGCCCGGCATGACCGGACTCTGGCAGGTCTGCGGACGGAGCAGGATGACCTTCGATGAAATGGTTCGATTGGATCTGCGCTATGCCAGCAATTGGTCACTTTGGCTCGACATAAAGATCCTGGCGAAGACTCCGCAGGCCGTCATCTCAGGGGAGGGAGCCTACTGATGCCACAGTGCCTAGCGCGGCAAAGCCGGAGCCAAACTTGTCGAAAGTGGCGAGTGGCAAGTGGCGAGTGGCAAGCGAACAAATCTTCGCGCGCCGAGAAGAAGTTCGGGATTAGTAATCCGGACCAGGGTCAACCGGAACCCCGCGCGCGATCTGCGGCGCATCCGGCGGGTGGAGACGGCTGCCAGAAACGCGCCATCCTGGCGCAGGGGGGCACGAGGCCGCGTCCAGCGGTGCTCGACGTTGACTGGCGACGTGGTAGCAGGGCGCAAGCTTGTGAGGGGGATATATGATTCGGGTCGGCGTTATCGGCTACGGGTATTGGGGGCCTAATGTCGCCAGAAACGTCAGTTCGCTGGAAGATGCGGAGCTAGTGGCAATCAGCGACAAGAATCCAGCCGCGCTAGCGAAGGCGCATCGGCTCTATCCTGGCGCTAGAATCAGCGCCAACAGCCAGGATCTTGTCACGGCCAGGGATATCGACGCCATTGCCGTTATCACTCCGGTCGGAACGCACTACGAGCTGGCCCGGGCTGCGCTTCTTAACGGCAAGCACGTGTTTGTCGAAAAGCCCTTTACCTGCAATGCGGAACAAGCGGAGACACTGATCGATCTGGCGGCTCAACGGAACCTTACCATCATGGTGGACCACACGTTTCTCTTCACGGGTGCTGTCCGCAAGATTCGCCAGCTTATTGACGAGGATGCGTTGGGGAGGCTCTATTATTACGACTCCACGCGTGTGAACTTGGGGCTGTTTCAGCATGACGTGAACGTCATCTGGGATCTTGCGCCCCACGATTTGTCCATCATGGACTATCTTATCGACGATGATCCGGAGGCGGTCGTGGCGACCGGCGAGACGCACTTGAACGGGGTGGAAGATATCGCGTTCATTACCGTCTATTTTCCTCACAATGTGATTGCCCACATTAACGTCAACTGGCTTTCTCCCGTCAAGGTGAGGACCACTCTGATCGGCGGGGAGAAGAAGATGCTGGTGTGGAACGATCTGGAGGCTGACGAGAAGGTCCGGGTCTACGATAAGGGCGTCCAAGTGAAGAATCACGAAGGTGTTTATGATCTGCTGGTCAGCTATCGCTCGGGGGACATGTGGGCTCCCCGAATTGAGCAGAACGAAGCGCTCAAGGTGGAATTGGCCTTCTTCGTGGATTGCATCGTCAACAGCAGAAAGCCCTTTAACGACGGGGCGGCCGGCCTGCGCATTGTAAAAATGCTTCAGGCCGCCCACACGTCCATGAAGCAAAAGGGTGAGGCGGTGCCTCTGTGAACGATTTCGTCTGTATTTCTGCCGATGTGAAATTGGGCAGAGACGTCAGACTCTCGAAATTCATTAACCTGTACGGGTGCGAGATTGGCAGCAATGTTAAGATCGGCGCATTCGTCGAAATCCAGAAGAACGCTAGAATCGGGAATAACTGCAAGATTTCCAGTCACAGTTTTGTCTGTGAGGGTGTGACCCTTGAGGACAACGTCTTCGTCGGCCACGGGGTGACTTTTATTAACGACCTGTACCCGCGGGCCACCGCTGGGGGCGACGGATTGCAAACCGAGAGCGATTGGAAGGTAATTCCCACCGTGGTCAGGAAAGGCGCTTCGATCGGTTCTGGCGCTACGATTCTGGCCAATGTGGTGATCGGCGAGGAGGCTATCGTCGGCGCTGGCAGCGTGGTTACGCATGACGTGCCGCCGCGGTCGATTGTTGCGGGCAGCCCCGCGCGCCTCTTGAGATACATCACACCTGAAATTGAAACCGTGGGGTCATAACGATGCGCATTCCTTTTCTTGACCTTTCGAGCCCCCATATCGAGATGGAGGAAGAGCTCATTGAAGTCTTCAGGTCCGCCCTGAGGAGCGGTTCCTTTGTTGGCGGCCCGATGGTGGAGGATTTTGAGCAGGCCTTTGCGGCCTTCTGCGGCACGCGTTTCGCCGTGGGCGTGGGCAGCGGAACGGACGCCTTGCGGTTTGCAGTGATGGCCGCGGGCATAGGCAGTGGTCAAATCGCGATTACTGTTCCAAACACTTTCACTGCAACAGCCGAGGCGATCACGCAATCAGGCGCCCGCGTCGACTTCGTCGATATCGACGCCAGAACGTACAACATGGATCCAGCCAAACTGGAGCAATATCTTAGTACGAAGTGCCGCTGGGATGATGCCAGTGGAACCCTGATCCACGTGGAGCTGGGAATTCCTGTCACTGCCGTAGTGCCTGTGCACCTCTACGGGCAGCCGGCAGATATGGATGCCATCCTGGAAATTGCCACCAAGTACAACCTCACCGTGATTGAGGACGCCTGCCAGGCGCACGGCGCTGAATACTATTCTGAGAAACAAGGGCGCTGGTTGAAAGCCGGGTCCATGGGACGGGCGGCAGCCTTCAGCTTCTATCCGGGGAAAAACCTGGGCGCATGTGGAGAAGCTGGAGCGGTTACCACAAATGACGAGATGATCGCGAAGAAAATCAGGATGCTGCGCGACCACGGCCAGGCCAGGAAGTACCACCATGAGATGGAAGGCTATAACGGCAGGCTCGATGCCATTCAAGCCGGGATACTGCTCCACAAACTCAAACGCCTTCCGGAGTGGACCGAACAGCGGCGGGAGAAGGCCGCGTGTTATGGCGAACTTCTTGCAGGCTGCGAGGAACTTGTTGTTCCTTTTGAACCCGCCTGCGCCAAAGGTGTCTATCACCTTTATGTCGTGCGCACCGAGGCCAGGGAGGATCTCATCAGACACCTTTCTGGTGCTGGAATCGGAACCGGAATACATTATCCCATCCCTCTTCATCTTCAAAAATGCTACAAACACCTCGGCTACAAGCAAGGCAACTTCCCAGTTTCAGAGAAGGCCTCCAGGGAAGTGCTGTCGTTGCCCATGTTTCCCGGCCTCCGGCTGGAAGAACAGGAAAAGGTCGTTCATCAAATCCGCCACTTCCCTGCCGCGACCCCGCAGGGTAGACCCGATCGTCTTGTGCCCGCCCCCGTGGCTTGAAAGCTCATGGGCATAAGTCGATGATGTCCATGAGCGAATCCCTGCCACTGGCCAAGTGGATGACTAGGAATTCGCCTCACCCGCCGCTTCGCGGCACCCTCTCCCCCTGCGGGGAGAGGGCAGGGGTGAGGGGACAGACCGGCGGCTCGGGAGGGTTCCCTCGCTTGCTCAGCCGAATCAAAACACTAAAGGACGTTGTGGACTGGGGCCTTTGTACGGGCTGCGGCGCATGCTACTATGCTTGCGCGCGAGGCGGCATCTCTCTGGTCAATGTCGAATCAGTGGGAATCAGACCGCGCTTTGAAACAGCCGAATGCGCCGCCTGCACGGCATGCCTTGCGATTTGTCCGGGCTATCAGGTGGATGCCCGGCCCGCCCCCGAACCCGGGTCAGTCTGCCCTCGCCCCCTTGGGGCTCGTTCGAACGAGCTCGACGGGGCGCGAGACAACCCCGAACCTGGGTCAGTCTGCCCTCGCCCCCTTGGGGGAGAGGGACACAGGGTGAGGGGGTCCGCCGAAGCTTCCAAAGCGGACCGCGAATTCGGCCACGCTTTGGAGATCTGGGAGGGCTACGCCGCCGATCCTGAGATTCGCCACTACGCTTCGTCGGGTGGAATTCTTTCCGCGCTGGCTCTTTATTGCCTTGAAAAAGAAGGCATGGAGTTCGTCCTCCACTCGGCGATGGATGAGGCAAAGCCTTGGGCCAACCGGACCGTGCAAAGCAGGACCCGAAGCGAAATCCTGGCTTGCACCGGCTCGCGTTATTCCCCTGCTTCACCGTGCGACGGCTTGCGCGCCATCGAGGAAAGCGATGGTCCGTGCGTCTTCATTGGCAAGCCATGCGATGTGGCGGCGGTCAATTCCTTGCGAAGCGCTCGGCCCGCGCTCAATCGCCATCTCGGCCTGGTGCTCACTTTCTTCTGCGCCGGCACGCCTAGCTCGCGAGGGACGCTGAACCTGATCGAATCGCTTGGTGTCTCGCCACAAGATGAAATTCGTTCCGTCCGGTACCGGGGTGAAGGCTGGCCCGGCCGGTTCAAGGTTGTTTCCGGAGATTCCGGAGAGGAGAAGTCGCTCTCTTACATGGATTCGTGGGGCCGGCTGGCTCATGACCGGCCGCTTCGTTGCCACCTCTGCCCGGACGGCCTGGGACAAGTCGCCGATATCTCGTGCGGGGATGCGTGGGAGAAATTCGAAAATAATGGAGATTCGGGCCGCTCCATCGTGCTCGTCAGGACCGAACGTGGCCGCGCAATCCTGCACCGCGCCATCGCGGCCAATTACGTCGAGCTCAAGCCGGTCTCTTCGCAGGCGGTCTTGGCCGCCCAGCCGAATCTTCTTTCCCGGCGCCGGGAACTTTTCGGCCGCCTTCTCGCCATGCGGCTGCTGCGGATTCCAATTCCGAGATTTCGTGGCTTTTCTCTTTTTCAAAGCTGGAAGAGATTGCCGCGACGAAAAGAAGTTCAAACCATCCTCGGCACAGTTCGCCGGATTGTTTTCAGGGGCATGTGGCGCCGCCGACCGGTCTTTTGAGCCTCTTTGGGTGATTCCTCTCATTATCCTCTGTCCATTCCCGCATCCCCGGGTTAATTGATCCATGCGTGTCTGCATGTTGACCTATTCGTTTTACGAGTCCGACGCTCGCGTGCAGCAGTACGCGAATGCGCTGATAAAACGGGGAGAGCAAGTTGATGTCATAGCACTCCGGCGCGACGGCATGCCGAAGCATGAAGTGATAGACGGTGTGAGTGTTTATCGGATTCAACCTCGAACCCGAAATGAACAGAACCAGATCGCCTATCTCTTCAGGATCATCCGGTTTCTGATTCATGCGAGTTTCTTTATCTCCCGAAAGCACCTGGCTAAACGCTACCAACTGATTCATGTACATTCCGTCCCGGACTTCATGGTCTTCGCAGCCTTTTTTCCAAAGCTGTTCGGCGCGCGCATCATCCTGGACATCCACGACATCCTCCCGGAGTTTTATGCCAGCAAATTCAATTCCAGCTCCCATTCGCTGCTTTTCAAGTTCCTGCTGCTGGTGGAGCGGTGCTCCGTGGCGTTTGCCGATTACACCATTATTGCCAATGACCTTTGGTATGAGCGCCTCAAGCGGCGCTCGGCCAAGCACGGAAGGTGCATGGTTATTCGCAACTACCCGGACCCCACGAGTTTTTTGGCGCGGCCCAAGAACAGGGTGAACGGGAAATTCCTGATTCTTTATCCGGGCACGCTCAACTGGCATCAGGGTGTGGATGTGGCGATCCGGGCGTTTGCGAGAATCAAGGATCAGATACCCGAGGCGGAATTTCATATTCGCGGGGAGGGGCCAGCCAAGCCGGCCCTAGTCTCACTCGCTCATCAACTCGGTTTGGACGGGCAGGTGGTCTTTAAGGATTTTGTGCCTTCCACCGAAATCGCCGGGGTGATGGCGGAGGCGGACTTGGCGGTCGTGCCCAAAAGGGCCTCGTCCCCGTTCGGGAATGAAGCGGCCAGCACCAAGATATTCGAGTTCATGGCCCTCGGTGTCCCGGTCATCGTATCAAGAACGAAAGTGGATACGCACTACTTCGATGACTCCATGGTGAAGTTTTTCGATTCAGACGACGCCGGTGACCTGGCGAATGCCATCCTAACGCTTGCAGGCGACCGGCAGCTCCGCGACCGGCTGGTGGCAAACGCCTCCAAATACGCCGCTGAGAACAACTGGGAGAGGAAGAAGCTGGAGTATCTGCAGTTGGTTGACTCTCTCGTTGCAATGTAGCGCAGACCCGGCCTTTCGGGTCTGCGGCTTTTTGCGCTGTGTAGGGGCGCTGCTTGCTGCGCCCTCACCCGGCCGCGCTCCCCAAGCATGACCCGTTGGACAAACGCGCCCCATGATCCGCCTTGATCGTGTTGGAACCCTCTACATAAGCCAGCCCATTAAAAAGGTCTTCGCCAGAGGTCCCGGCGAGCGCATCCCGATTCTCATGTACCACGGTGTCAGGGAGCATTTGGATGGCCGCCATCCATATTATGAAACGAGCACGTCGCCGGCCATGCTTGCGCGGCAAATGAAGTATCTCCGTAGCGCAGGTTATTCAACAATCGATTTGGATGTCGCCGTGCAGTCTCTTGCTTCCGGAGAGATTCCTGCGAAGAGCGTTGTGATTACCTTCGATGACGGCTACCGGGATTTTTACACCCACGCCTGCCCTATTCTCCGAGAGCACGGCTTCTCGGCGACGCTCTTCCTGGCCACGGCGTGGATCGGAGACCAGAGGGTGCAACTCAACGGAAACGGATACCTCACGTGGGCGGAAATTCGCGAGTTGCATGCGAATGGGATTAGCATTGGGTCGCACACCGTCACCCATCCCGAGCTCAAGACCCTGCCGCCGGCCGGGATCGAACACGAAATTCGAGAGTCCAAGCAAACTCTTGAAGACGCCATCGGCGTCTCGGTGAGCTCGTTCTCTTATCCCTACGCGTTTCCCGAGACGGACCTGAGATTTGTAGGCCGTCTGGAGACTATGCTCGATTCGGCTGGCTATGAGAATGGAGTATCCACCATGATCGGTCGAGCTGGGCCGCGGCACAACCGATTCTTTCTGCCCCGGCTTCCAGTGAACTCCTGGGATGACCTCAGCCTCTTTCAGGTAAAGCTCGAAGGAGGATACGACTGGCTGCATGGCCCGCAGTACGCCGTGAAATTTGCCAGGGGCCTCATCCGGAACATTGACCATTGTCTAACGTGGGCCAGAGCCTAATCCCATGTCCCTGCCTAACACAGACGTGCAAACCCGCTACGTCCTCATCACGCCGGCGCGTGATGAGGAGCAGCATATCGAAGAGACCATCAAGAGCGTCCTCTCGCAGGCGGTCAAGCCTGCCAGATGGGTCATCGTCGATGACAGGTCGACCGACCGAACGGCAGAGATCGTAGGTAAGTACCTGCCCGCCTCCCCATTTATCACTCTGCTGAGACTAGATGGAATTGGCCGCAGGAATTTCGGTAGCAAGGTCGCCGCATTCAACGCGGGACTCATGCTCCTGGAAGGAACACAGTACACCTTCATCGGGAACCTCGACGCGGATATCAGTTTTGCGCCCGACTATTACGCCAACATCTTGGCTGAGTTCCAAAACGACCCGATCCTCGGCGTCGCTGGCGGGATTGTCTACACCAGGACCGGGATTGGATTCTCCACCGATGATACTGCGCCGGATAGCGTCGGGGGAGCGGTTCAGGTCTTCAGAAGAGACTGCTTTGACCAAATCGGCGGCTATATTCCCCTGCCCAACGGCGGAATAGACGCCGCGGCGGAGATCATGGCGCGCATGAACGGCTGGACTGTCAGGAAATTTCCTGAAAACAAGGTATGGGAGCACCGGCGAACAGGGTCGGCAGGCACCAACTTGCTGGCTTCCATGTACAAGTTGGGTGTTCGGTTCCATGCCCTCGGATATAGCACCGGCTTCTTCATACTGCGGAGCGCATACAAGGCCAAATCCAGGCCCTTCCTCGTCGGCAGCGCCGCCACGCTGCTTGGCTTCCTTTGGGCCAGGCTGCGCAGATACCCCATGAGCCTTCCCCCGGAGGCTGTTTCCTATTTGAGGGCAGAACAGAGGAACAAACTCAAAGAATTTCTGTTTGGGACACCCGACAGAACCATTACGGTTCATTAAACAGTCACCCGATATTCCGCAGAGGGTCAGGGCGAATCCACATCCACTATGACCAAGCAATTTCTAAAACTGGCGTGCTGCCCTTCGTGCCAAAAAGAGCTGGAATTGATTGACTTCGGAATGAACGGCAAGGCGGTGAAGGACTCTGCGTTCCCCGCCGACCGCGATGAGGTAGTCACAGGGATGCTAAGATGTGCTTGCGGAAGCTTTTATCCGGTGATTGAGGGCGTCCCGAGGCTCCTTGAGGCCGGCATCAGCGCCTTTCCAAACTTTATCGAAGCGAACAAAGAGAGGATCAAGGGTGTAATGGGCAACGGCGAACCGCCTCACTTGCCTCAGAACAAAGAGAATGGGGACGACTTCGGTTATATTCGGGAATCATTCAGCAAAGAGTGGGGACTCTTTGACTACGCCAGCGATAAGACATGGGGCTGGAGCTTAGACGACCGCAAAAGGGTCTTTTTGGACGACCTCTCACTTGAGGAGCACGATGTACGTGGAAAACTGCTTCTCGATGCAGGATGTGGCAACGGAACACTGACCGCCGCCCTGAGCACTTTCGGAATGGAAGTAGTCGGGATCGATCTGAATGACGGCCTTGGGCTCGCAAATCGCAATAAGCCTCGGTATGCGGGGGAATTTTGGAAGAAGGTACATTTTGTGCAAGGCAATATTTATAATCCCCCCCTAAGGGCAGGCTCGTTCGACCTGATCTACTGCTCAGGGGTGATCCATCACACTCCAAGTTCAAAAGGGACCTTCAAGAGACTCGTTCCCCTGTTGAAAAAGGGGGGACGGGTTCACGTATGGGTGTATGGGAAGAGGCGACTTCCGGTTCGCGCATTTTTCGCTGTGGGGAGGCAACTGAAGAATTTCATGCCGCCAAAGTTCCTGCTGACCACATGCCGTGCAATGGCCCCACTGTATAAACTGGGAATCTCGACGTTGGACGCGTTGCGAATCTCCAAATTCCGCAACCGCAGTGTCCGGGAAATAAGTTTGGATTTGTTCGATGCCTTTGCGCCCCAATACAATCATTGGCACGCGGAGGAAGAGGTCCAGAGCTGGTTCAGGGAACAGGGGTTTATGAACGTCACAGTCTCCGGAAGGCAAAAGCACGGGTTCGGGGTCTATGGGGACAAGCCTTGATTCGGATGGCGCCACAGAGAATTTCCGCTCCTACCCCTTCGTTGTCCTATTACGGGTAGTCGCATTGGCCGGAAAGTGGGCTGGCCAAAGCCCAGAATAAAGTCAAAGGACTGCAATTAAATGTGCGGGATTTGCGGTGTCTTCAATATGCGTGGCGATCCCGTTAAACCCGAGCTCGTCCACAAAATGACATCCACCCTCAAGCATCGGGGTCCGGATGGGGACGGGCACTTCATTTCGGGTGGCATCGGCCTTGGGCACCGCAGGCTTAGCATCATTGACCTTGCGGGCGGTGCGCAGCCGATCAGCAACGAGAACGGCCGCCTGCAAGTCATCTTCAACGGAGAGATTTACAATTTCATCGAATTGCGCCAGGAGTTGGAGAAAAAAGGGCACGTCTTCAAGACTCGCTCTGACACAGAAGTCATCCTCCACGGATTTGAGGAATGGGGCACGGAGTGCGTCACCCGCTTCAACGGCATCTTTGCCTTTGCCCTGTGGGATCCGGATCGCAAACGCCTCTTTTTGGCTCGCGATCATCTGGGCGTGAAGCCTCTTTACTACGCCGTCTTGGGGAAGAGGTTTATTTTCGCCTCCGAAATTAAGGCGCTGCTCCAGAACCCCGAGTGCCCCCGGGCCGTTAACCTCGATGGACTGGGCCAGTTGTTCACCCTTCGATACGTTCCCTCCCCGCACACCCTTTTTGACGGCATCGACAAGTTGCCACCGGCGCATTGGATGCTCGTTGATGCCGGCGGCGTTACGATCCGGCGGTACTGGAACTGGACACCCCACATCCTAAACAGGGTTGACGAAGGACAATTAGTCGAGCAATACCGCGCGCTCGTTGAGGATGCCGTCCGCCTCCAAATGCGGAGCGACGTTCCCGTCGGCCTCTTCCTAAGTTCGGGAATTGACTCCGGCGCGCTATTGGCAATCATGGCAGAGCATACCAGCAAGCCGGTCCATACCTTCACCATCGGCTTTGAGCAGGGCGAAAGAACCAACGAGACCCTTGACGCCCGCGAAATGGCCGCCCGATTCGGCGCCGACCACTCGGAGATGATTGTCAGCCCCCAGGACTACGCGAAGTATTACGAACGCTACCTTTGGGACCTGGAAGAGCCGGTCGGCAATGAAACCGCAGCCGCCTTTTATTTCGTCAGCCTGATCGCCAGCCGAAGGGTGAAGGTTGCCCTCACCGGCCAGGGAGCCGACGAACCCTGGGCAGGCTATCACCGCTACATTGGCGTGAAGCTCTCAGACGTTTACAGCCGGCTACCGCGTTTCCTTACGGAGCACTTGATTCCGCGAACCGTCGACCGCTTTTGCAAAAGCGAGAGGCTCAAACGGGGCGCCGCCTCGCTGAATGAGCCGGACGTCCTGACAAGGTTCGTGAAAATTTACTCCTTTTTCAGTTCCGGCATGAAAGCCCGGCTCTACAAGCCCTGGCTCCAGCAGGAAATCTCAACCAACGGACACGAGGCGCGGGAGGCCTTAGGGCGATTGCAAGCGAACGTGGCAAGTCTCGACCCGCTGACCCAGATGCTCTACATTGACACGCGCGCCAATCTGCCGGACGACCTGCTGATGGTGGGGGACAAAACATCGATGGCGAACTCGCTCGAGGCCCGCGTGCCATTTCTGGATTACCGCCTGGTCGAATTCATCGAGACGCTTCCTCCGCATCTGAAACTCCATTGGTTCCAGGGCAAATATCTTCACAAAAGGGCCGTGGAGAAATGGCTCCCCAAAAAGGTCGTTTACAGAAAGAAGAAGGGCTTTGAGAATCCAGTGGACCGTTGGCTGCGCGGCAGCATGCGCCGGTATGTTGGCGATTGTCTGCTGAGCGAGAAGGCCGCCGTGAACCGCTATTTTGACCGAGGCTTCATGCGCCAGCTCGTTGAGGATCACGAAGCGGCGCGGCAGGATTATCGGCGGCAGATCTACCTCCTGATCTCATTCGAGATGTGGCATCAGCAATTCATCCCGGCTTGACGCGGACGAGGGCTGCAAGAGACAGAGTGATGCCTGAACAACCGGACCTATCGATCATCATCGTCAACTGGAACTCTGCGGCATTCGTGCGGAGTTGTTTGAAAAGCATTTACGCGAATACGCATGGCGTGAACTTTGAGATTGTGGTGGTTGACAATGCGTCCTACGACGGATGCGATGAGCTGGTGAAAAAAGAATTCCCGGAGGTCCGATTCGTTCAGAACGCGCAGAACGAGGGCTTTGCCCGAGCCAATAATCTCGGCTTCAGTCATTCGGGAGGCCGGAACCTTTTGTTTCTCAATCCGGACACAGCGGTGGTCGGGCCCGCCCTGGTTACGATGCTTACATTTCTTGAAGCAACGGCAGACGCAGGGATCGTGGGCGCGCGGCTATTAAACTCGGACGGCTCCGTCCAGACAAGCTGCATCCAGCAGTTTCCGACAATCCTTAACCAGGCCCTCGATATCGAGCGCCTTCAGGCGGCCTTTCCGAAAAGCCGTCTGTGGAACATAGGCCCGCTGTTTGAGAACGCAAATGGGGGCGTTTCCGTGGATGCCATCTCCGGGGCGTGCCTGATGATTCGCCGGAGCGTCTTCGAGCAGGTGGGGCAATTCACGACAGACTACTTTATGTACGCCGAGGACGTCGACCTTTGCTGGAAAGTGAAGCAAGTGGGCCGGAAGAACTGCTACGTCGGCAAGGCGACGGTTGTCCACCACGCCGGCCGGTGCTCACAGCAGAAAGAAGAGCAGAGCTCCTCGGCCGTGATGACGCGGGATTCGCTGGCAAAATTTCTTGAGAAGACACGAGGGCGCCCGTACGCCGCCGTCTATCGCCTGGCGATGCTGGTGGCCGGCGTTTGTCGGACGGGTCTGCTCGGTGCGTTCATGCTCATGCCAATTAGGGACAAGAGTCGAAAGTCCGCCCGCATTTCCTTCAAGAAATGGCGAAGGGTAGTCCGCTGGAGCCTGGGACTGGAGCCGTGGGCGGCCAAGTTGGCCCAGCCGCGTACCCGCGAAGCCAAGATGGTGGAAAGCTAATGTGCGGCATCTGCGGAAAGCTCATCGTGAACGACCCTGGTGCTCGGTTGCACCCTGACCTTATCGCGTCCATGATGGAGCCCATCCGCCACCGAGGTCCCGACGACGAAGGAGTGTATATCTCCGGTCCAGTTGGGCTTGGTCACCGGCGCCTCAGCATCATCGACTTGAATACCGGCCAGCAACCGATCTCCAACGAAGATGGCACGGTCTGGGTCGTCTTCAACGGTGAAATATACAACTACAAAGAGCTGACGGCCTTCCTTGTATCGAAGGGACATCATTTCCGAACCACAACCGATACAGAGGTCCTGGTGCATTTGTACGAAGAGTACGGCGAGCAGATGCTCCCGAAACTGCGCGGGATGTTCGGATTTGCGATTTGGGACGACAAGGCCAAAACCCTTCTGGTTGCTCGCGACAGGCTGGGCATCAAGCCAATTTATTACCACTGGGACAACCGGGCTCTCCTCTTCGCTTCGGAAATCAAGGCAATTCTGGCCGATCCCTCTGTCACTGCCGAGGCTGATCCGGCCGCCCTCTTGACCTTTCTTACCTACTTTTATCCCCCCGGCGAAACGACGCTCTTCAAGGGCATCAACAAACTGAGCCCTGGCCACTATCTGACGGTAAAGAACGGTGAACTGAAGATTGCGCAGTACTGGGATTTGCGTTTCGATAAATCCGCACCCACGAGGAGCTTGAAAGAGTCCATGGGTGAGCTCACCGAGCTATTGCGGGATACGGTTCACCAGCACATGATCAGCGACGTTCCCGTGGGTGTCCTTCTGAGCGGCGGGGTTGACTCCACCGCGATGCTGAGCTTTGCTGTTGAACAGACCGACAAACCTGTGAGTACCTTCACCATCGGGTTCGACGGCAACCTCTGCACTGACGAGCGCCAATACGCCCGGATTGCAGCGGACAAATACGGCACCAACCACTATGAAATGAGCATTCGGAGCGAGGATTTTCTCGATTTCCTTCCCAAGTATGTTTGGCACATGGAAGAGCCCGTGTGCGAGCCGCCCGCGATTGCCCTCTACTACGTTTCGAAGCTGGCCCGCGACCACGGGGTGAAGGTGTTGATTTCGGGCGAAGGGGGCGATGAGGCTTTCGCGGGCTATCAGAATTACAGAAACCTCGTTTGGTTAGAAAGAATCAAAGGCCTGCTTGGGCCGTTTGCGAAGCCAGCTTCGGCCTTCGCCGGTGGCCTGGCGACTATTCCCGCGCTTAGAAGGTTCCGGAAGTACGCTCCGCTATTGTCCCTGCCGTTGGAGAAGTATTACTACAGCCGAACCTCAAACCCATTCCAATACTTTAACCGAAGCAGAACCGCGCTTTTCACGCAGAATTTCCTTCGTTGCCTGAACGGAAGCGAGCCGACGTTGGCGACCGGGCAATACCTTGGATCATTCGCCAGTCGCGGCGCCCTTGACCGGATGTTGTATGTGGACACGAAGACCTGGCTGCCTGACGACCTGCTGATCAAGGCCGACAGGATGACCATGGCGAACTCGGTCGAGCTTCGGGTGCCTTTGCTGGACCACCGCGTGCTTGAGTTCGCGGCTGCTCTGCCCGCCCGCTTCAAGCTGCGGGGTTTCACAATGAAATACATTCTCAAAAAAGCGCTGGCGGAGAGGGTTCCCGCAGCCATTCGAAACCGGAAGAAAACCGGCTTTCCTGTCCCCTACGAAGATTGGCTTCGGAAGGATTTGAAACAAACGGTTTGGTCCGTACTAACTGACCCAAAAACAGCTCAACGGGGTTACTTCCGTCCGGAGGCCGTCGAAGGGCTACTCGTGGCGAACTCGAAGGGCAGCGACTATTCGGCAGAAATATTTTCCCTGTTGATACTCGAGTTGTGGCACAGGACGTTTGCTGATGGGGTACATTCCGCCCCTCGTACGGCATGAGATTACCACTGTCGCCGGGCAAGCCACATCCCTAGCAAGTCCTACCGCGGAATTATGATTCTGGTCCTAGTTATCGACGTTCTCGTGATCAGCACGCTTGTCTGGGTCGCACTCACCAGGGGCCTTGAGCGAGCGCTCCCATTTGCGGCATTCGTTCTAGTCTTGGTGCCCCGACAGTCGAACATAGCAGTCCCCGGTCTACCGGACGTGACGACAGCCAGGCTTACCGTTCTGAGCCTCGCGCTTCTTTATGTCGTTTTCGGGCGCGCGCAGTCCACTACCCGCAGCGCGGGCAGGCCCGCACTTGCGATCTTAATATTGGCGGACCTGGCCTGGCTTGCGACATCCACCGCAGACTCGGTTGTGCCTTTGGTCAGCTTCAAGGCACTTCTCTCACAAGCTCTTGATTTTTTCCTGGTCTATTACATCTTCTTTAAGGCAGCAACTGACCTAAACACCATTCGCAGAATCTTGGGGGGCATCGTGTCCGCCATTGGGGTTTGCTGTATTCTGGGCTACTTCGAGGCTTATCACCAGTGGACGGTGATGCAGTACTTCCCGGCGATCACTGACCTGGCAGGATCGAGCAGTCAAGGGCTTGCAGTTGGGCTGGGGCGTGGCCTGAGGATTCGCAGCACCTTTCCGCACCCGATACTCTTTGGGGCTGCGCTTGCCTTCGCCATTCCTTTGACCCTGTACCTCATAAAGACAGCGCAGAGCCGCGCTGGGAAAATAATCTTATGGGCGAGTCTGATGCTCATGTTTATGAACATTTATAAAACGGCGAGCCGTGGTCCGTGGCTCGCTTTGATCATTTCGATGGCCCTACTGGTTATCTTCAGCCGCTCCGAGGTCCGAAAATACATCGTCTGGCTGGCCGTGCTCTCGGCGTTTGTCCTGATCGTCAGGCCTGGCGTGTGGGATACGATAAAGAGCGATTACGATGCAACACTGGTTCCCGACTCGCCGGAAGGGGAGTCTTACCAGTACCGATACGAACTCCTGCACCTCGCTACGAGAAGGATAGGCGGAGACCTTGATCGGGCGCTTTGGGGCTATGGGCCTGAATCCTTCTTTGACCTTCACCTGCAAGGGGTCAATCCGGACACCGGAAACTCCTTCACGTACGTGTCGTGCGATAGCGCGGTAGCTGAGCTCATGATCGAAACGGGCTACGTGGGATTCGTGCTTGTAGTCCTCATGCTTCTAAAGATGGCCAAGATCGCATTCTCAGGCTACAGGAGCCTTCCCCCACCCTACGGCGAACTTAGCCTGTCCTTCTTCATAGTTATTGCGGCTTTCTGCTTCATGATGACCAACGTGGCAATTTACGGCTGGGGGCAGCAGTCATACTTTCTCTGGATCGTCTTCGCACTCTCAGAAGTCCTGCCCTCTTGCGTGCCAGAAGAACCGCCAATCACCAGCCGGGCAGTCACGCCTCAGGGCGAGCTCGTGGCCGCAGCGCACGCTTCCTAGAGGTTCAGCGCGCCCCTGCCCAAAGTCACGGTCGCATAGCGGGAACTGGAGCGAGAGGTCAAGCCGATGCTGAGAGCCATCGCCAGGTGGGGCATCCGAATCACGCGGCCCGCGTGGACGCGGCTCAATGAACTTGCGCTGAATATCCAGACGGAGCCGTGCCACAGCTCGCGGGATACCCATCCTGACGGCGGAAGGCCCTGGTGGCGAGGAGAATTCTCACGCGAAGCTAAACACGATGACAACAACGCGTACGCTGTCCCCGACTATTGGTACATCAGGAAGATAGTGAAGATCTTGGGGCTGACGCCCGCTGACACGTTCTACGATATCGGTGCGGGAATGGGACGAGTCCTCTGTCTCGCTGCACGCAGACGGGTTAGGAAATGCGTGGGTATCGAGCTGTCAGAGACGCTCTGCCGCATCGCTCGGATGAACGCTCAGCGCCTTCGCGGCAGGAAGTGCAGTGTACAGGTGGTCTGCGGTGACGCCGCCACCGCAGACCTGTCAGCCGGTACCATCTACTTTATGTTCAACCCTTTTGGCCCCGACACCATGCGGGACTTCCTCTCCAACCTGAACCTCTCGCTGGAAAGGGAGCCACGCAACGTTAGGGTTGTCTATTACAACTGCGTTCACCGGTCCCTCCTCGATTCCTGCGGCTGGCTTGAGCCCTTTCATGAATTCCGCACGTCTTCCGGGCTGAGCGTCGCTTTCTGGCGAAGCTGTCGCGTGGACCGACCCGCGGGAACGGCCGAGAGGGCCTCCCCAACGCTGTCACGGTCATGCAGCTAACCCCGACTGCCGAGTCCAAACCCCGGTGCGGCACGCAAACTGCCGGCGCGCATTACACCGTCCAAGTGGCCCGAAGCGTTTCGGAAGTCGAGGCCCTCAGGCCCCTCTGGACGACTTTGCAGCGGCATCCCAATTCGGATATCGACTTTTATCTGACTATACTTGGCGCACGACCTGAGATCGTGCGGCCGCATGTCATCGTAGTCTATCGAAGTGGAAGCCCGGATGCCATGCTCATTGGAAGACTGGAGCGTCGGCGTTTCGACCTCAAGATCGGTTATAGGGCTTTCTTCAGCCCGCGCTGTCGTTCCCTGACTTTCATATATGAGGGACTCTTAGGGAATGGATCTCCTGAGAACAGCAAACTTATGTTGGAGGAAATCATGAGGTCGTTGCGCCAAGGCGAGGCCGACCTTGTTTTTTTCAACAGCCTCAAGGTGGATTCCCCGATCTACTGCTTTGCCACAAGCTTGCCCGGTTTTCTCAGCCGAGACAATTTCCCCGATCGACGGGAACATTGGACAATGAAACTGCCTCGCAGCGTCGAGGAATTCTATCTCGGCTTGTCTCCAAAGGCGCGGAGGAACCGAAGGCAGGAGGCCAACAAACTCTTGCGCGACCACTCGAACAATGTCCGGGTCAGGTGCCTCCGGGAAACTGGTGAAGTAGACCAGATGATTCAAGATATCGAGGAGGTCGCAAAAAGGACATACCACAGGGGTTTGGGCGTGGGATTCCACGATAGCGCCGAAATGCGCCGACGTCTACATCTGGAGGCCCAGCAGGGCAGACTTCGTGCATATATCTTGTACGTGGCCGAGAAGCCGTGCGCATTTTGGCTGGCAACCCTGTATGGTAGAACGCTCCACGGTCACTTCACGGGTTACGACCCCGATTTTGCTAAGTATTCACCCGGAACATTCATTCTGTTGAGGATCATTGAAGATTCTTGCGGGAGCAATGTCGAAGAGATAGATTTTGGCTTCGGCGACGCATGGTATAAGGAGTTCTTCTGCAATTGTAAGTGGTACGAAGCGTCAAGTTACATCTTCGCCCCTACTTTGAAGGGATTGGGCCTCAATCTCCTTAGAACACCGACCATGGCTGTTGATAAGGCTGCGAGGATGGTGGCAGAGCGGACGAAGCTCCTCCCGAAGGTGAAGAAGGCCTGGCGCGGCTTACTTCGGGACCGGACAAACTCGTCCTTCCCGAAAAGCACAGAAACGATTGCTAGGCCTCCCGGACGTTCGTAATTAGCGAGCAGCTATTGCACGCCGGTCACGCTGAGGCTGGTGGCCGAGTTGGGAAGCCAGTTGAGCGCCCCCCTGACCCAAACGCCGCCCGGTCCTAATCGGGCGCTCCCCGCGAGGTCCACGTTATAGGGAGTCGCTAGCGTCACGCCATCATTCAAGTGGGGGTCAATCGTCTCGCTCGAAAGCTGGAAGTTTTCCGTTGAATCAGCGGAGTTAACAAACGGATCGAGGAAGCTGAGGGGGTTAGTGCAAAGGCCCCCATCCGAGGTTGGGCCACAGTACCAATACTCATGCGCCGAAGGCGTACCAACGTTATTGTTTGCGAACATGAATCCAGTGTTGTAATCATGCGTCGAGGCTATGATCTTTACTGAAGAAGTGTTGGGGCAGTAGAGCAAATTATTCTCCACCGTGACTGTGGAGGAGACATTTCCATACCAGATTTTGCAGCTAACTGAGTTAGCTCTGGCGACGAGTGTGTTTCCATAAACGACGCTCCCCGTAATGACGTTGGAGCCGTCATCGTCCGAGAAAAATGAGCTTACGCCGCACTGCGGCGAGAGGGCACTTTCTGATAAGCTGACATTCCAATTGGCATCCGCTGCTTGCGTGCAGAAGCTGAGGTTGTTGTAGATTGCAATATTCTGCCATGTCAGTGCGCTCGTGCTTTCCACAAGAGAAGTTCCCATGAGGTCTTCGTACACATTGAACGCGATCACAGAGTTGTTGAACGGGACGCCGGAGATGCCCGCCGAATGTTGGGCTGGGGTCGAAAGATTGCGGGAGATATAATCCCTTTGGAGCGCGCAGGTGTCACAACCGTTTGAAAAAGCAGGCTCTCTTACGTCGTGGATATAATCGTCAGAGACGACAATGTTTGAAGGCACAGATGCAGAGCTAAACTGAACGGCTGGAGACGGAGGAATGTCCAAGACGGAATAGCTCTTGGCGCTTACGGTTCCAGTCTCATTCGTGCCGGTCTGACTATACTGCACCTGGCTTCCACTGATCGAGGAGATTGTGAACCCCGCCGTCGAGCAAGCATTGAGGTCGGAAGGGGAAAGGTTGCAAACGTTTATCACATCTCCTATTACCCAACTTGGCGTACTGGCAAGCGTCAGGGTGACTACATTGGAGGTTCTGGAGGCGGCGGTGATGGTGACGCCATAATAGTTCGGTTGAGACTGGTCAAATTCCACATGGCGAACGATCAGGTTTGTCCCGGTCAGATTGCCAAATTCCTTAATGTTGTTGGCGGTTTTTAGGGCAATGCCATAGGCTTGCGTCTTTGTCGGTGTGCCTGACGCCGGAACCACCCCGTCCAGGGTGATGTAGTTGCCCGACAAAACAAAAAAGGCCACATAGGATTTCTCGGGGTCAGGATCAGTGGTCTGCTGAAAAACGGCCTGCGAAGTCCCGTAGCTTGCCTGCCAGCCCACAACGTTCTGAGGATTGCCTGGGCCTCCTGAAACCGCTTTATCAATCACAATCGGCGTTCCCGATGTGCAGGAATTCGAGATCGTCGTGGAGGTTGAGGTATAGTTATACGCTCCACCCGCTACATAATACGTCACCCCACAGGTAAAGGATGCCGGAAATCCGGCATAGGCATTGTTCCAATCCACGCCCGTTAGCGCCCCCGCGCCAGCCGGCGTCACGTAGCAGCTTCCATTTGCTTCGCAGGTAGCGGCGGCAGACAAGCTCGGAAATACGAGGATGGACAACAGCAACATCGTGTACCCAAGGGCTTTGAATCCAACCTTGCCAAGTTCCATGCTTTGTGGCTCCAACTTTTTGATTCTCACTCGCAAATCTACCTCTCTCGTTAAGGGTGGCCATATAAAGGCTTCAATGACTGACCAGTTAGTAATATCGAGAGAATTAACTTTAAAGTTTAGCGATTGGAGACCACCACACCTCTGAGGCGCTCTGACGCCCATTGCCGCAAGCTTGGAAGTGTAGCAGCATTTGTGTCCAAATCAACAGACGAACGAAAAGGAGGTAGTGGTGCATTTTCGCTGCTGTAGCGGCGGTCTCTGACCGCCGAATTCTATTTTTCAACAGCTTCCGGCGGTCAGAGACCGCCGCTACAGCAAACTGCACCACTACCGCAAAGGAAGGCCGTGCGCGTCCGGGGATTAGGCTGACTGAAGTCTCCGCGCTTCCACCCGTGGTTAACGCGTTCCTTCAATTATGAAATCTCGATCAATGGTTCTCACGGGCGGCCTGACGGTCGGCTCAGGCCAGGTTCTGACTCAGGCGCTTTCCTTTATGCGCAACGTCATCATCGCGCGCCTCATCAGCCCGGCGGATTTTGGCATTGCCGCTATGTTCGCCATGACCTTTTCCCTGCTGGACATGATCAGCAACGTCAGCGCCGACAAGCTGCTAATCCAGGCCGAGGACGGCGACGCCCCATCCCTCCAGAACACCGCGCAGTTGATTCATTTTGGCCGGGGCCTGATGAACTCTCTCATCATCTTCGCCCTCGCCTTCCCGATTGCTCACCTGTTCGGCGTTCCCCAGGCTCGCTGGGCTTTCGAATGCCTCGCCCTCGCGCCGCTGCTCAGGGGTTTCATCCATTTGGATACCTTCCGCCTTCAGCGTGAGATGCGGTTCCGCCCCGCCGTGACCGTTGACGTGGGTTCCCAAATACTTGTCACCGTCGCCGCGCTGCCTCTGGCCTTTTGGCTCCGCGATTACTCCGCCATGCTCTGGGTCCTTATCCTCCAGGCGGCGAGCGCGGCCATCATGTCCCACGTTGTGGCTGAAAGGCCCTACGGCTGGACTTGGGACGGCGCCCGCGCCCGGCGCATCTTCTCATTCGGCTGGCCGCTGCTCGTCAATGGAATTCTCCTGTTTATTATCATGGACGGCGACCGATTTATGATCGGGTCGGCTCACCACCTCTTTCCGCGCAGCACGCTTTCTCTCGCCGACCTCGGAGTCTATTCGGTCGCCTTCGCGGTGACCATGGGTCCCGCGATGCTGATTTTGAACGTGAGCGGGCCTGTTTTCTTCCCGCTCCTTTCGCGCACCCAGGAGTTTCGCGAGCAATTTGAGAGGCGCTACTCGGCATGCGCTCAATTCCTGTGTGTGGCCGCCGCGGCGGCTGCCATCCCATTTGTGCTGCTGGGAGGCTGGCTGGTGGTCACGATCTACGGCGCTAAGTACGCGGCCGCGTCGGGCTTCATCGCCTGGCTGTCCGGCATGTGGAGCTTGAGAGTTGTCCGCGCAGCGCCAACCATGGCTGCACTTGCGCTGGGCGACAGCAAGAATTCGATGTACTCGAACATTGCGCGCACAGTTGCTTTGGCAGGAGCACTAACGGCAGTCGCGATTGGCGCCGGACTGGTCTGGATTGCCGTCTCCGGCTTCGGCGGCGAGCTATTTGCGCTACTGGTTTGCCTGGCCCGCCTGCGCCGCGAACACGGTGTTCGCGCGTCAGGCTTCGTGAGTCCATTTGCGGTGTATGCCGCGAGTGTGCTCACTGCAGCGGCGGCTGCGCGGGGACTGGAGAGCGTCGGGCCGGTCGCCTCGATGGCTACCGCCGCAAGCCTTGTTGCCCTGGCGTGCGTGACGATGCTGATCGCCTTTCCGAAGTTTCGCTCCGACGTCGGAGGGTTGGTCCTTAAATCTGGACTAACGTTCTCACGGTGAGCTCCTAGACAGCGATGGGAAAAAATTTATGAGATTAGTGGCAAAGCCCAACGGCTTGAAAGGGCGATTCCCTGACTTCCTTGTCATTGGTTCTGCGAAGAGCGGAACCACCACGCTTTACGAATACCTCCAGCGGCATCCAAGCGTTTTTCTGCCTGCCCTGAAAGAGCCGGAGTTCTTCAGCAAGGACTCAGTATTTGAAAAAGGTGAGGCATGGTATAAAGCTCTGTTCGCCGAGGCTGGAGGTGATCAGATTTGTGGGGAAGCGTCAACGACTTATACCAGATGGCCGAATACTCCGGATGTGCCTGCGCGGATTAGGGACTTATTGCCGAATCCAAAATTCATCTACCTGATGCGCAATCCTGTGGAACGTGCTTATTCGCATTATTGTCACCACATGCGCTTGGAGGTGACGATGACTTTTGAAGAGGCGCTGAATCGCAACAGCATTTATGTGGACTGCAGCCTATATGCGTCGCAAATCGACCAGTATCTTCGCTTCTTTCCTAAAGAGGCATTCCTCTTTCTTCTTCTTGATGATTTGGTAATCGACCCTCATGGCGTCATGACGAAGGTGGAACGCTTCCTTAAGATAGATGCCGCCGACGTTGTTAGCGGTTCAAAATGCCATGCAAACGAACGGCATCACGAATTTGTATCTTTCCATACAACCGGTAGAATCAGGCGGCTTCCGGGCGGGTCTATCATCGCCGATGTCATTCCATCCAAATTGAAGAGGCGTATCCACGACTTTGTCCGGCAGTCAAGTTTCGGGGGTAATCTCTCAAAGAAGCATGCGATATCTCCGATGCTACGGGAAACACGGAAGGCATTGGTCGAAAGGTTTCGAGAACCAAATGAGATGCTCAGCTCCAGAATCAGGCGGGATCTTAGCTTCTGGAACAAGTGACGACAAATAACCCCAGCGGCAATCGCCTCAAGTTAGCCCGTAATTTCGCGACGATTTCTTTTCCATGCGAACTAAGATGAGCGTCGGGAGCTTCCCTCTCTATCGCACTATCGACCTCGCCAAAACTCCTCAGCGAGCTTGGCGGGCTTTTCTATATCCATTTCGCTGCATTTGATGACGCGGATTCCAGTGGGGTGGTAATGACCTGCTTGCGCAATTTATGCCAGCCATGATCGAGACGCTCGGCAATGAATGGCCGCGGCATCCCGTGCCTTCTGTAGGTCAATCGGATAGCCGATGAAGATCAGCCTGCTTGGAGCATCCTTCGACACGAACAACATGGGCGTGAGCGCGCTCACGGCGGGGGCGATTGTGTGCATTCTGCACCGATATCCGGATGCGGAAATCTCTCTGCTTGATTACGGCAATGAAGGCCGGGTGATTCAGTTCCCGTATGGGCAGAAGACGGTCCCCATCCGGCTGGTTAACATCCGGTTTTCCAAGAAGTTTTGGCTGCGGAACAACGTCGCGCGCCTGATTGCGGAAGCGCTCGTCTCGCGGCTAATTCCCTTCACGGGGCTGCGCCGGGCGTTCATCCGGCGCAATCCCTGGCTCGAGCACCTCGAGCAAACGGATCTGGTTGTTGCCATTTCCGGCGGAGACAGCTTCAGCGATATTTACGGCCTGCCAAGATTCATTTACGTTTCCCTGCCGCAAATCCTCGCCGTGCTGATGGGCAAGACGCTGATTCTGCTCCCACAAACGCTCGGCCCGTTTGACGGAACGGTCGCCCGGGCTGGCGCGCGGTACATCCTGCGGCGGGCGCGGGCCGTTTATTCAAGAGACCGCGCAGGACTGGGTTTGGCGGCGGGCCTGCTCAACCTGAACGGCGACTCAGACAAGCTGCGGTTCTGTTACGACGTCGGTTTCGCGGTCGAGCCCAGGGCGCCCGCTCGCCTGGAATGTGCCGGGCTTCCTCTGTGGCAGCGGCTGGACGTTCCGTTGGCCGGCCTCAACATCAGCGGCCTGCTTTATTCGAGGGATCACCAATGGGGCGATGCGTTTGGTCTTCGGGTGGACTACAAGAGCTTAGTTCACGCGCTGGTCGAGTTCTTGATCCGCGATAAGAAAGCGAACGTTGTTTTAATCCCCCACGTTTTCGGAACTGGCGGGGAGACAGACCCGCCAGCCTGCGAGGCGGTGTACGAAGCCTTGAAAGACAAGTACCCGGGCAAGATTGGAATCGTTCGCGGACGGTACGACGAGAGCGAAATCAAACACGTCATCGGGACGTGCGACTTTTTCATCGGGTCGAGGATGCACGCTTGCATCGCCGCAACATCCCAATGCGTTCCCGCAGTCTCTATCGCCTATAGTGACAAGTTCATTGGCGTCATGGAGACGGTGGGGATGAAGGCGCTCGTGGCCGACCCGCGCAGGCAGGATCAGGCAGCAGTTCTCAGGCTTATTGGCGAAGCCTTTGACAAAAGGGATGAGCTCCGTGAAGAGCTTCAGCGCATAATCCCAGGAGTAAAGCAGACCGTCCTGGGGTTGTTTGGCGAGATTCAAGAGACAATTCAAGACTCTGCGGAAGAGCCCTCTCCGCCGCGCCTGCCGGTCCATGCACCGGAAGCGGAAAGAAACACTTGATGCGCGTCTTTGAAGTGGACCCGATAACTGATCCTCGCTGGGCCGAACTCATCGCCAGGCATCCGGCGGGGTCAGTTTTTCACACGACGCAATGGCTGGAAGCCCTTCGCCGGACCTACGGGTATCAGCCTGTGGTTTTCACCACCTCGCGGCCGGGGGATGACCTGGACAACGGGTGGGCATTCTGCCGGGTGGAGAGCTGGCTCACAGGCCGCCGGATGGTGTCCCTTCCCTTCTCAGATCACTGCCAGCCGCTGGTCAGCCGCGCCGAGGATTTCTCGGCACTGGCCTCATCCCTTAAAGAGCAAGCAGCCCGAGAAAAGTGGAAGTCCTTTGAGGTGAGGCCGTTGCCGCTGTTCGATTTCAACACCGGTGGCCTGTTGTTTCACGGCGAAGACTATTGCTTCCATAAACTTGATCTGAGGCCGGACTTGGACACGCTCTTACGCAGTGCCCATAAAAGCTGTGTGCAAAGGAAAATTCAGCGCGCGGAGCGGGAACAACTGGCATACGAAGAAGGACGATCCGAGGCGATCCTGGCCAAATTCTACCGCCTGCTGTTGCTTACCCGGCGGCGGCATCAGCTTCCGCCCCAGCCTCTGGCTTGGTTTCGCAATCTGATCGGCTGCCTGGGAGACAAACTTACCCTCCGCATCGCGTCAAAGGACGGTCAGCCCATCGCGGCCATCCTGACGTTGTTTTACAAAAACACGCTGGTCTACAAGTACGGCTGTTCCGACCCTAAGTTCCATAACCTGGGAGGGATGCCTTGGCTATGGTGGAAGGCCATCCAGGAGGGCAAGCAACAGGGCGCCCAAGAATTCGATCTCGGCCGGTCCGACACCGATAACGCCGGGCTGATAGCCTTCAAGGACCATTGGGGGGCACAGCGTTCAAGTCTGACTTATTACCGCTACCCGCAGTGTGCTCCGAAGCGTTCCACCACGGGCTGGAGGGCGCGAATTATCGGCAACGTGATCGGGCGGATGCCGGATTTCGCCCTGAAGGCGGCCGGAAATTTGCTATACAAACATGTAGGGTAACCGCCCTACAGCGCGTGAACATGAGCGATCCCAACAGCGCATTTCTGGACTATTACCGTTGTCCTGAAACCTTCGCAGACTTCAAGCCATTAGCCAAGGACTTTACTGACGCGGGTTTCTTCCGCTTCGGCAGCGAAAACATCTGCTTCGGTCCTTCATCTTCCGGCTTCTGGTCTAAATCGGCTAGTGACCTGCTCCATGACACTTTGCAAGACGTCCGGTTTGAACAGGCCGCTTGCCTGTTGCCATTTAATCCCACGACTGTGGTTGAAAATCTCCGTCGCGAACGCTATGTACTTCCCCCATCAAGCTCGGAGAAACATGGCAGGTGGGCGCGATGGGTGCGAAGGGCATACTACACTGCGCGGCCGCCTTTGCCCGTCTCTGTTCGGAAGTTTCTACAGCGGGCGTCACTAAGAGGCTGGGACAAAATAGCCTTTCCCCAATGGCCCGTGGACCGGACGGTGGACCAGATTTTCGAAACGCTCCTGATTTTAACGATGAAGGCAAAAGGTGTCGACCGCTTGCCGTTCATCTGGTTTTGGCCTGACGGGAATTCGAGCTGCGCCATCATGACGCACGATGTGGAGACGGCAGCCGGCCTCAAATTCTGCCCTGCCATGATGGACCTTGAGGATTCGTGTGGAATTAAATCGTCCTTTCAGATCATTCCCGAGAAGAGGTACTGCGTTTCGGAAAGCGAATTAAGCCAGTTTCGAAACAGGGGATTTGAAATCAATGTCCATGATCTCAACCACGACGGTCATTTGTTCAGTGACCGAAGGGAGTTCCTGGGTCGCGCTGAGAAGATAAACCGCTACGCCCGTGAATATGGCGCCCGGGGTTTCCGGTCCGGCGCTCTTTATCGCAATCTGGATTGGTACGATGCATTGGATTTTTCCTATGACATGTCCGTGCCGAATGTGGCGCAGTTGGACCCGCAGCGGGGCGGTTGCTGCACGGTTTTCCCTTATTTTATCGGCAAGATTCTTGAGCTTCCGCTGACCACCACGCAGGACTATTCGCTGTTCCATATCCTCAATGATTACTCGATCGATTTGTGGAAACGACAAATCGGCCTGATCCGGGAGAGGCACGGGTTGATTAGCTTCATTGTTCATCCCGATTACATCATCTCGGAACGAGCCCGCAACACTTACCTTGCCTTGCTGGAACACCTTTCCCGCGTGCGAGCTGATGGCAAAACCTGGTTTGCTCTGCCCGGTGAGGTGGATGCGTGGTGGAGAGCGCGGGCCCGGATGGAGCTTGTCTGCGAAGACGGCAATTGGGTTGTACGGGGGCGGGGCAGCGAGCGAGCTCGAGTGGGTTTTGCCAGCCTCGAAGGCGAGCGGGTCAGGTACACCGTTACTCCCGCCCAAGAGCCAGTCCAGGGGAATCCAGCGTCGGAGTGCCGCTGAGGTTGCCTCGTGCCGCTCGTCTCACCGCGAGTTGCTGAGGGCCAACACGTGAGCATTCCTGACGCCGAGGAGCGCGTTCTTATGGTGCACCCGATATCGGATCAAACGGCTACGCAAACTGCTGACCAATCAGGCACGAACGTTGCGCTGAAGCTGACGGATGGGCGAAATCTCTTCTTTGTGCTCTATCTGGCGGCCACGGTGGTCCTGTTTTGGGCACCATTGAAGGCCCTTGAGGGCCTGGCTTGGCGGGACGGCATGTACTCGTTCACCCTGCTCATGCCAGTGGTCATCCTGTTTGTCTTCTACGCTGATCGGAAGAAGATCTTCCATCGAGTGAATTACTCGGCCGTGGCAGGCCTTGCGCTCTTGCTCGCCACTGCAGTCTTTGCATCGTTCTCCCTGATGCGTTTACCGATGGCGGAGCAGTGGAACTGGCTATCTTTGGATATCCTGGCACTGGTCCTGGTATGGATCGCCGGCTTCGTTCTCTTCTATGGCGTCCGGGCCCTCCGCGCCGCCGTCTTCCCGTGCATTCTGGCCTTTCTGATGGTTCCGGTGCCCAGAGGTCTCATCGAGGGGCCTATTGGGGTTATCCGCCGCGGATCAGCAGAAATCGCCAGTCTGTTCTTTCATCTGGCAGGTGTTCCGGTCTTTCGCGAAGGCTATACGTTTTCGCTGCCGAAGCTTAGTATCGTGATCGCGCAGGAGTGCAGCGGGATTCACTCCAGCTTGGCGTTGTTCATCGGTAGCCTTCTGATCGGACATCTATACCTGAAGTCTGCCTGGAAGAGACTTATCCTAGTCCTTGCCGTCTTCCCGATTATTAGTCTGACCAACGGCTTCCGGATTTTTAGCATCTCGATGCTTACGCTCGATGTGAACCCGGCATTCATGCATGGCAGGCTGCACAGACAAGGAGGATCGATCTTCTTTGCGCTGGCGACCGTCATCCTCTTTGC
>DATKST010000108.1:0-5773 GCA_035531475.1 Terriglobia bacterium
GCAGCAAGTGCGGTCCCTGATCGCGCGCGACTTCCTGGAAGCGTTTGACGATGTCGATGTCATCGTCACGCCCACTTCTCCCATCCCCGCCTTTAAGTTCGGCGAGCGCACGGACGATCCGCTGCAAATGTATCTCGCCGATATCGACACCGTCACCGCCAGCCTTGCCGGAATCCCCGGCATCTCCGTGCCCTGCGGCAAAACCAAAAGCGAACCGCACCTCCCGGTGGGCATGCAAATCCTCGCCAAGCACTTTGACGAAGCGCGCCTGCTGCAAGTCGCACACGCCTTCGAAAAATCCGGTGGCTTCGAGCTGTAGCAGCCTGCTAAGAAATCGTAAGGAAGGGCGGGGTTTTAACTCCGCCGCAAAGCTTGCCCCCCCTCAGTTCCCTCCCCTCTCCCTCAGGGAGTCTGTGTGACAACTGCGGCTGTAGCGGCGGTCTGTGACCGCCGGTCTTTATTTTTGAAGTGCTTCGGCGCTCATAGAGCGCCGCTACAACTCAAAAACGGCAGTTGTCACACAGACTCTCAGGGAGAGGGCGGACCGCAAAGCGGTGGGTGAGGGTGACGATGGGGTTAAAATTCCGCCCTTCCCAGTACGGACAAAATGAACCGCGGTGTTGCCTTAACCCCCGACTTGTCATAGTATGGCGCGGAACGAAAGCGAGGGGCCTTGGACTGGAAAAACACACTCTACTTTGGCAATAACCTGGAAGCGCTGCGGGCAAATGTCCCGGAGCATTCCGTCGATCTTATCTATCTCGACCCGCCTTTCAATTCCAACGCCAATTACGATGTGCTATTCAACGAAAAGACGAGCGAACAGTCCGCAGATCGGGGCGAATCCGCGTATAGTCACTCCACGGGGAAATTATGTGGATAGTACGGCTCGCCCATCCGGCGGTGAACAGGTTTCGCGTCATAGCGGAGCACACGCGAGAGGCCGCTGAGCAGAAATCTGCCGAGCAGATGAAGGCGTGGAACGCGGAATTCGGCGCAACCATCGCCACAGCCGAAGCCGTGTCAAGAGGAGAGAAAAGCTGGCTGAACCCGAAGGCTATGAAGCTGCTTCTCTCCCCCGAGCACCGACTGAAGCAGATGGCGGAGCAGCTGGCGGCGCAGGTCCAGCAAGAGGGAGCCTCCCTGGGTTCCCTCCTCCAGGGTGGAATATCGTCGATCAGGTGGGCCCAGGACCGTTCCCCCTACCCGGCGCCGGCCCCGACACCCTACTGCGCTGAGCCGACGCCGGCTGAGCCGGTGCGCGAATCCTCCCTGCCGCCCCTCGGTGCTATCTCTGGCCTGGTCCCGCCGCTCCGCAAACGGGCAGAAGAGCGCTTCAGCGCAGCGCACGCTGAGTGGGAGCGATTGAAACTTGACATCGAGACAAGAGACCGCGAAGGGACAGAGAAATACGAGCGCGAGCTCGCCGACTGGGAGGCGCAGAGGAGAGATTGGCTTGATGACCAGGCGCGGCGGAACGCGGCCATTGACCAGCAACTGGCGGCTTACAGCCGCTGCGAACCCGACATTGTCGCAGCGTACTACCGCACGTTACTCAATGCCTCGCCCTACCCCGGCATTGTCGCGTCCAAGCCCGAGATTGCCCTCCAGAATCCCGGTGAGAAGCACCCCGCCGAGGACCCAGAAGAGCTGCTCTTTACCCTGGATCTGACGGCGTCCGAATACCCCGACACTTTTCCGCAAACGTTTGAGTTGGACTATGTCGCCGAGAGTCGGACCGCTGTTGTTGACTACTCGCTGCCGCCAAAGGAAGCCCTGCCATCTGTAAAGGAGTACAGATACGTCAAGGCGAGGGATGAGATCCAGCCTGTCCCGGTCAGCCAGGCGTGGCTGAACGAAACCTACGACTCCGTGCTTTATCAGGTCACGCTCCGCACCATTTACGAGCTTTTCCGGTGGGATGAGGCTGGGGCGCTCGATTCCGTGGTCTTTAACGGCTGGGTGAATTCGATTGATAAAGCTACGGGGAAAGAGGTCAATGCTTGCGTTCTTACAATTCAAGCGAGCAAAGAGGAGTTTCTTGAAATCAACCTCGCCCAAGTCGACCCTAAGGCCTGTTTCAGAAAACTGAAGGGCATCTCCGCTGCTAAGCTGATCGGCATGTCCCCGGTCAGGCCGATCTTACGGATCAATAGAGCGGACAAACGGTTTATCACCGCGCGTCCCGTCGTTGACGCGATCGACAACTCAACGAATCTCGCCGCTATGGACTGGGAAGATTTCGAGCAGCTTATCAGGGACGTCTTCGAGAAGGAATTCAGCAAAGGCGGGGGCGAGGTCAAGATCACGCGCGCCAGCAGGGACCACGGCGTGGACGCGGTGGCGTTCGATCCCGACCCGATTCGAGGCGGAAAGATCGTCATTCAGGCCAAGCGGTATACCGACACGGTCAGCGTATCAGCCGTCCGGGACCTCTACGGCACAATCCTCAACGAGGGCGCAAACAAGGGTATCCTGGTTACGACGGCGGATTACGGCGGCGATGCCTACGGGTTCGCAAAGGACAAGCCGATCACCCTGCTCAATGGCAGCGAGCTTTTGTACCTTTTGCAAAAGCACGGGCATAGGGCGCGCATCGACTTGGCGGAAGCGCGAACGCTCGCAGGCGACAGAGCGAAGCAGAGGCCCACGGGCTCCGGCTAGATTTGCGAGGCGCGCCCTTCCCAGCCATCCGCGAACCAACCGCCGCCGGGCATTCACGCTCCCGGCTAACCTGCTATACTGCGTCAGGATACGTGGTTACCAAAGGCTCGCCATGAACGACGCGGAGATTCCCGAGATAGGAGAGAAATCCCAGAGGGTCGTGCTATCCGGCTGGAAGGAGGTCACGGAGGCTTTCGACTCGTTTCCAGCGCCGAAACTAGACTTCGATCCTGACCTCGAGGTGACGATCGAAACGACCTGGATCTTTAGGGGTCACAAGAAGGCCGCATACCCCCTTAAGCCGTCGATCGAGCGCGAACCTCGGGGGAAAGATGTCTCGTGGGCGAAACTCGAGTCGATGGTTCTCAGGGAGTTTAAGTCCAAGGCGCCGATGCTGATCGCCCCGTCCGACGTTCCCAGCGAGAAGTTAGGTTGGCTCGCGTTGATGCAGCATTATGGTGTGTCAACGCGCCTCCTCGACTTCACATTTTCGCCCTACGTCGCATTGTACTTTGCCCTCCGCGATCGCGCCCCTCAGGAGGAACCGGAACCGAAACCGGCCGGTCTGTGGGCAATAAATGCTTCTGCCCTGATGCGGGTGGCTGAGCAGAAGAGCCGGGAGGCCGACAAGCGCGATGCCGACAAGGAAGAGCAGAGTCGCAATTCAGCAAGCTCTGCCACGCAACAGAATGTCGAACAGCGGAGAGGCATCATGTATATGCTCGAAAACGCGCGCACGCCGTCCGACCGTGTAGAATATGAGCGCGGACGGAAGCTTCAGGACATCTTGGTCTCTAAGGCATTAGAGCCCACCGACATTCGCAGGGATTACTTTAATAGTACCGGTTTTGTGGCGTTCGCGCCGCCGCCAACCGAGAACCGGCGCTTGTCGAGTCAGCAGGGAACCTTTCTATTTAGCGCTGCAGAGGATGACCCGTTCGAGAAATCACTTGGGAAAATGATGAATGGGCATCCCGGCGAATGGTCGAGACAGTATCAAATACCCAGGCAAGCCCTGCCGGAGATAGAGCGGAGGCTCTTTCAGATGAACATCCACGACCTGTCCCTCTTCCCGGATATGGAAGGTCTTGCAGGACTCATCCGTCAAAAAGCTCGCCTGCATTGGGGTTCCTGACCCGCTTTTAAGAAGGAAAGCCGTATGAGCAAGCTATGGGAGAATTTCTTTGGGCATGAATCCTTCCGGTACGATGTCTCGGTTGAGGGCTGGAGTATCGAGTTCAGTCTTCCAGACCGACGCTTGAGGATCGGGCTACGAACGCACAGCCGCGCATGGAGCATCACGCTCACGAGCGAGGGCGAGCTCGCCACTCAGCCTGGCTTCGTCCGCTCGGACCTGCTGGGCGTGTCGCAACTGCTCCTCTACAACAACCAAAGGGACGAGCAAGCGATTGTCTGCGTGCTGAATGATGAACTCTGCCTGATGCTGTCGGACCCCAAAGACCGATTTGTCGAAGAGCAAAAGTTTCCGGCATTCTTCAATGCTGACGGCGCGGAGGTGGCTTATCACGCGCCTGTCCTGGGAGTCGGTCAGCCGTGGGGCTTGACCTTGCTCACCGGTAGTGAGCTTCGTCCCGGGGCCGCTCTCGTTGTACTCGGAGGGATGCGTGGATGCCTCCTCCTTAAGGCAATGCCAGTAAAATAACTCGAGCAGGCGCCGCAGGCGCGGCGCTGACGATCCATTGCTTCTTCGCAGGCTCCCGGTTGTTGGCCTGGCCTGTGAAAATCGCGTCAGGAGGTGGCAAATGGCTGATTCAGAGTGGGCTAGGCGCGTAGCGGGCGACTTCAAGAGGCATCAAGAGGAAGAACGGCAAGTAAAGGAGATCAAGTCATTGGATGAACAAAACGTTGCGACCCAAGAAAGCCAGCTATGGGATGATGTGACGAAAGCCATAAAGAGCAGAATACGAGAGTTCAATAAGGAGATGGGCCATGAGGTTCTCGCCTTGGATCCAGGGTACAAGGGTGGCTGGCCTCAGTTCAGGGTTATAAATAAAGACAACGGCGCGTCGATGTTAGGTAGCTACGAGGAGTCCAGGCGCCAGTTCGTCTTCGATAAGCACGTGTTCGAACTGTTTGACGACGCCCGTGTGGTAAAAATCCGTGACGAAGGCGACGTTTTGAGCCCGGACCAACTAGCCGAAAAGACCCTCGAAGAGCTGCTTAGGAGGAAGGGCCCCAATGCCGAGCACTAGCGCGCGTTGGCTCGGTGGCCCCAAAATCGCTGGGTGGCGCTTTTCTCAGCATGTCTGCGATTGAGGCCAGCAGCCGGAACCAATGCGCAGAATCATCGCACACAAGCCATCTGCCTGAGGGAATCGCAAACATCATATACCGGTGTCTGTGCCCAGCGCCTTACGCAGGGGCGTACAACTCCAAACCTGTCAGGCGGGCGATGCGAGCAAAGTCTTGATCGAGTGTAAAGACGCTTGCGCCGTGCTCGATGGCGACGGCGGCAATCAACGCGTCGATGGTTGTCAGGCTGATCCCTTTTGATCGCGCCAAGCGAAAGATGGCCGCCGCGCGGCGATAAGTCGAGAATCCGTGCGGTTCCAGCATGTCCCACAGAGTGAGGTAGCGCTCTATGTCCCTCGCCTTGCGCCTGAGTCCCTGGAGAATCTCTGCGGCCACGAGGCCGGTGAGCGCCACGGGTTCCGCCTCCGCGATCATGCGGCGGAGTTCGTTGCCAGCGAGACCCGGAGAAGCGCTGAAAAAATCGATCCAGACGGAGCTATCCACCAAGGTCAAACGCGGTTCCTCCGCATGGCCTTCAGGTCGCCCTTCCAGATGCCGGTTCCGTAATAGCGAAGAATGCCCTTCCGGCTTTCCGTGCGTACCAGCAACTCAAGGCCTTTATGCACGATGGCGCACTTCGTCGGCAGATGGGTAAGCTTGCGCGCCTTCCGGATCAATGCGTCGTCAATTTCGATGTTGGTTCGGCTCATACTGTGAGTATACACCCGATTGTTCAGTTTGTGTGTATACACACAGGTGGGCGCCGGGTGGCGCAGACGTGCGTTTCTCAGCATGTCTGCGATTAAGGTTGGCCATGCGCCACCTGCGAGCACCATCAGATTACCCCAGGGGATGC
>DATKST010000109.1:0-3314 GCA_035531475.1 Terriglobia bacterium
GGCGCCCGGTACGGCTGGTGCAGCCGGTCATCAAAAAGGGTGGGGTGGAAATCCACTTTGCCGGAAAACAACTGGGCTGACAATACCGCAGCTCGCTGAAGGTTGTGGGTAACATCTGCCCGCGAATACTGGGCTGGCAGCGCGGCACGGGCCTTCTCCGTTGGAAGCGCGTAGGCGGGGACCACCGCCACGATGTGGAACAGGTCGGGGACCGGAGAAGAATAGGCCACCACATGATGGCCCTCCTGGATCGCCACGGTGAAGCCCCCGTGCCAGGCCGCTGCAACATTATCGGGATGCCCCTCGATCTCCGCAGCCAGCGAAACCAGTTCGTCGTCGTAGAGGTTTTTTCCCGCCAGCCAGTGGGAGGCTGCGATGGCGCCAACAATAGCCGCCGCGCTGGATCCCAGTCCCACGCCGATTGGAATCTGATTGTTAATTTCCAGATCGAATCCGTAGTTTTTGCCCCAGCGCTGAAGAATCTTCTTCATGCTGGCCGCAATCAGATTGCTTTCGTCTGAGGGAATTCTGTCCGGGTTGACCCCGTGATAGTGAACGTTGACACCGAGGCCGGGCCGGCGCGTGACATGGACCTCAAGATAAAGGCCCAGAGCGAGCGCCGCGCAGTCAAAGGCGCATCCGAGGTTGGCACTGGTTGCAGGAACACGTACTGAACCGCGCTGGGACATGGGGGTTACCGGCATCCGGGACGGAGTGCTTCCAGCGGAGCGCCGCCGGCGATAGCAGGAATCAACAGGACCTCATCGCCGTCATGAAAACTGTACTGCAAGCCTCCCAGGAACCGAATGTCCTCATCATTGACGTAAATATTCAGAAACCGCTGTGGCATGCCATCTTCAGCACAGAGCACTTTCTTGATGCCGGGAAATTTCTTGTCGAGTTCGTCGAAAAGTTCGCCGAGGTTCCGGGCCGTGGTTTCAATGCTTTCGGCGCCGTCGGTATACTTTCTCAACGGCGGGGGAATACGAACTGTGATTTGCAAAAGGGTCTGCCTCCGATTCTTATGATCTCTGTCAAAAAGATGCGCGGCTCCGAGCCAGCCGGGGCCCTTCCCAATCGCGCCAATTACTGATGATTACAAAAGAGAGTGACATTCACCTTCTGTAGCGGCGCATTGTGAGCGCCGAAAAACCGGCAGTCGCAGACCGCCGCTACAACATTTGTTGTCACCCACTTTTGCAATCCCTGTTAGGCGCTTGCCGCCGCGTGGATCTTCAGATAATGCTCCTCAAAATCCGCCAGCTTCGGCCGGATCGCTTCCACCACCCCGATCTCTCCGCTCACGGCGCCGATCGTTTTCAATCCGTTTCCGGTAATCGCCAGAACGATGGATTCCTCCGGATTCAAACGGCCAAGCCGGACCAGCTTGCGCGCCACCGCAACGGTAACTCCGCCGGCGGTCTCCGCAAAGAAGCCCTCGGTCTCGGCCAGCAATCGAATGCCTTCAACCACTTCCGGATCGGAAACATCTTCACCCGCTCCGCCGCTCTCCTGAATCGCTTTCGAGGCGTAGAAGCCGTCCGCCGGGTTGCCGATCGCCAGGGATTTCACAATGGTGTTCGGCTTTTGCGGGATGATTTCGCAGGTGCCGTTCCTGGCCGCCGTGGTGATCGGAGAGCATCCGGTCGCCTGGGCGCCGTAAAACCGGGTCGCAACCGGCTCGATCCAGCCCAGCGTCTGAAGCTCCCCAAAGGCCTTATGGATCTTGGTAATCAGCGAACCGCCGGCCATCGGGACCACAATGTTCTGCGGCGCCCGCCATCCCAGTTGCTCCGCAACCTCGTACCCGAAGGTCTTTGAACCTTCAGAATAGAAGGATCGAAGATTGACGTTCACCATTCCCCAGGGGTACTTCTGCGAAATTTCAGAGCAGAGCCGGTTGACCTGGTCGTAATTTCCGCTGACCTTGACCAGCGTCGCGCCATAAATCTGCGTATTGATCAATTTTTCGGGTTCGAGATCAGCGGGAACGAAAATGAAGCTCTTGAATCCACCGGCAGCCGCTTGTGCGGCAACTGCGTTGGCCAGGTTTCCGGTGGAGGAGCATCCCACAATGTCAAAGCCGAACTCGCGGGCCTTGCTGAGGGCCACCGCAACCACGCGGTCCTTGAAGGAAAGCGTGGGAAAGTTGACCGCATCGTTCTTCAGATAAACTTCCCGCGCGCCCAGGGCTTGGGCAAGGTGCGGGGCCGCCACCAGCGGCGTGAAACCCGTCGACCGTCCCACGCAGGGCTCGCCCTCCACGGGCAATAACTCCCGGTAGCGCCACATGGTCGGCGCGCGCAATTCCACTTCCTTCCGCGAAACTTCCGCGCGGATCCGGTCGTAATCGTAAACCACTTCCAGCGGGGCCCAGCAATCTTCGCAGGCGGCGATAGGCTCAATCGGATAGGTGCGTCCGCACTGCCGGCACTTCAAATGCTTTAAATAGCTCACTTTTCCTCCAAGCGCTGTTTCGCTTCCAGAATAGCTTGGGGTCGATAGGAGATTCGGGGAGGGCAAACTAAAAAAGCCCCCCCGGTCTCATCGGGGAGGCTCAAATAAACTCTTGCGTCCTCCTTCTCATCTCCCCCACTTACGGGCGAGAGTTAGCACCTGCCCCCGGATTTACTTCCCGGGCGGTTGCCGTGGCGTCTTAGGGCCCGTCCCTCGGCCACTCTTGATGAGATTCAGGTCTTACTCAACCAAGTTGTAAATACTGATGTTAGTCAAACTTCGGTTTCTTGTCAACTGGATTGCCACCAGGCAGATGTTGCGTCCAGGAATGCCATGCCGGCCCACATCGGCCATAGAAGGCACGGCACGAGCGCGCATGGCCTCTGCCTCAGCGCGGCACAACCGGCAGCACCAGCACGGAGGGATGCGCGCTATCGTGGTAGATCACATTGGTGGCCTTCACCCAGCGCGTGGCGCTTTCCGGGTCGGCGCCGGTGTTGGGATTGCGGTCAAAGCGTGGGAAATTGCTGCTTGAAATGTCAAGCCGCAGTTTGTGTCCCGCTTTGAAGACGTTGCTGGTTGACCAAAGGTCAATCGTGAACTTGTAGATCTGGCCGGGGTTCATCAACTCGGGCTTGACCTGCGAATCCCGGTAACGTGCGCGGATGATCCCTTCCGTCAGGTTCTGCGCAAACCCGTTGGGCCACACGTCCACCAGCTTCCCCGTAAAGTCCGTATCCACCGCCGATGAGCTGGCGTACAGCACCAGCTTCACGTGGCCGGTAACCTCGATGTCCTGCTTGAAGGCAGGCGTGGTATAGACCAGCACGTCGGGCCGGGCTTCATCGGGGCGCTGG
>DATKST010000110.1:0-4103 GCA_035531475.1 Terriglobia bacterium
TCTTGCCAGCAGGCCATTCTGCCGCGAATTTTGCGGGGCTTCACCGGATGCGGCAGCCCCTGCGCGGATGTGCTGAGCCAATCGCTCCTCCCTGGGAAAATTCATCTTGCCTCAGCCCGCCTTGGCGTGTCAATTTCGCAATGCTTGGGCGGCCGGCGGTAGAAACCTCCGCGGTGGGGGCGGCAATGAAGCCGCGCTCATGGGCTAGCTTGATAGCCATTCGTAATTCCAGCGGCCCCCTGCCGTATCCGGACGATTTCCGTATGAGTTGCACCATCATGGGTGCAAAGGCAGCAGGGGGCATCCTACAACTCTTTTCTTTTCTGAGCAATGCTCCGTTCGGTCGGGCAATCGCCGCATCTATTGTAGATTCAGTTGGTTACGGCCAATCTCCGGTTCGTTCCGCCGCTTTGTTCCGGTTTGCTTAGGTTAAACATTCTTTTTTTTGTTTTTGTTCTCTTCCTGGAGAGCGTTTTCCGGCCATAGAAACGCACGAAAAGCGGCGGCGTTTTCTGCCCGGTTTTTAGGGAGTCTGAAGCGTGGCATGAGCGCGTCAAGGGAGCGGCTTGGGGTGATTCGGAGGCGGTAGCCCCGGTCAGCCGCTTTGCTGGCTTTTCTTGTTGTGGCACGGCCGTCCCGGCCGTGAATTATGGCCGCGCGCGCTCACGGGCGGGACGCCCGTGCCACCTGGGGACTGCGTAATGGCGCATGTAGCGTATGGGCAGCGTATCTATAGAAGCGAAGCGGCGGAGGTGATGGAGGTATGCCGCGTCCTTGAATCGCACATAGGGCAAACTGCGCCATGTCTGCGCACCCTCGACCGGTACAATCATGACCGTGGGCATTTCTTCGAGGGAAGGGCGTTACGACCAAGTGGATTGTGTCCGGGTGCGCCGTGACCCGGAAGTAATTAGCCGGGGGGTGGCGGGATGCGCCGGGCAAACCCTTCAATTCTCGCGGGCATTCGAGATCAGGGGGCAAGGCCGATTTGCCGCATCGGAGGCCCTTTCTGCAGGTTTCTGAGGCATCTCTTGGGGCGAGGCCCGGTTGCTTCAAGGGCGACATCGACAGGGGTTGTTGCGGCCGTCGTCGATGTTAGCTGGGGGAGCCGGTCCCGATCTCGGCATTGCGCGTACCTAACGGCCCGCGCTTCAGCCGCGGCGCTCAGGCTCCCAACTGCGCCGCCGGCTGTAAGCGCTTGTTAGACGGCGGCCCTCTGCGTTACAGTTGACCTATGAAAGTTGCTTTCGAGCTCGCGCCCGCCCAAGCCGAGAAACTCCATCGGGAGTCCGAACGGCTGGGAGTTGCGCCTGACGAATTGGCCCGTGCGGCCTTATCGGATCTGCTCGCCACCCCGGACGAGGCCTTCCAGGCTGCCGCCGAGCGAGTGCTGCGCAAGAACGAGGCGCTGTACCGGCGCCTGGCCTGATGCGGTATCTCACGCTGGGAGAGGCGGTCGCGCTGCACCGGGCGGTCATCGAGAAGACCGGCGGCATGGGGGGCATTCGCGACCTGGGTGCTCTCGATTCCGCGCTGGCTCAACCGAGAGCGACCTTTGGCGGCGTCGATCTCCACCTCTCGTTGGCGGACAAGGCTGCCGCGCTGTGTTTCTCCCTCGTTCGTAACCACCCGTTTCTGGATGGCAACAAGCGCGTCGGGCACGCCGCGATGGAAACGTTCCTTGTGCTCAACGGCAGCGAGATCGAGGCAGCGATCGATGAGCAGGAACGTCTGATGCTCGACATCGCCGCCGGTCGTTTGAGCCGCAACGAAGTTGCCGCCTGGCTTCGCCAGCACGTCCGATCTCTTTCCTGAAGGGTCGCCGCCGTCTAACGACCGCGCGCTCAGGTGCGGGCGAAGCTCGTCGGCCGCTTACCGTTGTTAGCCAGTCGTCTCTGGGGGCGCCGTAACCGTGCCTGCCCCTGATCATAAGGAGACTCCGCCTCGGAACGCTGCAATCCATTATTCGACAATCAGGCGTGCCGCGAAGTGAATTCGAATCTTGATTGTGCAGACCCAATAAATCACTGCCGCGGCGTGCGGCAGGGGTAAAGGCGGGGTCATTTCCGGGTGCGCCATGAATAGCAAAAAGATGAGCGCGTTGTGATGGAACTTGGCGAACTAAAAATTCCAAAAATTGAAATCCAGCGAATACCCCTTCCCCAAGATTTTCGAACGCGGCTAGTGCACCAGTATTTTGGAATTCTTGATACGGAGTTTGGGCGTGATTTTGTTCAAAGGCTTGGCAAGGATCTCAGGGTCATTGCACTGAACGACAAGATGATCTCAAATGGATACGGGGCGAGCAGATTCGATGTCAAGCACCTGGCTATGTGGTCTTTGTGGTGTGCTAACGAATACGGGAGTGAAAGGGCCGAAAGTTGTTTGAACTCGTTCCTCCAGTCTGAAGAGATTTCAGCAGTCCGTGTTCTTTGGGTTCTCGGCGTGCAGGCCGCAGACCCAATAGCTCTGAAGGACGGACATTTCATTCAACCCATTGAAACGATGCCCGATTCCAGCAATAAGGAGCTTTTCCTTCAACACCCGTTCACAATGGCCCCTCTGTGGCAGTCGCCGGCAACGTCCGCTTGCGCCATTACCAAGCAACGACGGTTGAAAAAGGTGTGGCCATCTGGCCAACCCGAAAGCGAAGTTCAGGAATCTTGGGCCGACGATCGCCGAATGAAGGAGATTGCTCTACTGCTGAATGCACTCGACGGCGTATGTTGTATGCCCTGCCTCTCCACAGGTCATGTTGAACCAACGGTGCCTTTTGGGCCATTCGGCGGTTCGGCAAGTAGTTCTCAATTGTACGATGTGGTGGGTTGGGCGATGAGTAGAAGTAGCTTGTCGAGCGTATCCGCGCAGGACATTGATGCGCTGATGGATAGCTATGACAGGCTTGAAGAATCCAAAAAAACGGGGATTCAAACAATACTCAGTCGTCTTTCGCAAGCCAAGCGACGCACACAAATTGAAGACAAGATACTCGACTTGGGCATTGCGTTGGAGATGCTTCTTCTCAAAGATCAAAATGATAACAACGATCAACTTTCACTTACCTTTCGACTTCGTGGTAGTTGGCTGCTCGCTGATTTGGCCGAGGAGAGGATTGAAATATTTAAGCTGCTGAAAGAGATTTACAAGTATCGCAGCCAAGTTGCCCATGGCGGCGTACTTTGTAAAGGCAATGCTGCCAAAATAGCCGTAGTCCGCCAGTCATTTCCGAAATACCAATCCCTTGGTGAGCGCGTTTGTCGAAAGATTATCAGAGATGGAAAACCTGACTGGGACAAAACCATTCTCGGCGCCAGAAGTTGAGAATTACAAAGTATAGTGCCAACATCTGCTGTAGCGGCGCTGTCCTCAGCGCCGGAAGACGCCGGTGGGGACACCGGCGCTACAGAAAAAGCGCAGGCGAAGCCTTACCAAGTAAAACAGTTGCTCGGCCTTGCGGAGCGCTATAATCTGTCCTTAGGCGGTGAGGAATGAAAGACTACCATATGAATGTTTTTTACAGCGAAGAAGACGGCGGATACATCGCCGATATCCCCGATCTTCCCCACTGTGCCGCTTTTGGCGAAACGCCGGAGCGAGCTTTGGCCGAGGTTCTTAAGGCCAAGGCTGCCTGGATCGAAGCTGCCAGAGCCGAAGGCAAGCCGATTCCTCCACCTACGTTCAGGCCGGTCATTTATCAAGTGTCTAAAGTCCCAGCTTGAACTCTCGCTCCGCCGGACCCGCGTGACCCCGCGCCAGGATTTCGAAATCGTCATCGTTCAACAGTTTCTTCGTTCGAAGGAGGTTGCAGGTGACGAAGAAATAGCGGTCAGAAAGTATCAGCCGGCGTAGACGCGACATCGCACAAGCCCACAAGCCGCAGAGTTAAAGAACAACTCTGCGCTACCCCACTACAGACTCTCGACATTCCTTGACGGGCTGAAAAGCGGGCGCCTATAATCGCCGTGGAGTGGAGGTTAGACTCGTGCGTGAAGCGGTCATCATCAGCGCCGTGCGGACGGCGATGGGCAAATTCCAAGGCGGACTTGCGCCGCTTTCCGCCGTCGAGTTGGGCGCGGCCGTGACGCGCGAAGGCGTGCGCCGCG
>DATKST010000111.1:0-4329 GCA_035531475.1 Terriglobia bacterium
GGTGTTCAGATCAACCCACTCGGTCACTTCGTCCACAATGCTGTCCTCTGACGGTTTGCCGCCTGCCCTGGAAGCTGCTTGAGACTCGCCGAGCATCAAAGCGGTCAGCCGATGAATCACCTGGTATTCGCCGGAAGAAAAGAACTGCGGCTCAAAAGGTCCAGTGCGAGGGCGGATAAAGTCCACCGGGCAGCCCGGTGGAATCGGGTGAAAACGCGAGTCGTTCTCCAGTGCGCTGCCGAGATGGCCGTAGGCAGGGCGATATAAACCCGGCGGAAGAGGTCCCGGCTGCGCGTCCGGAGCGGCGGGCCCGGCCAGGACGCCCGCCTGGAGCGGCCCGGCTTTCCCTGCCATTCCCGCCAGCGCGGCCGCCTTGCCGATATCAATCAGCCACTTCCGGCGCGAGATTCCGCCCTTCTCCTCGCTGTTGCCCCCGGTCTTTGCTTCGTCCCTGTCTTCCATCCCTTGTTTCCTGATCCTATGCCGAAGCTACAGGTCCCCTTTGCGATATGCGTCCGCAATGTAATCGGCCGCCCGGGTTGAAATAGCCATGATCGTCAGGGTCGGCTCGTAACAACTGTTGGTGACGAAGGAGGCTCCGTCGGTCACGAATACATTTTTGGCGTCATGCAGCCGGTTGAATCGGTTCAGCACACTGGTTTTGGGATCATTGCCCATGCGCGCCGTGCCGCATTCGTGGATGTTCTTGCCGAACACACTCAGATGGTCCCCCGGCAGCCGCACGTCCTCCAGTTTCAGCGCATCGAGAATTGCCGTGACGTCTTCCCGCATGGCCTTGGCCATGGCGTGTTCGTTTTCTCCGTAGCTGGCATTGATGTGCAGTGCAGGAATGCCCCAGGCATCCTTCTTCTCCTTGTCGAGCATGACGTAGTTTTCGTACCGCGGAAGGGTCTCGCCCTGGCACATCATGCCGTAACGATACGGAATGTTCTGGCGAACGTTTTCCCGGAAGGCCTTGCCGTATCCTGGGGTTGAAAACGCCTGCCCGTAAAGCTCCTGGCTTCCGTCGCCGTCAAACCGGTAGCCCCGGATAAAGTTCTTGTTCCGGTTGGAGCCCACGTTGGCGTATTTCGGGATCAGGAAGCCACACGGGTTGCCTGTGGGCTCGCGAACGGAAGACTTCAGGGCAGCCATGATGCCGCCCGCTCCCTCAAGAGTGAAATGGTCCATCAGGTAGTGCCCCAGCACCCCTCTGGAATTTCCCAGGCCGTTCGGATAGCGGCGCGTGGTCGAGTTCAACAGGATGCGCGTGGACTCCAGAGTGCTGGCCGCGAGGATGACGATCTTTGCCCTGGCCTCACGATGCTGGTGGGTGGTGCCGTCAATATAATGAACACCGCTCGCGCGTCCCTCGTTATCAACCACCACATGGCTGACCACCGCATCGCTCAGCAGCGCGAAGCGGCCGGTTTTGGCCGCCGCCGGCAGGGTCACGGCCGGGCTGTTGAAATAGGAGGCCGTGTAGCATCCGCGCTGGCACTCATCGCAGTAGTGGCACGCCGGCCGCCCGTTGTGAGGGACCGTCAGGTTGGCCACGCGGTCCGGCATCACCCGCCAGCCGAACTTGCTCTCGATAATCCGCTTGGCGTGCAGGCTGCCGCAGGAAAGGTTCGTGGGCGGCAGAAATTTTCCGTCGGGCATCTGTTCGAGCCCTTCGTGCGACCCGCTCACGCCGATATAGCTCTCCACCTTGTCGTAATAGGGCTCCAGATCTTTGTAGCTGAAGGGCCAGTCCTGGCCGTAGCCGTCGCGGCTGGCAGCCTTGAACTCGTAATCGCTGTAGCGGTAGCTTTCCCGCGCCCAGCAGAAAGTCTTGCCGCCCACCTGCCGTCCCCGGATCCACATGAACGGCTTGTCGATAGGGAACGTGTAAGGATGCTCGGCGTCTTTGACAAAGAACTGGTGGCTCGTTTCGTCGCAGGCGTAGCAGAGCCGCTGGATCGGCTGCTCCGTCAACCGGGCTTGCTGGTCATCAAAGCCGCGATATTTCAACTGGTAGGGCCAGACGTGCTCGGTAAAGTCCCGGGACGGAATGCGCGGAGGGCCCGCCTCCAGCATCAGCACCCGCATGCCGGCTTCGGTCAATTCTTTGGCAACCCACCCGCCGCTGGCTCCTGAGCCGACAACCAGGGCGTCATAGACGGTTCGAGGATCGGTCCCGCTTTGCACAGCGGCAGTGTATGATAAGTTTCCGGAATCCGCAAGCCCATCCTTCGCCCATCCTTCGCAGCCCATCCTTCGCAGCCCATCCTTCGCAGTGTCCATCCTTCGCAGTTCTTGGGCAACGGATTCCCCGCCCGCGCTTCACGTGCGAGGACCCGCGTCAGGCCGAAAGAAGCAGATTTTGGGAAAGCGAGGTTGGTGCGAAAGGGGGGACTCGAACCCCCACCCCTTGCGGGACCGGATCCTAAGTTTAGTAGAAGTTACTGATTCCCAATCAAATCAACATGTTAATCCGACAAAATCCCAACAAGTCGGGCAAAATCCGCAACCCCCGCGCAACCCAGATTCTCCCCCAATCTCACCCCTTGATGACAGTTCGCAGGAAGGCGGTGAGGCATGATGCAAGCTCTCGCGCTTTTCCCTGCCCTGCCTTCGACAGACCAAACCGTTCGCCCTGCGGTTGGCCAAGGTAACTCTAACTCTGCCAATACCGCTCAGCCGGCGAAAGGCTCACTGATGCCAAGCGTCGGCTCACTCCTGCCGCAAATCCATATCACCAAACGCCGCCTCAAGCAACTCGAAGCCATCGCTCTCATCCGCGAACAACGCAATAAAGGCAAGCAGCAACTTGCGTATAATGCCCGGCCGTTTGCCCTCTGCGGTATCCCCCTTCGCCGTCCTCGCCAACAGCAACTCGCCTACCTTCGCCGCAACGGCAAATTCTTTCTCGAAATCACCGGTCATCCACGCTTCGGTCTACCCTATGGCCAGGACCGGCTTATCCCCATCTGGATTGCCACGCTTGCTCTCCAGCAGAGGAGCCGCTTCGTACGCTTCCCTTCTGCCGCTCAGATGCTCGAATTCTTTCACCTCTCGAAAGACGGCCGACACTACCGCCGCATTGTCGAGGGTTTCAAGCGTGTATTTGCTGCCACCATCTTTTTCGGTACCGAGGATAATCCCGAAGGCAGTCAAGTTACCGACTGTGCGCGGTTCAACTTCTTCGAGGCCATGCATCTCTGGTTTTCAGCCGTTGGTTCTGAGGAGCCCGCAGCGCACTGCGCAGAGAACTCCATTACTCTCAGCGAAGCCTTCTACGAGGAGATCAGCCAGCATCGGATTCCGGTTGAGCGCGAGGTTGTCGCAGCCCTGGCCAACGCTCCAGGTGCGCTCGATTTCTACATCTGGCTCGTCTGGAAAAGCTGGAGCGTTCGCGGCCGCGCGACGCGTATTCCGCTGGTGGGATCGTGTGGTCTGACTGACCAGTTGGGTAACGCACAGTACGCAGTGGAACGCACGTTCAGGCTAACCATCTCGCGCTGGCTTAGAACCGTGCAGGCGCTGTGACCGGACTGCTCGGCAAACATATCCCAGGATGGTCATGCACTGATCGTCCGTTCGTCATCCCAGACCGCTGCCATTCACCGGAGGAGTCGTGAAAAAACAAATACAAGGGCGGATTGATTCACGTGTAACCTGCTAAACCCTCCTGTTTTTTGGGCTCTGCACTTACAAGAATCTGCACGTGTTTCCAGCTACGAAGGCACGTGTTTCCTGCTACGTTTTCACGTGTATCTCGCTACGCATATCAGGGTTAAGCCTCTATGGCTCAAGGAATTAGCCCCCCCACCTGTATTTACCTGTATTTGTCCCTGTAGAAATATGCCTGTAGTAGGGACAGGTGGCTTGTGGAAAACTCCGTTCCCCACAGGGCTGCCAGCTTCGCTGGCGGGGAGAAAAACACGTATGCTGCGGCCTCGAACCGAGGCGGCCCTGACGTCTGCCAACGGGGACCAGATCTCACCTGATCCACGCGCACCCATGTGGACCAGCGCCCGGGCTCCACTGCCTGACAGCCCCACCAGCCGAGTCTCAATTGCATTCAAGGTCATTTTGGCAGACTATGCGAACATCAAGGCGGCAAGACTTAACAACGACGACGGTTATTTTCTTCCAGGAGAAGCTGGTCCAACCGCCGTCGATAATCGATTGGCTGGACAACCTGCTAGGGCCTGTTAACACTAACGGAGTGCCTCGACAATGAGAGCGAAGTTGAGGAAAGCGAGAAAGACGACGTCGAGTTTATCGAAGCGAGAGAAGATGCGGCGGAAGCCTTTGAGTCTGCGGAAGAGCCTCTCGATCTCG
>DATKST010000112.1:0-4894 GCA_035531475.1 Terriglobia bacterium
GGCTTACGCGTCGCGTTGCATCGTTGGCATTCCTGATTCCCGTCCGTTCTCCTCCTCCACACCGGTTCCTCCCCGCATAAGGCAGCATCGCGGTGGCGCCCTTGAATTGTCGCGGCGGCCGCGTGCCACCGAACGAACCGCACTTCATAGCATTTTTCCCGTGGAGGAGCACACCATGGTTGCCCTTGGTTCTCTGCCTCTTTGGCCTCTGTCGGTCATGGCGCTGGCAGGTGCGACGTTTCCCATATGGCAGATTTCGCGCATAAGCAGGCGCGGCTATTTAGACAACGCCCCAGCCCGTCCTGAACCGCCCGGCAGCGCCTCATCCGTTCCCCAGCCTCCCCTGCAAACTCCCGCTGAGCCCGAGTCTGCCCGGCAACCAACGCGGCTGATGAAATGGATTTCCATCAACGAGTTCATGACTCTTCTCGGCAACGAGTCCAACCATCCTGTTGTGGTCGATCTCAGGCCGGACTCTCAGTGGACCCCGTTTCCGGTTCCCGATGCGTTCGTGCTCCGCCTCACCCCGCACGATCTGGTTGACGTACTGGCATGGCTTCCGGGGGACAGAAGCGTGGTCTTCTACGGCGCTTCCAACTTCTGCATCTTCCTGATCGAGATAAGCGTGTGCATGGAAGGTTCTGCGCCGCTTTATTTCCTTGAAGGCGACTTTTGCCACCTCCAAGCTGCATGAAAAGATCCTGGTATGGCGTTCGCGCCACAACCTCGCTAAAGCGGATGCCCCTGTTTGTTGCCAAACAGGGGCATCCGCTTTGAATCGCTTTTTCCAGGCCTCTCACCGCCTGCTTTTGTACCGGCTCCGTGCCCCATCCTCGCGCCTGCCGGAGTCCCCCCGGACAGGTCTTCGTCTGTAGGGTGGTTGATGGCGAAAGGGTGGGACACTACAAACCCCAAAGTACGAAATCACGCGGTCGGAGATCTGGGGGTTGTCTCTCCCAGCTACCAGCCCCCCTGCGACTTCTGTTGCTTCGACCAGAGGAACTCGACAATCTGCTGAATGTCCTCGTTGCTGAGCAGATTCTTCCATGCGGGCATATACAGCGGCGGCTGCGGACCGGCCGTATTCGCCAGAGGAGGCACTCTGCCGTTGCGGATGATCTCGATCACTTCATCCTTTGTGTAGTCGCTTGAAAGATGCAGCAGCGACGGCACCTCTCCGCCTTGCGCATTGGGGTTAGGCACGCCTCCCTGCAGCGTCGTGCCGTGGCAGCCCGCGCAGCCAAAGCGCCCAAAATCCGCCTCGCCCGCTGCGATCGCGGCATCCTCAGGAGTGGGTAAACGGCCCTTGCCAGACACGATCTCCTTCGCATCCTCCGCGGTGGCGGTAGCCAGGAAAGCGATCAGCGCCTTGCGGGCACTGGCTTCCATGTCAAACTCCGGCATGGTGCTGCCCGGATACACAAGCTGCGGATTGACGAGTTGTTCGTCGAGCCATTCGGCGGAATGCCGCTTGGTGACGCCAAGTAGATCGGGACCAACCTTCGCTCCCACTCCGCCAATGGAGTGGCAAACAAGGCAATCCTTTTCCACGAACAGTTGCCGCCCGTACTTGGGGCTGGGAATCAGCGCCACGCTCGCATAGTAAGCCCCCATTTGCTGGTTGGTAAGCGAAAGCATGTAATAGGTCAGCTCGCGGGCCTGTTCGCGGGTGAAGTGGAAATTCGGCATGGCGGAGCCAGGCGATACCACGTTGGGCGCCAGGAAATGGTGCTCAAGCCACGCCGGTGAGCGCTGGCTCGCGCCCTCTTCGGTAAGATCCGGTCCGATGCTGCCGCCCACACCGTTCAATTTGTGGCAACCGCGGCACCCCTCCGTCTCGAAGAGACGCCGTCCTTCGGTCAGTTCGGGCACCCCGGGAATATCGCCTTCCTTGTGGCATCGCCCGCACGAGGCGCGGACGTAATCCGCCGGCAGAAGCGGCGTCTGCCAGAACGGCACGTTGCCGTGCGCATCCTTCACGTCGGTGGCCAGCCCTTGGCCGCCATGGCAAATGGTGCAGCCAAACTTGGACGGGATATGGGGGCCCAGCCCCGCGTGATAGCGAAAAGGCTCCGGCGCGTCTTTCATCGTCGGGTCTTCCACGCCCTGGTGGCACGTGGTGCAGCGGTCAACACGCTGCAAGCCCGGCAACAGGATTTGATGAACCTCCGGGGGCGTGGCCAGAACGGCGGCCTTGGTCACCGCATTGGGCTCGCCTTGCGCCTCCATTTGCAGAAACTTGTGCTGATACGTCTTCCACGAGGGCGTGCTGGCTTGCCACACAGCCGCCACGATCAGCACCATCGCTAGCATGCTTAGCGCGAAAAAGATTTGCGGTAATCTGCGTCCCATTACTCTGCCCCCGCCACAACATGGACCCAAGGTGGAACAAACGCCCAGCCCGGACCACGGAAAAAGGTTCCTATGATGATCAGAACCAAATTGACAACCACGAAGATCGTGAACAGCCAGATGGCCCACTTCCGGTCCGAAGGCCGGCGGCTGGGGTTCCTGTCGAAATACGGAATCGCCAGCAGCGCCAGCACCATCAGCGCGGGCGCAACCACACCGCCCAGCAAGGCGGAGTGGCTGACCAGCTCCTGCAAGCCCAGGAAGTACCACGGCGCTTTCGCCGGGTTCGGCGTCTTTGCGGGATTGGCCATCGCTTCAAGTGGTGCGTGAAAGAGTAGCGAGACGGCCATAATCCCCGTGACTGTGACCATCAATGCGATGGCTTCGCGAAAGAAAGCGTATGGATAGGAAAAGACCGTGTCTTCCTCTTCTTCCGGAGTTACCGTTTCAAAGATGGGCTTGCCGGTCACCACTTCCATGAGCCCGTAGGTCTTGTCGGTAGAGGCGTTCACGGTCTTCAGCGGCGCCGTCTCCGGCGTAGCGCCGATCGTGACCAGCGCTTCGGGCTTGTTCGTATTCAGCTTCCAAGGGGGCCGCGAAAGACCGCCGTCCTTGCGAATCCGCCAGAAGTGAACGATGGTCAACAGAATGACGAGCGAAGGCAACACCGCTACGTGAAGCACGTAGAAGCGGATCAGCGCCGCCTCCCCGACCGTGTGGCCGCCGAGCAACAGCAGCTTTAGCTGCCCGCCAACGAGCGGCGCATAGCTGCCGATATTGGTTCCCACCGTAATGGCCCAATATGCAAGCTGGTCCCACGGCAGCAGATAACCCGTGAACGAGAGGCCCAGGGTCAGCAGAAGAAGAATCACGCCGACGACCCAGTTGAACTGCCGCGGCTTCTTATAGGAGCCGGTGTAGAACACCCGGCACATATGAAGAAACACGCAGATCACCATGCCGTGCGCCGCCCAGCGATGCATGGCGCGCAGAAAAGGCCCCAGGAAGACCACAAACTGCAGGTCCTTCATGTCCTGGTAGGCCACCGGCGGATAAGGCCGGTAGTAGCACATCAGCGCGATCCCGGTAGTTACCAGGACGATGAACAGAAAGAAGGTGATAAATCCCAGGTAAAAAGTGTACCTGAACTTGAGATGCTCCTTCTTTACCTTGGCCGGATGAATATGCAGCCAGACGTTGAGAAAAACCAACTCCGACTTACCCTTGTCGGTTGACAAAGGGTCGCGCCGGACGATGGATTGCCAGATTTCCCGGATCAAATTCATGGTTACACCATCAACCGGTAACTCGCCGGCACGATTTTGTCTTTATCCACGAGAAGCTGTCCATCGCGGGCAAGCGTCACCTCAAACCAATTCAGAGGTTTGGGCGCGGGACCGTGAATGACCTTGCCGTCTTCGGCGAATATGCTGCCGTGGCAGGGGCAATGGAAGTGGTCGTCGCTCTGGAAGAAATTGACCGTGCAGCCCAGGTGGGTGCAAACGGCGCTAGCCACTGAAAACCCCTTGTCCCGCTCGCGAAAAACAAAGATTTTTTCGTCGGCCAGAAACGTCGGCGCACCGTATGCGTAGTCCGCGGGCTTGCCTACCTTGAAAGTCTGCGGCGGTTCGTAAAAGACACTCGGCGTCATGAACCGCAATACGGCTCCGAAGCTCACCGCCATCGCCGAACCGAGCGTCGCCATACCCGCCGTTCCCCAAGTCAGAAAAGATCGTCGATTCATTCCCCTGCTCCCCTATTCAAAGACTTCCCGTTCCTTTCGTTCCAGGGCCTCCATGGTGATGGCCTGGGTTGGGCACCTCTGGGCGCAAAGCCCGCAACGGATGCACTTGTCTTCGTTCTTGATAATGGCGCCGGCCTGGCCCGCCCGCAGTTGCGCGGCAGGCACTCCATAACGCCGCTCGATCAGGGCTTCGTAGCGCTCATCGCCGCTCACTTGAACCAGATCCACCAGCCGCAGGCAGTTCTCCGGACAAACATCCACGCAGCCCGCGCAAAGAATGCACTTCGATCCGTCGAAGATGGTGTTCACCTGGCAGTTGAGGCAGCGAAGCCCCTCGGCGCGCCCCTGCTCCTCGTCGAAGCCCAGCTCCACTTCGGCGATGCCGATGCGGCGATTGGCCGCCAGAACCGGCATCTTCTGTCGCGGGGTGGTGAGAAAACCGCGCGGCATCTCCCAGTTGGGCAGGATGCGGAACCGGCTCAGCACCGTCTTCTTGGTCTTGCCGCTCAGATAGATATGAATGGAACGCGCGGAGCGGTGGCCGTTGGCTACGGCCTCCACCAGAATGCGCGCACCAAACGCCACATCGCCACCCGCGAAGACGCCGGGGGCGGTGGTCTTCAGGTCCTCGTCGATCTTCAGAATTCCGCGCGGCGTAACCTGCACCCCGTCTTCGCTGCTGAGATACGACAGATCCGCCTGCTGGCCGATGGCCAGAATTACGCTGTCGCAGGGAATGATCTTCTCTTCGTCGCTGAATGCCGGATTGAAGCGCCCATTCTCGTCGAAGACGGTGAG
>DATKST010000113.1:0-64742 GCA_035531475.1 Terriglobia bacterium
ATTGCATCCTGTCCTGTTCCTGTGTAGGGTTTCTCGCTCAAATTACCCATACAGGAATTGGGATGGGATGCGCTATCTTTTTCTCCGCGAAGGGTCAAAAACTATCCCCGCTCCACCCACAAATTCTGCGGAGGAACCAAGAAAGATAGAGAATTTCAGTCTCAATCAGACTTGCGTCAGACCCAAACCAAGCCCCCGTTAACTTTACGGATTAGAGTGTTAGGCTGAATCAGCTCTTTGGTGCGTGGATTTCCTGGCCTGGGATTATTTGCGCAATGGGCGCCGCCGTTGTATAGTTGCGGCTTCTGGAGGCCAGAGAAATGAAATATGGTGTCAGAAGGTTTCGCCATTATTTGCCAAGCTGCATTATCGGGTGGTTGGCGCTGATGGCAGTGGGAGTTGCTTCTGCGACCGCGCAGCAATATCCGCAGAGCTTGTATCAGGAAATGCGCTGGCGGGAGATCGGACCGCTGCGCGGCGGCAGGACGCGAGCCGTGTGCGGCGTGCCCAGCGAGCCCAATGTCTTCTATGTCGGCGCAGTGGATGGCGGCGTATGGAAGACGAACAATTACGGCCGCACGTGGACGCCCATCTTTGACCAGGAGCCCACCGGCTCGATCGGCGCCATCGCCGTGGCGCCCTCCGACCCGCACATTGTCTATGTGGCGAGCGGTGAGGGTTTGCACCGGCCTGATCTCTCGACGGGTGACGGCATTTACAAATCCACGGATGCCGGAAAAACTTGGAAGCATCTTGGCCTGCGCGATGGCCAGCAAATCCCGCGCCTGGTGGTGGACCCGTTTGACGCGAACCTATTGTTCGCGGCGGTTCTTGGCCACCCTTACGGCCCGAACCCGCAACGTGGCATTTACCGTTCAACAGATGGCGGCCGGACATTCCAGAAAGTGCTTTACAAGAACGAAAATACCGGCGGCTCCGATGTGGAGCTTGATCCGTCCAACCCCACCATTGTTTACGCTTCGCTATGGGAAGCCCGCGAAGGCCCCTGGGAAAACGCAGCGTGGAGCGGCACGGGCGGCGGCCTGTTCAAATCCACCGATGGCGGTAGCACCTGGGCCCAGCTCACGAACGGTCTGCCAAAAAACCTGGCGCAGATCAACGTGGCCATCGCCCTGAGCAACCCCAAGCGCCTCTATGCCACCATTGCCACGATGGGGAGGGGCCCGCAAAGCCTGGGCATTTACCGGTCCGACGATGCGGGAGAGAACTGGTACCGTGCCACCACGGATCCGCGTCCGGCGGAGCGCATTGGCGGCGGCGACTTGCCGGTGCCGAAAGTTGACCCGAAAAATCCCGATGTGGTCTATGTCACCAGTATTGTGACGTGGAAATCCACGGATGGTGGAAAGACTTGGACGGGCATTCGCGGCGCTCCGGGCGGCGACGACTATCAGAACATCTGGATCAATCCCCACAACCCCAAGATCATTCTGCTCGGCAGCGACCAGGGCGCCATCGTCACGGTGAACGGCGGCCAGTCATGGAGTTCCTGGTATAACCAGCCGACCGCCCAGATGTATCACGCCGGAACGGACAACGCCTTCCCCTATCGCGTGTGCAGCGGCCAGCAGGAAAGCGGCTCGGCTTGCGTCTCAAGCCGTGGCAACTGGGGCGAAATCACCGAACGCGAATGGCTGCCGGTGGGCGCGGAAGAGTATGGCTACGTGGCGCCCGATCCGTTGAATCCAAACCTGGTTTACGGCGGCAAACTCACACGGTTTGATGGGCGAACCGGCCAGACCGCGGACGTTTCACCCCGACCCCTGCGTTCTCCAGGATTCCGCATGGTGCGGACGGAGCCGGTGGTGTTCTCACCCGCTGATCCCCACGTTCTCTATTTCGCGGGCAATACCTTGTGGAAGACGCGCAACGGCGGCCAAAGCTGGAAGCAAATCAGCCCGGACCTTACCCGTAAGGCCTGGGCAGTCCCAGCGAGCGTCGGCAAATATCAGAATGCGCCTTCGGCCAAGCCGGTCCGGCGTGGCGTCATTTATGCGGTTGCTCCATCCCCGTTGGATGTGAACCTGATTTGGGCCGGGACTGACGATGGCTTGATTCAGGTGACCCGCGACGCAGGCAAATCCTGGAAGAACGTCACGCCGCCGGAACTCAAGCCCTGGTGGAAGGTTTCCACGATCGATGCCGGCCACTTCGACAAGCAAACCGCCTATGCGGCCATTAATACATTTCGCTTGGATGACCTGCGACCCCACATCTTTCGCACACACGACGGCGGTAGAACCTGGACCGGAATCACCAACGGCATCCCGGATGGGGCCAATGTGAATGTGGTCCGAGAGGATCCGCGTCATAAGGGATTGCTCTTCGCCGCCACCGACCGCGAGGTCTATATCTCCTTCAACGATGGTGGCCGCTGGCAACCCTTGCGGTTGAACATGCCTGCCACATCGGTCCGTGACTTGGTCATCAAGGACGACGATTTGATCGCGGCCACGCATGGACGCGGCTTCTGGATCCTGGATGATATCACTCCGCTTCGCCAGTTGAGCGCGAGCGTGGCGGGCGCCCGCGCCACTCTCTTCCGGCCTGAAACCGCCGTGCGGGTGCGCTGGGACGTGAATACGGATACGCCCCTGCCGCCCGACGCTCCCGCTGGCCAGAACCCGCCCGACGGAGCGATCCTGGACTACTATCTAAAGTCAGCTTCATCGGGTTCGGTGACGCTGGAGATCATGGATAAACGAGGCAAATTGGTGCGGCGCTACTCCAGTACTGACCCGGTTCCACAGATCGACCCCATGCTGCCCGTTCCAACTTATTGGGTGTGCCCGCCCCAGTCGCTTTCCACTCAGCCCGGAATGCACCGGTTTTTTTGGGATATGCACTATCCGCCCTTGCCCGGATCGCATCCGGAGTATCCGATGCAGGCGGTTTACCACAATACGGCGCCGACGCCTACTTCGCCCTGGGTCATGCCAGGAAATTACACCGTTAAGCTGACGGCTGGCGGCCAGAGCTACACACAGCCTTTAACCGTGAGCATGGACCCCCGAGTCAAAACGCCGCTTTCCGGGCTTAGGCAGCAGTTCCAGCTCTCGAAACAGGTCTACGATGGCTTGGTGCAGGATTCAACGGCGCTGGAACAAATTCGCATCTTACACGCACAATTGCAAATGCTCGAGAAAAGCGACGGAGCGGGTTCTGTGACGGAATCGGTGGACGCGCTGGATAAGAAGGTTGAGGCGCTTGCGGGGCGCGAACTTGGCGGATTCGGCTTCTTTTTTTATCACGGCCCCGACACGCTGAACAGCATTCGCGGCTCGCTTCGCCAGCTTCTTGAAACTCTGCAAGGTGCTGACGTGGCGCCCACCACCCAGGCCGCCGCAGCCGTTGCCAATCGCCAGGCGGCGCTGAACAGGCTGCTTGCAAAGTGGACCAAAATGAAGAGCCAACCGCTGGCGGTGGAAGCGATGGCGGGAAAAGCGAGCGGCCCAAAGTAAGCCAGGGCCGGCGCGTCACCCCTCACCCCGACCCTCTCCCCGCAAGCGGGGAGAGGGTCGGTACCGCGGAGCGGTGGGCGTTCGTTGGACGAAGTGCTGCAGTGGTTTTCGACAGGTCCTTAAGTGAACAGCATGGGCTCTTCTTCCCACTCAACCAGGTTGGCTTCAAAAACTCATTGTCGAACACTGCCAACCTCGAACAAGGCGGAAGGCAGGCTTATCCCTGCCCGCCTGCCCCCAACTCGCGGACGATGTTACCCACAAAGGTCTTGGCGTCGCCAAAAAGCATCAAGGTCTTGTCGAGATAATAGAGTTCGTTGTCGATGCCCGCAAAGCCCGGGCTCATGCTGCGCTTAATCACCATGACCGTTCTTGCCTTGTCGACGTTCAGAATGGGCATTCCATAGATCGGACTGCCGGGGTCCGTGCGCGCCGCTGGATTGGTAACGTCGTTGGCGCCGATTATCAGGGCGACGTCCATTTGCGGCATCTCGGGGTTGACCGTGTCCATATCCATCAGCTTGTCATAAGGGATATCCGCCTCGGCCAGCAGCACGTTCATGTGACCTGGCATGCGGCCCGCCACCGGGTGAATGCCGAACTTTACTTCCACCCCTCGCTTGGTCAGGGAGTCATAAAGTTCGCGCACCTTGTGCTGGGCCTGGGCCACCGCCATGCCGTATCCCGGAACTATTACGACCGCGTTGGCCGCGCCCAGAATGGCGGCGGCCTCTTCGGCTGTGGCGCTGCGCGCGGTCCGCTCTTCCTTCCCCGCCACGGCAGAAGCCTGAACCTGGCCAAAGGCCCCAAACATGACGTTCGTAAAGGAACGGTTCATGGCTTTGCACATGATGACGGACAGAATGAAGCCGGAGGATCCGTCAAGGGCGCCTGCAACCACCAGCACCTTGCTGTTCAGCACAAAGCCCAGCAAGGCGGCAGAAAGGCCGGCGTAGGAGTTGAGCAGCGAAATGACGGTGGGCATGTCGGCTCCGCCGATCGGAGTGACCAGCAGAGCGCCGAAGATGAGCGAGACGACCACCATGACCGAGAAAAGGTGGGTGGATGCCGGATGGAAAACAAGCCACAGCGCCATGAGGATGGCTGCGCCCAGCACCGAAAGGCTGACAAGATTCTGCCCTTTGTAAGTGATGGGGCGTTGCGGCAAAATCTCCTGGAGTTTGCCGGCCGCGATCAAGCTCCCTGTAAAGGTGAGTGAGCCGGTGATCACTTCAAGCGCAATTTCCGTCATCATGAACTTGGTGAGGTGAGGAATGCGCACGTAGTATTCGGCGATGCCGATGAGCGCGGCGGCCAGGGCGCCGCAGGCATGGCTGACAGCTGTCCGCTGCGGAACGGCCGTCATGGGGACAAGGCCGAGCGGAACACCCACCATCGCCCCCACCACCAGCGCGACCACGATCCATTGGTACTGAATGATTTCAAAGTGGCAGAGCGTGGCAACAACGGCGATGACGGCTCCAATTTCGCCCGACAGCACACCCCGCCGCGCGGTGGAAGGCGAACTTAACCACCGCAGGGCCAGGATGAACAGCGCGGCGGCGACGAGATAGGCAAAATCGATGAGTTGTTGGGGCGTGAACAGTGTCATGGTTTTTTGGTTTTGCTGAGTTTGAACATCCGGAGCATACGGTCCGTGATGAGGAAGCCACCCACCATGTTGCTGAACGCGGCCGCCACCGCCACGGCTCCAAGGATGGTGGAGAGCGGCGATTCGTGCCGCCCGGTGATGATGATGGCCGCCACCACCACAATGGCGTCGAGCGCGTTGGTGAGCGACATGAGGGGCGTGTGAAGCAGCGGCGAGACCCGCCGGATGACCTCAAACCCGACGAATCCCGCCAGAATGAAGACATACAGGTTTGAAATAAAGTCCGAAGGCACGGTTTTCTCCTTTACGCCTCATCTTGAAAGGCGCCTTACCGGGCAGAGGTTTCTGCCTGCCTCTGCGTCTTACCATTCTCACTGAGGAAGTATCGGAGCGGACTCAGTCGGCAGCGAAAAGAATTCCCTCACCCGGGCGCTGACGATTTCTCCTCCCCGTGTGACCAGGGTCTCGCGGGTAATTTCGTCGTCTAAATTGAGTTGGAGTTTCCCCTCCTTGAACAGGTGGAGCAGGAACTGGGTAATGTTCCGGGCGTACATTTCGCTGGCATGAAAAGGCACGGTGCTCGCCAGATTAATGCAGCCGATGATGGAGATTCCGTGCTCCACCACCGTTTCACCGGGGCGCGTCAGTTCGCAATTGCCGCCACGTTCCGCGGCAAGGTCCACAATCACCGAACCCGGCGCCATTTTCGACACCATCTCGCCAGTCACCAGCACCGGTGATTTCTTGCCGGGAACCACCGCCGCCGTAATCACCACGTCGCTTTCCGCCACCACGCGCCCCAGTAATTCCCGCTGGCGCTGGTAAAAAGTGTCGTCCTGAGCCCGCGCGTAGCCGCGCCCATCCTGGGCGTCCTTGGCCTCAATGGGAAGCTCGACGAAACGCCCGCCGACACTCTGCACTTGCTCCTTCGCGGCGGGCCGCAGGTCATAGGCCATGGCCACCGCCCCCAGGCGCCGCGCCGTGGCAATGGCCTGCAAGCCGGCCACCCCGCACCCGATGATGAAGACGCGCGCCGGGGTGATGGTCCCGGCCGCTGTGGTGAGCATCGGGAACATGCGTGGCAGGGTGCTGGCTGCAAGCACCACCGCTTTGTACCCGCAAATCGTTCCCATCGACGAAAGCGCGTCCATGCCCTGAGCACGGGTAACGCGCGGCATCAACTCGATGGAAAATGCCGTCGCGCCGGTGGCGGCCACATCCTGGATGGTTTCAACCGATCCCAGCGGACGCAGAAACCCGATCAGTGTCTGCTGGGGGCCGAGGAGCGCAAGATCGGCTCTGCCGGTCTTATCATTCGACCCGTGGCAGAGCACCTGCAAGACCACGCCAGCGCTCCTGAACACCTCGGCCCGGTCCACGATCTTTGCGCCTTTTTCGGCATAATGCGAGTCCGGAAATCCGGCAGCGGTTCCCGCGCCCGCTTCGATGACGATCTCGAATCCTGCCTTGACAAGGCTGGTGATAACGGCGGGAACCAGCGCTACGCGCCGCTCTCCGGAGAAAACTTCTTTGGGAACACCGACGATCATATTGGCCGCCCTGGATCAGATTTCGCCGCATGGCAGCGACACCGTCTTTTGATGTCCACGATTCACCGAGGTTGCCTCCCTTTTGACGGATGCGCCAGTCGCTTCAAAGTTCCGGCTGAATGCCAAAGTGGGTGTTGGGTGAATGCCCCGGTCCCACAAGCCGCAGCGTTTCCAACCGGCCGTTCAAGCCTTTTCCGAGACACCCTGAAAACCCACAGGAACCGCAATGCTCACATTCGTACATGACAGAATACAGGCTTCCACGGCTTTTGCGCTACTCCAACATTAAAAAGTTCCAGGAAACTTTCCCAAAGCGCCTTGCGAGGCCCAATCTATTTCTCATGGCCGGCGGTCCGTACAGGCCTCAGCCGTCGAGGTGCGAAGTGGGGGCGGGACTCAAGGCGCGACCCAGGCTGCCCCTCGAATTGGATATCCTGACCCGCCGCAAGGCACTTAACCTTCCGGGTTATCGCCTGCATCCACTCGAAGGTGACTTGAAAGGCTTCCGGTCTGTGACGGTTCGGGCCAACTGGCGCATCATTTTCCTTTTTCAAGGCAGTGGTGGGTTTGACGTTGAACTGATTGATTACCACTAGGCAACGAAAGGAAAGACACCATGCCCATGAAAAACCCGCCTCATCCCGGACGCAGCATACGAGCTGCTTGCCTTGAACCCTTGTGCCTGTCCGTGACGGAAGGCGCAAAGGTTCTTGGCGTCACCCGGCAGGCCCTTAACAACGTGGTGAACGGCAAGGCCGCAATCAGCCCGGAGATGGCGATCCGGCTCGCCAAGGCGTTCGGCAGCACGGCGGAAACGTGGTTGCGCATGCAGCTTGCCTATGACTTGGCAACCGCCCGAAAGGACGAAAGCAAGATCAAGGTTCGGCGACAGCGCCTCGAAGAACTTCACGCCCATTGAACGATGCCTAGCCCTTGGCGTGCCGAAATGAGTTTATTGCGCAACTTGCCACAAGCGAGATTTTCCTGTATTCTGATGGTGATGCAAGTCCATTTCACGCCTGAGCAGGAAGCGCAGCTTGCGCAAATCGCAACCGCGACCGGCACCGACCCGGAGCGACTGGTGAAGGATGCCGCGTTGCGTGTGCTTGAGGAAGACGCCCGTTTTCGGGCCGCAGTGCGTGAAGGCATCGCACAGGCCGACCGTGGCGAGTTTATTGAAGAACAAGAAATGGACGCACGGCTGGAGCAGATGTTGCGCTCATAAAAATGCGTATCCGCTGGACGCCTGCCGCCGCAGCGGACCTGGAGCACATCAGCAATTACCTCAAAGATCAACATCCCCACTACCAGCAGCCGACCATCCGCAAACTGTATGAGGCTATCCGTTCGCTGAAAGCCTTGCCGCACCGTGGCCGTATCGGACGCGAACCAGGAACCCGAGAGCTCTTCTTCCCTCCCCTCCCCTGCCCTATATCGCCGTGTATCGCGTCAGAGAGCAGAGCATCGAAAGTCTTGCGGATCTACCACACCGCACAGGAGCGGCCTTAGAACAGCAACGCCCCGTTTCAAAGAGGGTGCGCCGTCAGCACGCGGCCCAAGAACGCCATGCGCACTGACCGAGACCCCGCGACGGTCATGCCGAGCGCTTACATCAAGAGGAGACGTATGAGCCGCCCGCGATCGCGCCGCAGAGCTACGCTCTGCGCCAGCCCGCGCATGTGGTAAACTTTTCGCTGTTCTTTGTAGGGGGCAAAAACTTCACCACGGAGGGATTAGCTATGAATGAGGCGGAAATTGCCAGGCGGCTGGAAAAGCTGGAGCGTGACAACCGGCGGCTGAAAGGCTTTGCCTTTGCCACGATGGTCCTGGCGGCCGCGGTTGGCGGGATCTACGCGACGCGGCCGGTTCCAAAGACGATCACCGCCCATGCGTTTGAGGTAGTAGATAACTCGGGGAGCCTGCGAGCCAGGATGTCGGCCGACCCGATAGGCGACACGGGCATCAGGTTCTATGACGCACACGGGGCGCTCATGCGAGCGATGATGGCCGTCCTTCCTTCGGGTGAGTCACGCATCGAGATCAATGACGCGCACGAATACACCAGCGTGGCCATCAGTGCCGGTCCGTCAGGCGATCCAGTCATCAAGCTGAACGGCCCGCAAGGCACAAAGCGCGAGGTGATCGGCCAGTACGGTATTGGATTTTACGACGCGGGAGGCAGTCAAAGGGCGGTCGTGGGCGTGAACCAGATAGGCGCACCTTTTATCTCGCTCTCCGACGCGCAAGGATTTAGCATGGACTTGGGGAGCACGGGGACGGAGAACCTGACCACGGGCCAGACGCAGCAAACTTCTGCCGCATCGATCGTCATGTTTGGTAACGGCAAGGGTCACCACGTCATTTGGCAGGCTCCGTGAGCTTTTTCCCGTGCCACCGTGACACCCTCTACCGCTCATTGGTGGCGACATGATAAATCAGTTGCCATAAGGGAAGCGGAGGACCACTACATAATCTCCTTTCCACTGGCGTATATGATGCTGAACCCTGAGCTTACACACAGGAGAGTGCCCCATGGCCGAACCAGAAAAGGTACTTACAATCTCAAGACTTCCTGACGGAAGATTCGTTCTGTCAACGGATCCCCAGCGGGCGCTTTCAGAAGCTGAGTTGCGCGTAGCACTGGGAAGAACAATCAGCCGCACCGATATTATTGAAGATTTGATTCAGGGGGCGAAACGAACATCTTGAAAACGCAGCCTGGACCTTCTTGGTAGGCTCAGTTGTCTTGGCAGCGGGTTCACTTTGAAAAGCGGACTGGGCCAAGCGCCCCTGGTACAGTCGCTATCATCTTCTCGTAGATGTTGTTCTCTCCGAGCCAGCTCTTGCTCGCCCATTCAACACATTGGCCCGAAGGAATATGCAGCGAAACGACTCCGCCACCCTCAAGGGCAGTAGCAAAACTGCCGTAAGGTCTTCCTTCCGTTGCGAGTTCCATAAGCACCCGCCCAGAGAGGCCCCAAAAGAGCAAACTGCGAACCGACTGCCAGTATGCGCCAAGGGCATACTTATACGACGTGCCATTATATAAGCCCAAAGATCGCTCATTGCACGTCATTAAGACTCGAAAGTCGTACGGCGTGGATCGTCGCCGCAAATTTACTTCGGTTGTTGGATTTTCTTTCATGTCCCGACGGCTCCAATTTGGCGAGACGGCTGATAGCTACTTCTTGGGGCGCTTCATGAGAGCGAAACACCACGATTCGTTCTTTCCCATTTTGGGCAAGATAGCGATGACTTCCCACCCCTCTGCGCCCTCAGCGTTGAGTTCGGCTTGGCTCTTCTCTACGTAGTCGTCTCCTTGACCCTTTCCCAACGAAAAAATCAAAAATTTGTATTCCCACATAAATGCTCAGCCTCTATTCCCCATTGTACACCAGCCTCAAATCCCAATCCGACGGGTGGCGCATACATGCCGCGGGTGGCGCCGACATCGGTTTTCATGTCGGCGCCCCTGGGCCGGTAATGCAGAGTTCTTGCTTTTCGAACTCTGCGGTTCTTGGGTTAGGGATTGGTGAAAAGCCGCAGACTTCCTGGACATCGGAAGTCTGCGCTACCGGCTCCTCCGGTATGATCGCCGCAACAGAGTTAATACAAGGCACCGCTCACTTGGTAAATCACTCCAAGCCGCCTTCTTCAAGCTCTGCCATCTTCACCAGATGCTTAAGCAGCCCTATCTTCAAAGGGTGATTGCCGTGGATTGGGACCGAAAGTCTAGCGTTGCTGCCCGGTTTTCCGTATATGTGATGGCTGCCGTGAATGCGGAGTAATTGTCAGCCCTGACACTCGAAAATCTTCGCCAGGTCCTTTCCAGAAAGCGCCTTCATAGCGCAATTTCGAGCACTTGGCCAGGCTCATTCTCGCTGGCCTTCTCCACGCTGGCGGAAAGACATCCTTCGATGGCTTCTCGGACGTTGGCAAGCAGCTCCTCGATCGTCTCACCTTGACTCGCGCAACCCGGGATCGCCGGAACCTCAGCCCAATAGCCACCCTCCTCCGCTTGATGAACCACCACCTTGATCTTCATGCTGATCCTCCGCTGCCATCGTAACTTGGCCAGCCCATAAACGCAAAAGCAGGCAGCCCAGAGTTCGTGCGTTTCGAACTCTGCGGTTCCTGGCTTGGGGATCGGTGAAAAGCCGCAGACTTCCTGGCAAACGGAAGTCTACGTTACCCGCTCCTAACTCTACCGCCGCTCACGAAGAGAATCAGTGAGAAATGAGAAAAGCCTTTCCGCTACTGTGAAAGGGATTTCTCTCTTTTCCGTGTTTGACCAAGATTCAATTCATACAAGCCTTGTGCTTTCAATGGACTATGGTTTGGCAATGAACGTGCCTGCTATGCAAGGGGATGTACAGGAAGACTACGGTGACTCCGTGGGATCTCAATTGGCAAAGGGCAGAGGTGTGTTATATGAAAATGAAACTGGCTCTAATATGTTTTCTGGTGGTTCCATTCCTTGCAGTCGGGGCCCGCGCGGACATTCTTGGAAGCGCAGAAAGCTTTGCGGTCTTGGGCGGCTCGGCTGTGACCAACACTGGCTCAACGGTCATCTTCGGAGACCTGGGTGTTAGCCCTGGTAGTTCGATCACCGGCTTTCCGCCAGGAATTGTGCACGGAACAATACATGACAACGATGCAGTCGCGGCTCTGGCTCAGGCCGATACCCTCACTGCCTATAATACCTTGGCGGGCCTACCTTTCAATGTGAACTTGACGGGAAAGGATCTAGGAGGCATGTTCCTGACGCCTGACGTTTATTTCTTCAGTTCGTCAGCACAGCTAACAGGTCTGCTCACACTGAATTTTGAGGACCTGAATAACGCTAACGTCATTTTCCAGATTGGGAGCACGCTAACGACTGCAAGCTCGTCGTCGGTATTGGTGATTAATCTCGGCAAGAATGACAACATTTACTGGCAGGTTGGCAGTTCCGCAACTCTCGGGACAGGTACTTCGTTTATGGGGAATATCCTCGCTGATCAGAGCATCACTCTGACCACCGACGCCACCATTAATTGCGGTAGAGCTTTGGCGATCAACGGTGCGGTAACTATGGATACCAACACCATCAATAATTGCTCCGGCGGCGGCACCGGTACTCCTGAGCCGGGAACTCTTACTCTGCTTACCACAGGTGTGTTGGCAGCGGGTGCAAATTCTTCGAATTTCTCTTTCCTGGGATTGTGCGGTGCAATTGCTGCGTTTCGCAGAAAGCTGAAGCGGCAACGGATGGAAAGCTGAAATGCGCCGTACCGTCTGAAGGAGTATCGGCGTATAGCGTAGCGCGTAAGGGGAGTGGGTGCCTACCCACCACCGCCGCATCACAGTGCCGATGGGATCGGATCGTACACGGCTGTTTGGTATGTCAAGCTGCGTGACGCAGCGCGGCCTTCCGGCCGCAACCAAAATGGCCGAAGCGGACAGGCTGCGTTCGGAAGATGATCGATGTGTAGAAGCCCTATATTTATGCGGTTCCTGGCTTGGGGATCGGTGAAAAGCCGCAAACTTCCTGACAATCGGAACTCTGCGCTAACCGATTCGCCGTGAGGACTCATCTGCGCCCGCCTATCAATCTTATCGATCTATCCATGCAGGTGGGGTTCCAGCAAACTCATGATGGGCTGCTTCAGGCCCGGGCCTGCGGCGATCAGGCCCTTCAACAATGCGGACTGGTTATTGAGCCGGACCGGTTCACGATCCAGGCCCACAACGAAGCCTCCCGCCGCCTCAACCAGGGCGATACCCGCCGCGACGTCCCATTCGTGTTTGGGAGTCAGCGTCCAGGTGGCATCCGCCACACCCGCCGCTACCCGGGCCAGCTTGTAGGCGACAGACCCCATAGGTTGCACTGTGAACAGCCCGTTCGTGAACGGCTCCCATTCGCCGCGCTTGATCTCACTGCGGCTGGCCAACACCACAGCGCCCTGAAGATTGCTGAGCGGCCTGGGACCGGCGGGCTTGCCATTGTAGGTTAATCCCTGCCCTTTCGCTCCCAGGAACACTTCCCCGGTTGCAGGATTCAGGATGCCACCGGCTATGGCGCGGCCATCCTCGACGCAAGCCACGGAAATACACCACTCTGGAATCCCGGAGACGAATTCCAGAGTGCCATCCAGCGGGTCCACAATCCAGACGCGCTCCCGGCCCAGGCGGTCCGGGCTATCCACGCTTTCTTCAGACAGCCAACCTTCGCCGTCACGGACCAGGGCTTCGCGCAGAGCGTGGTTTGAGGCATGGTCGGCTTCTGTCACGGGGCCACGTCCATGCGACTTTTGCTCGGCCTTCACCGCGCCAGAAACGAACGGAGACACGGCGCGGGCCGCCTCCTCAAGCGCGGCCTTGATGCGCTCGAGGACTTCCAGGATGCGATCGGGCATCAGCTCCTGCCTTCGCCGTTTTCGTTCTGGCTGCTGGAGCCGATATAGCCTTCCCGCTCCAGGTGCAGGAATATCTCCTGGGCAGCCTCTTCCGGCGTCAGCTCCGAGGTGTTGATGGTAACGGCCGCGTCCGTGGGCGCTTCATAGGGATCGTCGATGCCGGTGAACTGCTTCAGGATCCCGGCGCGCGCTTTGGCGTAAAGACCCTTGCGGTCGCGGCCTTCGCAGGTTTCGATGGGTGTGGAGAGGTGAACCAGGATGAAGCCGCCCGTGGGTTGAATCATGGAACGGACTTCCTTGCGGATGGAGTCATAGGGGGCAATCGGCGCGCAAATGGCGATCCCGCCATTCTTGGTGATCTCAGAGGCCACAAAACCAATGCGGCGGATGTTGATGTCGCGATGCTCCTTGGAAAAGCCCAACTCCGAGGAAAGGTGCTTGCGGACAATGTCACCATCGAGCAGTGTCACGGGTCGCCCGCCCATCTCCAGGAACTTGGTGCGCAGCACGTTGGCGATGGTGGACTTGCCGGAACCGGAAAGCCCCGTAAAAAAGACCGTGAAGCCCTGGCGATGACGGGGTGGATAAGCCTTCTGAAGCTCTCGCGCCACTTCGGGAAAGGTGAACCAGGTGGGCAGATCTCGTCCTTCCGCCAGCCGCTTCCGCAAGTCTGTGCCGGAGATATTGAGGACCCGTGCCCCTTGCGGCACCTTGTCCTCTGGCGTGTAAGTGTCCTGGTCCTCCAGATAGACCAGCATCTGGAAGGGCACCATGGTGACGCCGAGCTCCTTCTCATGCGAGCGCAGCAGTTCCTGGGCGTCGTAGGGGCCGTAGAACGGCTTGCCCTTGGAATCGTTCCCCGGCCCGGCGTGATCGCGGCCGACAATGAAATGGGTACAGCCGTAATTCTTGCGGATGATGGCGTGCCACAGCGCCTCACGGGGGCCGCCCATGCGCATGGCCAGAGGCAGCAGTGAAAGTCGAACGGTATCCTTGGGATAGCGCTTGAGCAGCTCCTGGTAGCAGCGCACCCGGACGTAGTATTCCACGTCGCCGGGCTTGGTCATGCCCACGGAAGGATGGATCAGCAGATTGGCTTCCACGTCCTTCGCGGCCCTCAACGTCAATTCCTGATGAGCGCGGTGCATGGGGTTGCGGGTTTGGAACGCCACCACCCGCCGCCATCCGAGACGTGCAAACTCGCTGCGAGTTTCGGCAGGGGTCAACCGCAAATTGCGGAAATCGTAATGCGAAGGCGGTTGAATGCCTTCGATCTTTCCGCCGATGTTCCAGGGATGAGCCTGCCGTGAGAGATAGGCCACGCCGGGGTGGGTGGCATCGTTGGTTGCGAAAACGGATTGGGCCTCAGCCTCTTTGTCCGGCTGCCAGATTTCCTCGACGTGGAGGGCGGCCAACATCACACCTTCGGGATCACGCAAGGCCACCACGGACCCAGGTTTGAGGGATTTGGCAAACTCCTCCTTCACGTCCAAAGTGACCGGCACTGGCCAGAGGGTTCCATCCTTCAGCCGCATTTCGGAGCAGACGCGCTGATAGTCGGGCCGGGTCATGAAACCCCGCAATGGTGAAAAGCCTCCGGACATCAACAATTCCAGGTCGCAAAGCTGGCGACCTGTCAGGTCCCAGGAAGGCCAATCTTTGGATTGGGATTGGGCCTCCGCAGCCCGCCCCGGTGGAGCCATTAAATTGACTATTTCGCCACCATGTGGCGGAATCAAGTGATCGTGCATCATTGAGAAGACCTCATCGAATTGGTTTTTTGAGTCAATTGATCAAAGTTAGTATAGTGTCCACGAATTGCGAGGGCTTTGTAACGAGCCCTCCGCGCCGCCAGAGGAACCCTCTGTGCCGGAGATATGGTATTACCTTGAGTGTTTCCAGGTCTTCAATCAGTTTCATGGCATTTCGTGGCTCAAGGTCAATATCCGCAGGCCGGAAGCATTGGACAGAAACAGATCCTGAAGCTTACATATGACGAAGATTCAAGGTCAAAGGCGCCAATTAGGGTTTGACGATTCGCACCGCGGGATGGCTCCTTGAACCAGCATAGCACAATAAATCTTCAAGCTTGCCTTTGTTTATATACACATTCATGCTTCGGCGCTTAAATTCCGGTCTCAACGATAGACCCTTGCATGGAGGTAGAGGGATTGGAATTCCTGGAGCACTCTGGAAAAGCTAAATCGCTCGCACAAGGTTTCATGGGCGCGGGCGGCCATGCGCGCCGCCAGTTCCGGGTCCTCGATCAGGCGAATGAGGGCTGAGCCCAGCGCTGCTGGGTCACGCGGTGGCACCAGCAACCCGGAAACTCCATCCTCAATGATTTCGGGGATACCACCAACCCGGGTGGCCACCACTGGCGTTCCCACCGCCACCGACTCCAACACCACGTTGGGCAAACCCTCTGCCCAGGAGGGTAGGACGGATAGGTCCGAGCACTTGAGTATTTGCGGAACGTCGGTCCGCCGTCCCAGGAAAACCACCCTACCTGCAAGTCCCGCTTCTTTTGCCCGTTGCTCCAAGCCTTGCCGTTCGCGCCCATCGCCCACCAACACGAACTTCGCCTGCGGGATACGCGCGTAGATGGACTTGGCGGCTTCGATCAGATCGGCGTGGCCTTTTTCTGGAAAATTCATATTGGCCACCATGGTCACAACCTTATCCTCGGGCCACAGGCCTGGCAGAACTTCGCTACGGTTGGTGCGAATGAGCGAGAATTGGTCTGCATCGATGCCATTTCGCACCACCCGGATTTTCTCGCCTGAATAGCCATCTTCTTGGATCATGAAATTGCGGATGGCTTCGGAATTCACAACAATCACTTGCGAAAGTCCAAGGATTTTCCGCAGCACTGCCCTTTTCCGGGGCGTGTACCACGACAGACTACCCAAGTCACGGCGGTTCGAAATGCGAAGTGGAGTGCGGGCCAACCAGGCGGCGGGGATGCCCATGAGGTTGGCGTAAAGGTCGAAGGTCTGGACCACTTCAAAACGTTCGCGCCGGAGAAACCAAGCAAGCCGCAAAGTTGTCAAGAGCCCGGAAAAGCTATCGACTCCGCCTTTTGGATGGAACTCGACCACATCGAAGCCTGCTTCCCGGACATGCGCCAGCAAAGGGCCCTGCACGCGCAAGCAGCCGACGGTGACCTGAAATCTACTTCGGTCCAGGCGGCAAGCCGTTTGAACCATCTGATTTTCAGAGCCGCCGATATTCAAGGTGTCTATAAAATAGAAAATGCGCAGACGTTTATCCTTTTCCCGTTCGGCGGATCGAGCTTTCCCGCCAGGTTTCTGCCCGCACTGAGGCGGGGCGAATTGGGCCGTTTGACGCGAACTGGGCATACTGGAAAATCTGTGGACTCGCTTAACCCTTGGCATCCTGCCGACTCTCGGCGGCGGCAGAGGAGGCGATCAATGACCGGTAAATCTCCAGCCACTGCCCGCGAATGTTTTCCCACCGGTATTTCCGGCATTCCTGGTGAGCGTTGGTTGCCAAGCGCGATGCCAGGTCCTGCTCTTTCAGCAGCCGGATGACGTTTTGTCCCAGCGCCTGCCAATCCCCCGGCTCGCACAACAGGCCGGTTCGCTCGTGCTCCACAACATAGCGGATGCCTTGGGGCGCAGTGCTGACCACAGGAGCACCACTGGCGAAGGCTTCCAGTACGGACATAGGCATGTTGTCGAGCCAGGAGGCGTTGATAAAAATATCTGCCCGGTCGTAATGCCGCCCAATCTGATCCCGGGGAACAGGTCCAGTGAACTCGACGCCATTGAGCTTCAACTGGCCTACCAGAGACCGAACCGCCTGTTGAGTAGGCCCGGCTCCTACCAGAATAAGACGGGCCTCCGGAAATTCCTTCTGGACCAAGCCGAACGCCTGAACCACCACGTCCAAACTGTAATAGCGGTGGAAACCTCGTGTGCAGACCAAAACCGGAAGCAAGGGATCGCGCGGCCTGAAGCGGAACTGGCTTTCGTCCACCAGATTGGGAACGATTCGGGCCTCAATCCCAAACTGGCCGAACACTTCCGCCAGAAACGGAGAGGGAACCACCAGGCATTGGACGCGCCGCAAGATGGCGCGCGCTGTCCACCAATGCTTCAGGTGGTCTTCAGCTTCGCCGCTGTGATAGTTGATCAATGCGCCCTTGCCCCGCAACCGCGCAATGAGCCAGGCGGGAAACGGGGACAGAAGAAATGACCAGTAAGAGGCGGAAAAAATGTGCGCGGCATCCACTCCCTTCAAGCCGGCCCATAGCTTTGCCCAATAGAGCGGCGCCCGAAGCGCAGTTCGCACATATGGAATGGGCTCCGCCCAGCTTAGCCACGCAGGGAGAGGCGGATCGTGGGGGATGAAGCGCGCTTCAAGTTCCGGGTCATTTTTCCAATGGCGGATCAGAAGGTCCGCTTGCGCGGATTGGCCGCCAATATAGCGAAGTGAAGGGGCGACAATAGCAATGCGAGTCCGGGCGCCCTGGGCGGCGCCGGACCCGGGCAGCGGACGAGTGCTGGCCGAAGGCGGCGTTGCCTCATCCTCCGGATTTTTTAATGCGGTGGGTTCTTTCGCTGACATTGCAAATCAATACTTGCACAACGAAGTAAGTCGGCGGCGCTCCAACGTCTGTAGCGCCGGTCTGCGACCGGCGCATTTCGCCGCTCATAGAGCGGCGCTACAGCGAATGACCGTCGCCGACTTATTGCGATGATTGCGTAGGGGCGACCCTTGTGGTCGCCCGAGGGCGGGCACAAGGCCCGTCCCTACGCAGCCAACCATCTCTCAGTCACGCTTGCGGAAGAGAAAATCATTGGTTCCGGTGGTGTTGGTGGCGCGCAGATTCACCATTTCCATTCCCAGCTCGCGGGTGCAGAAGCGGAACATTTCATGGACAGAGGCAAATTCGTAGGGGTAGCCGCCAAGCCAATCCCGCACGTCCGTCCAATAGCTCATGCCCCGTTCCCGGCCATAATCCCGGACGAACTTGGCGGGGCTTTTGAAAGAGGCCAGACTGGACAGGAGGCCAAACCTCAACATATACGCCCATTCCATCGAACGCTTCACCAGAGTCGATGAACTGTTATAACGCTTCTTGACGCGAAGCCAGAATTCAGAACCCTTTCGACCTTCGACCCGGTTATAAATAGTGACGTAAAACAGTCCACCCTTTTTAACCCGCGATGCGGCATTGCGGATGGCTTGCCACATGTTGCCGGTGTGGTGAAGCGACCCCCAGGCGTAAACAATATCTGCACTCGGAAGATGGTCAAGGAGCGTTGCGTCCAGGATCGACCCTTCTTCCACGGTCCAGTTCTGCGGGTTTCCGGCCCGCCGCTTCAGCTCCTGGCAGCACTGGACTGAAAAGGGGTCAACATCCAGGCTGAAGATGCTCTGGGCCCCCAGGCGGTGGGCGGCGAGAGAAAACAACCCGCTTCCGCATCCAATATCCAGGAAACTCCGGTCCTTCAAGTCCTCGACTTCAAGGAATTCGCAGATGGATTGGAGGGCGCGCTGCTCGCGTCCGGGCGTGAGGTGCTTCTCCAAAAAGTCTTGCCAGTTCCGGCCAAAGGAGAAACTGACCTTCTCCTTGCGTTCGTCTTGCGCGCCAATGCCCACGTTTGCCGTCATTTTTGTAGTCACCATTCCGGGAATGCTCTTCCAGTGATTTACCGAATTTCCATGTGCCGGTCGGCGCGAGGACTGCGACGGAACTCTTTCTGCATCCTGTTAACCCCAATACTGTTCACTTAGGGGCTGTCAGATAATAACTGTTCCATTTCGAACCCAATACATCCCCTCACCCCTGCCCTCTCCCCGCAAGCGGGGAGAGGGTGACGCGAAGCGGCGGGTGAGGGGTGCCGGTTGGAAGTCGGTGTCTGCCTGCGATGTTTTCACGTTCAGTGAACAGTATTGCTGTTAACCCGGATTAAATCCTGGAGGGAGCAGGAGCCACCAGAGCGCCCATCCATGGAACGCCGGGTGACTCCGCACAACTCCGTTCGAGAAAGTTCCGGTGCCAGAGCTCAAAGATCAGAAGGCGCCACAGCACCCCAGTGTGATGGCGATAGCCCTCAAGGTGCTCATCGATCACCGACCGCACCTCGCGCGGATCAAAATAGCCACGCTGCAGCGAGCGAGGTTCCAGCAGCAATCGGAGCAGGTCTTCCTTGAATTCTTTTCTGAACCAGTGGACCAGAGGGAGCGCAAAGCCTTGCTTGGGGCGGTAGATCACTTCCTTCGGCACGCCCACCCGTTCGGCCAGCTTCTTGAGGATATATTTCTTCTCGCCATTCCGCAGCTTCCAAGAGGCCGGAAGGCTGGTGACGTATTCGACAAAAACGTGGTCCAGGATCGGCACGCGGGCTTCGAGCGATGTGGCCATGCTCATGCGGTCAACTTTGGTGAGGATGTCCGCCACCATGTAGGTTTTTGTTTCCAGGTAAAGGAGACGGCTCAAGGCGTCGGTGGCCGGAGCCTGGGCCAGAACATTGCGGAAGACCTCATGAGGATCTTTGAGGCCTGCCGCCACGCTGCGAAATTCGGCGGAAAACACAGATTTTCCTCGCCCCGCCGCGTGCAGGCAAGTTATCGAATCCAGGAAACGGTCATCAGCCGACAGCGTGGCGTTGTAAATGAAATTTCTGCCCCGGAATTTGTGGGGCAGCCTTGGAAAAATCTGGCGCCGGTAAAGTCTTCCCAGCGGGTCGGGAATAAGGTTGAAGATCTGGCGGCGGAGGTGAATACCATAGCGGTCGTAGCCGGCGAAGAGCTCGTCACCGCCGTCGCCGGAGAGCGCCACGGTGACGTGTTGCCGCGCCAGGCGGCAGACGTGATAAGTAGGGATCATCGAAGCGTCGGCAAAAGGCTCTTCCAGCCCGCCGGTGAGAGCCTCCAAGGTGCCGGAGATATCCGCATCCACGATCAACTCATGGTGTTCCGTCTGGAAGCGTTTGGCCACCAGACGGGCGTGCTCGCTCTCATTAAAATCCTGCTTGGAAAAGCCAATGGAAAAAGTCTTGACGGGCCGGGAGCTGGCGCGGGCCATCAGGGCGACGACGATTGAGGAGTCCACGCCTCCGCTCAGCAGCGCGCCGAGCGGCACGTCGCTGATCAGGCGGATTTTCACGGCTTCCGCCAGCCGCTCTTCCATCTCTTGCAGGCACTCTTCCTCACTGCGGGGAACATGGGTGCCGTACTGTGGAAGATCCCAGTATTGGCTTACCCGGATTGTGCCGCCGGCTAGTTCCAGCACGTGGCCGGGAGGCAGTTTGCGGATGGATTTGAACGCCGTATCGGGGTCGGGAACGTAGCCAAAGCTGAAGTATTCGAGAAGCGCCTGCTGGTTAATCTCCTTCAATTCCGGCGCTGCCGCCAGGATGGCTTTGATTTCCGATCCGAAGTAGAATGTTCCGTTCACGAAGGCATAATGGAGTGGCTTGATTCCCAGGCGGTCGCGGGCCAGCAATAGGCTGCGATGCTTCAGGTCAAAGACGGCAAGAGCGAACATTCCCCGCAGTTTCTTTACGCAATCCGCTCCATGATCCTCAAAAAGGTGGGCGATGACCTCGGTATCGGTGTTGGTATAAAAGCGGTGGCCGCGGCTTTCCAGTTCCTTGCGGAGAATGGGGAAATTGTAGATTTCTCCGTTGAAGACCACCCAGACCGTTTGATCTTCGTTGTGAATGGGCTGGTGGCCGCCAGCAAGGTCGATGATGCTCAAGCGGCGCATGCCAAGACCCACCGGGCCGTGGGTAAATATGCCTTCATCATCCGGGCCGCGGTGGATGATGGCCTGGCACATGCGGTGGACCGTGTGGGGATCCACTTTGACGCCGGGATGGGTTGCCATGATTCCTGCGATGCCGCACATAAAACGATCCAATCCAAAGGCTTCTTCTTCATGCAGGATGGCTCAGCGCCGGATCCGCCTCCCGGTGTAAGGCACCCGCTACCGTGCTGCCTTTGTGGCGTGAGTCTCTGGGTGCTTGAAACCGCGACGCCCGGGAGCGTCGAGTCAGGTAGTCCAGACGGCTTTGCGTTTCGTCTGAGGCAGCAGTTGTCGAATCTGCACGGCTCCTGGGTGATGGCGCGTGTCCTGCGATTCTGAGACGTAGGCCCCGCACGAAGAGGCGATGCGATATAGCGCCGTCGCAAATGCAAACAGAAAATACACAAAGAAATGATAGGCCACCGGATAAAAAAGTGATGAAACGGCGAAGACGGCAAGGGCGCTCTTGACGGCCGTGGCGAACGTGGCAAGTTCCGAGCGGTCCGCGATGCTTTGGCGGGCATCCCAGACATTGCGGAATGCACGGTAAAAGATCATCAGAAAAATAATCAAAGCCGGTATTCCAGCCTCCGCACTCAGTTCCGTGTAAACGTCATGGGTTTCATGCCATCCACTGATAATCTGGAAATCTCCCGGTCCCACACCAAACAGCGGATGTTGGACAGAAACAGTGAGGCTCTTTTGCAGGAGTTCCTTCCTTGCTTGGGCGGAATCGTAGGATTCCGCGACATTCTGGTTGGGATCGAAGGTTCCTCCCAACCGTTGCAGAGCCAGCTTGCCAGCTAAGGGCAACATGATGATGGTTGCCACGAATACAAAAAAAACCAGTAGCACGCGCCGTTGCTTGACTCCGAATCCCCAAATGCAAACTCCCGCGCCGATGAGGAGACCGATCAAGCCACCCCGCGAGGCTGTCATGAGCACGCAATAGACCATGACCAGCATGATCAAGACCCAAAAGACCTTCCGAACAGGGTTCTTGGCGCGAATCATGAAGGCAAAGCAGAAAGGGAAAGTCAGTGCCATGGCCAGCGCCAGGTCGTTGGGGTTCGAATAGATGCCGTTGAGGACGCCTTCCAACCGTCCGCCCATCTGGTGCCCTTTAACGATCGAGATGGCGGCGATCAATCCCGCTGAAACCGTCTGGAGATAAATGAGTCTGCGAAGGCGGTCCAAGGTCACGACGCACATGGACATCACCGCCATGATGAGGACCACCTTGGCGAAATCCTCCGTGACTTGAATGGCGCCTCCCTTCCAAAGGGTCGAGAAAATAGAGGCCAAACCCATCTGAACGGTCAGCGCCCCGAGATAGAACACTTCCTTTGGCAGGCCACTCTTCGCCGAGCCAATTGAAAGAATGAAAGCGATCAGTGCAAAAAGCCCGGCGACCTTGGCCAAGGGAATGAAGTGCAGACCCGGAATCCAATCCTCGGGACGGGCGCAATAGACGACGAAAAACATCTCGACCCAGAAAAAAGCGCCAGCCATGCGTGAGCCGCTGGTGGAGGATGCGCCCACCTTGAGCGGCGGGGTCGATGCGCTGCTCGGAGACGCCGGGCCGGGCGGCAGGACCGGCGTTGGAGTCTTTATCGCACCCATACTTGTCTCTTTCCCGTAATAAAATAGAGAAAAGCCACGGCCGCTGCGGTGTTCAGGAGGACAAACGCCAAGGAGGCTTCACCCAAGCGTCTCGCCGCTCCGCGCCCGGTCTTGGCCAAGCCGAGCAGGGCCATAGCATAAAAGCCAGCCTGGACAGCAAAAACAACCTTATAGAAAACTCCGAAAGCGGCCAGCGAGGCACCCAACATTCCGAGCAGAGCAAAAGGCACCAGAAGCCGCAAAAGCTTGTGACTGATGAATTCCAAGAGCAGCGGGTTGCGCCAACTCAAGAGCCACGGAGCAAGCTGAACCAACTGGTAATTGCCAGTGAGCGTCCGGACTTTGCGCTGGAATTCCCGGCCCGAAGGTACGGCACGGTCCCAGGCTCTTGCCCGCGGTTCAAACAGAACCCGCTTGCCCGCTCGTGCGATATGCATCGGAATGTAGACGTCATCGAGCAAGGTGCGGGGAGGCAGGTGCGGGATCAATTCCCGCCGTGCAGCGTATAGGGCGCCTGTGACCCCCACCACCGAGCCCGATTCACTTTCCAGTTGGCGGATTTTCTTCTCCAGCTTCCAGTAAAGGCCAACACCTTCGGCCCCGCTGTGCTCGCCCGGATCACCGAGCATCAACTCGCCGCTCACGCAACCCACCGTAAGATCGGAGAAATTTGCCACCAGGTTCTTCAAGGCATCAGCTTCAATCTTCTGCCGCGCGTCGGTGAACAGGACAATTTCTCCGGTTGCTGCCTTGATGGCGTGATTCAAGGCTCCCGCCTTGCCCACCCGCTCATCCAGGAAAATGGCGCGAAGGCGCTCTGCACCCTGGCCGTCCAGGAGCTCCTTCGTCGTGTCGGTCGAACCGTCCGACGCCACGATAATCTCCAGGTGGCTGGCCGGGTAATCGAGTCCATTCAGATTCGCCAGCTTCTTCGCAAGCACCGCAGCCTCGTTGTGGACGGCCATCACCACGGAGACTGGCGGCAGAATCGAGGCACGGTGAACCGGGCGTGGCCGCCAGCGGCTGCGCAGATAGAGCGCCAGGGGGTAGCCGGCATAGGTATAAAAAATCAGCAGTGCTGATCCCCAAAAAATCCATCTCATTGCGCGCCCCGTCCCAGCACAATCACTTTAATGGTCTGCAGCATGATCCAGAAGTCCAGGCCGAGCGAGATATTCTTGATATAGAAGAGATCGTATTGCAGTTTTTGGCGGGCGTCCTCCAGGGTATTTCCATATTTGTAGCGGATTTGCGCCCATCCGGTGATTCCGGGGCGGATGATGTGCCTCAGATTGTAATAGGGGATTTGCTCGATAAGCTGCTCGACAAACTCCGGGCGCTCCGGTCTTGGACCGACAAAACCCATGTCTCCCTTCAAGACGTTCCAAATCTGGGGAATTTCATCCAGCCGCAAATAGCGCAATACCCGCCCCACTCGCGTGATACGGGGATCATCGTCCTGAGCCCAGGTTGCGCCGGTATCGGCCTCTGCATCCGAACGCATGGTGCGGAACTTGTAACAGGTAAACGCCCGTCCGGCCCGCCCCACGCGCTTCTGGCGGTAAAGGATGGGGCCCGGCGAAGTCAGCCTGATGGCCAAAGCAACGAAAGGAATCAAGGGGAGCGTAATCAGCAGGCTCACCACTGAGATCGTGACCGACATGACCCTCCGCAGGAACATAAACAAAGCGTTCTGCCGGAAGCCCTCGGAAAAAATCAGCCAACTCGGCTGAAGCTCATGAACCTCAATTTTGCCTGAGATCTTTTCCAGCAGGTTCGTTGCATCCTCAACCTTGATGCCCGAAAGCCGCAATTCCAGCAGCTCGCGAACCGGCATGGTGCCCCGCCGGTCACTGATCGCCACGATGACGTGATCAATCGCCCCCTTTTCTTTGAGAGCCAAGAGCTGCGAGGCCATCACATCGCGCGTGAGGGAGCCATTGGCGATCGCCGCGGCCCAACCTACCACATCAAGACCCAGGTCAACGCGCGCGCGCAGGGCCTCCACCAACCGCTCCGCCCGCTCGCCTGCGCCCAGCACGTAAACCCGCTCGCGCAGGAAGGACTGGCGGATGAGCCAGATGTACATCCAACGCCACGTCAAAACGCTGACAGTGAGGATACTGACTCCGAGGAGAATGATGTTGTCACTCAGCAAAAAGCCGGGGATGAAATAGCCCAGCGCCCCCAAAAGGAGTGAAAGTAAGCCGATAACAATCAAGACGCGGAAATAGGTCTCGCCGCTGGACGGAAGCCGTTGCGGATCATACAAGTCGAAATAGTAAAAGCAGACAAAGGCCAGGACGGCAATGGCCAGAATTTTGATGATGCCGTCCTCCGAGCGGAGGACCAGGAGCGAGTCCTGGCCGAGGCGAATCCAAGCCGCCAGGGCAAAGGAAAGAAGAACAATCAGGGTTTCGCCGCATACCAGGACGAGGGTACGGACCGGATAATAAACATTGAATAAACGAACCACAACCAGTTACCCTTTGTCTCCGTTCTTGGACGCCGAATAATACCCGGAATAGTAGTAAGCACTGTAGGACGAGTGCGGCGACACGCGATTCAACACCACGCCCAACGGATGCTTGTCCGCGAACAAGTGGGATGCCCTCTGCGCCATATCGAAGGGAGTCACGCCGGCACGGACGACCAGGAGCACGCCGTCACAGTGTTCAGCCAGCAGGCTCGCGTCGGAGAGCGGCACGGAGGGGGGAGAATCCAGAATGATCCAGTCAAACAAAGGTGATAGCCGGTGCAGCAGTGTCTTCAAGCGGCCACTCGAAATGAGCTCGACCGGGTTGCTAACCAGGGTCCCACCCGGAATGAAGAACAGGTTTTCCGGAACGCCCCGTTGAATGATGGATGCTAAATCCGCTTCGTTTTTCAGGTAATCCGTCAGGCCAGGGTTGGCGGGAGCGCCTAGACTGACGTGCAATTGGGGGAGGCGAAGGTCCGCATCCAGTAGAAGCACCCGCCGCCCTTTTTGTTGTGCGATGGAAAGAGCCAGATTGGCAGCCACAAAAGTCTTTCCCTCGCCAGGGAGAGCACTGGTCACCAGAACCGTTTGTAACGGCTGCTTTTCCCGAAGCTGGGTCAAATGTGACCGGAGGGTTCGGAATTCCTCTGCCCCGGCGCTGCCGGAAAAACCATTGGTGAAGACCATGGTGCGGCGATCCGGCTTCCATTCCATTGGGGCGGCGGAGGTCATTAGAGACTCTGCGGTTCCAGCCCCGGCTGTGGTCAGCACCGTGCCTTGGGATCCCAGATCAGCGCCGGGCAAATCGACCCCGGTGGAGGCCAAAGGCGCATCTTCCGGCGCGCCGGGCGCGCCCGCCTCCACCCTGGATTGGGTGCTCTGCGCCCTGTCTTGCTCCGCCTTTTTGAGGGCATCGTGTATTCGGCTCATAAAAACACTCCTTGAATGGCTTCCGGCATCATTCCGTCCGCCGCAGCCGGTCCATTAACGTGGCAAGCCCCTGCAAGGCTTCAACCAGCCGGAGATTCTCCGCTTGGCTGGCTATACCCTGGGGAACGGTGGGCTCGATTTCATGCAACTCAAACTCACGCGCCACGCTTTCAACAGTTTCCGGGCCGATCGGGCGCGTTTGGTCGGCATAGGCGCTAATCATTGCGTGCTCACAAAGCAAATTGATGACGCGCGGAATACCCCGGGAAAATCGGTGGAGGGCCAGGATGGCGGGGTCCGTGAAAACGGGTTCCCCGCCGTCAAACCCTGCCACCTTCAGCCTCCCGGTCACGTATCCTTCCGTCTCCTCGACGGTCAGGGGATGTGTCTTGCACCGCAGCGTGATGCGCTGCCGCAACTGCCGGAGCTCCGGCTGCCGCAGTTTCAGCTCCAGTTCGGGCTGGCCGGAAAGAACGATTTGAAGCAACTTCTCAGTATAAGTTTCAAGATTGGTTAGGAGACGAATCTCCTCCAGAAGCTGTGGCGAAAGGTTTTGCGCCTCGTCCACGATCAGAACCGCTGTTTCGCCAGCCCGATACCGCTCAAGCAACCACTGGTTGAGCTTCATGAGCACTTGGCTTTTCTGCCGTGTGTCGCAGGGTATGCCGAAGTCCGCCATCATGAAGTCGAAGAATTGCGGAACGTTTAATCTCGGATTGAAAATGAATGCTGTCGGCAAGCCCTCGGTGTGAAGCCACTCGAGCAGCTTGTTAATCAGCATGGTCTTGCCGGTTCCGACCTCGCCCGTCAACAAAACGAAGCCCTTCCGCTTCTGAATGCCATACGTCAATGACGAGAGGGCTTCTTCCGTGTGCTGGGTTGTAAAAAGATAACGCGGATCGGGATTAACGTTAAACGGGTTATCCCGCAATCCAAAGAATTTCTTGTACATGACCCCACTTGTCTAAACTGGATGAATCACGAATTTCGCCTACTGAGCCACCCGGGCGCGGCCTCTGCCGTGCCATTCAAGCCGCCCGGCATATTCCCTTGCAGTGCGCGGCTCGCGCCGGTCATCCGCGAAGCAGAAAAATACCGTAAGATTCCACTTTTGCAGGGTTCAAACCCTGCCCCGGCGGTCTCGGCGGTGGGACCATGGCTCATCTAGCCTAGGTTTGGCCAACACCGGCTAACTCCTTGGTCTCAGTCTTCTTCCCGACCCTCCGTTTGCCGTTGCGCCTGCCATTTTCAGGGGCGATTTCAGGCACCAAAGCCAGCGTTGGCAATGCCAGGAAAAACTCGATATCGCGCTCGTCACGGAGCGCCTTGTCACCCATCTCGACCATGAGTGCAATGGTCAGACCCAGCGCCAGCCCTATTCCGAGTCCCCCGCCGGCAAAGAGCCAATAGTTGGGGAAGGAAGGATTCTCAGGCAGACTTGCAGAGTCCAGCACCTGGAATTGTTCACCTTCCTGGCGCTGTTCCAGGCTCGTGGACATCGCCGACTCCTGGGTTTTTGTCAAAAGCGAATCATAGAAGTCCAGAGCCGTCTTGTACCCTCTCACGATGTCCTTATATTGCTCTTCCACATCAGGACTCATTTGCAGGCGGGACTGATAGACTCCTATCTGTTGCCGCAGCCGGGCTTCTTCCTTCATGCCGGCATGAACCGTGTTTTCGATGCCAAAAAGCTGGCCGCGGAGTTTCTGGATTTCAGGCGGCTCAATCTTTGCCAGGGCAGTTTTTTGCTGGGAAGGGGGCTGGTTGGCCTGCGCGGCCCGTTGCTGAGCAATTTGCTTTTTCAAGCCCGTGATGTCCTGCTTGGTTTTGATGACATCCGGGTAGCTATCCGTGTACCGGCCCTCGAGTACGGCCAGATAGTCTTGAAGCTTGGCCAGTTGCGCCTGCAAAGTTTGAGGACTGCTACCCCCTTCCGTTTGGAGGGCTTTCCACGCCTGCAATTCGTTATCCAGCATGGTTTCGACGTAAGTTTTGTCCTCCTGCGCCCGGTCGACGGACTCCCGCACAGCTTGGAGCTGGGAGGTGAGGGTTGAGAGAATCGCGGCGTTGCTTCTTTCCTGATCCGGCAAGGATCCGAAGTTTTGGCGTTGAAAGGCAGCGAGCTTTGCGTCTTGATCGTCCAGCTTCTTTTTGGCATCGTCCAGTTGCGACTGCAGGAAATTGGTGGTTCCTTCGGCTTGGCCCTCACGCTCGCGGATATTCTCCTCGACAAACATGGAAGTCAGCTCGGCGCACACCTGTTGAGCTAGTTTTGGGGTTTTTGCCGTGAAACTGATGCGGAACCCCGGCACCGTCTTCTTATTCGGATTGGTGTCTTGAGGCTTTTTGGAGAACTCAACGGGAACCACCAGGATATCCTTGCGCATCCCCTCGACCACGTCCTCAATGGATTTGCTCTTGAGATCACTCTTGTAAAGCCCGTAGCGCTCAATGATTGGCTGGAGCCGGGTGCGGCTCAGAATTTGTTCCTCCATGGTCGCCAGGCGCGCCGTCAGGTCATCGCCCACGACCGGGGGCACGAACCTCTCCGGAACTTTGGGTTCTTCAATGAGGATCAAACTCGTTGACGTATATTTCGGAGTCAGCGCCAAAGCGATGATAAAAGCCACCAGGGGACCAAGAAGCGCCGGGAGCAGGATCATCCACCGCCGCCGCTTCAAGAGAGCCTTGTAATCATCCAAATTCTGTTCGCGGCCAATAAGCATAATCAACCTCTCGTTTACCTTGTTCTCGGTTGGAGCAAGGCTTCAGATGCCGATCGGACTGGGGAAGAAACTCAACCCAATCCCGAAAACGTTCAAAGCTGGCGCGTGCCCGCAGACCAGGGCCGTGCACAACCCCGAGTTCGAATTTTGATATTGCAGCTCGTAGCCCAAGTGGACGGACATGTGGCGTCCTACCGGCCGGACTAGCATGGCGCTGGCAAATGTGTAATCAAATTTTGTCCCGAAAGGAGCCAGCGTATTAGGTAGTGCTGAGTTCTGCGCGAAACCAATATCGATATCCCCGTTCCACTTTGAAGTGATCCGGTAATTGGCGAACAACGAAAGGGTGTCGGCCGTGGTCCCGGAAATGACACCTGAACCCGGTTCAACAAAGCGCATGGCCGAGATCCCGAGCGCCCCCCTGTGAATCGCGTAGGTAAGGGATACCATCCCTGTTGCCACGGCACGATTGACCGATCCCGCCGCTGATTGGATCCTGACAAGCTCCGGGCCAGCGAAGGCTTGGAAAGCGAGCTTCCCGGTCACCTTCCGGCCATAAGAGAACCCCGCCATTTGGGTGTGGAGCGAGTTGGGCAATCCAGGGTAAAAGATGAGTGAATAAGAATAGAAAAGGCCGACCGTATCCTTGGCTGTGACCGCATGATTGAACCCCAACTGCCCCATCGCGTCGTTGACGTTCAGGAAGCCATTCTGTGAGAAATGAAGGTAGCCGAATGCACCCATTGCCGTGATCGAGGACGTTGGAGAGAGACTATAGGTGGCTTGGGTGACCACGGTATTGCTGAACTGGGCGAAAAGACCGGTCAAGACGCTGGTCTGCGACGCAACCATCGGGTTCATTTGCCCCAGGCTGGATCCTAGCCCCAAGGACGCTGCAGGGTTCTTCCCGAACCCTCCGATGACGCCCACGCCAACAAACCCCATGCTCGCCCCCGGAATCGCCGACATCGTATCCGTCAACTCCAGTTGCCATCGCTGTGCCTGCAAGACGTCGGAAAAATCAGCCATCTGGAAGTAAGTATCCAGAGAGGACCGCTTATTGTAAATCAGCCCTCCACCCTGGTAGCTGGCGGAAAGTACGTTCTTCTTGCCGATCGCCTCCAAGGCGACGCTTGCCATCGGGATGGTGGTGGTTTCGTAGTCGACCAAGCCGGGTTCAACAATGGTGCTGGTGTCTCCTACCTCACCGATGGTAAAGGCCGGTAAAATATAGCTGCGGCCCTCGGCCAGCGTCCCCAAGCCGAGCAAATCCATGCCCGTTAGCGGGTGATTGTCAGGAACCATTTGAGGGCCATTATCCTCGGTCACGCTGGAGGCGGTGGAGGCGGGTCCAGGGTTGCTTCCGGCGCTGGAATTGGCGGGCGAGCCGCTTTGCTGAGATGCGGATCCCGAATTCGTCGTGTTCTGCGCCCTCAGCATCGCCGATACAAGAAGGAAAGCAATCACCATCGGGCAGGGCTTTAGCCATTTTCGCATAACAGTTCCTTACGGAGCGATGATTGTATCCCCAGGTTTCAATTGTACATTTTCTTGCATGTCCTGCCCCCTGATGATCTGCTTGTAGTTGAAAGGAAGTTTCACTTGCTGGCCATTTTGAATGCGCAGAATATATATTTTCTTGGAGTTTGCAAACTGGGTCAGCCCCCCCGCCGCGGAGATTGCCTGGAGGGCGGACATGCCCGGCAGCAGGGGAAAAACTCCACCGTGTTCCACCTCCCCAACCACATAATAACGCTGGCTGTTGATTCCTGAGACCACTACCGTAACTTGCGGGCCAGCAATGAATTTTTTGAGACCGGTGGTAATGGATGAAGCAAGCTGCGAGGCCGTCAAGCCGGATGCCTGAACGTCGTTGACAAGGGGAATGGAAATCTTCCCATCTGGCCTTACCGGGAGACCCTTCGAAGAAATGTCCGGCTCTTTCCAGACGCTGATGTCCAAGACGTCCCCCGGGTTGATCACGTAATCGGGTCCTGCCACAAGGGAGTTCGGGGCGGGAGCGCCGGCCACGGGCACCGGGGATGCCTGCTTTTTCTTGTGCCGGGCGGCAGCAGGAAGTGCCAAAAACAGAGCGAGAGCCAGATATGTTCCTCCCATTAACGCCTTTCTCTTCATAGCCTTTCGGGCCTCCTTCGAATCCACATTCTTATCGGCCGTTATCTTCCAGGCCAATTTGCTTGAGCTTATAAAGCAGGGCTTTGTAACTGATTTGCAGTTCCTGCGCGGCTCGTTTCCGGTTCCATCTTGTTCGTGTCAAAACCTTCAGGATCAATTCGCGTTCTGCCTGCCTGGAAGCCGCTTTTGCCGCTTCCTTCAGTGAATGCTCACCGTTTCCAGTCCATGCTCCACTCGTTTCGCGCAACCGGGAGCCTGTCAGGTCCGTCAAGGCCATCTTTTCATCGCCCGTGGCCACCAATTTCCGGACCGTGTTCTCCAGTTCCCGGACATTTCCAGGCCACGAATACACCTGAAACTGGAGCCGCCCGTCAGAACTCATTTGGGGCTTGGAATGCCCAAAAGCACCCGAATATTTGGAGATAAAAAACTCAAGCAATACAGGGATGTCTTCCCGGCGTTGCCGCAAGGGGGGCAGTCGCAAACAGACCCCACTAATCCGGTAGTACAGTTCATCACGAAAACGCCCCGCCTTCATCTCGTCTTCAAGGTTCTGACAGGTGGTGGAAATAAGCCCGTGTGACCTTCTTGCTCCACCTCCCCCGCTGTCCAAAAAGGAAAGTATTTCAAGAAGACGGCTCTGGCAGGCCACCTCAAGTTCCCCGATTTCATCCAGGAGCACTGTTCCGTAACCGTTGCTTCCGAGTGCTCCGCGCTCCTCAGGTCCGGACTGCATCAGGCGGTCGAGCTCTTCCAGGCTAAGCCCGGAACAGCGGACCTTTATGAAGGGACCATGACGCCGGGCGGAGGTCCGGTGAATCTGCATGGCCAGGACCTCCTTGCCTGTTCCCGTTTCTCCTGCCAATAAAACTGGAATGTCAGTGGGAGCAATATCGGCAATGATGGCTTCTATGGCACGCATGGAAGGGCTGACACATTGAGCTACTTGCTCCTCAATTATACCAGCTCCGGCCACGTGTAGACCATCGTCACTTCTCGATGAAATCTTTATAAACATATTAAACCAATAGCAATCTGGAAATTGTCCCTCTGAACATGAGAACGCGTCAAGCGAACCCCAATCAGACAGCACGGCGTGGGCCAATCCGTCGAAGACAAGGTGATTGCTAACCAGGCCGGTTAAACTACCCATTTACAGCAGTATACTATAGCAACGCGCTTTATTGGCCGGTTTAGCTGGGGCAAGATGTCGGTATTGATTTCCATAAAGTGGAAATAAAGTTACCTTTCGTACCCGACTAGGTCACCATGCATTTAGACAGTATAATGACTCAGGCGTACCCGGTTTTCATGCGCCAGGGCAGTGGAAAATCTGCCCGTGCGGCCTATAAGTGTTTTATTCACAACGCGCAAGAGCGGAAGTAAAATGAGGCCCTGAGTGTTAAGCGAATTCCTTCTTGCCTTGGGAATCGAATGGAAGCCCGTTTGCACTCGACAAATAAGGCCGAATATAAGATTATATCGTTAACTCACGAGAATATTGAATGTCAAGCAACTCGCCGGAATCCGCCATCGTCCAGGCCGAACCGAGGACCTCTTCGGGCTTGACCTGGGCCTTTAGGGGTTTTGTCCTGCTGGCCTTCCTAGTCTATCTTTACTCCACCATTATCCCCCACCTCATCGGGCAATGGTGGAACGATCCCAACTTTTCACACGGTTTCTTTGTTCCCGCCTTTTCCGCCTATCTCATTTGGAAGGAGCGCAAGCGGCTCGCAACAATTCCGCTGAAGCCCTCTTGGACCGGCATCTTAATTGTCTTTTTCTCGCTCGGCATCCTGACTTTTGGAATTCTTGGGGCTGAGCTCTTCAGCCAGCGGTCGTCCCTGGTGTTTCTAATCGCTGGATTCGTGGTGACTTTTCTGGGCTGGGATTACTTCCGCGCAGTTTTCTTCCCGTGGGCCTTCCTATTCCTAATGATCCCCATTCCCGAAATCATCCTGAATCAGATCACCATGCCGTTGCAGTTTCTGGCCTCACGCCTGGCGAGCTCCATGCTCACTTTCCTCAACGTTCCGGTGCTGAGAGACGGCAACGTCATTCATCTTCCGGACATAACTCTCCAGGTGGTGGAAGCCTGCAGTGGAATCCGGTCATTGGTCTCCTTGGGGACGCTCGCCATCATCTACGGCTATTTGCTGGAGTCCAGCATCGTCATTCGGGTGCTTCTGGTGGCCGCCTCGGTTCCCATCGCGGTGATCGCCAATGGCCTGCGGATTATGGGAACGGGCCTGACGGGTTTATACTGGGATCCGGACAAGGCTCAAGGCTTTTTTCATGAGTTTTCGGGGTGGGTCATCTTCATCGTTTCGCTGCTGTCCTTGTTCCTTTTGCACGGTCTTCTACGGATTATCGCCCGGCGGCTAAGGAGGTCACATCTATGAATCCTAACCATCAATCGTGGCTTCGCTTTCTGGCTGTGGCCGCTCTCCTTCTGGTGGCTTCCGTTTTCATCCACAACCACACTCACGCGGAGGAATTGCCACCCCGCGATGATTTAGCCCGGTTCCCAACCCAGCTCGGCGAGTGGACAGGCACCGATGTCACCATCTCGGATGATGCCAGACAGGTCCTCGGTCCAGGCGATTTTCTCGAGCGGGTCTATTCAAACCCTTCGGCCGGCGCAGTCGATTTGTTCCTGGCGTATTTCCCCAGCCAGCGCAGCGGAGATACCATCCACTCTCCTAAGAATTGCCTGCCGGGAGCGGGGTGGACCCCGGTCCAGTCGGGTCGGATCCGTATCCCCTGGGGAAACGGTGGCCGGCTCGTGGCCAATCGCTACATCTTAGCCAAAGGCCTGGACCGGGAGGTCGTACTCTATTGGTACCAGTCACACGGAAGGGCTGTAGCCAGCGAATATTGGGCCAAGTATTACCTGATCGAAGATGCCATCCGGCTGAACCGTACCGATGGGGCCCTGGTGAGGGTGATTACACCGTTAGCTTATCAGGAGCCTATCAATGAGGGAGTGTCCAGGGCGGAGGCGTTTGCACGGCAGGTTATGCCGCTGCTTGGGAACTTTATCCCGCGATGAGCGGAGGTCGTCCGTGAAAAGCCGGCTTTTGGAAGGGCGCTGCCGGAAACGGGGAAAGAAGCGCTGATCAGGCCGGCGGAGGGAATCATATGAGGAGCACACCGGAATTCTTCAAAAAATCGATCGTCATACTGATCGCGGCGTGCTGCGCCGCGTGTTCCACCGACCCGAATGCCCGCAAGCAGAAATACTTCCAGAGCGGGCTCAAGTATTTCCAAAAGGGTGAATACCGCGCTGCCGACATTGAATTCGCCAACGCCACCCGGATCGATCCCAAGTTCGCTGCGGCCCACTATGAACTTGCAAAATGTAATCTCAAGTTAGGTGTTTGGTCCACCGCTTATCAGGAATTGACGCGGACCGTTGACCTTGACCCCAACAACGTGAAGGCGCACTTGGCTTTGGGAAACCTTCTGCTCGCGGCGCGCCAATTCAAACGCGCCCAGGATGAAGCGCAAACAGTGCTGAAGAAGGACCCGAATAACGTCGGCGCGCACATCCTGATGGCCAATGCGGATGCGGGACTTTCCAACATTGAAGGCTCCCTGCAACAGATGCAAGGCGCCATCCAGCTCGCGCCCACGCGCCCGCAGTCGTACTTGAATATGGCTCTCCTTCAGCTTGACGCCAAGCAAACGGCCCAAGCCGAAGATAGCTTCAAGAAGGCGATTCAACTCGATCCGAAGTCGGTTTCCGCAATTCTCGCTCTCGGCAATTTCTACATGAGCCAGAAGCGTTGGCCCGATGCCGAACAGCAATTCCAGCAAGCCGTCACCCTGTCACCCAAGTCCGCCGTGCCCCGCGTGGCGCTCGCCAAACTTTATCTGATCCAGGGACAGAAGGACAAAGCGGACCAGGTGATGATGGATGCCAAGAAGGCCTTGGCAGGCCAGCACGGAGACAACCGGCTGCTCGGCGACTACTATTTCGTCACCGGAAACATGGATAAGGCGTTGAGCGAATACGCCTCGGAATTCAAGGACCACCCCAAGAACCAGGAAATTAAGAAGAATTACGCCCAATTGCTATTGCTCCATGGCGACGTGGATCCCTCCCAGAAGCTGGTGGATGAAATCCTGAAAGATCATCCCAAGGATGAAGCGGCTTTGATCCTGAAAGGCCAGATTCTGCTCCATAAGAACCAGGTGAATGACGCTATCCAGCCGCTTCAGTCGGCGGTCACGGCGGAGCCGGATAATCCTGCGGCCCACTATTTCCTGGGCGTGGCTTTTAACGCCAAGGGTAACTTGAGTCGCGCCCAAGCCGAATGGCAGAATGCCGCGCGCCTTCGCCCCACGATGCTCGAGGCCCAAGAAGCTCTGACCAGCATTGCGATTCGCAAGAACGATCCGGATCTCCTGAGGCAAACTTCAGAAAAACTGATTCAACTGAGGCCCAACGCCCCCAACGGTTATGTCTTGCACGCGGCGGCGCTGTTTTCAAAACACGATACTGCGGGCGGCGAAGCAGACTTGAAAAAGGCCATTGAGGTTGCTCCCGGCGATCCTCTTGGGTATACGCGGCTTGCCGGATTCCGCCGTTCCCAGAAGAAATATCCTGAAGCGCAGCAACTTTACGAGAAGGCGCTCAGTTTGAATCCGGGATATTTTGAAGCGCTGGACGGGTTGGTGGGGCTCTACCTGGATGAAAAGAAGCCGGCCCAAGCCATCAAAGCGGTAAACGCCCAAATCGCCAAGAGTCCCAACAACGCCGCTTTCTATTTCACCCAAGCCAAGCTCTACGCCGCGACGCGCGACTTGCCAAAGGCCCTGACGGCGGCGCAAAAATCCGTGGATCTTGCCAAGGACAATTTTACAGCGGTAATGCTGTTGGCTGGCCTGGAAGCCGCCTCCGGCGACCGCGCCGGCGCCACGGCGGGCTATCAACACGCCATGCAGTTGCAGCCCAATAACCCCCAGCCCTTTGTGCTTCTGGCTCAAGTGCTGGAACAGCAGGGTCAGTGGCAAAAGGCCCAGGATCTTTATCAAAAAGCGCTGCAGGTCTCGCCCGATTACCCGCTGGCTGCCAACAACCTCGCTTTCCTTTATCTCCAGCACAACATCAATACCAACGTGGCGCTTTCGCTGGCCCAAACCGCCCGGCGCGGCATGCCGGATTCTCCGGCTACGGCCGACACCTTGGGGTGGGCTTACTACCATCAGGGCCTTTTCAAGCTCGCCGCCGGGCTCTTTGAAGAGGCTTCCAAGAAGTCTCCCAATGATCCCGATATCCACTACCACCTGGGCTTGGCGGATCAGAAGCTGGGAGATGCGTTGCGGGCTAGACAGGAACTCGAAAAGTCCCTCACGCTCGATCCCAACTTCGCGGATGCCAGCGCCGCCAAGGCGGCGCTGGCCACCATGCCGCGCGGCTGACCCGGCGCACCCGGGTTTTTGACCGGGGCCCTTCACACGGGTTTAGTTTGACGGCCACCCGGATACGCGATCACCGTGCCCTGGCGGTCCTCGAATAAGACCTCGCGAATAGCCTGGGCTAGGATCAATGCTGTTCACTGCCTGACCCATCACCCCGGCCCTCTCCACGCCTGTGGGGAGAGGGGGAACCGCGCAGCGGTGGGTGAGGGGATCTGGTTCAGCCGTGTGCATCCGTCCCTGATCCGCCGGTCGCACGGATGGGTCCGAAGCTCGAAACTGGCAGGTCCAGGAGTGGTTTGGAGCTTCGCATTCCTAAGCCGGAGTTGTGATACTATTTTCCAATCGGAATTTGCAAAGCGCCTGGGTTGAGCGCGGCCTTGCCGTGCCATCCAAGCCGGGCAATGTGATTGAACTGAGAGGTTTTGTATGTCTGGCCATTCGAAGTGGGCAACGATTAAGCATAAGAAAGGCGCATTGGATGCCCGCCGCGGCAAAATCTTTACCAAGCTGATTAAGGAGATCACGGTGGCGGCGCGCATCAGCGGCGGTGACGCTGACTCCAACCCCCGCCTGCGCACGGCGATCGCTGCGGCGAAGGCTGAAAACATGCCGGCTGACAACATCAAGCGCGCCATGCAAAAGGGTACGGGCGAACTGCCCGGCGCCACCTATGAGGAATCAACCTACGAAGCCTACGGCCCGGGGGGCGTGGCCATGATCTTGGAAGTGGCTACGGACAACAAGAACCGCACGATTTCGGAAATACGCCATATTATTTCCAAGCATGGTGGAAACCTGGGTGAAAGCGGCTGCGTCGCCTGGATGTTCTCGAAGAAGGGTTACATCGTGGTTGAAAAGTCGAAGGTGGACGAGGAAAAGCTTCTGACCTTGATTACCGAGGCTGACGCCGACGATATGAACGACGATGGCAGCAATTGGGAGGTTTTTTGCGCGCCCAATAAGCTCCACGAAGTTGCCGACAGCCTGAAAGCGGCGGGGGTTGAGCCGGACGTTGTGGAAATCTCCATGATCCCGCAAACTTACGTCAAACTATCGGGCAAGGTCGCCCAACAAATGCTGCGCCTCAGCGAAGAGCTGGAAGACCACGAAGACGTGCAGCACGTATACTCCAATTTTGACATTGAGGAATCCGAGCTTCACGCGCTGGCCGAAGCCAAATGAGCGCCCTGCGCCGCGGTTGCGACCATTTGAAAATGGATGGCTCTTCGGACTCCAGACGAAACATGGCTTCCTTCCGTTCTTCTGCCGGCGGACCGGCGGGTTTTCATTGGTTTTCTATTGCCATCGTGTCGCTTGCCTGCCTTTTCCTGCTCCCTCCCATTGGTGCTGAAGCCCAGGAGTCCCCTGGCGGCGCCAGCTTGAGTTACACCAAAGTGCTGAAGGGCAGCATCCCCGAATACGAAAAGGTCACGGTCAACGCCGACGGCGCCGGACAGTACGACGGCCGCAAACTCACGGATGCACCGGACCCCCGGCCTTTCAAGCTGACGCCGGCGGTGGTGTCCAAGCTGTTTGATCTGGCCGCCAGCCTGGAAGACTTCCAGAATGTCGATCTGGAGAGTCATAAGCGCGTCGCCAATTTGGGCCGGAAGACTTTCGTCTATCGCAAGGGCGCCGAGCAATTTCAATGCGTTTTTAACTACACGCTGAATCGCAAGGCGCGGGAGTTGACGAACCTTTTCGAGGGTTTGGCGGCCGTGGAGAACCACCTGGCCACGCTGGAATATTCCATGAAGTACGATCATCTGGGACTGCCCCGCGATCTCACGGAAATTCAAGCCGACCTGGATCAGGGCGCGCTCACTGACCCCGCGCTCCTCGCTCCCGATTTGAAAGAAATCATCCAGGATTCGCGCTACCTGCATATTGCCCAAGTCCGGGCGCAACGCATTTTGGACCAGATTCAAGACTGACCCGGATTATAAATACTTCGCCAGCTCGTTGACCACGTTCTCGACTCCCGCATAGGGATCGTCCGGTCCCTCAAACTCCACCGAATAGATACCCTTGAATCCAAGCTGGCGGGAAATAGCCACACATTCCCCAAAGTCGAACTGGGTTTCCTGGCCTTGAGCGTCAAACTTCAGCCCTTTGGCGTGGCACACGCTGATGGCAAGTGGAAAAAGCAGGCGCAAACCGCGCAGGCGGGTGGTTTCATCCAGGAAATTACCGAAATCCGGCAACGCCCGCAGATAGGGGCTGCCCACGCGCTTGATGAGATTGGCCAGTTCGTCCGGGAACTGATAACCGATTCCGGCATGATTCTCGATTAAGACAAAAATTCCCAGCGGTTTGCCGTATGCCACAAGTTGACGGTAGGATTCGACTGTGGGCGCGGGATTCTGCGGATCGAACTTCCCGGGATCGGCGCGGACCGATCGCCCTCGCAGAGTGTGAGCCATGTCGATCCATTTCTTGACCTCGCCGATGGCCGCATTGCGGATGACCGGGTTGGGATCAGAAAGTCCTCCTCCGGTCCAAAGCTCATCGATGTCCACAGGGATGTTCACCAGAGTGGAATGAGCTCGGACGAGCTGATTGCGAAGTTCGGTCACGTAGGCGGCTTCGGTGGAGGCAAAATGCGGCGCTGCGAATTCCAGGTTATGGACCTTGTAGCGTTCTGCGATCATTCCCGGAAAATCGAGCAGCGCAAGCTGTTGGTTGTAGGGAATTGTCCCCTTCGTCTTCGCCGTCACGAAGAACCGGTGGAAGCTCCAGGTTGAAACCCCAATGCGGGATCGAGGGCCGGGAACGTAATGATGAACCACCCTGCGCCGGCGCCGGGCAAGCGCCGCAAGGTCCGTTCCGCCCATAAGCCCGGCCGCTGCTGCTTGGCCCCACCGAACCAGGAAATCCCGTCTGTCCATTCTGTGTTCTCCGTGGGGTTCTGCGGCCGAATTCGCGTTGAAGGGCGCCGCACCATCCTGTACAACCCGCCCATTATTTTTCCTGGTTTTCATCTCGGGCCATGCGGCGCGAAATTTCGCGCAGTTTTTCCGCGAGCTCGGGAAGGCGGGAAAGATAAGCGTGAATCGTTTTGAATTGCTCGAAGGGCCGGGCGGGAGTTCCCCAAACCACCATTCCCTTTTTGATGACCTTGCCGGGAAGAATTCCGGCTTGGCCGCCGACACGAACCTGATCTTCAATTCGGACGTGCTCGCCAATGCCAACCTGCCCGCCAATCACCACGTGATCCCCGATTTCTGAACTTCCGGAGATTCCGGTTTGCGAAACGATGATGCAATGCCGTCCGATACGGACGTTGTGGGCGATCTGCACCAGGTTGTCGATTTTGGTTCCTTGTCCAATCACCGTCTCACCCAGCGAACCCCGGTCGATGGTGGTGTTGCACCCCACCTCTACGTCATCTTCGATCCGGACTTGGCCGATTTGCGGGAATTTTTGATGCCGGCCCTCCACAAAGATATAGCCAAAACCGTCTCCGCCAATGACCACGCCGGAGTGCAATATCACGCGATTTCCGATACGGGCGCCGGGATAAATCGAGACATGGGGATGGAGCGTGCACTCCGTTCCGATCTCCACGCCTTCGCCCACAAAACTTCCCGCGCCGATTGACGTGCCCACGCCGATCTTCGCGGACTTTTCGATGACAGCATTCGGGCCTACGCTGGCCCCGCCCGCCACCTCTGCATCGGGTGAAACTACGGCCGTCGGATGAATGCCCGGCGCAACCGCAGGCGGCGGTAGAATTGCCGCGGCAACTCGAATCAAGGCCAGCTTGGGACGCGCCACCGCGATGGTGGTGTGGCCCGCCACCCGTTGGCCCGAAGGAACGATGATGCAACCCGCACCGCTTCGTACCGCCTGCCCCAGACCTTGAGTTCCTTCCGCAAACGCAATCTGGCCGCCCGTGGCCCGGTCAAGCCCGGCAATTCCCCGGATTTCCGTCTCTCCGTCTCCATCAAGGACGCCCTCAACCAGTTTGGCAATTTCGTGGACTTTCATTCTGAACCTCGACTAACGGGGATACAGTGGCGGCTCGCCGGGTGGACGGGTTTTCCAGCGCCGGTGCACCCAGAGCCATTGATCCGGGTAACGCCGCACGTATTCTTCCAGCCGCCGGGTAAAATTAGCCGTGTTCGCCCGGATTTCCTCTTCGGGGTTCTCACAGCGAATCCATTCGACGGAGTCAAAGCGGAGGCGATATTTTCCAAGCTCACGGTCCCAGATGACCAACCCCAGCACCAAGGGCGCTCCGGTCTTGCGCGCAATCCGGGCAGGGCCGGTGGTGGTGCAGGCTGGCCGGCCAAAGAAATCAACGAAGACGCCTTCGGAAACAAGCATGTTTTGATCCATCAGGATGCCGACCGAGTCACCCTCTTTCAGGGCGCGCAGGACCTCACGCGCAAAATCCCGCTTCTCAATAGGCTGCCCGCCGCTCAAGCAACGAAGATGATTAATCAGCCCGTCGATCAGAGGATTATCCAGTTGCCGGACCACAAACTTCACGGGATGACCGTAAATACCATGAGCGAAGGAGCCAAGCTCCCAGCACCCAAAATGCGCGGTCAGAAAGATCAGACCTTTGCCCTGTTCTTGCGCCCGCGCAAAATGCTCAAAACCATCGTAGACGATGAGGTCCTCAATATTGGCGCGGTTCAGACCCGGAAAGTGGGCGAAGTCCGAGAGCATCCTGCCCAGGTTTTGGAAGCAGGCAAAAAGTACCTTGCGGCGCTGGCGGGGAGACCATTCCGGGTAAGCCAGGGCCAAATTTTGAAGCCCCACCTGCCGCAGTTTGGGCCAAACCCAGTAGCAGAACGCAGCAAGCACGGCGCAGATGCCACGGGCCAGACGATTCGGCAAATGGCCCAAAACCCCAAGCACCATTCGGGCGGCCGCGTATTCAATCCAGTCCCTCCGCGGCGTGGGCGCTCGCGGTGGGTTAGGATTGGCCGGACTCCAGCCCGGAGTTGAATCCGTTTGGGCAGTAAAACCCAATCTCTTTGCTCCTCGCTATAGCCCGCTTATCTTATCGTAGCCAGTCAAGAGGACATCCTTGAATCCGGATTGAGTCCCCCGTGCCGTTTCCCGCCGGGTATTCCTTTTGCCGCCGCCGGCCGCGGCGCTCCGCCCTTGAGAATGAAATTATTTTGCCGCAGATTCCATCATATTCAAGATTGTATTCAAGCTCCAACCCAGGATTGAATTTCTACGAATATGCCAGGAATGCACGCGCGAACATGTTACCGGGGCAAGCCAAGACCTGCCGGGCTTCGCTTTGAATCTGGGTTATTCTTTTGCCGGAAGGTGGCTTCTGGCCTATGATTAACGCGATGCGGGGCTGCCGTTTCCGCGCCAGCCGGATGAGCGGGAAAAAGAGGGCGCGCTGCGCGGAGCGAAAAGTCTTTTCTTACTGAAAGGAAGACGCCTTGCCAGCCGAAATTATCGATATTCGCCACTTCGAGGCGCGCGACTTCCAGCCATTGCTCGCTTCTGAATCCCGAACCTGGGAAAAAGAACTCCACTGGGACTTCACTTCCTCCGCGCACATCATTTCCGCGTGTCTGGGGGAAAAAAGGTTGACCGGGTATGCCTTGGTAAAGGCCGGGCGGGTCGTGGGTTATAGCTTCTTCGTCAACGAGGGGATCAAGGGCCTCATCGGGGACTTGTTTGTTGAGCAAGAGTGGGTCGATCCGGAAGAGCGCCGGATGTTGGTGGAGCACGTTCTGGAAACCATCATGGCAACTCCCGGATTGAAAAGGGTGGAGTCTCAACTTCCCCACTTCAAAGTGGAAGACGTGGGCCCGGACTTCCTAGCCCGCGGATTCGAAGTCTATCCCCGGCGTTTCATGGCCCTCGACCTGAAGCAGTGGACCGGCGAGGATCCCCCTTCGGCTAACATCTGGGAGAGTCTGGAAAATTTCACTCTGGTTCCCTGGCTCCGGCGTCATGACGCCGATGCCGCCAGCCTTCTCTTTCACACCTATCGCCGCCATGTAGATTCAAGGATTAATGACCAGTATCTTTCAATTCCAGGGTCATCCCGGCTCATTGAGAGCATCCTGCACCTTCACGGCTGCGGGGAGATCCTCCCGGGCCTTTCCCAGGCGGCTATTCACCTGCCCACGGGCAAGCTCGCCGCCATCCTGGTGCTCACCGAGGTTCGCCCCGGGACCGCGCATATTCCACAGATCGCGGTGGCGGAGGAATTCCAGGGGCACGGGCTTGGGCAGGCCATGATGCAACAGGGCTTCCGGGAGCTCGTGAAGCGTGGCCTGCATGAAGTCACACTGACGGTGACGGATTCAAACGCCGGGGCCGTGAGGCTCTACGAGCGGGTTGGATTCCGGACCTTTAGGATCTTCGGAGCCTACGTTTGGGAGCAGCGGGATTAGTCCGGATGCTATTCATTTAGGGCCCGTTCAGAAATAACTGTTCCATCTTCCAACCAGCACCCCTCACCCGCCGCTTCGCGTCACCCTCTCCCCGCTTGTGGGGAGAGGGGATGTATTGGGTCCTAAATGGAACAGTTATTATCTGACAGGTCGTTAGCCAACTATGCCATTGGAGCCTGATTTCCACGCGCTGTAGGGGCGGGCCTGGTGCCCGCCCGTGGGCGACCACAAGGGTCGCCTCTACAAGAGAGCTTCATGAATGATCCGGGTTAAGAAGACACCGTTCTTGGTGCGGCTATTTTGAGCGGGTTTTCAGCAAATCTTTCAGCTCGTCCATGAACTCGCGGACATCCTTGAAGTCGAGGTAAACCGAAGCGAATCGCACGTAGGCCACTTTGTCCAGCCCTTTCAGCCGGCTCATCACCAGCTCACCCACTTCGTTGGACGACCGTTCGCGATTGATGGACTCGGCCAGATAGGATTCCGTCTCATTAACGATCTCTTCCAACTTGCTCACCGGAACCGGGCGTTTTTCACAAGCTTTCAGGAGGCCCGCCAGCAATTTCTGCCGCTCAAATTTCTCCCGGCGGCCGTCCTTCTTCACCACCATGTGAGGAATTTCATCAATCCGCTCGTAAGTGGTGAACCGCTTCTCGCACTTCCCGCACTCCCGCCGCCGGCGAATGGTGTCTCCGGCCTTGGCCTCGCGCGAATCAACCACCCGGTCTTCCAGATGACCACAAAATGGGCATTTCATATGAAATCAGGGGCGACCCTCGCCGCCACCCGCGCACAGCGGCTCAAAGAGTAATCCGGGCTAAGCTCCGGGAACTGCTGCTCTCTGCGCCGCCATCACCTGCTTTTCGTCTTCGGCCATTCGCCTCAGCTTGCCCAGCGTCAAACCCTCATAGAGTAGCAGAACCACGCCAAGAGCCATGCAGGGGATCATCACCACCGCGCCAATCAGGATGCCAGCGGACGCGGCCTGCTCCGGCGGAGCCGAAAACAATTCCCGCAACGCCAGAATCACCGCGACCTGGTAACCGCCGCCCACCCCCGGCAATTGCACGATCAGGCCGATGGCGGCGAAAAACAGAGTCATCGCCGCCGCTCCCCAGGTGAGATGGGCCAGGGTGCCCTTCACGCTGTGGGCTACCAAATAGAAAGTGCTGACGTTGAGGAACCACAGTACCAGCGTCCACCCAACGCTCGCCAAAAAATCCTGCAGGTCTTGGATCACCTCCAGCCCGGTCGAGAAGGAGTGAATGAATTTTTTTAAGGGCTCGCGCAATTTTCGTGGCGCCCACAACAGAAGTCCCGGCAAACGCCGAAGAGCATCATCGGAATACAACCGGAGCAACACCAATCCAGCCACCAGGACGCCGGAGAGAAGCAGCACCACAATGGCGCCGCCGTGCATGCGGCGAAGCGACTGCTCGGCATGGCGGGAGGCGGGATGGATGGGATCGAAATAAAGGGCCAGAGCAAAGAGCAGAACTATGGCGATGGCATCGTAGACCCGTTCCAGAATCCAAATGGCAATTTGCGAGCTGAAAGGAACTTTTTCAGTCCGGGCAATGTAAGCTGGGCGCACCACTTCGCCCGTCCGTCCGATCAGGTAAATCGCGCTGAAGCCCAGGATCTGGGCCACAAAAAGATTCCAGGCGGAAGCTTTTTTTAGCGGGTCAAGGAAGAACTTCCAACGGTAGGCCCGCGCTACGAAAGTTGCATAGGTGGCCACTACGGCCAGAAGCAGATATTCCAGCTTGGCATGGAGGATCGATTCCCAGACGGCATTCCATTGGAAAGTCTTCCACCACCTCCCATGCCGAAGGAAGACTATTGCCAGAACCAGACCGGTCAGGCCCAATGCCACCCACAACCATCGCTGTTGGCTCTTGTTCATCAATGTTGCGCCGTTTGGATTCCAGTCGGTAAGGTAGCCAAACGGTGAGTTGAAGTCAAGCAAGGCCAAAGCGTCGCTGCGGTTCGGCTGGGGGTGTTCCGGCGGCATCAACTGGCTGCCGCTCATGATTTTCCGAGATTGTTCCTCCCAACCCAGTCCGTAAATTCCCGGCATGGTCCCAGGCTCTGTAGCGCCGGGCTTCAGCCCGGCAGCCTGGCCCAGACGGTAAATTCCCGGCATGGTCTTCCGGTCCAATCTTGCGCTGGCCACCTCCCCATAAGGATATTACTATATAGTTATCTGCCGGAATCCCGCGTAGGAAGCACCCGGAATTGTTTCCCAGTCGCCCTGATCCTGGGCTGCAAACTGCCGAAGCTGGACATTTCTGATAGAATGCATCACAAGTTTCCAGACGAGCGGAGCCTGCGAGGACCCATCTCGGCGCAATGCCGGCCCGGGAGAATATGAGTGGACCAGGACCTGGAATTACTAAAGCGATGCCTCGCAGGCGAGGGCGCGGCTTGGGAGGAGCTTCTGCGAGCCCACACCTCCAAGGTCTATAACCTTTGCTACCGCTTCACCGGCAGCGCCCCTCAGTCCGAGGACCTGACGCAGGAAGTTTTTATCAAGATTTATCAAACGCTGAAGAGCTTCGACTCATCCCAGGGAGCATTCTCCACTTGGCTGAATCGCATTGCGCGCAACCACCTGGTTGACCATTATCGCCGCACCAAAAGAGATAGGCTTACCGACTCCATCGAGGAGAAAGTTGAAAAAATTGAACAAAAGCCCTCCGGGGGGCGCGATCCCATGGCGGAGCTGGAATCACGCGAAGTCCGGGAGCTTTTGCAGGCTGCTCTTGCCTTGCTCTCCCCCGAAATGCGGGAAGCCGTGATCCTGCGCGATCTGCAAGAGCTGGACTATCAAGAGATTGCCCAGGTTCTGGGAGTGCCGGAAGGGACCGTCAAGTCCCGCATCAATCGCGGAAGATTGGAACTTGCCAGGATCATTAAGCGTATGAAAGGTATGAAGGGGTAAGATAGCGGACCATGAACCATCTTGAAGCGGTCAATCAAATCAGCGAGTATTTGGAGAAGCGGTTGGGGCCGGCGACGCGCGCCGAAATGGAGTCGCACCTTGCCACCTGCCCCGAATGCCGGGAAATGGTGGAGGATGTCCGGCAGGTGATGGAGCGTTGCCACATGGCCGAGCCACTCCAACCTTCACCGTGGCTGATCTCAAGAATTATCCACGCCACCACCGGCCAGCGAAAGCCCTCGTGGGCAGACCGTTTGCGGGATTCCGTCCGGCCCTTGCTCCAGCCTCGAGTCGCATATGGCATCTCCATGGCGGTCTTTTCCATTTCCTTCATTCTTCATGCCGCCAACGTCAATATACGCTCGCTAACGCTAAGAGACCTGAACCCTGGGACATGGGCCTATCGTGCCAACAGCAAGGGTCATCTGCTGGTCGCCCGGGCGGAGAAGTATTACTACGACTTGCGCGTGGTCTACGAAATCCAGAACCGCCTGCGAGAATTGCGGAACGATCAGGATGAGCAGCGTCCGAGGATGCAGAAGAAAGACTCACCCGGCGGCGCTCAAGGCCGGAGCCGGCAGAGTTCCATGGAGTTGGCTGCAATTCCCGGATTCAGCCGGTTTTCACCCAATGTGGGCGTATCCGACGTGCTCAGCGCCGAGTCCAAGAGGAGTCTACCCCGATGAAATGCTCAAACCACCCCGAAATTGAAGCAACCGCCTTCTGCGGCCAATGCGGACGGGCGCTTTGCGCCTCATGCCGCCGGGAGGTGCGCGGCATGATCTACTGCGAGTCCTGTCTCGCCGCGCGCCTGCAAAGCCCGGCGCTTCCACCCCTGCTCGGAACCGATAGCGCCAACAACCCCGGCTTGGCGCTGTTCCTGGGCTTCATTCCAGGCGTGGGTGCGATTTACAACGGACAGATTGTGAAGGCGATCGTGCAGGTCCTGATCTTTGGATCGTTGATTGCCATCTCCAACCGCGTGGGTGATCCGTTTGACACCATTTTCGGACTGGGCGCGGCGGCCTTTTACTTTTACATGGTGATTGACTCCTACCAGACAGCGCGGCGCAAGCAGATGGGTCAACCCCTGGAGGAATGGCTGGGTCTTGGCGACTTCAAGATGAACGCCCCGATTGGCGCCGCCTTGCTGATTGGTCTCGGCGTTCTCTTCCTGCTGGATAACTTCGGCATTCCAGTTTTTGAAAACATCGGAAAGTATTGGCCGGTGGTCTTGATTGTGATTGGCGTCATCCTGCTGCAACGCAAGATGGGCAAAGGTGGCACGCCGCCGCCCTCATCGCCAGGCGACACCAGCTCAACATCGCTGACCAAGCAGTAGGTCCATTGATGCGCCGGCTCTTTGCAAGGCTCAAATCAGAAGGAGGTTCAACGTGGATATCATGTCACCCCCAGTGCTTGGCATTCTCGCCCCATTCCTCATGGTGGTCTTGATCGTGGGGATTGTGATGTTCAGGAAAGTAAGGGAAAACGAGCTGCGCGTTCATCAGGAATTGCGCACCAAAGAAATGGAGCACGAACGCAGGCTGAAGGAATTGGAAATTGAGAAGGTCCGGCTCGAGCTCGAAAAAGCCAAGATGGAGCAAAAGGTTTAGTCAAGAGACCGGTAATTCCGTGGCGAACGGGAACGGACGCCGGCCCGGGGGACGTTAGGCCGGGCCTTCTGCCCGCCCTCGGGCGACCCCAAGGGTTGCCCCTATTACGGTGACCCGCGCGCCTTTCCGGAGTGGCATCGACCATGACAGACAACGAGAGTCCAAACACCGTGACCGATTTCAGGAACAGACGGCGGCCCGGCCTGACCGCGCCCGTGCTCCTGATCTCTCTGGGGATCTTGCTTCTGCTGAACCAGTTCATTCCCCGCCTGGGTTTCGAGCACACTTGGCCGGTCTTATTGATTGAATTTGGCGTGTTCCGCCTGGTGGATGGATTGATGCCCCCCAGGCCGCCGGAGGGACCGAGGGTCTAGGCTGGATTATTCACGAAGTCTTATTCGCTGAAAGCTGATCGCTGACGGCTGACTGCTTATACCTGTCACTCGTCACTTTACACTTGTCACTTGCTTCACGGATGGACAAACAGGAAGGACAGCAACCATGAGCATTTACTCATCCTACCGGCGCGGTTCGATCTTCTGGGCATTAACCTTGATCGGGGTTGGATTCATCTTCCTTTACCAGAATTTCAATCCCGCCATCCGCCCGTGGACACTCCTTGCCAAGTATTGGCCCATCTTGATTATCTTCTGGGGTATTTCCAAGCTCATCGATTACATCCAAGCCAGCCGGATTCCCGATGCACCGCCCATCAGTCTCTTTTCCGGCTCTGAGGTCGTGCTGTTGCTGCTGATACTTATCTTTGGCTCACTGGTTTCCAAGATTGTGCTTCATCCCTGGCAGCACTGGTCCTGGGTGGGGATCAATTCCAACGGTGAAGATTGGGCCAATCCTTTTCTCGATTCCTACAACTACACGCAGACGTTTTCCCAAAGCGTTCCGGCCAATCCCCACCTGGTCATCACCAATCGCCGGGGCGATGTCGAAATCCGGGCCGGCAATCAGTCCGGGATCGATGCGGTGGTGAAGGAAACCATCCGTGCCAGCAGTGAGGATCAGGCCAGGAAGCTGCACGATCAATTGAAAGTCTCAATGGCCGAGCAGTCTGGCCATTACATCCTTCAAACGAACCTGGATTCTATGCCCAATGGCGGCAGCGCCGTGCGGCTGGATTTGACCTTGCACGTGCCGGCCGCCACCACAACGCAAATTGCGGCTGAGCGTGGGGGAATCATCGTCGACGGCTTGACCGGCGACCAGACCTTAACCAGCGACCACGGCGACGTTCAGGTTTCAAACGTGAAAGGGTTCGTCCGCGTTCACAAAAGCCACGGCTCAACCGAGGTCCGCGACGTGAATGGTAATGTGCAGATCGAAGGCCGGGGCGGGGATGTGGACGTTGCCAACGTTCAAGGCATGTTGACGGTGAACGGCGAATTCAGCGGATCGGTTCAACTCCAAAACGTTTCGCAGACCACCCATTTCGTTTCCTCCCGCACGGACCTGACGGCGCAGCGGCTCACCGGACGGCTGGATATGGAGATGGGATCGCTCGAAATCAATCAAATTGACGGGCCGGCGGAAATCACCACCCACCAGAAGGACGTCACTGTGCAGGGATTCAAGCACAGCATCAAGATTTCCAACAATAACGGCGATGTGGAGTTGCGTCCGGCGGCGCCGCTTGCCCATTCCATCGAAGTGGAATCAAAGCAGGGAGAGATCGAGCTGGATTTGCCGCCCAACAGTGGTTTTCAGATTGATGCCGTTTCCCAGCACGGCGACGTGGAAACCGATTTCACGGGGCCAAGCCTGAAGGTCGAGAAGCAAGGGGACGCGCCCTCGATTAGCGGCACCTACGGCAAGGGTGGCCCCACCATCCACCTGTCTACAACCTACGGAACCATCCGCCTTAGCAAGGGCGAAGGCTCGCCAACCCAGCCTTCACGGCAAGCGAAGGAATTCCAACCGCGATTCTTGCACCGCGCCGTTCCAGCCCGGTTTGTGGGCCAACCGGCTCCTCCGCATCCGCCCGCCCCGCCGCTCACTCCGGCGCCGGAAGCCCCATCGAACTGACGGGGCCTTGCTGAATCTCACTCCCGGTATTAATCGCCTCGAGTTCTTCTTGGATTGTCCAACATTGAGTAGTGACTCAATTTGTTCCTTCATCGTCATTCCCGCGAAAGCGGGAATCCATCCCGAATATCGCAGTGGCATTCCGAACTCGCGCCGAAAAAGGGATTGTCCGGAGCATAGATCCCCGCCTTCGCGGGGATGACGGTGGCGAACAATGTGACAAAACATCAAATTGAGTCACTACCCAACATTGACAAGGATGGACAGGATTGATATCTTCGCAGTACGGGACCAGGAGAACTTACTATGAACGTTCATCTCACACCGGCGCTGGAAATGCTCGTTCAGAACAAAGTCAAGGCTGGTCGCTACAATTCCGCGAGCGAGGTTGTGCGGGAGGCTCTGCGGCTTTTTGAAGAGAGAGACCGCATTCGAGAACTCCAAATTCAGCAACTCCAGAAGAAAATCAACGAGGGCTGGGCTTCGCTCGAACGGGGTGGGGGAGTTGACGGACAAACGTTCTTCAGAGGCCTGGAGCGAGAAGAACAAGAACTGAGGCGCAAGCGCAAACGGGCATGAAGCGATTCAAGCTTTCACCCGAGGCAGTCCGTGATGTTCGGGAAATGTGGGCCTATATCGCTGAGGATAGCGTCGCAGCAGCCCGCCGCGTTCGTCTCCAGATTTTTCATGCCTGTCAGAGGATCGCTGGGAACCCCGGCGTGGGGCATAGCAGGGAGGATATTACGGATAAGCCGGTACTGTTTTGGCCTGTGGGCGCGTATCTCATCATTTACAACCCCGCCCGGAAGCCGGTTGAGATCGTTCGAGTCGTACACGGTGCGCGTGACGTTCCAAGCCTTCTGTAGGACATAGATTGGAGGTCTGGCGCCCTCTTCGCCGAAAACTGTGGAACGGAGAGGCCGGGATCGTCCCATTGGTTTCAAACATCATGACGCCCACGGTTTATCATTCTGAAATCTTTTCCATCTCATCGAAGAAATTGGGAAACGAAATTCCAACGCAGTCGCTGTCTTCGATCACGGTTGTTCCCTCCGCCAAAAGTCCGGCCACTGCGAAGGCCATAGCAATGCGATGGTCGCCGTAGGTTTCAATCGTCGCTCCCCGCAATTTCTGCCTGCCCGCCACGCGCAATCCATCCGGAAATTCCTCAACCTCCGCGCCCATCCGGCGCAGATTTTCCGCGACAGCCCGCAGCCGGTCGCTTTCCTTCACGCGCAGCTCCGCCGCGCCGTGAAAGGACAATCCATGCGCCGTCTGCGTACCGAGCACGGAGAGCACGGGCAACTCGTCTATTAGTCCTGGGATAATTTCATTGGGAATTTCCCCGCCCGCAAGCTGGCTGGACTCTACCTGAAGATCGCCGGTGAGTTCACCGTGCATGATCCGCTGGTTGAGGGCGCGGATGCGAGCCCCCATTGGCATTAGCACATCCAGCAGCCCGGTGCGAGTGGGATTCAGGCAAAGGTTGTGAAGCGTGAGCTTCGATTCGGGAACCAGCAGCGCAGCCACCAGGAAAAATGCGGCGGAGGAGATGTCACCCGGCACTTGAAAGTTCGCCCCACCCAATCGTGCCGGACCTTGCAAGCTCATCGTCTTTTGATGGCGGCTAATCTTCGCTCCCATCTGTTCGAGCGCGATTTCCGTATGATCGCGGGTGGGAATCGGCTCAATCACCGTGGTTTCACCCTCAGTAAAAAGGCCCGCCACCAATACCGCCGTCTTCACCTGGGCGCTGGCCACGGGCAGCTCATAGCGAATGGGATGCAGCGCGCTACCCTCGATTTCGAGCGGCGGCATGCCGCCGGGCGCGGATTGAATGTGCGCGCCCATCCGGGTCAACGGGTCAATCACGCGCTTCATGGGGCGGCGGGAAAGCGAAGCATCGCCCGTCAACACCGAACGGAAAGGTTGGGCCGCCAGAATGCCGGACAACATGCGCAGGGTCGAGCCGGAGTTGCCGGCATCGAGCGGTCCCGCCGGCGCGCAGAGACCGCGCAGTCCAACACCTTCGATGGCCACCACATCCCTTTGCCGGACGATTTCCACACCAAGTTTTTCAAGACAATTCAGCGTGCTTTGGCAATCGGCGCTGGATGAGAAATTGCCGATTTCGCTGCGGCCCTCCGCAATGGCCGCAAGCATGGCATAACGGTGCGAAATGGATTTATCACCACCAAACCGCACGGAGCCGGTCAGCCGTTTTTTGGGATGGATTGCCTTCATAGGAATGTGCAGACGCGGTCCTTGATCTGTAGAGGCGAGCCTGGCGCCCGTACGGATTATCAAACTTTTTCATTTACCTCATGAAAGCTCTTGAAGGACTAAAACCTACCCTGGAACATCATTCCACCGTCAGCAATATTTTCCCCACCGTTTCTCTCGCCTCCATCTTCCGATGCGCTTCAGCGGCTTGCGTGATTGGCAGCTTGAGTCCCACTTGCAGCCGCAGTTTCCCGCTGGTAATCCATTCCAGGACCCGGGCCACACCTTTCGCCGCAATTTGTGGGGTTTTGGAAAGCGTCATCAACCAGAACGCGCTCAGCTTCAGGGACTTTTCAAAAAGCGGCCCGATGCGCGGCGGATCGGCAGGACCGCTGGCCGCGCCGTAGCTAATCAAGTGCCCGAACGGAGCCAGCGCGCGCAAGGAGCCGACAAAAGTGGCACGTCCCACTGAGTCCAGCACCAAGTCTACGCCACGGCCTCCGGTAGCTTTAAGAACTTCCTCAGCAAAGTCACTCTTGGCGTAGTTAATGACCTCATCGGCGCCCATCTGTTTTGCCAGAGCGGCCTTCTCCGGTGTCGATACCGTTCCAAAAACTCGGGCGCCGGCCTGTTTGGCCATCTGGATTGCTAGCAGCCCGACGCCGCCTGCCGCTGCGTGGATCAGGATGGACTTCCCGGGAACAACCTGATCGGCGGTGAACAGCAGGTGATAGGCAGTGAGCGCCTGAAGCGGAAATGCCGCGCCGTCTTCAAAACTCATACCTTCCGGAAGGAACATCAGCTCCCGGGCCGGCGCTTCCACATACTCCGCATAGCAATGCTGGCTCAGAACCACCACCCGCTTGCCGATGAGGCCTTCATTGGCTCTGTCAGCCACCTTCTCAACCATGCCCGAGGCCTCAAAGCCGGGGATCTCCGGCAAATGCGGCTGGGTGAGATATGCGCCGCGCCGCAGGAGTGTGTCCGCAAAATTGACTCCTGCAACCCGGACCTTGATCAGCACTTCTCCAGCGCCCAGTGCAGGCTCCGCCACATCCTCCCAACGCAGGACCTCCGGTGTTCCAATTTGATGGAATCGGATGGCTTTCATTTTGCCTCTGCGCCGCGCCTTTTTCTCCGCGTCGCGTACTCTTACCAGCTTACCAGAACAGTCGTTATCGACACAGTGGCTCCTGGGACTGCATCACCTCTAGCAAGGGCACTCCTAATCTTCACCCGCGGTCCCTGTGGGATGTGGTCAGACGAATCAGGGATTTCGGCAAGTGGGCATATCAGGAAATGACAGTTCGCTCCGGAAGCTGGCAACACCTTAACACTTCGTCCTCGGCATCCGGTCTGTTATTTCCGCAGATCCTATGATAATGTTCGCTCGCATGAAGGAGCTCGAAATTCTTTCCGGCACGGCCATCGCAAGGCGTCGACGCTGGGTCGCCGAAATTGTAACCATCAGCGGACGCTTCGGGAAGAACATTTCCCAGATGGAAGCCGAGCTTAATTCGGAGATAGAGCGCGAAGGGCCAACAGCCCTTACAGATCACCTTCGCCTATGCGGTTCCATTCCGGAGCACTATGGACATGATTCAAGCGAAGAAAAACTCTACTCCAAATACACCGATGTTCTCCTCGCCGCAACGTACCGGTACATCGGCCTGACGGCCGTCGTGCTCGAAGGGCGAGCTGACGCGGCGGACGTAGAGGCTGTCGGAAAAAATTTCAGTCTTATCGGGGATGCCAAGGCTTTCAGGTTAAGCCGGACGGCTAAGAATCAAAAAGACTTCAAAGTCGAAGCGATGGACGGATGGAAGCGTGGAAAGACCCACGCCATGGTAGTCTGCCCGGTTTACCAACTTCCCGCCAGGACCAGCCAGATATACATGCAGGCTATTTCCAGGAGCGTTTGCATATTTTCCTATTCTCACCTATCTGTCCTTGTACAGTTTTGTAACGACTTCGGCAAACGGCCCGCCCAGCGTCTTTTGTTGGCTGCTCTGAAGTCCGCCGAAGACCTAAACCCTACGAAAAATTCCGTTGCATATTGGACCTGTGTAAATTGTGCGATGCTCAGCTTTCATCAAACCATCAAGCGGCTCTGGCAAGTAGAGAAAGTCGCAGTCATCGAGGCGTTGAGTGTTGTGAAGGAGGAAGCTCTTACGTTTTTGGCAAGAGAACGCGAACAGCTTATGCATATGAGCCGCGAGGACGCGATCCGGGGTTTGATCAAAGACAGGAACATTGATGGGCGGGAAAAAGTGATCGAGTCATTGGCGGATAATGAAATCTTATCGATTACATGAATGGCAGTAGACCGCTTCCCAGCCTTTTGCGGCAGACAGCGGCGTACTCCTCACTTATCTCATAAGTTATAAAGTGCCTGCCGAGATTTCGAGCTGCCACCGCTGTTGAGCCGCTTCCCGCGAAAGGATCTAGGACAACTTGCCCAGCCCTGGTGGTAAGCGCAATTAAGGCCTGCATCAACCGCACTGGCTTTTGTGTGGGATGTAACCCAGCCTCCCCAGGGTAGAATCCGCAATCGAGTAAGTTGTCAGGCCGGCGAACGTAGCGAAGGAACTCCTCCTCATTGAACGGCCCCACACCATAGGTGAGAGCGTTGTCGGCGATGGTCGTGCCTATTTTGTATGGCTTTGTAAACCACAAAATAGGTTCGAATGACGGACGGAGATTTCCCACCCTCCAGCCTTCCCACTCTTCAGAAGAAGCATGGTCCCCCCGGCGTTTGAAAACCACGCTTACCCTCTGAGCCCGGTGGGGCGCGCGTTCTCGCATCCAACCCAGCATATCCTTGAAGGAAAATCCGGCATCCTCCAGTGCACAGACACACCGATGCGCATATCTTCGTCCTGCGAAGACGAACGCCGTCCCCCCTGGTTTCAGTACGCGAAACCATTCTGGTGTCCAAGTCGAGCACCAGTCGTAGTACTGCCTGGGGATGGCCCGGTCGGCCTCAGACCAGCCATTTATCGGCTTACCACGTCTTCTAAAGATGGCGCCAGCTTTCTCCTGTGCCGGACTCGATCCTAAAAGAGCTGAATTTGTATTGTCATGCAATACGTCCCAATCGTCGGCACCAATCCCGTAAGGGATGTCACTCAGTATGAGGTGTACAGACGTAGACGGAAGACTTCGTAATTCTTGGATGCAATCACCAGCAATCACGGTGTCGAGGTCTAAGGTACTGGCGGAGAATGCCATTCCGTCATTATATTACCAGATGCCAAAAATCTGGCAAACAGGTAGCTATATTCAGCGGTCCTCCTGAACGGATCCTACTGACCCCTTGAGCGGCGAAATGATGAAAAATGCCACGCTTTCTCTCAATGGCGCTGGAATCCCCCCCTCAGAAGCGCCTCTAAGCTATGGAACGCATCCAAAGCATTGCAGGAAATTGGTAGATCGTTCTATGCTGATGTTGAGCTGTTTCAGTTCGAGATCCCATGGGCTTAAAAGAAAAACTGTTGAATCCCGACGCGCCCGTGACGCTGTTTGAGATGGTGCCGCCTCCTGCTTCAAAAGCCGGTGGGATTGACACTCTCCTGGTGGACGTTGGAAAAATCCGGGGTCTGGTTGATGGCATCAACATCCCTGAAATTCACGATGAGAATCGGGGCGATGCCCGCACCGCCCAATTCGTCCCCCGGGTTGAGCCGCGACTATTAGGCGAACGTATTCACCGCGAGCTGGGCCTTGAAGTGATTGTGAACCGGTGCGTGGTTTACGAAGAGGATCAAGTGGGCTGGATGCAGGAAACCAGCCGCAGGCATGGCATCCGGGGCGTTGTTTTGGTGGGAGGTGAATCGAGCCACATCCGATATCCCGGCCCCAGCGTCATGGAAACCGCGCGCCAGGTGCGGAGGGCCAAGCTGGGACTGACGCTGGGCGGCATCAGCATCCCTAGCCGCGCCAATGAGGCAGAGCGTGTCCGCTCCAAAGCCGAAAAAGGACTGCGTTTTTTCACGACCCAGGTGCTCTTCGATTCCAACGATATCGTTTGGCTGCTGCAACGCCTGAACGGGGTGGAAGCCCGCATCTTCCTCAGTTTCGCTCCCGCCAGCCATCCGCGCGATCTGGAATTTCTGCGTTGGCTGGGGGCGGATATCCCAGAGGACCTCGACCGGTTTCTCCTGCACGGCGGCGGTCCGGCGGCTGGAGATTCGACGGGAAAGAAGCCGGAACCCGATGAATCCTACTTGGAGCGATCTCTGGATTTGTCCCGCCGCATTCTGATGGATGTGTTTGATAACCTGCCTCCCGACCCGCCGCCAATCGGGCTGAACATCGAACACATTAACCGGCGTAATTTTGCGGCAGCCGTAAAGATGCTGGAGCGGCTGGGAGAACTTTATTCCAGCCTCGTTGCGGCTCGGGCGCGAGCCACCCGCACTTGAAAATCAACGCCTCCAGCAATTCGTTAGTGGCGCAGTTTGTTTGCTGTAGCGGCGCTCGGAGCTTGCCCTGACAGGGAGCGCCGGAAGCCGATCGGGATCCAGGTTCGGCGCGCAGAGAGCGCCGCTACAGCAAACTGTGCCACTGCCAGCAATTCTCATGGCCAAGAAATCCTCCCGCGCGCAAGGCACGTTGATTGACGTGGCAGTGATGTCCGCCATCCGCCATCCTCTCACTTACCGTGTCCCTGCATCACTCGAAGTTTGGCCCGGACAGCGGGTGCGCGTGCCGCTCGGTGCGCGCCAGGCCAACGGCATGGCGCTCGAACCGGTGCTACAGACTGAACCGGGGGTGAAGCCCCGTGACATTCTACGGGTCATTGATTCCGAGCCGGTTCTCTCACCGCAGCTTCTGACCCTCGGCCTTTGGATTGCCGAGTATTATCTGGCGCCGCCTGGCGAAGTGTTCCGCGCCATGTTGCCTTTGCAAGCTGAAACTCGCAAAGTTCGCTTGCTGGAGCTGACGGAAGCCGGGCGGAAGCGTTTCGAGGAAATTGCAGGGAACTTGTTGGGTGAAGTTCGGGAAAGTCCTGAAGGCCGCTTGTTAGCTTATCTCGCCCAACATCCGGGGGTTGGGCTTGGGACGGTGGAAGGCAAGTTTAGGGGGGAAGCGCCGGACCTTTTGACGCGGGCTTTGCAGGAAGGTTGGGTTGAAGAGAAACAAGCCGAACGAGGAAGGAAGAAAGTCCTTGCCGCAAGTCTGGCAGTTGCGAAGCAGGAGAACGATAACAGTCCGCCTCGCCGGAAACTCTCTCCTGTCGCCCTAAGAATTATCGAAGCCCTCAAAAGTCAGGGTTCCTTTGAAGATCATCGTGAGCTCTTGAGAGCATCGCGAGCCGCTCCCGCCACTCTCAGCCGGCTGGTGAAGGCGGGCGTGGTTGAGCTCCGGCCTTCGGACGATTTCTCTCGACGCCGTAGCAAGACGGCGGCAATCCCGGATGCGGACTCCGCGCCCTCCGTCCAGGAATTTGCTTCAGCCACCATCCCCGATCTCACCCCGGCTCAATCTCAAGCGGTTGATGATCTCAGCAATCTGCTGGACCGCAACCAATTCGCCGTCGCGCTCCTCCACGGGGTCACGGGCAGCGGCAAGACCGAAGTCTACATGCGATTCATCAGCCACTGCCTGGACCGAGGCCGCACCGCCCTGATGCTGATCCCGGAGATTGCCCTCACGCCGCTGGTTCAAGGCCAATTTCAGGCTCGCTTTCCGGGAAACGTGGCGATCCTGCACAGCGGCCTTACTGCAGTTGAACGGGATAGAGAGTGGCGGCGCGCGCGGCGTGGCGCGGCCAAGGTCATTGTGGGGACACGGTCGGCGTTGTTTGCCCCGGTTTCGGATTTGGGCGCCATCATCGTGGATGAGGAGCACGACTCAAGCTACAAGCAGCAGGAGACTCCCCGCTATCAGGGACGTGATGCGGCGGTGGTGCGTGGACGCCTGGCGAAGGCGCTGGTGGTGCTAGGCTCGGCGACCCCGTCGCTCGAATCCTACTGGAATGCTCAGCAGGGTAAATATAAGCTCCTGACCCTTGCGGAGCGTATCTCCGGCCGGCCCATGGCATCCGTGGAGATTGTGGATATGCGCCAGGAGTTCCGCGAAACGCATTCTCAGTTTCCTCTCTCCCGCCGCTTGCGGGAGGAGATCGAAGCGCAACGGCGGTCCGGCGCGCAGACCATGATTCTGCTCAACCGGCGCGGCTATTCATGGTTTTTGCTCTGCCGTAGTTGTGGCCAGAGTATCCGCTGCGTCAACTGTTCCATTTCCCTTACCTACCACCAACGTGAACACCGGCTGATCTGCCACTATTGCGGTTATTCCACCGAAGTTCCCAAATATTGTCCGGCTTGCAAAAGCGAGCACCTTCAATATGTGGGCGAGGGGACAGAGAAGATCGAGGACCGCCTGCGCGAGACTTTCCCGGGCGCACGCGTGGCCCGCCTGGACCGCGATGTGGCCCGGCGTTCCGGCCAATACCTGCGGCTTCTTTCGGATTTCCGGCGCGGCAAGATTGATATTCTGGTGGGCACGCAGATGATCGCCAAGGGGCACGACTTCCCGGGAGTTACGCTGGTCGGAGTGGTCTCCGCCGATATGGGACTTTCATTGCCGGACTTCCGCGCGGCGGAGCGCACCTTCCAACTTTTGACTCAGGCGGCGGGACGCTCCGGGCGGGGTGAAGCTCCAGGCCGGGTGTTGGTCCAAACCTTTTTCCCGGAACACTACGCCATTCGCTTTGCGGCCGAGCAGAACTATTCCGAATTTTTCAACAAGGAACTGAAGTTCCGGCGCGTCATGCGTTACCCCCCCATCACCGCACTTGCCAACGTGATTGCTCAAGACGGCAAACTGGAAAAGGCTGCGTCGATTGCGGCGGAAATTGCCAACTTCCTAAAGCGCGGCGCCGGGGGCACCAACCTCTTCAAAGTCCTGGGGCCGAACCCCGCTCCCTTGGCGCGCATCGAAGGACGCTACCGCATTCAGTTCCTGATCAAGTCCACTTCGCGCTCGCAACTGAATGGGCTGCTCCGCAACCTGGCGGACGATTGCGAAAGAAAGGGAATCACGCCCCGGTCGTGTGTGATCGATATGGATCCATTCAACATGATGTAGCCAGCTCATGCTTATCCGGTTGTTTCAGCATGCCCCCATATGTTGGGGTGGGGCAGACCAGGCTATATCAAGAGCTTGTGGCCGCCTGAAACAACCGGATAAGCATGAGCCAGCTAATCAGACATAAACGAGTGGGGGTTCGAGCGAAACACACGGCCAGCCGGGGATCAACCGAGGTGGCGATTCACGGCAAAGGCGTTAGATTGCCGGCTGTGGTGCAATGTGCCTGGCCACCTGGCCTGACCCGTCTCAGGCTTGGACAAACCAATACCGTAAAGCAACACCAAAGTAATTCAACAGGAATTCTCCGGGCGGCTTCAATGTTATTAAAGGGATTGAAGTTCTTTGCCGGGCTTGAAGCGGACAGCTTTCCCGGGAGGAATGCTGACTTCTTCCCCGGTTCTGGGATTCCGGCCGATTCCCGTCTTGCGCGGTTTGACGTTGAAGACGCCAAAGCCACGCAACTCGATCCGGTCACCTTTGGCCAGTGCTTGCTTCATGGATTCAAACAGCACTTCCACAGCCGTTTCAGCCTTCGCCTTGGTGATATTACCGGTACGGTCCACCACCTGATTCACGATGTCCATCTTGATCACGCCAATCTCCTGAAAAGAAGCAATTTACTGTTGCCAAAATCGAACCAGAGTCCAGCTTTCATTATAACCCGTTCTGTCTTGCAAAGTTGCGGTTTCTTCAATTTCCTATATTCCCGCCATTGCGCCCGCAGGCCACCCTGTTACCAGGAGCTTCAACTCCGCATCATGTTGAAATCGTCTGGGCATCGATCAAGCCGGCCGGATTGTTTTCCGACTTCATTGGTATGAGCCACTTTGAGCGATGCTTTCTTTATGCGGTCTTCACTTCATGTTACTCTTTTGTAGGAGTATTACTTGAGCGTAATCGCCAACTCTGTTCTCTATGTGGGTGGCAACATATGATCCGCAGTGAGAGGAACAGCGGCCTTGAGTTTCATCAATCTAGTAGGGGCCGGTCGATTGTCACAGCCGAAGACCCCTACTTGCACGAGGTTGCAGGATAATGGGTTGCGCTCCAGGAGATAAGCTTTGACGCCAACTCCAAGATCGGTCAGCGTTTTCGGGTTGGGGTACGTGGGCTCGGTGGTCGCCGCGTGTCTTGCCCATAAAGGCAACAGGGTGGTGGGTATCGACCTGAATCCGCTCAAGGTTGAAATGCTCGATATGGGCAAGAGCCCCATTATCGAAGCGCGGATGGATGAAATGGTGGCGGAGGCCCATCATGCCGGACGCCTTCGCGCCACGCGGGATATCGCGAAGGCAGTTGCCGAAACAGAGATTTCATTTGTTTGCGTCGGGACCCCAAGCCTGCCCAATGGCAAACTCGATCTGAGCCATATTTCAAGTGTATGCCGGGAGATTGGGGAAAGCCTGAAGAAGAAAATGGATTTTCATCTGGTGGTGATTCGAAGCACCACCTTGCCCGGTAGCACCAGCTCGGTGGCCATCCCGGCCCTGGAAACGGCCAGCGGCAAGCGCGCCGGCGAAGGGTTTGCAGCCGTCTATAATCCGGAATTTATGCGCGAAGGAAGCGCCGTTGCGGATTTCCTCGAGCCACCCTTCACGGTGCTCGGCGTCGAGGACCCCAAGCACGCAGCCCCGCTCCGCGACCTTTACCATTGGGCGCCCGGCCCGATTTTTGAGACTTCACTGGCCGCCGCCGAAATGATCAAGTACGCCTCCAACGCTTTTCATGCGCTCAAGGTAAGCTTTGCGAATGAAATCGGGACGGTTGCCAAACGGCTGGGCGTGGATAGTGAAGCGGTGACCCGAATTTTCCTGTCGGACACGCGCCTGAATATTTCACCCACTTACCTTAGCCCGGGTTTTGCCTTTGGTGGATCGTGCCTGCCGAAAGACCTGAAGGCGCTCAGCTATAAGGCGCGCGAGCTTGACCTGCATCTTCCCCTGATCGAATCCATTATGTCCAGTAATGACCATCACATTGACCGGGCTGCGGAGTGGGTCCTGCAAACTAAGAAGAAAAGGGTCGGCATGCTCGGCCTGAGCTTTAAGGCGGGTACGGATGATCTGCGGGAAAGCCCCCAGGTGAAGTTGGTGAAGCGGTTGCTGGGTGAAGGTTGCAAGGTCAAAATCTGGGATCCGGAGGTTTCACTGGGCAAATTGACGGGCGCCAATCGGCAGTTCATCGAGGAAGTGATTCCCCACATTGGCTCCTTGCTATGCTCGAGCCTCCAGGAAGTGGTGGACGCCTCGGACCTTGTGGTGATCGGCAACCGGGCCGCAAAAAAGGAAAAATTGCAGCCCTTCCTGCGCTCCGACCACATTGTGTTTGACCTGGTGAACCTGGAAAAGGAGCGTCGGCCCGGCGGCAGCGCCTCCTATGAAGGGATTTGCTGGTAGGACTCGAAACGGATGAAAATCTTGTGGGTTAAGGCGGGAGGCTTGGCGCCGCTGGACACGGGCGGTAAGATCCGGAGCTACCACATCCTGAAGGAGCTTGCGCGGAATCATGAAGTAACGCTCTTCACTTTTTATGCGGAGCAGGCTAACGACCCTCACCCCGAATTGAAGACCGTGTTCAATCGCGTTGAAGCCATTCCGCTAAGGCTTCCGCCGCCCAAGAGCTTCCTCGAAGGTATATGGTACCTTCGGCATTTGATCTCCACTCAGCCCCATTCCATTGCCAAGTTCTGCCGTCCCGAAGTGAAGCAAAGACTCCGCCGTGTGCTTGCGCAGGAAGCGGCGGACGTCATCTTGTGCGACTTTTTAATGCCAGCGCCGGTCATTCCCTGGGAGAGTTCGACTCCCAAAGTGATCTTCACTCACAATGTAGAAGCTCAAATCTGGCAAAGGCATTACCAGACGGCTCAAAATCTCATCTGGAAGACTGTTGCGTGGCGCGAATATCGCACGATGGAGCGGGCAGAACGGAAGTATCTCAGCAAAGCCGATCATGTTCTAACTGTCTCGGACCTGGATCGGGATTTTTTCTGCCGCTACCTTGATCCCCTGAAAGTCACCGTGATTCCCACTGGAGTGGACACGGAGTATTTCCACCCTGCGCCCGGCAGCGAACATACGGACCGCTTGGTCTTTACCGGATCCATGGACTGGATGCCCAACGAGGATGGCATTGTCTACTTCGTGCAGGAAATCCTTCCCATCATCCGGCAGCAGGCGCCGGAAACAACCCTCTGCATCGTCGGAAGAAGGCCTTCGGAGCGGCTTAAAGCTTCAGTCGGCAAAATTCACGGGGTCGAAATTACCGGCCGCGTTGAGGACATCCGCCCCTATGTCCACACGGCGGCGGCTTACATTGTCCCGTTGCGCGTGGGTGGGGGGACCCGGCTGAAAATTTTTGAAGCCATGGCCATGGGCAAGCCTGTGGTATCCACGACGATCGGGGCAGAGGGATTGCCCGTCCGGGACAAGAAGGACATTTTGCTGGCCGATGACCCGCAAAAGTTCGCGGCCAGCGCTCTGCAACTGCTCCGCTCGCCGGATTTGCGGTCACAGATTGGGCTGGCCGGCCGCGCGCTGGTCGAGAGTGGATACAGTTGGGCTGCTATTGGAGCCCGATTCGCCGATGTTCTGGAGAGAGTCGTCCGAGGTGAGGCGACCGACCTTGCAGGAAGTGAGAGACCCGAAGCAACCGCGGCGGCGACGCCCGAGGCTCCTAAAATCTAGTTGGATTTTTTTTGGGTCCTTGAAAATGTTCTGCCACAAGAACTGCGCTCTGGGGTTCGGGTTTCTTGCGTTTCATTTTACCCTGCGACCTTCGCGGGAGGCAGCATTGCGTGGAACGGAAAACGCTGGGCAATTCAAGACCGGCTCCATAAGATGATTCCACCTCAATCACTGGATTCAACCACCACCGGAAGGTCCCCTGAAAAGCAGGCCCCTGCATCAACTGTGCGGATGCCACGCCGCCGGACGGTGTGGCTTGCGGCATTAGGTACCCTGGTTTTCACCACGGTCATTGTCCTGATGGTCCTGCATTACGGCGGCACGTGGCTGGTGAAGACGGATTCCCTGCCTTCTCACGCCGAGGTTGCCGTGATGTTAGACGGATCCGTGAAAGGCGTTATTGCGCGGCGAGCCGGAGCCGTTCGCTTGCTTCAGCGCGGCGTGGTGGGTCATATCATGCTCAGCATGGAGTCAGTAAATGTATGGGGCCAGAATGTGCCCGAGGTCGCCCACAATTACTTTCTCTCAAACTACGGCCCTCAAGTCGCGAACCGTGTCGTTTTTTGCTTTCAAGATACGGATTCGACCTTGGACGAAGCGCTGGGCCTCCGTCAATGCCTGGAGCAGCGAAACTGGCGGTCCGTAATTGTAGTGACTTCACAGTTTCACACGCGCCGGGCCGGCATGATCTGGCGTAAGGAGTTTGCCAACGCTCATCCGCCATTCAAGATCTGGGTGCATGGCGTCACTGATCCTGACTACAGCCCGGTTGGCTGGTGGCGGAAGCGGCGATACGCCAAGACTTGGCTGCTGGAGTCCACTAAACTCGTTTGGACGTCCCTTTTCGGCTATGGGCCGTGGTCGTGACGGGTTCCGCGCCGGCTCGTCCGGACGCGATGACAGCGATCGGCAGCATCATCCCGTCGCACTTAACGTCAGAATACTTCGGATGACATCATATCCGCATGAGAACGACACTCTCATTGGAGGATGATGCGGTCGAGGCGATTCAGGCCTATGCCAAGAGCCGCCGGCTCTCGCTGGGCAAGGCCGCATCCGAGTTGGTCCGTCGCGGGGCACGCTATCAAGTCAGGACCCGGAAAGTGAACGGACTGCCCGTCCTGGATGCGCCGGACGATTTTCCGGTGATTAGCAGTGAGCACGTGCGGGAACTCTGCGACGAAGAATGAATCGCCATCTGCCCGATGTCAACGTCCTGCTCGCCCTGGTCTGGCCACGCCACGAGAGCCATGCCGCCGCTCATGCCTGGTTTGCGAAGTCTGGCCAGCAGGCTTGGGCCACCAACGCGCTGACGCAACTTGGCGTGCTGCGCCTGCCCACCCCTCCCACACCACCGTACATACGGAGCCGTATACGGCGGTTCGGCGGGTTAAGCTAGGTCTTTGACCGCATGAAAAGGTTATTTAAACACTTTCACCTGAAAATGTTTCGGTCTATGCTTGGACATGCGAACCTATCATCGACTGCGTGTCCATCTGCCCCAGCCACACCGGAAAGAGCTGCAGGCCCTGCTGCGTGGAGGTCTGCAGCCGGTTCGGGTGGTCCTGCGGGCGCTCGCCCTATTGCAGTTGGCCACTGGACAAACCGCCGCCCAGGTGGCGGCCAACCTGGACTTGACCCCGAAAGCCGTTCGGCAGATCGGCGGGCGTTATCGGCAGCGGGGTCTGGAGCGGGCCTTGTACGACCGGCCCCGACCGGGCGCCGTTCCCGCCCTGGATGCCAGCCAGCGACAACGCATCGTCGCCATGGTGTCGAGCGATCCGCCCGAGGGCTATGGCCGCTGGACGGTGCGGCTGATTGCCCAGGAGGCCGTGAAACGCCAGTGGGTGCCAAAAGTGGGACGAGAGACCATCCGGGTCTTGCTCCAAAGCCACGATCTGAAGCCGTGGCGGGAAACAAATGTGGTGCGTCGCTGAGATGGATGGCCCGTACATCGAGAAGATGGAAGATGTCCTGGCCGTGTATGAAAAACCCTATGATGCCGCCGAACCGGTCGTCTGCGTGGACGAGAAGCCCGTCTCTCTCCATGCCGACGTGCGCCCGTCGCAGCCCATGGCTCCCGGCAAGATCGCCAAACGGGACAACGAGTACCAACGCTGTGGCACGGCCAATGTTTTCTGCCGCTGTGGCACGGCCAATGTTTTCTGCGCCGTAGAACCCCAAGCGGGCCAGCACTTTACTTGGCCCACGCCGAACCGGGCCGCCCCGCAGTTGGCCAAAGTCATGCGCACGCTGGTCAAGAGTTATCCCCGGGCGCGCACCCTTCACTGGGTCATGAACAATCTGAACATTCACGGCCGCAAGTCCTTCACCGATTCCTACGGAGAGAAGGAAGGCGGTGACCTTTGGAACCGCTTGACGGTGCACTATGCCCCGAAGCACGGCAGTTGGCTGAACCAGGCGGAGATCGAGATTAGTCTGTATGCCCGGCCGTGTCTTGGGAAGCGCCGGATCCCCGACCTGGCCTCGCTCCGACGCGAATCGCGAGCCTGGAATCGGCAGGTGAACCGCGCTCGCGTCAAGATCAACTGGAAGTTCAGCCGGCGCGACGCCCGGCACAAGTTCGGCTATCATAAGAACTCTTTCAAGCGGTC
>DATKST010000114.1:0-23098 GCA_035531475.1 Terriglobia bacterium
CGCTGAATCAGACCATCCAGTTCTTGAACCGGATTTTTGGAAAAGAAGTGAAACCGAAGTATGGTCCCCCGCGCGAAGGCGACGTCCGGGAATCCCATGCGGACATCACGCTGGCCCGGAAATTACTCGGCTACGAGCCGATGGTTCGTTACGAAGACGGCTTAAAGCTGACGGTCGAGTGGTATCGATCTTATTTCGCAGGGCGCGGCTGAGCGCGCTCAGAGCAGCGCGATTCCGCTCCAATGTTCTTCATGTTTCCAAACGAAGTAGCAATGTTGTGCTCCGGCGCCGCCGCGACGGTCGCGGGTGTTGTCTCCTATGGATCATCCTATCCCTACTCCCAGGTGTTTGGTCCCGGCTTGGTGCGGGGGCCAGCGGGAAGCGGCCGCGCCGCCTTGACCTTTGACGACGGTCCCACGCCTCCTTACACGGACCGGATTCTGGACATCCTTCGCGCAAGCAAAGCTACGGCAACATTCTTCGTGAACGGCAAACAGGTGGACCTCTTCCCGGATACTTTGCGGCGCATTCAGGCTGAAGGCCACACCATCGGCAACCACACCTATTCGCACCTGTTCCTTTACTTCAAGACTCGAGGCCGGATCGCGCGGGAAATTGATCGGACCCAGGAATCGATTGAAAAAGTAACGGGCGAGCGCCCCACGCTGTTCCGGCCCCCCTATGGTGTGCGCTGGTTCGGACTCTTTCCGGTCCTGAATGCCCGGCAGATGAAGGATATTCAATGGTCCAATCCCAGTTTCGATTGGGTTGCGGGGATGAGTCCCGCCAAGGTCATCCGCAAAGCCCTGGAGCGGATCGGCGATGGTTCCGTCATTCTGATGCACGATGGGTGTGGATCGCGGCAACCCGGCGAAGTGGACCGTTCCAGCACGGTGGCGGCGCTTCCTGCCATCATTGAAGGAGTTCAAAGGGCGGGCTTGCGGTTTGTTTCAATTTCCGAATTTGTTTCCTGAATCACCTACGGAGGTTGTTGCACGACGAATTTGGAAATTGCAACGCCCCACCGGCATCGTGCGATGTAGCGCCTTCCTTGCAGCGTCCTGCCGGATCACATTCCATGCCCAAGGTTCTTATCCTCAGCACCTCCCATGGCGCCTCGCACTTGCGAGCCTCGAACGCCTTGCGCAAGGCCATGCTGCAGCTTCATCCCGGAACCGATGTGCGCGTGGTGGATGGCCTGGAGCATTGCGCGGCTTGGTTTCGCCTCTACTACGATTCCTATGAGATTCCGTTGCGGCTCTGGCCCGGCCTTTGGGGATGGATTGAAGGCTTCCAGCATCAACAATCCTCCACCGGTCCCCTTTGGCTCTATCGCCGGGGTGCCAGGCCGCTCTTCGCATTCCTACGGGAATTGGCGCCGGAAATCGTGGTGGCCGCTGAGGTCGGCATGTGCGAATTGGCGGCTCTTGCCAAGCGCGAGGGCGGGTTGCGATTCTTCCTGGCCGGGATTGAGCTGATGGACTTCAACCAGGCATGGGTTCAGCCGGAAGTGGACCTCTATATCGCCACACATCCTGATCTCGGCCTTGAGCTGGTAAATGCCGGCGCTCCAAGTGATCGGGTGCTTTCCTGTGGGATGCCGATTGATCCCTCTTTTGCTTCGCTGCCTTCGCGCCCGGCAATGCGCGCCAAGCTGCAACTGGATCAGGACCTGCCGGTGCTTCTGGTCCTTTTCGGAGGCACGGGTTTCGGCAAACCCGGCGTCATGGTTCAAGAACTCAGGAAAGTTGGCGCGCCATTTCAAGCAGTTTTTGTGGCAGGTAAGAACGCCCGCCTGGAAAGAGAAGCCCGCCGCCTTTGCCGGGACTTGCCGCACAGCCGGGTGTTGGGTTGGGTTGATAATATGCAAGAGTGGATGGTGGCCGCTGATTTACTATTAAGTAAGCCCGGAGGTGGAACGCTGATGGAAGCGGCCGCCTGCGGGTTGCCCATGCTGGCGCATGATCCGCTTCCCGGCAACGAACAACGGACCTGCCGGTGGATTGAAAAGTGGCAGGCGGGAATCTGGTTGAAAGCTCCAGCGCAGATTGCGCCGGCATTGCAACGGCTCTTTGCAAGCCGGACGGAGTTGGATTCGCTAAGGGAAAGGGCGAGCTCGATCGCACGGCCTGATGCAGCCAAAGAAGCGGCGCGGGCGATTTTAGCAGGGTGCAAGAGCGAAGTTCAGCCCAGCACCAAATCGGGGTGATAAAGGCTGCCCGTGACGTGCCGGGCGATGGCAATCAGGCGATGTTCTGGATTGACGATCTTCAGCACGCTCATGGCTTGTATCCGGCTGGGGCGGCCTCCACGGTCCGGCCGGGCGGCTTGCGCCAGCTCAAATTGCCGCCCGTTGCGGACGCTGGCCTCTTCACGGCCCCGCACCACCAGCTCCGGGCAGTCAGGCAGGAGTGCTTCCAAGGGCACAAACAGGGATGCGCTCTTGCCCTCCTGCATGGCTTCCGCCAGCTTCTCCAGCGTCACGGCGCGGCTCTCCACAAACTCAGCAACCGCGGTACGGCGCAGGCTCGCAAGATGAGCCGGGCATCCGACTTTCTGCCCCATATCGTGCGCCAGGGACCGGACATAAGTCCCACCCGAGCATTCCACGGCGAATCGCAGTCGTTCGCCATCGGATTCCAATCCCAGGAGCTCGATTGCGTAGATTTCCACTTCAACGGGTTCGAGATTTACGGGCTTGTGCTGCCGGGCAAGCTGATAAGCCCGTACTCCACCCACCCGCTTCGCTGAGAACGGGGGAGGAACTTGCATAATCCGGCCCATGAATTCACCCAACACCTTTTCGAGCGCCAGTTGGTCAGGCCAGTTCCTGTACACTTCTGAAGAGGGAACACCGGTGGCGTCATAACTGTCCGTGGAAAACCCAAACCGCACCGTGCCTTCGTAAGCCTTGCGGGATTTCAGATAGAACTGGGCGAGCCTTGTTGCCTTCCCAATGGAAAGAGGCAGGACGCCTGTGGCAAACGGGTCAAGCGTTCCAAAATGGCCGATACGATGAGTTCCCAGCAGGCGGCGCACCCGGGCCACAACATCGTGGGAAGTGATGCCCGCGGGTTTGTCAATGATTAAGACTCCGGATAGTTCCTGATTCATCAAGCATCCAAATCCAAGGTCTGGGCTGCTTTCCGCTACACTTCTTCCTTTAACTTGTCCACGATGAGCCCCGATTCTGGGTCAGAAAAAGTCGACGGAATACTGGGCCACATCCTGGCCCAAAATGCTCTCCGACTCCCGAAGAACTTGTTGGAAGGCGGATTCAAGCAAGGTCTGGCTGCTCGAAATCGAGACAACCCCCAGAGTCGCATGCTGCCAGACGTCCTGATGATCCATTTCCGCTACGGCCACATTGAAACGGGCGCGCAGCCTGTCCCGCAGCTTGCGGAGGACGGCCCTTTTGTCCTTGAGGGAGTGTGAATAGGGAAGCTGGATTTCCAGGATTAGGACGCCTACGGGCATGACGGCCGGCCTCGCGGCTGCGGATGGTTACGCCAGAGCCTCCTCCGTCACGCGCTCTGTAACGAAGGCTTCCATTACGTCGCCCACTTTCACATCGCTGAAGTTTTCGAGGGCCACGCCGCACTCCATGCCGGACCGGACCTCCTCAACATCTTCCTTGAAGCGCCGCAAGGACCGGACCTTCCCTTCGTAGACCACAACGCTATCGCGAGTCAGGCGCAGACGGGAGTCCCGCTTGAATTTACCCTCCAGAATGTAGCAACCGGCGATGGTCCCAACCTTGGCGATGCGGAAGGTGTCGCGCACTTCCAACCGTCCCAGTGAAATTTCCTTGTACCGGACCGCCAGCAAGCCTACCTTCGCCTTCCGAATCTCATCCGATAGTTCGTAAATGATCGTGTGCAGGCGGATGTCCACCTTCTCCAGAGCAGCGAGCTCGGACGCTTTGCGCTCCGGCCGGACATTGAATCCCACAATCACGGCGTTCGACGCTGAAGCCAGCAACACGTCCGTTTCCGTGATGGCGCCCACCCCCGCATGAATCACCTTCACCTTCACCCGGTCATCGCTGAGCTTGGTCAGCGTTTCAGAAACCACTTCGACCGATCCTTGAACGTCTCCCTTGACGATCAGAGGCAGGTCCTTCACGTCCCCCGCGGCAATCTGCTGGTGCAACTGCTCAAGCGTCAAACGGGCGGTCTTGGCCAGTGCGGCTTCCCGCATCTTGGCTTGGCGATGGACGGCAATCTGGCGGGCCTTGCCGGTATCTTCAATAGACTGCAACCGGTCTCCGGCCTGTGGCACATCCTCCAGCCCTAGCACTTCGATGGGGGTTGAGGGAGTTGCTTCCGTCACTTGGCCACCCCGGTCATCAAACATCGCCCGGACTTTACCGTAGATGGCTCCGACGATGAACGTATCACCCACTCGAATCGTCCCGTTCTGCACCAGGACGGTGGCCACCGGCCCGCGGCCCCGGTCCAGCTTCGCCTCCAGCACGGTCCCGCTGGCCAGGCGCTTCGGATTGGCTTTCAGTCCCTGAAGGTCCGCAACCAGAAGGATCATTTCCAGCAGCAATTCAAGGTTCTTGCGTTGTTTTGCGGAAACCTCCACGGTGACCGTTTCGCCGCCCCAGTCCTCGGACATCAGGTTGAGGTCTGCAAGCTGTTTCTTCACGCGCTCCGGCGCGGCATCCGGTTTGTCGATTTTATTGATGGCGACGATGATTGGCACTTTCGCGGCGCGCGCGTGGTTTATGGCCTCGAGCGTCTGCGGCATCACCCCATCGTCCGCAGCCACCACCAGCACCACAATATCAGTCACTTTGGCGCCCCGGGCTCGCATCAAGGTAAATGCTTCGTGGCCCGGAGTATCCAAAAGGACCACCTTGCGTTGATTCACCTCAACGTGGTAGGCGCCAATGTGCTGAGTGATGCCTCCCGCTTCCTTGGCTACGACGTTGGTCTCGCGGATTGCATCCAGCAGCGAAGTCTTGCCGTGGTCCACGTGGCCCATGACGGTCACAACGGGAGCGCGAGGTTGCAAGTCTTCAGGGCGATCGGCGTCCTCATCCAATTGCAGCACTTCTTCTTCAAAGCTGATGATGGTGGTTTCCGCGCCAAACGTGCGGGCCATTTCCGTTGCCGTTTGGCTGTCCAACGTCTGATTGATGGTCGCAAATACACCCTTCTCAAGGAGCCGCTTGATGACATCCTTGGCGCGAACTTCGAGCTTTTCCGAGAGTTCTTTGATGGTGACGCCTTCCGTAATCGTGATCTTCCGGGTGATGGGAACTTCCTCGGGTACCACCGGCTTGGGAGGACCAAATGACGCCGGAGTCCGCGAGGGCATCAGGCGGGGTGGCATTTGCCCGGAGCGCGGCGGATAAGGGCGCGTACCCGGGGCGGGCCCCGCCGCAGGTGCAGCTCCGCCCGAGGACAGACGGGTCGTGGGGTGCATGGGCCGGTGTTCACCGGGACGCCTAACGGTCATTCCTCTCCCGGGAACCGGGCGTGGAGTTGCCGCGACCGGATAGATTGGCTGGTCTGAGGCAGGGGCTTTACGGCCGGAAGGGATGATGCGCCCCGGCCGTCCGGCACCACCGCGCGGAGCAGTTACGTGCCCTCGAGCCGGCAATCCAGCCTGAGTTGCTGGGGCGGAGCTTGCAGATCGCGCCGGCACCGATCCTGCCATCCGAGTTGATTGCACGGCGGCTCCGGGTGCGGCGGCAGAAGGCCGCGGCAAAACAACCGGCTTGGCGGCAGAAGGCCGTGGCAAAACAACCGCCTTGGCGGAAACCGTTCCAGCAGGATGATTCGCAGTCACACCCGTTCTGGGCGGGGCGGAGACGGGACCAGCAGCCGGCGCAATAGGACTTGACGGGCGCAGCGGAGGCCGGGGAGACAATGCCGGAACTGCTGGCTTGGCCGGAGCCGGGGGAGCAATTGGAGCGGGCTTGTGAACCGGAGCAACCGCAAGTCTTGCCTCGGCCTTGATCTGCTCAAAGGTTCGTCCAACCACGGAAGCGTCGCGGCGGGGATCGGCGAGCTTGGAAAAGGCAGGTTTCTGGGCAAAGGGCTGAACCGGCGCCGGCGCGGGAGCCGGAGTTGGCGCTGGAGGCGGAGCTTCGTGGAAAGTCTGGAACTTCGGAGTCCTCACCTCTTCCGGGTCTGGACCCTGCTCGCGGAAATGAACGCGCACTCTTTCAGCGATATCGTCGTCGATCGCGCTGGAGTGCGATTTCTTGTCCGTGATTCCGGTCTCCAGAAGGTAGTCGAGCACACTGCGGCTTTTCACCTCAAGCTCGCGGGCCAGATCATTAATGCGGATTTTACTCTTCACCGATTCCAAGTTTCTCCTTCCTACTCGCGGCGGTTTGAATGCCACCGCGCTCCAATCACTTTAGCTCAATTTTCTGTCCCTCCTTCGCGCGAGTTTGAAGAACCCGTTGACGGGTGTTGATCCGCCTCGGCTTCCCCGGTTTCCGCACTCTTATTGTAACTCTCCGCAGCCCCGGCTGGATTCCCCTCAGCCCCGGTGGACGCCGTCGTGATCTCCTCTGTGTCTGGCGGCGCCCCTTCTGCTGCGGGTTGTTGCGCCGCTTCCCCGATGATCTCTCCGTTAGCTTCCCCGGCGCTCTCCTCATTCGCCGCTTCGGCGCCTTCAGCGGTTGCCTCTTTAACTTCTTCTTCCACGTCTGCCTGGGCTGCGGATTCTCCCTGCTCAAAATAATCCGTCACCACCCCGCGGATGCGCTCCACCGTCTTTTCCCCAATGCCGGGAATCTGAGTCAGCTCGATCGGCGTCATCTGGGCAAGCTGTTCAATACTCTCAATGCCGTGATCCCGGAGCTTCTGCAAGGTCTTTTCACCCAGGCCGTGCAATTCCGAAATGGGCGCGCCGCGCATCGCCATCGCTGCCATCTGGGACTCGATTTCCTGCCGCTTCTCTTCCTCGCTCTTAATGTCAATGTGCCACGCCAGCAGCTTGGCCGCCAGCCGCACGTTCTGGCCTTTTTTGCCGATCGCCAACGACAGTTGAGTGTCATCCACGATCACTTCAAGCTGCCGTTGCTCTGAATCGAGAATGGAAACGTGATTGATCTTGGCGGGGCTGAGGGCGTTGGCCGCGAACACCACCGGGTCCTCGTTGTACTCGATAATGTCGATCTTTTCGCCCCGCAGCTCACGGATGATGGATTGCACCCTCATTCCCTTCATGCCGACGCAAGCGCCCACGCAGTCCACGTCCGGATCCTTTGAAAACACGGCCACCTTGGTCCGCTCCCCCGCCTCACGGGCCATGGCGCGAATCACCACCGTCCCGTCATAAATCTCCGGCACTTCCATTTCAAACAAGCGCTGCACCAGTATGGAGTCAGCCCGGGAGACGATGACCTGCGGTCCGCGAGCGGCCCGGTCCACCATGGTAATCACCGCGCGCAGCCGGTCACCAATCTGGTAATTTTCCAGACGCGACTGCTCCCGGCGGGGCATTCGGGCTTCGGTCCGGCCCAAGTCCACGATCACGTCCGGTCCTTCCACTTGCTTCACCGTGCAGTTCACCAACTCGCCCACCCGCTGGTTGTATTCGGCGAAGACGGTATCCCGCTCCGCCTCGCGCACCTTTTGGAAGATCACCTGCTTGGCCGTCTGCGCCGCAATCCGGCCCAGCGGTTCGGTGGATTTGGGAATGCGGACTTCGCCCTCCACTGCAACTGCGGGATCAATCCGCTGTGCCCGGACGAGATCAATCTCATGGTCCGGGTCGGCGACTTCCTCCACCACTTTCTTCACCGCGCACACTTCAACCGCCCCGGTATCTTTGTTGAAATGCGATTCCAGGTTTTCACTGGTTTTATAGTATTTGCGCGTCGCCACCAGAATGGCGTCCTCGACCGCAGAAATAATGATCTGCGGGTCGATGCCTTTCTCACGGCTGAGCTGATCAATCGTCTGATACAGCAGGCTTGTTGTCACTTGCTATCCCTCAAATTTCCGGCTCGAGGCCATCCCGGACTATACGGGAAGCTCCCGAATTCATTCTGGGTCCGCAGCGAACCGTTTCGGTGGCGACCCTCTCCACAGTTTGGCTATGCCCTTGCATAGCTCCAGAGGAGATCGCCGCCCGGAACGTCCGGCCTACCACTCGAGAATCAACCTGGCTTTTGAAATGTTCCCGAGGTCGATTTCCTTCACCCCGGCTTCGCCCGCATCCAGGCGAACCCGGCCCGAGTCAAATCCCGCCAAGAGTCCTTCCCAAACCTTCTGGCCATCCAGAGGCTCTTTCAGGATCACTCGCGCCCGCCGGCCCTTAAAATACTGGTAATCACTTGCCTTCAATAACTTACGGTCCAGGCCCGGTGACGAAACCTCCAGAACATAACTCCCTGGAAACGGGTTTTCCACGTCCAGGATGGCGCTGATCTGCTCGCTGACCAGCTTGCAATCCTCGTGCGAAACTCCCTGCGGCTTGTCGATGTAAATGCGCAGCAGCGGATTGCTCTTCCCGCCCTTCACTTCGACATCGACAAGGGTCATCCCTTCCGAGGTGACCACTCGCTCCGTGATGGCCTGAATCTTCTCAAAATCAACGATCATGACTTCGGTTGGGCTGTGGATTGCGCCGGATTACCGGCGAAGTGCGGGTCCCACCCCAAATTTCGCCCCAACAAAAAAGCGGGCTTTCGCCCACTTGTCATTTCGCCACGTTCAGTATAGCTTTTGTTGCCAGCCGTTGCAAGGAACATCCGAGGGCAAGGGCGCTCCACTGGACCGCTGCGAGCCTGAAGCCTCGACCTGACTCTTACCACGCACCTTGTTTGCCCCCAAACCACCATATCATTCCCACGGTCGCGGTGTTTTGGTCGCGCTTGAAGACGTTCGGAAGGTTGGTCAGAAAGAAGGGTTGGTTGGAAAAATCGCGCCGAAATTCGCCGCGCAATTGGAATCCCTCGCCGAATTGGTAGGTGGCTGTCAGGGTTCCTTCCTTCAAGTCCTGAGTCTTGCCGCTGAACAGCCCTCCCTGGTCGTCAAGATATTCGAACCGGCCCGCCAAGTCGAAGGCGGGTGTGAACTGGTACTTCACGTATCCGGCTCCGCCCGAGACTTCTGCCGGCGGCGAGTTCGAAAAAAACCGGCTGATCACGTAGTCTCCTTCGCCGGAGAAGAGCAGCTTATTCGTCACGTTCCAAGTGGCGTAAGAATCGAGGATGTGCTCGCGTCCGTTAGGAGAAGGCTCAATTGGAGTCGTAGAAAGGCCGGGTTGCGTGGGGAGCGATGGGATGCCGGGATTGAGGTCAGGCACAAAAGCCCGTTGTTGATTGCCCTCAAAATAATTCAGATGCCAGGAAGTAGACTTATCAGGTGTGACAATGAAGGCGAAGGCGTTGGAGCGGCCATTGTTGAAGCTCTCCGTTTGGTTGGCGCCATTGGTCAGCCAGTATTGAACGGTTAGCTCCTTATTGATGGGATAACTGGCGAGAAAGCCCATGTGGTAGAAGGGCAGGAAATTGTAAAAGAAGGCGCGTGAATAATTGAGCTGATCTTTCGTGTAGTTTCCTTCTTCGCCAAGCGAACAGAACCATTTTCCGAATTGGATGGTGAGACCGTTTCCAACTGGAACGATATAATCGCCGTAAGCTTGGGCGATATTTCGGTAAACCTGTGGCCGGGGTTCATTAACGGGGCTGCCTTGCAGCGTTTCGGTCGCCTGGCCGTACATCAAATCCAGGCGGAAGCCAAAGGGACGATTCTGGGAAAGGTCAGCCGCCCGCTCCACAATCACACCGGCTTGATTCAAGCTGAAGCTGTTGCTGAGCACATCATAGGCTCTGGGCAGATTGACGCCGCCCAAGGGATTGTTGAAGTTATAGCCGTAGTAGCCGTCCAAATCGAAGTTCAGTGTGGTTCCGGAAAGGAAGCCTGGAACTGGGGAAGCCGGCTGGGGGTGGGCGGCGGCTTGAGTTGCGGCTTTGGTCTGACCAACGTTGGCCGGGGTCGCAGGCGGGGCTGCTGTACTAACGGCCGTTGCGAACGTAGCGGCTTGCTGAATTGAAGTCGATTGCGAAGAGCGTTGGACGACTGGCACGGCCAGATTTTGGGCAGTGACCGGGATCGAGGGCTGAGGCGGGGCCTGATTTTGATCAATCCTGGCCCGCAGCTCGGCGACCTGCTTTTCCAGCTTATCAATTCGATCCAGCAGTTCCTTTTCTTGAGGAGTCAAGCCGGCGCCATGATCTTGCGATCCGGTATTCTGTCCCGCCGCCGGGATGGCGGCGCTACGCTGTCCACTCAATTCGTGGACACTACACCAGTCACGCGCGGTTCGGGCCGCTCCAGGGGGATGGCCCGGGGAAGTCTCTCCTGTAGCAACCGTTCGGTGGCCGCAACCATAGGCTCCGCGTGAAACAGCTTTTGCATGGGGGGATCCGCCAGAAGGTTGCAAACAGCGAGGAGGATCATCCCCTGGTGATGCGCCATCCAGCAACGGACCAGCTCGTAGCCTTCCGGCCCGGGGGCGCTGCACGGCATGAAGTCCGCCGACTCATAAAAGCCGAATTTTCCCAGCCAGCCCATATCCTTCATGGCGCGAAGGTTCTTGATGGCGGCGGAGACATCCACCGCCAGAGCCAGGAAGGACGCATAGGGCGACACCACAAGACCCGGACGCGTCTTCGGACGCAAGGCAAGAGCACGCATTCCAAAGGCATAATACTGATAATGGCCGGCGTCGTCCCTTTGACTATAAGCGGATTCCGAAATCCCCCACGGGATGCGCCTTTGCTTGGAGACCTTCGTTTGGCAGGCCACCACAGCGCGCAGCGTCTGATCCAGCATGGTCTGGGGATAAGTCCGCATCCACAATGCCGGCATCAGGTACTCGAACATCGTTCCTGACCAGGAGAACATGACCCTGTTGCCTTCACACCGGGTGTGCGTGCGGCCCAGGTGGAACCAACTCTCCTGCGGAACGTCCCCCTTGGCAATGGCAATGAAGGCCGCCGTTCTTGCCTCGGACGCCAAGAGGTCGTAACAGCTATTTTCCAGGCGGCCCTGCGTGACGTTGTAACCGATGGACAAGACCCTTTTTTTTGGCTGAAACAACAGGCGGAAATCCATCTCATGGACCCAAGCGTCAGCTTGCGCTGCAAGCGTTTGCAGCTTGAGGGAAAGACTCTCCGCCTCCCGGATTAATGCCGGGATCCGTGTCCGGAGGGATTGCGCTGCTGCCGTGATCTCCGTGCCCGCACCGCCGTCCTCGCAAAGCGCTTTGAGCTTGCCGGCAAGCGTCCGCAAACAATCGGGCAGAGAGTTCAGCGTCAGGCCGTTGGCGCCGCCGGAAAGGCCCAGCTCCGGGCACTCCAGCAGGGGGCGATCCTCGGGCCCAAGCCAAGGCGCCAGCCCGACGGTGAGCTTGTTTACGCCCTCCAACCTTGCCATGGTCTCCTCAACCCACCATCGCAGATCCTTCAGCCCGGCGTCCGCAGTGTGCAGAAGCGCCTCCCGAAGCCGGGAGAGGATTTGCTCCAATGCAGGCAAGTCCCGGACCCAGGCCGGGGCGCTTTCTCGCGGCTGTCCAAGCCATGCCTCCAGTTTATCTTTGGCAAAAACCACCTGCGGCCCGCAGGCTGCGGCGCCAGCCAGCTCAATGATGAAACGCAAGTGATCCTGGATTCCCTGCCACAGGGCCGAATCGAAAATTGGCCGCTCCGCCATTCGCAGGCAGCCTTGCTTGAGCGTCCATAGGCAACAAGCCAGATTGCCACTGTCCACAGTGGAGATGAAAAGGGGCTCGATGGGCTGAAGGCTGTGGATGTCGTACCAGTTTAAGAAGTGGCCATGGGAGCGGGGCAGGCGAAGCGCGCAGGTCAAACTCCTCTCCGTTTCATCCACAAATTCGATGAGGGTGAGGTAGCCAAGCTCAAAGGCGGCGAGGCGCGCATTCAGCAAAAGACCAAGGTTGGTGGGGGAAAGGCGCAGCGCCTGGGAGGAAGGCTCTTCCTGAAAATCGTCCGGGATCAACCAATTCGTTTCCGCATTGCTGAAAGTGCGGAAGAAACGCCAGGTGCGGAGGGCGGTCCGCCGCAAGAAAACCTCATCGGCTTCGGCCATCTTGCTCCTGGCGGGGCGTAACGGACGGCTCAACCATTGAGAAAAAAACCCGGAGCAAGCCCAGAGCGCCAAGATGGGCGATGCGATGAGCAGGGCCCTGGCGTGGAAGGCCGCGAGAAACGCAGCAACGATTAGCACCACGAGGGGCGTCCACTCCAAGTACAGATCAGCGGGGGCCTTCTTCCTGGTTTCTACTTCCGTTTCAGCAGCGGTTTCCCACTCCAGGAGCCTGCGGCGGGTAATGGTCAGGCGGATAAGAGTTCGAACGATGGCATCCAGGGTGACCAAAGTCTGGTGCGCCAGGAAAGCCAATAGCATGAAGACATCGAGCTGGCCGGCGGTGAAGCTATCTGCGGCTTCGCTCAAATAGCCGGACAGATTTTCGGCGCGAAACGCCTGCGAAAGCGACAACACCAAGCGGAGGTAGGAAGGGATCAGCAGCAAGGCGAGGACGGCAACGGTCCAATGCGTAGGGCCACCCGGCAGGAAGAACCAACCCGCCAGCAGCAAGACCAATGTGGCGCTTTCCACCAGGCTGCGCCGCAGGTTATCCAGAATTTTCCACCGGGACATGACGGTGATGGGGTTCGGGACACTCCGGCCCGAGTAGTCCGGCACGCGAGGAAGTAGCCACCGCATGATCTGCCAGTCTCCGCGCACCCACCGGTGTTTGCGCCGGCTGTAGGCACTGAATTGGGAGGGATAATCATCGATCAGTTCAACGTCGGATACCATGCCAGCGCGGGAGTAAGCGCCTTCGATCAGGTCGTGACTCAGAATGGCATTCATTGGAAACCGCTTGGAAAGCACCCGCTGGAAAACGCCCACTTCGTAAATGCCCTTGCCAGTAAAGCTGCCTTCACCCAAGAGGTCCTGATAGACATTGGAAACGGCCCGGGTGTAGATGTCAAAACCGGTTTGGCCTGAATAAATGTTGGCGAAGCGCGAACGATTGGCGGACCGCACACTGATTCCGACCCGGGGTTGCAGGATGCCGTAACCCTCCACCACAGTGTTCGTGGCCGGATCAATAACCGCGCGGTTCAGAGGATGGGCCATTGCGCCGATCAGCCGGTGCGCGGATTCCCGGGGCAATTGCGTGTCCGCATCCAGGGTAATCACGTAACGGATTTTGGGCAGGAGGGAGAGGTCTCCCACCTTGACCGGGAAACTGTCGTAACCGCCGCGCAGCAGATTGTTGAAGTCCAGCAATTTTCCACGCTTGCGCTCCCAACCCATCCATGTTCCCTCGCTGGGATTGTAAGTGCGATGACGATGGAAGTGGAAAAAGCTGCCACCGGAACGCCCGGAGTATTGTTCATTAAGACCCTTCACCAATTCCGAGCAGAGGTCCACCAGGGCATCCCGGCCATCAAACGCCTTGGCAGAATCGGGAGAATCGGTGAGGAGAGCAAAGTGCAAATTGGCATCACGGTTGCCCAGGTAGCGGATTTCCAGGTCGCGAACCATCTGCCGGACTTGCTGTTTATTGATCAGCAGCGTGGGGACGGCCACCACCGTGGCACACTCCTCCGGAATGCCGCGGGAAAAATCCAGTTTGGGCAGGGGGCAGGGTGGCAACAGGAAAGAAATCAGTTGGTTCATGACACCGGTAGCAGACTCGGTGGCTGGAATCAACAGGAACAGGACCGCCCAAAAAAGCGGCACGTCCACCCGCAGCCCGCTGAGGACGAAGCCGATGAGGGCGAAGGTCACAAGCTCAATCCCGGTCAGATAAAATATTTCGGGACCCTGCCGGATCGCTCTCTGGATTTGCTTCGGGAGCGGCGGCCGGTATCCGATCTGCTTCTCAAGAAACGGCCTGCCTTTATCCACCAAATAATACCCCACATGGCTCCGGCGCTGGGCCACATGAGACATCGAGCCGAGCTTGTTCCTTGCGGCGCGAGCCAGCCCGATGGCCTTGCTGGCAATTTCCAATTCGTCCACTTCGGAAAAGGCGCCCAACTCCTGGACGGCTTGGCGGTAAAGATTGCGGCTTTCAAAGTCCATGAGGGAGTAAGCCTCCGAAGGGTCTTGGCGCAACACCTGTTCCGTTGCGCTGATCTCCTCGATCCGTTCTCCCCACTCCGCATCATCAATCTCGCGCAGGCTGCGGATGAGGCGCGACAGAGGAACGCCAGGAACCAGAGACTTCAGGTTCGGGCCGGCGCCGGGCTTGCGCCTCTCCTCCAAAAGACGCTTCGCAACGGAAGCAATCTCCTCCAGCAGCACGAGCTGCATCAGCGGCCGGAGCGCCCACAACTCGCCAATCTCAAAGGCCTCCCGCTCCTGGGCGGCCTTGAAGTAGGCGGCAAAAGCGCGCGCTTCAAGAACAAAGGCCGTGGCCCGGAGAAAGGCTGAAGAGGCCCGGTAAGCGCGAGGCAACCGTTGAGCCTTCTGGTCCTCGCCGCCAATCTGGGGGAGAGCGCGGCTGAACTTGGACAAGGGGCTTGTTTCTTTGAGTGCGGAGCGAATCAGCCGGGCGTTCTCTAGAAGCCACCGCGCGGGATCCGGCAAGGGCTGCGAGTCTGTTGAATTCTTGCGGTGCTCGCGGAGCGCCTCCTCAATGGATTGATTGGCCTCCCGCCACTTGATCTTAACGGCCGGGCAACGTTTCCGTTTGGGGCTGAGCTTCCATTGGCTCGCTTGGCGTGAAGCCTCGGAACTCAATTTTTCGAGGTTATCAAGGGCAGGGGCGGGATGGCTGGGCGCGGCGTCCTGAAATGGCGGTGAAGGCTGGGTTCCAGGTGGGATTTCTGTTGAACCACGATTTCCCGATGTGAGGTCATCCGCCATTTCTGATCTCTACCTGTAGTTTGCGGCCTGCATTTCGAACATCTCAGAGTAACGTCCTGCCTGCGCCATCAACTGCGCATGGTTGCCATCTTCAGCAATGTTGCCATTTTCGAGGACCAGAATTCGATCCGCCATGCGGACGGTGGAGAACCGGTGTGAGATCAGCACCGCCATTTTGCCGGCAGTTAGCTCGGCAAACCGCTCGAAGACCTCGTGCTCTGACCGGGCATCGAGAGACGCCGTGGGCTCATCAAGGATCAGGAGTTGGGCGTGGCGGAGATAGGCTCGGGCCAATGCCAATTTCTGCCATTCCCCGCCAGAGAGGTCCACACCACCTTCAAACCGCCGGCCCAGCATCTGTTCGTAACCCAAAGGAAGGCGGGAGACGACGCCATGCGCAAGACTCTTGCGCGCCGCAGCTTCAATTTTGCCGCGGTTGTGCTGCTCCCGGATCAGCCCCACCGCAATATTCTCAGCGGCCGTCAGGTCATATCGCATGAAATCCTGGAAGATGACGGCAATTTGGCTGCACAGGTCATCGAGGTTGTAGTCGCGCAGGTCGACGCCGTCCAGCAGAATCTGCCCCTCGGACGGGTCATAGAGCCGGGTCAGAAGCTTGACGATGGTGGTTTTGCCCTGTCCGTTTTCCCCGATCAAAGCGATGCGCTCGCCGGGTTCCAGGCGGAAGCTCAGGTTCTCCAGCACCACGCGGGATGTGCCGGGATAAACGAAGGAGACGTTGCGGAATTCAAAGCCGCTGTGGATGGGGCGCGGAGCGGGCAGCGCATCCGGCGGCGATTGAACGGTTGGCTGCATAGCGAAGAAGTCAATCAAATCGGTCAAGAAAAGCGCCTGGTCCGCAATGCTGGAGAGCGTGGAGAAGACCATCTGAATGTTGCTGCTGGCGCCGGCGATGGCGCCGGCCAGGAAGGTGAGAGAACCGACCGTCAGTCTGCCCGCAACCGTCTGGAACACCACCCAGGCATAAGCGCCGTAATAACCCACCGTGCTGAGCAATGAAAGAGCCCATCCAGCCCAGAGGCGGCGCTTGGCAAGCTCCACGTTTTCCTGATAAATGCCTTTGGAGAGCCCCGTAAATTGTGACGTCAGAAACGGACTGAGGCCGAAGAGCTTCAGTTCCTTGGCGCTTTCCTTGCTGGCGCCCAGGGTCCGCAGGTAATCAAGCTGACGGCGAACCGGGGTCTGGCGAAAAGCCAGCGAATAACCCAGAAACGCGAAGTGGCTCTCCCCCAGGAAAGCCGGGATAACGCAAACAACCAAGATGAGGAGCAGCCAGGGGGAATAGATAAGAATGCCGGCTGCAAGGGTCGCGGCGGTGATGATTTGTTGCACGACACGTCCGGTGGCCTGAATCATGCCTAGACGGTCTGTAGCCTGCACACGCGCCCGTTCCAGTTTGTCGTAAAATACCGGGTCTTCATAGGCGGCAAGGTCCAGACGGGAAGCGTGCTCCATAATGCGGGTACTGATGTGGAGGGTGAATTTATCCGCCAGCAAAGCATCACAAAAGTCGCTGCCGCGGCTCAAAATCGTGCCCAGGCTGGCCAATCCGAATTCCAAGCCCACCACCCACCAGAAGTGCGTAGGCAAGGGGCCCTGTTTGGCGACGTGGGCCACAAGGGCGTCAATGATCCAGCGCGTCACGGCCAGCATGGCCAGGGGAATCAACGCGGAGACAATCCGCAGCCCGGCGCCCGAGACGACCACCGCCGGCCCGGAATCCCAAACCATGCGCAGCACGGGAGGAACGTTTCTTAGCGCCCTCGCGCGCTTACCCCATGCGCTCCATAGGCTTTGGTTGGATTGGTTAGCCTTCAGATTAGAAAACCTCCAGCCTTCCGAATTCTGATTAGGCTGTGTAGACCGGCACAAGGAGAAGCGTGTTTTGATCCGGGCGGCCCTGCGCTGGCGCATGCACGTCTGTTCGTGGGAGTCCCGCCCACCCCTTTACATGGGTTAGACAACAGCTCACCAGAAGGGCATGGCACCCCATAGGGAGCGTATTAACAGCAAAGCCTTTGCCTGGCAGATGGTCAATGAAGGTTTGGGTTGATCCCGAAAACTGCCGGACCCGGTGAGGAAGATCGCACCCAAACGGTGAAGGTTTAAGGTTTCACAACGTTTAAGCGCGGGACCGCGAGAGGAGCCCTATGGCTGAGCCAACCATGAAGACGATGGGTGCAACCAGGAAAAAAACCTTGGCAGCTCCGGCGCAAATGCTGGCCATGTCCGCAGATTCCAAGGCGGCTGTGGTGGCCGGGCCGAGAAAAACTAGAAGCATCAGAGTGAAAACCTTCATTTTTGCCCTCCCAACGCTATTCTCACCTGCCGTCAGCACCTAATCAATAGCACGAAGATGGCCAAACTCTTATTGACTCAATCGATTACACTTATCGCCGTAAATGCCCCGCGGGGTTGTGGAATTAAGTCAAAGCTCAGTAGTTTTTTCACAGTGCATGTGGATCATGGCATTCCGGCCTCGGCCGGGTGTTCCCTAGAGCCAGGAATGTGTCTCCTGACGGCACACGGCTTGGCGGTTGCGGTTTCGGCCGTGGTTGCATTAACACGCAAGAGCTCGAAGCAGGCTACGGTCGTCAGGCTGATCAGGACCAGCGAACCCATCAGGCCGAAGGCTTAAAGTGGCCAATCGGAACCGGCGGAGATCAAACAAGGAACTCATCAGTTTTTGCGGTTGTGAGCATGGCCTTGGCATCCCATCCATTCAATCCAGCACTCTTCCCGCTTTCAAGTTTACCCATTCAGAAATCCTGACTCCAGGAGTTTCCTTGAGCGCCTCCTGCATCGCCATGTTTTTCAGACGTTTAAGGTTTGGAGAGTAAACCGTCTGGTCCCAGTTTTAACCGTGCCCTCACGATGCACGAGCAAGTCTTCGTGGAAAATCCATGCTGGTGCTCACGAAGCCGGTAAGATCCCTCCTAGCAGACCGGACTTCCGGGATGAAGGTTGCATGGTTTCCGCAAGCCAAGCCATGATTCCTCATAAGAATAGCTTCTTGGGTTTATTGCTCACCTCTACCGGCAGTCTTGGTGCTGAGGCGTTTCAGAATTAAGTTAACTGGATACCGCTCGTGCCCGTGCTCAGTTATTGTGGTGGAAGATGTTTTCCACAATAAAGAGAAAAAAAATTCACTTTAATACATGGCAGCGACCCTGCAATCTATTGTATCTTATTGTTTGTGAGCTATTTACATAAATTCATAGTTAGTGGAGATACAATTGCTGGAATTATTATGTAAGGATATGTGAATTGACCTGCTTGGGTATGTGGACCAAGAGCGGAGGGTAAAGGTCGAGGGTTTCTAGCTGTCCGAATGGTTCTTGGCAAATGATGTTCCCAATTTCCGTGGCCTGACGAAGCATTAGTTCCGTCAGGCTGGCTTCAAGGACTTCTAGGTTCCCGGAGGGCTCAACCGTTCTTGGCTGGCCTGAGGAGAAAACAATTGACTTTGCCATGTCTTTCTGGCATCAAATGAGGACGAGTAGAGTGGTGGCAAGACATCACTTCCTTAGATCGAGGCCCGGTTAACAGATACCCAGGCTGCGGTTGGGTTTCCAAAGGGTTTTTAAGGAGGATGGACAAGATGAAAAGACTAAAGGTGGCGGGAATCTTTTGCTTGATGATTCTGTTCGCGTGGGCGACGAGCGCCCAGAGCGCTTTGGCGGGTGAAGTTGATTGTTCGCTCTCGGCTGGTATCTGCGGGGCACTCAATTTTGGTACTCAGGTTAACTCGTTGGCTTCTCCCGTCACGGGAGCTCCGGGGTGGGTGGGATCAGTCACCAGCACGGTCTACTTCGATAGCGGTGACGGGCTCTTTACCTACGTTTACAGTTTTGCCCTCAATACCCAGGCCGGCGGACCCCCGGATATCTTTTCCACATTCAACAATCAGTTGCAGGAGCTTTTCGGGTCCACTCTGGACTTCGGCGTGGTCACCAACATGACAAGTTCGGGTGTGACTCTTGGCGCTCCAGGATTTTCCTTCGATTCTAACAACAGCCAGACCTTGCAGGTTGGAGTTGTTTCTGGCATCTCGCTCACGAATCCTGATTTCGCGTTTTATGCCCAATCCAATCTCGGTCCTGGACCGGGAACTTTTGACGGCTTTGACGGCGGAGTTGGATCTGGCCAGTCTCTGGATCCGACCACCCCAGAACCGGCTTCTCTCGCGCTGTTCGGGACCGGCCTGCTGCTGATGGGTGGTTTACTGCAGCGCAAATTTGCGGCGAGCGTATAACAGAAAACGGCTTCCGCGAAAGCCTCCATTCAAATTCAAACCGGCGGGGTTCCCAACTAACCCCGCTGGTTTTTTAATTTCCGTTCGTTCAACTTTCCCTGTGGAGCATGGATGAAATTGGGTGTAAAAAGTCACCTTTACCCTCGGCAGACACCCTCAGCAGCCATACAGCCGCTTTCCCAATTAACACACTCCGCGATCTGGCTTATTCTTTAGGACATACCCCTTGCCCTGCGGTCCTTTGTGCCACCCATACAACCTGAAATTGAAATCCTCTTTGGCCATTTCCGCTTTACGCTCGCCTCGCCTTGCGCCCGTCTGCTTGCAGTCGCCTCGCGACGACCGCCCGTTGTCCGCGCCTGGACAGACTGTCATTGCCACTCCGGTGCGAAACTTCATTTCCGCGCAAACTTGGCGGTCAACCCACGGACACCGTCATTCCCGCGAAGGCGGGAATCCACGCTCTGCCGGTTCGGAACGTCATGGGCCCCCGCCTACGCGGGGGCGACAACGAATTGACGAGAGTGGCAATCACAGGCACGGCATTCCAGCACCCGACATGGCAGTTTTCGAACTTCGTCGATCGTCAGATGGCCGGGGGCAGCCCACTAACCCGGAATATCATTTCCAGTATGCGGAGGGTCAGGGATCGGAATGGTCAGAGTTCGGCCACGGGGGTATATTGTTTGGGGCGGTGCTATGCAAATTTCGGGGGAGATTCAGGTGGGACGGTTGTAATATGTCGAAAGAATGCAAATAGAATGGATGGGTGATGGTGTTCGCAACCAAGACGAAGCCAGGAATTGAGATTCCGGGAAAGATTGATGATTCAGGCCGGAGCGGAAACGGCGGGCCTGGCGACAAAGGCTTTGGTGGCGGAGAACCGTTTGAGCCCCTGGGGTGGTCCGTGCCTCCTGGCGCTTACGTCGCCGCCATCTGGGTGGGGATGGCTTCGATTGCCATATTCTTTGCAGGTATCAGCAGCGCCTTAATCATGCGGGAGGGATCGTCGCCCGGCTGGGCTCATTTCAATCTGCCCCGGATCCTTTATGGTAACACCGTGGTGCTTTTGCTGAGCAGTCTGACCTTCGAGATCTCCCGGAAGTGGCTGAATGCGGGATTGGGCCGGCGCTTCAGAATTTGGCTGAGCGCCACGCTGATCCTTGGCCTGATCTTCATCACTGGCCAATTTTTCGCCTGGAAGGAGGTCCGAGCCAGGGGGGGGCACGTGGACTTTAATCCGAGCCGGGCTTTTTTCTACCTGCTCACTGCCGCTCACGGATTGCACTTGCTGGCCGGGATCATCGCTCTAATTTATCTTCTAACTCAAGCCCAATACATTGCGCTGGGTATTAAACGGAACACGGCTTTCAATGTCACGGCTATTTATTGGCATTTCATGAGTGTTCTCTGGATTTACCTGCTCATTCTGCTCGTTTGGAGGTTTTGAATCGTTGGCGGATGAAGAGTGGCATGAAGAGCGGCAGCCGCTTGGCCGCTTGATAATCCCTTGAACCATCGGGTGGTTTGTGCCCATCGCCGATGTTTGCAGAAATTGGAGTCCTTTTTGGTTTCGTTGCAGGTGAATTTTTTGCCAGTCCCGGCACTGCGGTGGAGGAGACTGGTGATACAATCATCGACTAGCGTTGTGACGGCCATGATGGCGCTGGAGATGCCGACCCGGTTTTCTCATGCCCTCTCAACGGGTGCGGACGCTGCCGCACTCGCCGCAGCGGGATTGGGAGGGGCGGTAGGCATTGTTCTTGCGAGCCCACGGTGGGCACGCTTTCCAGCTTTCCCTTTATGGCCAGTGGAAGCAAGGGCAATTCAGATCTGTTTTAATGAATGGCCGCCGAAAGGTTAAGAGAAGTTCCCTTATGGTGTAGGCTTTCCCTTTGCTGAAGGTCCCATCTTTCAACCTCATGGGAATAAGCCCTTCGCGGCATTTCGGCTACATGCCAGAGGGTTCAATGACTAGCGATCAGGGAGTATAGGGTTCAGTGACCACGGTAAAATTCGACAACTCACCACGGAAAGGTTGGACATTGAAGCTCCGGGATTTTTGGACACTGACTAAACCCGAAGTGAACTTCCTGGTTCTGGTCAGTACTTTGGTGGGTTTTTATTTGGGTTCCACCGGGCCCTTCCACTTGGTGCTGCTTTTATCGACGCTTTTCGGAACTCTGCTGGTTGCCAGCGGCACTGGAACACTGAATCAATACATCGAAAGGTCGTTCGACGGCCAAATGCGCCGGACGGCCCGCAGACCGATCCCCGCAGGAAGAGTCAGTGCAAATGAGGCATTGATTTTCGGCCTGTCGCTGGCAGCAGCCGGAGGTTTGTTTTTGGCCGTGGCTGTGAATATCTTGGCCAGCGTCCTTGCCCTATCGACGCTTGGAAGCTACCTGATCATTTACACTCCGCTGAAGCGCCACACGCCGCTGTGTACGTGGGTCGGAGCGATTCCCGGCGCCATGCCCCCACTCATCGGCTGGGCGGCGGCTTGCGGTCATCTTGGTTTGGGAGCGTGGGTGCTTTACGCCATGCTTTTTCTGTGGCAGTTCCCGCACTTCATGGCGATTGCCTGGATGTATCGCGAGGATTACTCGCGCGCGGGTTACCAGATGCTACCTCTCAGCGACCGCGCGGGCAAGACCATGGCAATTCAAGTCCTCGCTTTTTCGATACTGCTCATCCCCGTCAGCCTGATTCCAAGCCTCATGGGACAAGCGGGCATGATTTACACGCTCGGCGCCCTGATCCTGGGAAGTGGCTTGCTCTATTACGGAGTCCGGCTGGCGCACCAAAGATCCAATTCGCTGGCCAGGCAGCTCCTGATGGCTTCGGTGGTGTACCTCCCCATGGTTTTTGTCCTGTTAATGCTGGACAAAGTCTCCTCATGACGCCGGCTCCGAATTTCGACTGTTCGCAAACCCTTCATGATTCCTCTCTCTGACTTTCCCGCTTTGGACGCCAGTCTGAATGCCGCAAGCGCCGTCCTGCTGGCCGCCGGCTTCCTCTTCATTCGCGGCCGCAAGGTCCAGGCTCACAAAGTGTGCATGCTCTCCGCGGTCTGCACCTCGAGCGTCTTCCTGGCGTGCTACCTGTGGTATCATGCGCATCACGGCATCACCCGCTTCGCTCACCACGGCTTCGTCCGGGGATTTTACCTCACACTTCTCACCACCCATTCCGCACTGGCTGCTGTCATTGTGCCTCTCGTGCTCGTCACCCTTTACCGCGCCTTTCGAAAAAGGTTCGACCGGCACCGCCGCATCGCCCGCTGGACACTGCCCCTGTGGTTCTACGTCTCGGTGACGGGGGTCGTGGTGTACTGGATGCTCTACCGGCTTTACCCATCTCGGTAGCCCGGCTATCGTTCTGTTGCACGATTCCCGCGGAACTGACACCGCTGGGCCGCATCTGCGGACTGAACTACGGCACCATGCCGGGATCCTGGCGCTTGCGTCGAGGAGCGGAATTCTCCGCCTTTCGCCGAATCACTCCAGGCCGATTGACCCGCCGTCTTTTGAACTTGTGGTTCAGGTTTTATGCGAAGAAGCGCTGGCGACTCGTGGAATGAACAAGCCCGCTCTGCCGGGGGTTGGGGTGAGCGACGGGATTTGAACCCGCGACGTCCAGATCCACAGTCTGGAGCTCTACCAAGCTGAGCTACGCTCACCACGCTGGCTTGAAACAGGAAGGAAACACTGCCATACCACTTCTACCATGAAGCATCGAATCCGGTCAATCTTTGGGTAGTGGCGGGTAGTGTCTCAGTTTGCTGTAGCGGCGGTTCTTACCTCACTCATCGGTGCTTGTAACGGGAATCTCCTGGAGCTTTGTGGGGCGCTGGCAGCAGACACAGCGTCCCGGTTCAACGGCAACAATGTTGCAAACATCGCAATAATACTGAACTCTGTAAAGCCTTCCA
>DATKST010000115.1:0-5828 GCA_035531475.1 Terriglobia bacterium
GTTTCCCCATTCGGAAATCCCCGGGTCAATGGGTGCTTCCCCCTCACCGAGGCTTATCGCAGGTAGCCACGTCCTTCTTCGCCGTCTGGCGCCAAGGCATCCACCGTACGCCCTTAGTAGCTTGACCATAAAATCTGCTCAGCACACCGCCACCATTAAGTGAGTTAGCGATTGATGATTGAAGGATTGTTTTTACAATCACTCAATCACGCGATCATTCAATCACTCAATGCACGGCTTGCCATGCAGATTCGCCTTCGCTATTTCTTACTCTGTCCGGATATCCGCCGGACAGATGAGCACTTGTAGACGTCGCACTATTCAGTTTTCAAAGATCGCTGAGTATCAGGCGGAAGCATGAACGCTCCGCATGACCTCTTTTCCAGGCTGAGACCCAGGCTTTCGCCCGGCTTGCTCAGATGCTGGGTTTCGCTCTTCACTCGGAAAAGCCGAACTCAACACCTTTTGACCGAGACATCAACTCCCTGCCGTCCAGTACAGAAGAGACGGCCCCACTTGCTTTGTTGCCAACCAGCTTTTTTATTGTTGGGAATTTGAAACAGGCGGGAACTGCTTTTGCGTGGGCCCGGCTTGCCTCAAATCCCTACCCGAAAGTCTTCTTCGTATCGACCTCCGTTTGAATGACCCAAGTGATGAGGAAGCCTCTTCTAACTCCCACCTTCATCCTGGCAATTAACGATCTTACCGAACTTCACACCGGAACGCAAGCGGTATTTTTTCGCCGCTATAACTTTTTCTTCTGGAACCAGCGCACCTTCCCGCTTCTCCATTCCCACCACCATTATACCACCGCCCCGGCATCGCAACACCTTTATCGGGCACGGGTAGCCACGACAGTGTTTTGCCTGTCGTGGGCTTTCCTGCCATTCGATTGAGGACCCGCGGCACTAGAAGCTTTTCCTGCGGCCAGCCTGCTGTAGCCAAATCAAAAGCCGAGCAACGGAGACAATCGGCTGAGGACTTCGTCCAGGACTTCCTGTGGGACGCGGCCGGCGGCTTCAGCGCGCCGTTCTTTCCAATCCACGCTCTTCAGGTGATCGGCCAGAATCACGCCTGCAATCGGCAACTCTTCCGGCAAGGCGACTTCAAATGGGTAGCCCTTAACGCGGCTGGTCACGGGGCAGACCAGAGCCAGACCGCTCTTTTCGTTGTAAGGCCGGGGCGAGAGGACCAGGGCAGGCCGGCGCCCTGCCTGTTCGCGGGCCGCCAGGTGGTCAAACGTCAGCCAGACAAGGTCGCCGGCATCTGGAACATAACCACGAACTACCAAGCTTCCTTCCCAACCGGCCCGCCCCATTCGGTCTCATCGTGACGGTTTTTCGGAGTGATCCTGGCAACCAGTTCGCCAAGGCTGTGTTTGCGCCGGGCGGGCTTGATCACGATGGCCCCATCACGGCCCAGACTCACGGTTATACGATCGCCTTCCTCAAGCCGGGCGCTCTCCGCCACCGGCTTGGGAATCCTCACCGCCAGGCTGTGGCCCCACTTCCCGAGTTGTGTTTCGCTTCCTGCTTTCATAGGTATCTACAAAGAATATACATCTTAGGAGTCCCTTTGTCCATCCCCTCCGCCGTTTCGGCTCATGCGCGGTATGAATCAATAGGCGGGTGGCGCAGACGCTCGCGTTGTAGCGTCTGTGATCTCGCGAAGCGAGAGGCTCTTGCCACCGCACACCTGTCCCTTCGGGAAATTGCCGACCCCGGAAACCAGGGTCCGCGCCAGCCCCGAATCCGCGACACAGAAGCCAGTGTTGCGGACACATTGGTTAGCCATTGCTGTCACGCGCTCTTTGTCTGCTGTCGGCCGGGAGCCGTCGCTGTCTTCTTGCGGCGGGTGATGGCGACGTAAGCTCCTCCGAAAAGCGCGCCCAGGGTCATGGTGTAGGCGATCCACATCACCAACTGCGGAGCAATGGCGATCGCAAAATACCTTGGCCAGAAGCCCGACGGGATGGCTTCGGGCGGCAAGGCGTCATAATGGGTGCCCCAATGGCCCAGCATGGCGAAGAACATCACGATAGCGACGGGAATGCGTGCCGCATAGGCATAGGCGATCAGGGTGGTGGCCAGCGCCCGCCAGGGCACAAACTGCAAGGCGGCAGCGGCCGCGACCAACAGCAGTCCCACCACCTGTCGTCCCGGAAAGGAGACGACAGGGGCGAACGCGATAGTGGCGCCGGCCATCATAATTAAGAACCCGAGAAGCGCGTAGCCAATCGTCTTGCCGGAACCGGACGGCCTCTGGCCTCTGTCCCATAGTTTCACGGCAAAATAGGGGCCAAAGATAATAGGCAGCCAACTGATGCCGACGATCGCACCGCCGCCGCCGGCAGAGCGGTTGAACAGGACGCTCGACCAGCGCATCAGCTCGCCCGCGAGCCTCAGGAAGGTGACGGCCAGCGTGATAACCGCCGGAACCAGAATCAACCGCGTGATGGACAATTTTGACGGGGAAGATGAATCGGCCATGGAGAGTCTCCTTTTGCTTTTGCCCAGGACCAGGGGCGTACGGGAATTCTTATCTGAACCGGAGCGGCCCAGGCAGCCAATGGCAGGATTCTACCCGGCTTTGTTGCGCGATGCCAGCGGAGATTTGTCTGGGCGCTCAATCACAATCTATGCAGCCAGATTGTCAAAAATGGGTTATTGTGGTGCGACTGGAGGGAAAAGCCATGCGCAAGACACTGCTTCTTGTATTGGCATCGATCATGCTGCTGTTGCCCGCGGGCGCAAGGGCCCAGATGAACTCGGGTCACGTCCGGCTTGCGATTGTGGGCCTCAACCACGACCACGTTTGGGGAATTCTGAAGGACATCAAACAGGTTCCGCAGGCAAACCTGGTGGCCATTGCGGAGCCGCGGCCGGAACTCGTCCGGAAGGCGAAGGCGATTGTGCCGCCCAGCGTCAAGTTTTATTCCAACTATGTCACCATGCTGGATCAGATAAAGCCGCAGGCCGTGATCATTACGACGGAAAACGACCATCACCTTGCCATCGTGCGCGAGTGCGCCAAACGCCACATCGATGTGGAAATGGAAAAGCCTATGGCAACCACCGGAGCTGACGCGCGCGAAATGGAAAAGCTGGCAAATGCTGCGCACATCAAGCTGATGGTGAACTATTTCAACAACTGGCTGCCTTCCTACCAGCAGCTTTACCAGCAGGTGAAGGACGGCAAGATCGGACCCATTCATCAGCTTGTCTCGCAGTACGGGCACCAGGGGCCGCGCGAGATTGGCACCTCAAAGGAGTTCGCGGCGTGGCTCTACGATCCCGTCAAGAACGGCGGCGGGGCGCTGATGGATTTCGGCTGTTACGGCGCCGCGCTGAGTTTGTGGCTGAAAGGAAGGCCGGCGAAAGTTTTTGCCCGCTCGCTGAAGCTGAAGGTCAGCCAGCACAACGCCGTTGAGGATGATGCCGTCATCGTGCTGGAATATCCCGATGGCACAGCCGTCCTTGAACCTTCCTGGGACTGACCCTTCACCATGGAGCGCATCCAGGTGTTCGGGCCGCAGGGCAGCCTGCTGGCCTTGCCGGGCGCTCTGCTTTATCGCGGGACTAAAGTGCCGGCCTCAGCCGAATCTCCTGACGGCCAGCCGGAATCGCTTCCCTCGCTGCCATTGATAGGATCGAACCCCATCGCCTATCTGGTGGATTGCATCCAGCACAACCGTCCCATCACGGGGTTGCTCGCTCCGCGCCTGAATGTGGAAGTGAATGAAATTCTGGACGCAGCGAAGGAATCGATTCGCACCGGGAGAGCGGTGGCGATGCCGGCGGAATAGCCTTTGCCCGAAGAGAAGGTCCTTTAGTAGAACGGCAGGTACAGCATTCCGCCCGCATGGAGGGAAGGGTTGGCCCCGGCTTTTACCGGGCTTCAGCGGTAGCGCCAGAGGAAATAGAAAGACATGGCAAAGCCCACGCAAACCACAAAGGTCCGCACGCGCGCCGGATTGATCTTCTGGGCGAAATGCGCACCGCCGTAACCGCCGAGCGCCGCTCCAAACAGCATCAGGACGGCCTGCGGCCAGAAGACGATTCGCGCCACGATGAAGGTGACGATCGCGGCGCCGTTGGCGGAAGAGGCAAGCAGCGCTTTGACGCCGTTTGTGGCGTGAATGTCTCCGAGCGGCAGAAAGGTGAGAAAGGAGAGCATCAGGATTCCCATGCCGCCGCCAAAATAACCTCCATAAACCGCAATGAAGAATTGGACCAGCGTGACTCCACTTAACGTAAGCCACGACGGCTTGCGTTGCTTTTCAACATGCGGACCGCGTCGAATCAGCTTCTTCCCGAAAGCGAACAGCAAGGTCGCCCCGAGAAATAGAAAAGGGACCAGGCGCATGAAGGTCCGCGGCGGGGTGCGGAGCAGAAGGTGCGCGCCGAAGAACCCGCCGGCCACGCTTGCCAGAATCAACGGGACCAGCATCCGCGCGTTCCTCGGCAGCTTTTTTCGATAGGCCCCGGCGCTGGCCATGGTTCCCGGCCACAGGGCCACCGTGTTGGTGGCGTTGGCGGGAATGGGCGGCACACCGCAAAAGAGCAAGGCGGGAAACGAGAAGAAAGTCCCGCCTCCCGCAACCGAGTTCAGAACGCCCGCGGCCAGCGCAGCCAGGAATAGAAGAATGGCATCGAGAATCGTCATAAGTCATTCGACGGTCAAAAGAACTCTTGTACCGTAAACAAAAGGACTATCATCGCACAGATTGCCCACAGCGCGCTCGCCTGACCGCAGGCCGGAGTCCTCTGCCCGCCCGGGCCGAGCGGTCATTCAAGGGCCTTGAAGCCTGCAAGGCCCTAGGGCTTGGGAGGAGTTGACTTCTTCTTGCTAAACATGTTGATTAGATTCTGGATTGGGTTACCGGGCGGGTTACCCTGGCTGGCCCCTGATGTTGATGCGCCCGAAGGGCCGCTCAAAGCTCCCTTTCCTGTCTTGAGAACGAACCGGGGTTTTTCGAGCGTGCCTTGCAGGTCAAAAGGAAAGGCGAGCTTGCCGTTGGCAAAGGCGGCGCCCGAAAGGCCGGCCAGCAGACTGGTCAGCCCGGTCTGTTTTGCCGGGACCCAGGCCGTGCCCGTATAGTCCATCGGGTTCGACCCGGCAAGGACAATGTTGCCTGAAGCCTCCACGTTGAGGTCGCTGCTTATAATCCTGATGTTATGGCTCACAAGCCGCTGATTAGCAAGATTCAGGTCAGCAGAGATCGCGGTGAATGACGCCGGGTCGCCGGAAGGAGAACCGATGCCCGCCATCCGGACCAGCAGCATCAGGTTCCTGTTCAGTTGCAGGCTGGGAAGCGTTCCGTTTTGGACGTTGACTTGGCCAGTGCCCTGGAGCCCGCTCAGCGGGTCCGGCGAATGGACCGCTTCACCGTTAAGATCAAGATTCCCTTCCATGGTCCCGCTCATCTTTCCGCTCGCGCTCGGAAAGGCGCTGAGGAGCTGGGCCAGGTCGATCTTCTGGAAGGTGCTCTGGACGCTGTAGAGCAGGTTGGGTTGAGAGAAATCGGACGCCGCTTTGCCCCTGACGGTTCCACCCGCAAGCTGCAGGGTGAGGTCGTCCAGGTAGGCCTGCTTGGGAAAGAGAAGTATTTGCGAATCGACGGCGGCCGCCTGGATAGCCCCGAAACGCAGCGAGCCGGCGTGGAAAGATCCGTGAGCGACCGGCGGGGCGGGATTGTTTCCGGCGGAAAGGATGCGCGGCGGTCCCGGCTGTCCTGAGGGTGAAGAGTTGACCGCGCCGGCAGAAGCCGCCGGGGAAGGCGGAGCGGTCAAAGCGCTGACATTCACGTCCCGAAAGCGGCATGAAAG
>DATKST010000116.1:0-20634 GCA_035531475.1 Terriglobia bacterium
TCAACTTTCGGAAACCATTCAGGCCAGGCCGGAGAAGATTTTCCAACTCAGCACGGAAGCGGTTCGAAGTCACAAGACTCTTCCGACGGCTTCTTCAAAACTCCGGAGATCTTCACCGAAAGAAAAGACCACAGGCGCGCGGAGAAAAAGACAAGAACAAAGACAGGAGAAAATCAAAAAGAAAGGAAAAACGACGACGGGTAACATTTCACGTTGCAAGATGATTCAACCCAAAAGTAACATTTTTAAATTGCTTGACAGGTGTTCGCAGCGCATCTTTGTTGCAGCGCATCTTTCCACGAAGACGTAGAAAATTATCGGTGTGAGCCACTGCTAAGCGTAGGGTAGTGACTCAATTTATTTCTTCATCGTCATTCCCGCGAAGCTTGTCCCCGCGAAGGCGGGGAGCGGGAATCCACTTCGAATATCACAGTGGCCTTCCGAACCCGTGCAGAAAAAGGGATTGCCCGGCGCATGGATCCCCGCCTTCGCGGGGATGACGGCGGCGAACCATGTCACAAAACATCAAACTGAGTCACTACCAAGCGTAGTCTGATGGTGCATCTATTGTCACAAAACAGTAAAATAGTGATTGTCCGGTGGATGCGATAGAGTGGCCGGTCAGGATTCATTGCGTCAAACGAGTCATCCTCTTCATTTGAAAGGCAGGCAATGGAAACTCGCAACCTTGAAGACGTAGCAATTGTCATTCAGCCAAAAAGGGACAACCTGGCCGTCCTCACCGTGGATTTTCTTGAGAAAGGCGCTGCTCTGAAATATGACGGCCAAATGATCACCACCACCGGCCGGATTCTTCGCGGGCAGAGCTTCGCCGTAAAACCAATCCAGCAGGGACAAACGTTCATCACCCTCGGCGACCCGATCGGCCTCGCCTCAAAAGAAATCGTGCCGGGCGATCCCATCCATGAGGGCAATTTGGAGGATCGCCTTCCGCAACTGACCTATCGCTTCCGGGACAACCTGGATTCCCCGCCGGTCAATCCCCTCCTTGCAGATATCACTTTCGACGCCTATGTCCGCCCGGATGGAACGGTTGGAACCCGCAACTACGTGGGGATCGTGACCTCCGGGATGTGCTCATCCACAGAGGCCCATGCCATCGCGGGCATCGCCATGCGGGAGATTTATTCACGAGCGAAGTTTCCAAACGTCGATGGCGTCGTCCCCATTTCTCAAGAGTCGGGCTGCGGCATGCCGGACGGCTACGCCGTCAATTTGCTGAATACCTTGCTTACCAACACGCTTCGCCACCCGAATTTGGGCTCGGCGATTTACATCGACCTGGGATGCGGCAAAACCTGCGTGGAGTGCTCGGCTCCGATTTTCCAGGAACACGTTCCTCATTATCATCAGCGCGTGGCGAACCTGGTGATCCAACTTTCGGGCGGCAGCCGCAAGACCGTTGAACGCGGCTTGGAAATGGTGGAGAAACAACTCCACTTTGCCAATCAATTTTCGCGCCAACCGGTTCCGGTGTCGAAGCTGGTGGTGGGGACCAAGTGCGGCGGGTCGGACCGCTGGTCCGGAGTGACCGCAAACCCGGCGGTCGGAGTGGCTTCGGATCTTTTCGTCAAAGCCGGCGCTGCCGTCTTTCTCCCTGAGATTCCGGAGCTCCAGGGAGCGGCCATGGTGGACCTGGCCCGCCGCGCCCGCACCCGCGAAGTTGGACGCAAACTGGCGGGGGCTTTGCGCCGCTATGAAAAATACGTCAAATCATTTGGCGCGGACTTTCGTGACAATCCCTCGCCCGGAAACATCAAGGGCGGCCTTTACAACATCTACCTGAAATCGAGCGGAGTGAAGGCCAAGGGCGGCACCTCCATCGTTGAAGACCTGATCGAATACGGGGAATGGTTGGGAGAGCGCAAAGGACTCTTCGTGCTTTACACGCCCGGCTACGATCAAATTTCTACGCCCGCCCTTTTTTTGAGTGGCGCGCAAGTTGCGCTCTTCACCACGGGCCGGGGCACGGGTATTGGGTGTGCACTGGGTCCGGTGATCAAAATCGGGTCGAACACCCCGCTTGCCCGGATGAATGGCGATATTGATATCAACGCCGGCACAATCCTCGACCGGGAAGAGACCATCGACCAGGTTGGGAGAAAAATCTTCCAGGAGACGCTCGACGTGGCTTCCGGGCGAAAGCTGACACGCGCGGAGGAGGCCGGGTACCACACCGAATTTAAGATTTGGGAATCACTTTGGCCAGCCTTGTAATGCGGATGGCTTCAACCCCGGCAGCTCCGTGTCTTGAATTTTCCACTTCGCGGAGCAGACTATCATCGCACCCATAGTTGAGGTATCATCAAAGTATGGAGAGCCTAATTATTGTCATTGTATTTTTGGGAATTTACTTTCTGGTCCTTCCCCGCATACCCGGTGTTTCCCGGTTTACTTGAGCCCCGCGTCCCAATGCCCGGTCGGGCAAGCAGCCGGGATGCAGCGCGAGTCCCGATGAAAGCAAAACCGTCACGCCGGATTCTTCACTGAAAGTCTGAAACGCTGTGGGGATTTGACCGCCGTCGCTTTGCCCCGATAGTTCGCGCCTTGCCATTCCGTTACTCTCAAAAGGATGAGAACTTCAGCCATGCCCTCGTCAGGTCATTGCCGCGAAACAACCACGTGCGCCCATCCAATTGTTCCACTCCCGGTTGTTGGGTAAAAGTCCGCGCGCTGGGTGAGCTGACCAATTCAACTTTCACTTTCACGGGTCCTTTCACAGTGTAGGGTTTGACCTCCGCAAGGCGCCTCATGGCCTGGCTTGCCTTCTTTTCAATGAGCGCGCAGGCGGCGGAACTGGTTAGAGTGAATCCGGCCGTCGGACCCACTCCGTGTTTCACCTCGGCGCACTCCCCTTGCGGCACGAGCTGGAGAAATTCCCCGCAAGCGGCGTGGTCCCCCGCCAGCATAATCGCTGGGATTCCAAAACTGCCCGCGAGCATCACGCGGCCTCCAATTTCACCCACCTTCTTGCCATTCACCCAAATGTTCTGGATGTCCCAGGTGTAGGAATGAGGCAGAATGGCCTGGGGAGTGCCGGCCATGGCATGAAGGCCGATGAAGATGACCGCAGCGTAGGAGGGATCCAGCTCCAGAGTGGGCGGGACAGGAGTGCCCGCAAGCAGATCGGCGCGGGGATCGAGATCAAAGGGCAGAAGATTATGGCCGCCGGCATGACCGTCATAAACCACCACCGAACCCGCCCCGCCTTCGTAAAGTCCTTTCACGGCGGCGTTCACTTCGGCAGTCAAGAGCTTGCGAGACTCGGCATAACGTGGACTCTTGTCTGGAATGCACTGAAGGTTAAAATCAAAAATGCCATCCACACCCTCAAGGTCGGTAATTACAAAGACTTTCTTGGGTCTGCTACCCTGGGCCACAACAAGCGTGGGCCACAGCGCCAGTAAGAATGCCAGGGTCAAAAGAACGCGATGAAAGGATTTCTCCATGAATGTCCTTCTTTGGCGAATGAAGTGGGCGAACGATGCTCCACGCGACGTATCATACACGATCACGATTCGCAAGCTATGGGGGCCACGAAGCTTTGCCAACCGTCATCGGCTTATCCTTTCGGGCCGTCCTGAATCGTCTTCAAGGCGCGAAGGGCAGTTCGTCCTTCCTCGGAATCGGGAACGGCTTCGGCAACAATCTGGTATTTTGCCTCTGCTTTACTCATGTCCTTGCGGCTTGCATAAATGTTTGCCGCCGCCAAGTCCGCCCGGTAGATATAAATGCTCTTCCCCGGCAGGCTGCCGGCCTGCTCGTAACGTGCCAGAGATTGTCCCGGGTCCCCGAGCCGGGCGCGCATCAGGCCATCCTCATAGAGAACCTCGGCGTGTGGCATCAGATTGAAGTTGGGCTCGTCATTTTGAAATTTTGCGATCAAAGTCTCATAAGTTTCCGCCGCACCCTGCCAATTTCCTTCCCGCTCGTAGGCACGGGCGATTTCCAGAGGTAGCAGGAAGTTTCTCGGATCCTCCTGGGCGAGGATGCGAAGGGTGGCCAGCATCTCCGGATATTTTTTCTCCCGGTTGTAGACCACCGCCAAAATCAAGGTGGCGTCATTCTTTGCCCAGTGTCCATCCTTGCTCACCTCCTCAATCTCCTGCAATCCTTTTGCTTTGTTTCCCCGATGCCCCGCCAGCGCCGCAAGGACTTTAATATAGAACGGCAGGCTGCCAACAATGTAATCATGAAGTCCGAGGACCAGGAGACAGTCCGTATAGGAAGGGTCCAATTGGTAGAGCCTTGCGTGAAGAGACCGTGCGGTGTTCCCCTCGCGCAGCGCCGCGAAATAGGCGCGTTTGATTGTGAAATCATAGGTTGCCATTGTCGAGTGTGCTGCGCCCGCCCAATACAGCGCATCCTCGTCCTTTGGGTTTTGCCGGAGCCGCGCGTCCGCCGTTTGCATCGCTTTATTAATTGCCGGCAAAAACGCTCTATCAAATTCAGGATCGGCCGGAGCAGGAGCGCCGTGGAAAATCGAACCGCTCTGGCCATAGGCGTCAAGCTGCAGCAGACCCAGCTTGAAGAGCTCACGATGCAGAATGGTTGTCGCCAAATAGTTCAATGCCGGCAGCTCATCGGGGTGAACCTTGAGCCAGCTTTCGAAGTCCCGCTGGGCGGCGTCATACTCCAGGTTGTGCATATGATCCAACGCTTGAGCGATCTGTCCACCTTCTATCGTTTCCTTGGGGACAGATTCTTGCTTTGCCGCCAGGGAGCGATAGGCACCTGTCAGAATAAAGAAAAATGCAAGTAGCAGAAAGACTAGCCCGGATTTCTCACCAGATTTTCCGGTACGCAGGAAGGGTGGGATTTTAACCCCGTCCTTCCGTTGCGGTAGCGGACTCGGTGGGAAATGGGTTCTTAGGGTTCGTTCCAAACCGCGATCCTTTGTTTTCATATACATTTAGGGTTCGTTCCAAAAATAATGTAGTGCCGGTCTGTGACCGGCGGATTTCGCCGCTCATAGAGCGGCGCTACAGCGAATGACCGCCGCCAACTTACTTCGTTGTGTATAGAACCCCGCCCTTCCGTTGCGGCGGCGAACCTGGTGAGAAATGGGTTCTTAGGGTTCGTTCCAAACCTCGATCCTTTGTTTTCATACACTCTTAGGGTTCGTTCCGTAAATTTCGGTTGCACTCGCCACTCCCGCCACCTCCGGGAAGCCTTCTGCCGGTTCCAAACCGTCATGGAGTCCATACCATTTTAGCCAAGGGCAGGGTGCATGGATGGAAAAAATGCTTTGTATCGATGCGATACATTGTATACAGGGGACAGGCGACCCATGCCTGCCAAGGAATGTTGACCGTGTCGTATGTTAGGTCTTTGCCCAACCCAAGCCTTCCTGCCGTTTCGGTCGTGGTGGAGATTGCTGTTGCGGGGTCTATGACCGCCGAATCTGACTTCAGATCCAACACCGGGTAACCTAAACTTCATCAGCCTTGCAACCGTCATCATTCCGGAACCGTGATACCATGCGCCTCGACGTTTTATTATAAGCTGGAGAAGGTGCAGATTGCTGTCTAAGAAAATTAGAAATAGAATCAAGGTTCCGGCGAAATTGCGAATTTAATGCGGTGAAGGGCCCCGGTCAAATCAGGAGTGGGGCAGGCCAACTGCGCGCGGTGGGCCGGACGGCAAACGCCAGGAAGTTGGGTGGAAATTGTGAGACGACTGAGAAACATGGAACGATTCATGCTCTTGCTTCTCTTCCTTTCGATTGCGGCCACCCAAGCTCTTGGGCAGTGGCACTCCATCGGCAAAGTGGCCGTTGCAGGACAAGACGGTCACTATTCGTTCCGGGGTTATGAAGCCACGGTGTCTTTGGACTTTCTCGCGGCGGACCTTGTCCGAGTCCGCATGGCCCACTCATCCCAATTCGGGCCCGATCATTCCTGGGCCGTGGTGAAGAAGGATTGGCCGCAAGTCCACGTGGATTTCAAAATATCACCGGGCTTTCTGACCCTCCGGACGTCCGCCCTGGAAGCTCGCGTGAAAACCGATCCCTTCAGGATCGCATTTTATGACCGTACCGGCCGGCTGATCTCCAAAGACACGGACGACATGGGCATGGCATGGAATGGCAACAGCGTCCGGTGCTGGAAGTGGATGCCGTCCGAGGAGCATTACTTTGGGTTGGGTGAAAAGGCAGGTCCGCTTGATAAGCGCGGACATGCTTACGTCATGTGGAATACGGATGCCTACGGCTGGGGGGCGACTGCGGATCCGCTCTACGAGACGGTCCCGTTTTTCATGGGCCTGCGGCGGGGCAAGGCTTACGGCATCTTTTTTGACAATACCTACCGCTCCTCGTTTGATTTGGGCACGGAGTCGCCAGATTACTACTCATTCGGCGCGGAGGGAGGCGAGCTGAATTACTACTTCTTCTATGGTCCCGACCCCAAACAGGTCTTGTCCCGGTTTACGGAGCTGGTGGGGCGCACGCCACTGCCCGCCCGCTGGGCCATCGGATACCATCAGAGCCGCTACAGTTACTATCCGGAAAGCACGGTGCGGTTCATTGCCGACAACTTCCGCAACCGCCACATTCCCTGTGACGCGATATTTCTGGACATCCATTATATGAACGGCTACCGCATCTTTACTTGGGATCATAACCGATTCCCTAATCCCGCCCAAATGATTGCCGACTTGGGCAAGCAGGGCTTCCACATCGTCACCATCATTGATCCCGGAGTAAAAATCGATTCCAGGTACTGGGTCTACCAACAGGGGCTTGCCGGAAACGACTTTGTGAAAATGCCGGATGGCAGCGTCTACACGGGGAAAGTCTGGCCAGGAGATTGCGTCTTTCCGGACTTCACTTCGTCCCGCGTCCGGGCGTGGTGGGGCTCTCTTTACAAGGGCATGATTAAAGACGGCGTGGCGGGTTTTTGGAATGATATGGACGAGCCCGCGATCTTTGATACGCCAACCAAAACCATGCCCCTCGACGTGATTTTCTACGACCACGGTATGAATAGCTCACACGCCAAGATTCACAACGTCTACGGCATGCTGATGTCGGAAGGCACCCGCAACGGCATGTTGAAATCGCGGCCCGACGTCCGTCCGCTGGTCATCACCCGAGCCACCTACGCGGGCGGCCAGAGGTACGCGGCCGTCTGGACCGGAGACAATTCGAGCACCTGGGAGCACTTGCGGATCAGCCTGCGCGAGCTGATGACGATGGGCCTTTCCGGCTTGGACCTGGCGGGCGCCGATATTGGCGGGTTTGCGCTCAGCCCCAGTCCTGACCTTTACACGCGATGGCTCGAAGCCGGAGTTTTTTATCCCTATTGCCGCACTCACACCTCCATCGGCACGCGCGATCAAGAGCCGTGGTCTTTCGGCAATCGCCGCGAGCGGATCAACCGCGACTCCATTGACCTGCGTTACCGCCTTCTGCCCTATCTCTACAACGCTTTCTATCAGGCGTCGCAGACCGGACTTCCGGTGATGCGAGCCCTGCTCCTGGATTATCCGAACGACCCGGAAGCGGTTTCCCAGGAAAACGAATTCCTCTTTGGTGATGACTTGCTGGTGGCGCCCGTGGTCAAGGATGGAGAGCGGACTTGGCCTGTCTACTTGCCGGCCGGGACTTGGTTTGACTTCTGGTCGAACCGGTCTTATCAGGGGCCTGCGCATATCACCGTGCACGCGCCGCTCGATCGCATTCCCCTCTTCGCGCGCGGCGGCGCCATTATCCCCACCCAAGAGGTTGTCCAGTATGTGGACCAAAAGCCGATCGATCCCATCACCTTCGAAGTGTATCCGGAGGGCAAATCCAGCCGTGTATACTACGAAGATGATGGAATCAGTTTCAAATATCAGCGGGGCGTTTTCATGCGCCGCCGCGTCACAGTTTCCCCGGGTGCGGGCGGAGTGCAAATTAATTTTTCAGCCCGACAGGGTTCTTACACTCCACCTGCCCGGGCTCTGCAGGTTAAAGTGCACGGCATTCCATGCCGCCCACTGAAAGTGACCGCAAACAATCAGGCTCTGCCGCTCGACCCTTCAGTGGATTTCCTTCCCAAGTACCACCGGGGATGGGCGTATGATGAAAATTCGCGGGTCTTGTGGATTCGCCTTCCGGACCCGATGAACGCTGTGACCTTAAGAATCACTGCGAGCGGTTTGCGTGACGCTTCGGGCGCCAAATGAAACGCCATCTTTGATCTGAAGCCGGACCGCAATGCTCGGTAGTGGTTCAGTTTGCTGTAGCGGCGGTCTCTGACCGCCGGAATGTGTTGATAAATAAAATTCGGCGGTCAGAGACCGCCGCTACAGCAACCAAACTGCACCACCACCCAATGCACCCAATGCACCTAATCCTTTCATTCTGACGAGTTTTGTGCAAGAATTCTGGTGGTAGGCTGAAAGACATCTCCAAAATATGTTCACATCTTCAGTTAAACTGAAGCGCTACACCGTTCCGGGTGATTAGCGCGCCAATGCCAACTCCACCTCAAGCCGAAAAAGGCCGTCCGGCCCTTCCCCGCGTCCTCGTGGCGACCACTGCCATGTTGACGTTTATCTCTTTTTGGCGGGCGGCGGCCGTCGTCTTGAATGACCTTGCATCCTCGGCCTTTTACGCCGGCGGAATTGCCGAACAGGCGATTGGGGCTTCCGCGCCCTGGTTTATCCTCGCTGTCATGGTCTTCGCGTACGCAGTTTGCCAGATGTACGTGGAGAGCTGCAGCATGTTTGTGCGGGGCGGTGTCTACCGCGTGGTGAAGGAAGCCATGGGCGGCACCCTTGCCAAGTTTTCGGTCTCCGCCCTGATGTTTGATTACATTCTCACCGGCCCCATCAGCGGCGTCTCTGCCGGCCAATACCTGGTGGGATTTTTGAATGAAATCTTCCATTACGCCCATCTGCAAGTCGTCCTGCCCACCAATTCCACTTCTGCCGTGTTCGCCATTCTGGTTACTTTGTATTTTTGGTGGCAGAACATCAAGGGAATCGAAGAATCCAGTGAAAAAGCGGCCCGCATTATGGAGTTCACCACGGTGATGGTGGTGATCATGATTGGGTGGTGTCTTTACACACTCCGGGTTAAGGGAGGGCATCTGCCCCCCTGGCCTATTCCCAGGAATCTGCATTTCTCGGTGGACGCTGAAGGGTGGCTGCGCTCCACGCGGATCCCGGAACTGATTGGAGTGATCGGAATTCTGGTGGCGTTTGGCCATTCCGTCCTGGCCATGAGCGGAATCGAAACCCTGGCCCAGGTCTACCGGGAAATCGAGCATCCCAAGCTTCCCAACCTCAAGAAGACGGCGTTTATCGTTTTCATTTACAGCATGCTTTTCACCTCGCTGGTTTCATTCTTCGCCTTCATGATCATCCCCAACCCGCACACCCGGATCCTATACAAGGACAACCTCATCGGCGGCCTGGCTATGCACGTAGCCGGTCCCTTCATGTATCGATTGGCCTTTCACGCCTTCGTCGTGGTTGTGGGCATCATGATTCTTTCCGGCGCTGTGAACACCGCCATTGTCGGCTCCAATGGCGTCTTGAACCGCGTTTCAGAGGATGGCGTCCTGGCGGACTGGTTTCGCCGGCCCCACCCCCGTTACGGAACCTCGCACCGCATCATTAACCTGGTGGTTGGACTTCAGATCGTCACTATCCTCCTCAGCCGGGGCAGCGTGATCCTGCTGGGCGAAGCTTACGCCTTCGGCGTGATTTGGAGCTTCGCGATGAAGGGGCTTGCCGTGCTGGTCCTGCGCTTCACGGAGCCTGGACCCCGGGAGTTCCGGGTGCCTCTGAACCTGCGATTCAAGCGCGTGGAGCTTCCCATCGGTCTGGCTCTGATCACGGTCACTCTGTTTGCCACCGCCGTCATCAACCTTTTCACCAAAGAAATTGCCACGGTTTCGGGCGTCGCCTTCACAATTGTCTTCTACTTGATTTTTACCATTTCAGAGAAATACTCGCGTCATGTGGGCGGCGCCGAAACAGCTCTGGACCAGTTCAATCTGGAGCCCGGAGAAACCCTGACCGCCGAAACATTGGGAGTTCGGCCCGGCAATGCGCTGGTGCTGGTTCGTGATTACCAAACGCTCTTCAACCTTGCCAGCGTCCTGAAGCGCGTCAATCCCAGCAAACAGGACGTTGTCGTTCTGCACATTCGAGTCCTATCCCGCGGAGGGTCCGGCGAGCACGACCTGGTTCCCGACCAGCTCTTCACCTTCAAGGAACAGGAGCTCTTCACGCGGGCTCTGAACTTGGCGGAAAAGAATGGCAAGACGATCCACCTTGCCGTGGTGCCCGCAACCGATGTTTGGGATGGAACACTTCGCGCCGCGCAATCCCTCCAATCCGCCACCGTCGTGCTTGGATTGTCTCCGAAAATGCCGGCTCCTGAAGAAGCCCGTCTTGCCGGCCAAGCCTGGGAGCGGCTGCAAAATCCCAAGCCCCAATTGACCCTTGAAATCTGTTCCCCCAACGGCCAGGCATTCATCACTTACCTGGGCCCGCACTCGCCCTACCTGACTCCCAAGGAAATTGATCTGCTGCATGGAATCTGGCTCGATTTCAGCGACGAGCTTGCCCCCGAGGAACTCCATCACCACGACGTCGTGCACTTCGCCCTCGATGAACTTTGCAGGATGATCGCCAACGGCAAGCGGGAAGAAGTCAAGGAACGTTTGAAAAAGCATTTGGGACAAATCCAAAATCATCGCGACCCCCAGGTATAGGCCCCCTGCCACTTCAAGCCAGAAGAGTAGCGCGATTTGCTGGAGCGGCGCTCCCCCTGTCAGGGCGGTAGTGGTTCAGTTTGCTGTAGCGGCGGTCTCTGACCGCCGAAAGGTGCTGATAAATAAGATTCGGTGGTCAGAGACCGCCGCTACAGCCGTGAAAACGTACCACTACTGTCAGTGGTAAGAGCTCCGAGCGCCGCTACAGCCCTGTGGTAAACTTGTATCGCCGTTAAGCTCCATGAGATCTAATTGATTTAGCCCAAGTGGGACGAGGGTTCAGAGCATTGTTCAGCGGCATTGTGGAAACCATCAGCCCGGTCGTGAAAATCAGAGGCAGGAACGGCCAACAGATTTTTGAGATTGAGCGCCCGCGCGATTGGGAATTTCAGCAGGGCGAGAGCGTCTGCGTGGAGGGAGTATGCTCCACCGTGCAGAAAACCAACGGCCATACGTTCCAGGTGACCTATATGCCGGAAACGATGCGCCGCTCAACGCTCGGTAAGCTCCAACCCGGCAGCCGGGTCAACCTGGAGCGAAGCTTGCGGCTCAATAGTCTGGTGGGTGGACACCTGGTCCAGGGACATGTGGATGCCACCGCGCGGATTCGCAAGATCGCCAAGGAGGGTGAGGCCAGAATTTACCACTTTGAGTTTCCCCGGCGGCTTTCCAAGTACCTCGTTGAAAAAGGATCGATTGCGGTGGATGGGATCAGTCTGACGATCGTTAAGTCGAAGCCGGGACGCTTCACAGTCTCCGTTTTGGATTACACCCTGCGCCGGACAACGCTGGGCACGAAGCAGCCTGGGGACCGCGTGAATTTGGAAGTGGACGTCTTGGCGAAGTACGTCGAAAAGCTTCTTCAACAATGAGACGAAAGTCACCCAAGGTCAACCCGCCGGAAAAATTTTCACGGCGCAGGGTTGCCATCATCCGCGCTGAATATAACAGCGAGATCACGAGCCGCTTGGAGCAGAAATGCCTGGAGGGATTGCGCCAAGGCGGCATCCCGGCGGCTCAGGTTGACTGCTTCCGGGTGCCGGGTTGCCTGGAGATTCCGCTGGTGGCGCAGCGGCTGGCAACGCTGAAGAGGTACGATGCCATGATCGCTTTAGGCGCGGTGATTCGAGGCGACACTCATCATTTTGATCTGGTGGCCAACGAGTGCGCCCGGGGTATTATGGACGTTTCACTCCGCTTTGACGTTCCAATCATCTTCGAGGTGTTGGCCACTTACAACCGGCGGGATGCCCTGCGGCGGGCCGGCAACAATCTCGCCAATAAAGGCTACGAGGCGGCGCTCGCGGCAGTTGAAATACTCCGCACTCTCGGGGAGATAGAGAGTTGAAGGAATTCCATGGCTGATTGGGACGAGATCGAAGCGGCTCTGCAGGATATTCGCGAAGGCCGGATGGTGATGGTGCGGGACAGTCACGACCGGGAAAACGAAGCCGACCTGGTGATGGCGGCTTCGAAAGCCACCGCTCGGGACATCAACTTCATGATCCGCCAGGCCGGCGGCCTGATCTGCGCAGCCTTGCCCCGCGAGCGCGCCTTGAAACTGGGGCTCACCTCGATGGTCCCGGAAGAAGAAAATACCCAACCTTTCGGCTGTAATTTCACGATCTCAGTGGACGCGCGGAAGGGCGTAACCACCGGCATTTCCGCAGCCGATCGCGCCGCCACCGTCCGCGTGCTGGGCGATCCTCGAGCCGCTTCCTATGACCTTGCCCGCCCCGGGCACGTCTTCCCCGTGCGGGCTCGAGCCGGCGGCGTTTTAGCTCGAGCCGGCCACACTGAAGCCGCGGTGGACCTTGCCCGCCTGGCTGGGCTGGCGCCGGTTGGCGTCATGTGCGAAGTTCTGGATGATTCCGGCAAAGCCGCGAATGAAGAATATCTGGCGAAGATGGCTCGCCGTCACCATCTGCGCATGATTACCATCGAAGCGTTGATCGAGTATCGCAAGAAGACGGAAAAGATGGTGGAGCGCGTGGCCAGCGCCCAACTGCCCACCGAGTTCGGCCGCTTCACCGCCCACGTTTACAGCGTTCCATCCCAGAATCGCGAGCACATGGCGCTGGTGATGGGGAAAGTATCGCCGCAGCGGCCTGTGCTGGTTCGCGTCCATTCCCAGTGCCTGACCGGTGATACGCTTCAATCCATCCGCTGCGATTGCCGCGAGCAGCTTCACTCGGCCATGCGCCAAATTTCCGAAAAAGGTGAAGGGGTGCTCCTTTACCTGAGCCAGGAGGGGCGCGGCATTGGTCTGACCAATAAGATTCGCGCTTATGCGCTTCAGGATAAAGGTCTGGACACAGTCGAAGCCAATGAGAAGTTGGGCCTCCCCGCCGATATGCGGGACTATTCGGTGGGCGCGCAGATTCTGGCCGATCTCGGCGTTCGTAAGATGTACCTGCTCACCAACAATCCGAAAAAAATTTCTGGCATCGAGCGATATGGGCTCAAAATCCTCAAGCGCGTTCCGCTGGAGACCATACCGCACCACCACAACCGGCAATATTTGAAAGTAAAAAAGGACAAACTCGGCCACCTGCTGAGCAAAATCCAATAGACGGCATGTCCCAGCTTTCCCGCGAAACCGGCGAACGCTTCATGCGCCAGTCCCTGGAACTGGCGGCGCGCGCGACCCGCCCGCCTTATCCCAATCCGTGGGTCGGATGCGTCATCGTTCGCGGTGGCAAGGTGATTGGCCAAGGTTGGCACCGTGGGCCCGGGACCAACCATGCGGAAGTCGAGGCTCTCACCAACGCCGGCAGGCGAGCGCGCGGCGCCACGCTCTACGTCACACTTGAACCTTGCTCGCATTACGGCCGGACCCCACCGTGCACGCAAGCTATCCTCCAAGCCGGAATCAGCGAAGTGGTCTATGCCATCCCGGACCCGAATCCGCACGTCTCCGGCTCCGGCGGCCGAATCTTGAAGCGGCAAGGAATCAGTGTTCGCTCCGGCTTGTGCAAAGCGGACGCTTCGGCTCTGAATGAAGTCTATTTGAAATTTTGCAAGACGCGCTTGCCTTTCGTTACCGTAAAAGTCGCCGCCAGCCTCGATGGAAAAATTGCTACTCGAACCGGTGAATCCCAATGGATCACGGGCGAATTGGCTCGAGCCGAAGCTCGCAGGTTACGCGCCACTCACCAGGCGGTACTCGCCGGCATCAATACCGTGCTCGCCGATGACCCGCACCTCGGCCCGCGAGTGGATGGAGCCGATGAACCCTGGCGTGTCATCCTCGATTCCCATCTTCGCACTCCCATTCATGCACAAGTTGTCCAATCCGGACGGTGCATTGTGGCGTGTACGGAGGCGGCAGACCAGGTCCGGGAATTCCGGCTGGCCAAGGCAGGCGCGCAAATCTGGAGGTTTCCGGGTTCCAGAGTCCCGCCCGGCAAGCTTCTTCAGCGCCTGGCGCGCGAAGCAATCATCAGCGTGCTGGTGGAGGGCGGAAGCGAAATCCTGGGAAGTTTTTTTGACGGCGAACACGTGGATCGCTTGTTCTGGTTCTTCGCCCCGGTCATTCTGGGATCAACTCTCAGCAAGCCAGCGGTCGCGGGTGAAGGAGCCGCCCGCCTTGCCGACGCGTGGCGGCTGCAGCACGTTTCGGTTCAACCCATCGGCGAATCTTTCCTCGTAAAAGGAAATGTGAGCCAGTGGGCTCTCGCCTGAAGAAGTCCTCAGCAATCTGCCGTCAGCCTTCAGCCATCTGCGTGTTTTTGCCGGGCCGGTCGCATGCGATTATGAGCCCCTCGCCTGTCATTCTGAGCGAAGCGAAGAATCCCGGCATTTGGCTCGGGGTAAATTCCGCCAAGCATCTCCAGTTCGCTCGCTGCCGAGGAAGAAGTCAAATACGGCGATTCTTCGCTCCGCTCAGAATCACAGCTCTGGAGGCTTAGCTAAAACCTCGTGAATAATCCAGGCAAGACTCCGGAGATCACTTAAGATTGGGCCTTGCCGCGCAGCAGGACAACCTTCCACCGCTTCCTACCCTCTAACTGTGTGTAGCTAGAAACAGGAAGAAAGATGGAGGTCCGCAAGATGAAAAGTAAAACTGTAATCACTTCGATTTTTGCAGCGGCTATCGCAATCATTTCTGCCACAGGCTTGACTTTTGCGAAGTCGAACAGCGTCAACTTAATGTATGCGGGTAAGATTGGAAATCATTTGACGCTCAAGCCCGGCCAATACAAGATTATGCTCAATGATAATAACAAGGCCCCAGAAATCGCTTTTTACAAGGGCCGGAAACTGGTCGGCCAAGCGCCCGTGAAGTTAGTCGCGGAACAAAAGAAAACTGACCAAACCGCGGTCTATTACTCCGCGCCCCACAACAACGTCCGGAAAGTCACCGAGATTGACATGAACGGTTGGAACCACAAGCTGATGTTTCCATCGGCTACGGGTTCCACAACCTCTGATTGATTCCTCCCTCGCAACCAGCAACCGTCGCAGGCGGCCTTCGGGCCGCCTTTTTTTCGGCTTGGAGTAAAGGCGCAGATCCGGTTCTGAAAAACTTGCGCCGCACCCGGCTTGCAGATTCAACGCGTCTAATCCAGCTTCAAACTTCCCCACATCTCGTCCACTCGTTTTTTCACTTCGGGATCCATCACAATCTCATCCGGCCACGGTCGGGTAAATCCTTCGGTGGGGAGCTTACGGGTTGCATCGACCCCCATCTTCGACCCGAAGTTTGATAGCCGTGAAGCGTGGTCGAGCTGATCCACCGGTCCCAGCATGAATTGGATGTCGCGCTCCGGATCGATGTGGTTCAGAGCTTTCCAAGCCACTTCGCGCACGTCGTGAACATTCACGTCGTGGTCCACCACCACAATGCACTTGGTGAACATGGCGCCCGGCAAACCCCAGATGGCGTTCATCACTTTACGGGCATGGGCGGGATAGCTTTTGCGAATCGCCACAATCATCAGATTGTGAAAAATCCCCTCCGCCGGCATGTGCATGTCCACCACTTCCGGCATTTGCTTTTTCATCAGCGGCAGGAAAATACGCTCCACCGCGTATCCCATCCAGTAGTCTTCCATGGGAGGCGGGCCGACGATGGTGGTGGCGTAGACCGGTTCTTTGCGGTGCGTGATGCAAGTGATGTGAAACGCGGGAAAGCGGTCCTCCAGTGAATAGTAGCCGGTGTGGTCACCAAACGGGCCTTCGGTACGGATGTCATCCAGATCGACGTAGCCTTCAAGCACCATTTCGGCGTTCGCCGGCACTTCCAGGTCCACCGTTTCGCAGGGCACCAATTCCACCGGCTCGCGCCGCAGGAATCCGGCGACCAGAAATTCATCCAGGTCCTCGGGCAGCGGCAGAATCGCGGAGAGCATGGTGGCGGGATCGGCGCCAATTGCGACGGCGGCTTCCAGCCTGCGGCCCTTGCCCTGACGGTCCAGCCAGCGGAAATGTTCCGCCCCGCCCTTGTGCACCTGCCAGTGCATAGCGGTGGTGCGCGAGTCGAAAACCTGCAAGCGGTAGCAGCCCACGTTGCGGCGGCCCGTCTTGGGACTGCGCGTCACCACCATGGGAAACGTGATGAAGCGCCCCGCGTCCTGCGGCCAGCACTGGATGATGGGCCATCGCGCCAGCGAAAAATCTTCGCGCTCAATCACTTCCTTCACCGGCCCGCTCTTCACGGCCTTGGGCACAAATGAGCCAATCTCCGCCAAGCGCGGCAGCATTTTGATCTTATCGAGGAAGCCTTCGGGCGGCTTCATGTCCAGCAACCCCTCGATCCGGGCCGCCACATCGTCCAGCGACTCAACCTCCAGCGCCAACTCCATCCGGCGTTTGGAACCGAGCGCGTTGATCAGTAGTGGTATCGGGTAGTTCGCTCCGTCCTTCGCCGAGCGAGGCTTTTCAAACAGCAGCGCCGGTCCGCCGCGCTTGGATACGCGGTCAGTGATTTCAGTAATCTCCAGATCAACGTCCACCGGCACACTGATCCTTTTCAGTTCCTTTTCCCGCTCCAGCCGTTTGATGAAATCTCGAAGATCTTTGTAAGCCACGTTTGCTCCACTCCGGGTTCAATTAAGATGAGATCAATTGGCAGGCTGCCTATTTCGTGACATCCGCAAAGTTGTTACTGGCATCATGCCCTTAAATTGAACCATGTCACATCCAGCACGGCAAATCAACCGGCAGCTTCCTTCGTGCTCAGCCTCCGGTAGTGGGTCAGTTTGGTTGCTGTAGCGCCACTACCGGGATGGGCTTAACTTGACTTGCCGCGCTTGCCGCCGGATACTAGGCAACGGCTAGGTTGCGGTTGGCGCCATCCGGCCCAAACTGTGCTTCGAACCATTGCAACGCCTCTTTGTTCAGAACCGTAGGCCCGCCGGCGGCCTTGCCAGGACTCGAGGTTAAAAAGGGCGCGGTTTTAACCGTGCCCTTCCGGTACTCCAAAGGGACTTCCTGAATAACCCGGATTGATTCGCTTGGGATTGGTAAGCGCGACACAATCAAAAGACCCCAGATTGCCAGGAGCGGCAAACGGGCGCAGAGACGCTGCCTTCTGTAGAGCGCTTCTTGCCTGGTTCCGCAAAAACGCCCGTTCCCTTCCCTGGCGCGCCCACCAAGACTCTTATGCCATCTGGGTGTCTGAGGTCATGCTGCAGCAGACCCAGGTGCGAACCGTCATCCCTTTTTACCTTCGATTTCTTCGGGCGCTTCCCACTCTCGAACACTTAGCCCAAGCTCCATACGAACATGTGGTCAGGCTCTGGTCCGGCCTCGGCTATTACCGGCGCGCCCGAATGCTGCACGCAGCCGCCAAGCAAGTGGAGGAGAAATTCGCTGGCCGTTTCCCTGAAACTTATGACGAAGCGCGAACCCTGCCCGGAGTTGGCCATTATACGGCTTGTGCCGTCCTCAGTATGGCTTATGGCAAGCCGCTCCCCGTGGTGGATGGAAATGTGGCGCGGGTCATGGCCCGGCTGGACACGCTACCGGGAAACTTGCATCAACGTAATTTCCGCCAAACCGTCGAGCGCTCCCTCGCGGCATTGATTCCCAAGCGTCATCCGGGACTGTTCAATCAGGCGATGATGGAATTGGGGCAGACTTTGTGCGCGCCCCAAAACCCTCAATGTTCCGCATGTCCCGTGGGACGATGGTGTAAGGCCCGGCAGCAAGGCAAGCAGGAAGAATATCCTTCTCCAAAGCCGAGGCGCGCCTCGGAACCCCGCCACTTGGCAGCGGCGGTGATACAGAAGAAAGGAAGAGTGGCGCTGGTGCGCGGGCTGGATGAGAACCTGCTGGGCGACTTGTGGAATTTCCCGGCGGCGTTTGGCGATTCTGAGAATCACGCCGCCCAGCGCCTGCGAGCCAAGCTGACTTCGCTTGCGAAAGGCTCGGTTTTACACGGCAACAAAATTGGAAGCCTGCGGCACGGGATCACTTTCCGGTCGATTCACGTTGCGCTTTATGCGGGCGCGATCAAGGTGGGGACCCGAAGTCCGCATCTGAAGTGGTTCGCCCTGCAGAAGCTGCCTATGGAAGCCGTCTCGCAACTCGCCCGCAAAATCGCGGCAGAAGTTGGATGACGCGCCAACTTCCCTCTTCCAAGCCCCGACAGGGGCGCCATTGCGCGCGGAAATCATGTCGTCCCTGACGGGGCTTATGGGAGGATTCTTGGAAACTCTACCCCACGGCTAATCGCCGTGGGCCACAGGCTGTCGCCGCTGACGCGGCTCAGGGGGAGCAGAACCGCTTATCTCAACGCCGATACCCTCAGCCCCTCTCCCCGCAAGCGGGGAGAGGGTGGCGCGCAGCGCCGGGTGAGGGGGTGCCAGACACACGAAAAGAGTGCGCGTGCTCAAACGGATTACTCCTGATTCCTTGTCCCAGGAATCTCCGGCGGCCTCGGCACCTTGCCGCGCTTGGCGTCAGCCAGCGCCACGTGATTCCGGGTCAACACGGTTCCGGTCGCCTGCTCAAACTGGATGAGGGCTTTTGCGTAGTCGGATCGCGCTTTGACCTCACTCACCTGGGCGGTATCCAGATCGCGCTGCGACTGGATGACCTCTGTGACGGTGGCGCGCCCCAACTTGAATTTAAGTTGTACCCCTTGAAGACTCTGGTGGGCGAGACCGGCCACGTTGCGCGCCGCGGCCAAGTCACCGCGCGCCTGAACCACGGCGCTCACGGCCTTGCTCACGTCCCACACGGCCTTGTTGCGAGCTTGCTGCAACTGAATCGTTTGTTGGCGCTGTTCGATCAGGGCGCGCGCGGCGTCCGCCTGTTCCTGCCGGTTGCGAATTGGGATGTTCAGCGAGAGTCCGTAGGAATACTCAGGGTATCTGGCGCGAAAAAGGGTTGACAAGGCCGGACCCAGGGTTCCGGCAAGTCCGTTGGGAGCATAGACGGCATCCACGTCCAACGTCGGCAGCAAAGCGTTGCGGACCGCCTGAATCGTCACCTTTTGATTGCGCAAATTGATTTCCGCCTGCTGAATATCCGGGCGGTTCTGCTCCGCCTCCCGGATCGCCTGGGCGAGCGGAGGAACGTCATTCGGGTTCGGCTCCGGTAACTGATCGGTCGGATCAATTTGAACCGAGGCCAGCTCGGAATCGAAACTCTTGGAAATATCTGCCTTCAAGGACTGTTGGTCAAGTTCGTAGGCGTTTTGCGCAGCCAGCAATTCTTGTCTTCTTTGGGCCACGTCAAGCTGCGCCTGGACCACGTCCAGCTTGGCGCCGGAACCAATCTGCACCTCCTCCTGATTGTCACTCAGGAGCTTTTGGGCGTTGGCCAGTCCGCCTTGCGCCACGCGCACGCTCTCCCGGTCATAGAGAAGACCATAATAGAGCGTGAGCACCTGGGAAACGATGTCTTCCACTTTTTGTTCGAAAACGCTTTCGGCGAATTTTTGGTCGTTTTGTGCAATGCGGATGAATCTGGCGTTGGACCGGTATCCGAACCCGTTCAGAAGATGCTGATTGACGCCAATAAACAAACCGGATTGGATGAAAGGGTTGAACTGAACGTTGGAGGCTGGAGAATTGGACGATTCCCGGAAACCTTGCAAGCCGATCTGGTAACTGGTGCCGGTGAGGAAACCCTGGCCGTAGGACCCGGTGTAAACAGAGGAGAAAGTCGTCTCAATCGGAACCCCGGCGGCAAGTGAAAAGTTCAGCGGGGTCACGTCATGAGACCAGCCATAGAGAAAGTTGGCTTGGGGATCGCAACAGCCCACGGGACTGGAAAATGGAATGCCTCCTCCCAGCAAGCTGCCGCCGTTTCCTCCACCACCGTTCGAGTTGCTCACGCCCGCCCCGATGGACCCGGAGAAGAGCGTGGAGGATTGATAGGCGCCAGCCACGCCGCGCGTTGCACCGCCCGATTTGGCGCGCAGCAAATCGGTTTGAGCGATGGGCAGGTTGTAGCGCGCAACCGAGATATCCAGGTTGTTCTCCAGCGCCAGCGCCACCGCATCGTCCCTGGAAAGCTCCAGCTTGCTCGCCTGGATCAGCTCCTGGAGACGGCTGGAGTTGGCCGTTCTCGCGCCGGGCACGTAAGGAAATCTGTAGGGAGAGACGACGTTCGGGAAGGCGCGGCTGGTGGTGTAGTCAAATGCCGTCGCTTCGGGTGTCTTCGATCCCTTTTGCGGCTGCTGGGGTTGCTCTTGCGAAGCGGGTTGATCTGGCAGTGGCGGAGACGCTTGTGTTTGCGCCTGTGGCATGCCGAGAGCTACCGGAATCGCCAAACACAGAAATAAGCCGGACACGATGACTTTGGGAAAGGGTGCTCGCATGGGCTGCTCTTCTCCTTAAGACTCAGACTGCCGAATCAAGTTCACCAGAAAATCGGTAGTGGCCCAGTTTGTTTGCTGTAGCGGCGCTCTATGAGCGCCGAGCTTGGATCCTCAACGGTTTCCGGC
>DATKST010000117.1:0-13033 GCA_035531475.1 Terriglobia bacterium
CCCCGACCTGGCCTCGCTCCGACGCGAATCGCGAGCCTGGAATCGGCAGGTGAACCGCGCTCGCGTCAAGATCAACTGGAAGTTCAGCCGGCGCGACGCCCGGCACAAGTTCGGCTATCATAAGAACTCTTTCAAGCGGTCAATGACCTAGTCGCGACGCTGGCAGGCCATCCCGGTTGGGTTGCGGGGCTGGTGTTGGCCGTTCTGGAAGGTCTCCTGATCTCCGTCTTCTCCCGGGCTTGGACTGGGAAGCAGCGGGCGGCAATGATCCAGCGGTTGACCGGGTAGAGCGAAAGGCTTGAAAACCACCTCCGAACTTTGCTGGAATCGACCAGCGATCTGGAGTTTCTTCTGGATGGGGATGGGAACATTGTCACTTGGAATCCCGCCGCAGAAAGAGTAACCGGACACAAAGCCGATCATGCCATCCGGCAAAATCTGACCCGCCTCTTGCCGGCTGGATCCCCACATCAAACTCAAGAGTGGCTGATGAATGTTCTGGCCGGTGAAGATCCAGCCCGGTCGAACCTCCCAATTATCTCAAACGACAGCAAACTGATCCACCACCCTAATAAGTGCCGGAGCCACGCTAGAACTCCTGAATTGTAACACCGCAAATGACTGGCATTGGGGTGACGGCGAAAGGCTAAGGAACCGAGCCAAATTTCAAATATCTTTGGCTGGAGATTATCCGTAAAAGAAAGGCCGGCAGAGTTCTCAATAAGCCCAATAGGGACCCGCTCCGGCCGGTGTGGTCTGGGTATTGATGGCGATAAAAACGTTACGGCCAAAAAAGAATGCCAGGCCCCAATCGAACTGTCCCGTGTCCGGACCACCCAGATCGTTGAATGCGGAGTTGCCACTTTTGAACAAGGTGTCGGCGTTGGAGATGTTGAACGAGACCTGGCCGGACGTGCCGTTCACACCGGTGTTGGCGGCGGTAAAGTTCTGCGTCGATGTCGGACAGGAGAATCCCTTGTTGCCATCGGTACATGCCGGAATTCCGATGGTGGATGAGCTCAGGAAGAAGATGCCATTTGATCCCGTGTCGAGGTAACTGCTGGAATAGGCTTTGTTGTTGAAAGTGGTAGTGAAATTTCCCTGGCCGTCGGTGGTGTAGACCTTGGCGCTACCCAGCGCGTTGTCGGATTGGGTGCCGATGCCGAAGATCATGGACCCGGAGACCGTGGTGGCTCCGGGGCTTGGAATGGACGGAAGCGAAATCATCAAGCCGTTATTATCCTGTGCAAAGAGCCAGACCGGATTTTGAAGCTGGTTATTGAGTGGAACCGATGCCACCGCGCAACCCGAACTCGGGCAGCTAAAATAGATGGGGGGAACGGTGGAGACACTGCCGGCGCAAGCGGCACCGCAATCGTGGCGGAAAACGCCAACGCCGATGAGGCCGTTGGCACCGAGCGCGGCAACGGAATTATCATTCGTGCCGCCGCTGTTGCAAGCGTGGGGGACGACAGGGAAATGGGTGTCGCCAATGACCTGGATAGGAACCGAGGAGGCTTTTTCGCCGGCCATCTCCACGTCAGCGGCTTCCACAGGTCCCCAAACGTAGGAATTGTCCGCAAAGGTGACGCAATTTCCGAGCGGGCTGCCGCTGGAGTCGTTGACTTGGGTGAGGGGAATGCTGATTTGAGAAGCGAGAATGCGAAGACCTTCTGAGCCGGTGTCAACCTGCACGTCCTGGATGGTTTGGCAGTTCGAAGTGCCCGGCGCACAGAGGGTCACGTTGGTGAAAAGCACATCGGCATCATTATTCAAGGGGCCCAAGTTCACTTGAACGGCTTGCGTGTTGTTCACCGCCGAGCCGCCGCCGGAACCGCTGTTTCCACCACTGCTGGAACTGCTGCCCCCGCCGCAACTTGCCAGGACCGTCAAACCGGAAACAAGCACAAAGGCAAACCCCCACCGGCTAAACCTCGAAGCGGAAACATGCTGTTTCTTCATCGCACGACCGCCGGTGAGAGATTGCTGGGCAAAAGCCCTGGCGCGTAGGCGCGGCCCCGGAAAGCGCGCAGGTGTCCGCCCGATTCGACCACAAGCTGGTTGGTGGCCACGCTGACAGCCCGATGGCGGCGGGAAGCGGCGGGCGCGGCCTTCTGAAACTCCGGGAAGTACGAACCTAGCAACTGCGAAAGGTTGGGCATCGCCGGCCCCTGCCAGGATACACCAAAAACCATGCCGGTGGCGGAGACGTATTCTTTCACCAGGGTGCCGTCTGCGGCGGTGATCTGCTGCACGGAATAGCCCCGGCGCTCGACGGAGCGAAGTTCTCCATGTAGATGTGCCCGGTCAGATTGCACGGATGCAACGGGTTGACCCAGGACCGCCCAGGCCGGAGTCACTTGCAGCAACAGACCCAATAGGACTGTTAAAATGACTTTCATAGAACCTCGATTGTTCCATAACCAATGGTACCACTACCGTGCCAGGACGGCATCTCTCCATCTCTTCTTGGTAGTGTCTCAGTTTGTTTGCTGTAGCGGCGCTCATAGAGCGCCAAACTTCGATCCTCTACGGTTTCCGGCGCTCATAGAGCGCCGCAGCAAATTGCGCCACTACCCTCTTCTTTGGACGCTTTGCCAAGGTAAAAAGTTGCAGGTTCGTTGCTCGATTCATGACGCGAAGCAATACGACAACGATTGGGTGGAGCACATCACAAGGGGCCCGCGCATTCAGAAACCATCTCCCCGCTTGCGGGCAGAGGGTGCCGCGAAGCGGGGTATGTGTGGGACTCGCGTCAAACGTTGTGCAGTCACTCTCGCCCGGCCTCATTGGAGGAACACAGGATTGATTGTGCCGTAACCTCAAAATGGAGCTATGATTAACGACGCAATCAAATTTTCGTCGGACACTTGGGGAGTCGGGTTATGAAAATCGGAGGCAAATCCTCTCAAGTTATCATTCACACGTTGGCGCTGCTCGCGGCATTTGGACTGGTGATTTCAATATTCCGCGCGGCGCGGGCCGTCCGGGCCACCGAGTCCGCTGCCGTCACTCGCCGTTTGGTCTTGGGCAAAGCGAAGGCAGGCTCGCTCTACGCTGTCACGGTTTCCGTAAAAGATCCAACACAGATTCAGGGCAAGCAGGCTCTCCACGTCACCATTGCGGATAATGAGGGTCCTGTGGCGGGAAAGTGGTTGCACTCCGCCGACCTTGATTTTTATCTGACGCTCAGGGCGCGAGCGGCAGGTCCGGTGGTGGCCAGCGTGGAAGCTGCTCCCGGAACGGAAATTCCTGCACTCGATACGGTCCTGCAACTCGTGCCGCAGTCAAAGAGTGAGGTGGGCAGGCACGGGCAGCCGGTGGGAGTCATTGCTGCCGAACTCAATGCCACCTGGCAGCTTGCCCAACCTTTCGAGCTGGGCCAGACCATTTACGGTAGTTCGGATGAGCGGCCTTACGCTGCGTCACCCACTCAAGACGCCTACGCCGCAATGCTCAAGGGTTTTCAATGGTTCAAGTTCACTTTCCATGGAACCCAGCCGCGCCTGGTCTACTTCGTTCTCACCGTGACCGACCGCGATGTTCCGCTGGACGTTGACGTGTTCACGTGGGGTAAGAACGCCGCAGGCCAGCCGGACGTGATTCCTTACCGGGTTGGCGAGTCCCGCTACCGGATTGAAGCGACGCAGAATTATCCGGGCCTTTATAAGTTTCGCACCCGCATCGTCAAGCCCGGCCAGACCTATTACGTGCGCGTGGAAGCGGACCACCCGGCCTATCAACTTCGCACCTATGACTATCCCGTGCCTCCCTACACCGACCCGCGCCAGGCAGTGCGCACGGGAATGGATTTTCTGATCGATATGGGTGACACGTGGCTTTCCAATGAGCCGCGCCGTGGATCGGTGGCGCTGCGCACCACCATGGCCCATTCGGAAACGCAACTCTGCATCGCTTGCCATCCCACCCAGTTCAGCACGCGCGGCTACCTGACCGCAGTCAAGAACGGATATCCACCCACGCAGCGGGAAGCGCTGGAGTTCATCACCGACCGCATTTATAACAACGCCCGCCCGCTCTATGGCGAGCCGGACACCAATTGGGTGCGGGTGATCTACTCAGCGCGCACCGTGGCCAGCCGCCTGCCGGTGATCGCGCATCAATACGAAGCCAACGTCACCCACGATCCGCCGCGTCGCGGCTTCGACATTCCTTATGGTAATTTTCTGAAGATACACTACAAAGACCTCAAGACCATGCCCGGCAACGAGCCGGACGGCTGCGAGCCGGATATCAGCCCGTTTGAAATCGCCACGCAGAGCTGGCAGACCTTCAACATTCTTTACCGGCAGACCCACGACTCGCAATGGCTCGCCGAGCGCGACCAGGTGGAGCGCCTGGCTGTTCCAGATCCGCCGAAAAACATGATCGACCTGAACTGGAAGATCCATTTTTTGGCGACGGTTAACCGCCAGAAATACGCTGCACAACTCGACACGCTGATCGACCAGCTTTACAGCTTTGAGACCCCGGCTGGAACCTGGCCTTATCCTTTTGACAAAAAGGCGAAGCCCTCGGACTTCATCTCGTATCACGCCATTCTGGCTCTGGCGCTCGCCGGGCGGCGTCCCGAAACCGACGAACACTTGGCGCGCGCCGTCCAAGCGTGCCTGCACGCCCAGTTGCCGGAAGGAAGTTGGGAAGGCGACCCTGTCTACCAAGGCTTCAACACTCCGTTCCGGGCCACCCAGTTCGCAGTGATGGCCCTTTCCACGCTCTATCCGGGATCGACCCGGGCGAAGAATTGGGATGCCGCGTATCCCGCGCCTCCCACCCATCTGGCGACGAATAATTTGCCCTTGCTGTTGAACCAACTCGATCAATTTTGGGACCTCGCCCCAGAGCCGGTGTTGCGCAGGATTCGCAACGTCCTGGCCACCAGCCGTCAGCCGCTGGCCCGCGAAGCGGCGGCCCGTGCTCTCGGCCACATGGCCGATCCTGGCGCGCTTCCCGTGTTGAACAAGGCGTTGGGTGATCCCACCAAGATGGTCCAGTGCACGGCGGCCTATGCCATCCGCATGATTCTTTCGCGCCGCCCGGACATCCCGGCAAATCAGCGTGACTTGCTGGCGGCGTCCCTCCGCGCTGGTGATGCACGCACTCGTTGGGGAGCGACGCGAGTGTTCAATCAGCATTTCAAGTCGCTCACCGGCGATTCCGAACTGTTGCAGGCGCTGACTGCGGACTTGAGTGACCCGGCGCCGTTCGTGCGCTTCCAGGCGGCGTCCGGCTTGTGGCGCTGGTATTACTGGCAGGTGGATCATCCCGCCGTGCGCAACGGCATTCTCCAGGCTCTGGCCACGCGGCTCAGCATTGAGCAGGACCCCATGGTGCGCCGCGGGCTCCAGGAAAGTGTGTATGACGTGTTGGACGAAAACACCGGCTACATGGCGGCATGGATTCGCACCGTCTCAACTCAGACCGATAAAGATCGAATTGAGGATGGTTACCAGGCGGTGGTGCGCGACCAAGCCCATGTGCTGGCCGCCGTGCTGCGACAGGCGAGTCCGCAAGGCCGCGAGGCGGTCCTGAACGCGCTTTGGGATTTTCACGTTCGCCATTACGCCCTGCCCCAGGTAAAGAAAGGCACAGTTTCCATCGGCTTGCCTGCGGTTTTGACGAAATACGTCGAGGGCGTCCCCGATCTTCACGTGCCCGGCTATGAATATCCGCCCTATCGCGAGACCGTTGATTTCAAATACGACGTTCACAACGGCTTCTTTCAAACCCGCGTCGGAAATGACAGCGACTTGATCCACTTCTTCGCGAGCTCCGGCCCTGAGCTGGAGGATGCATTGATTGAGTGTCTGCGTGGTCAAAATGCAGGCGATACCATGAAAATGGAGGTATTGAAAGCGGGCAGCACGCTCAGCGGCGCGGGAGACGCGCGGTTTGCCCTCGCTGTCTTGCGGCTTTCATTGGACCCGGACAAGGACGTGCGCGGAACCGTGCGCTATGTTTATCAGAATGGGCAGCGCGGCGTTCTCAACATCAATACGCCGGCGGCGCCGGATCCGGCCTTGGTGAAGACCGTAGTGAAGATCCTCGACCAGGGGAATGGCGACAGCCAGGCGGTGGTGCTGCCACTGCTCGCGGCTTTGCCCAGCAATTCAGGCTGGAACAACGAGCCGGCGGTGCTGGACGCATTGCGAACGTTGCTCGAGCGCCAACCGCGAGCGTCCAACTACGCCGAAGTGCTCGGCGCGGCATCCGGCTTCAATCCACTGATGGAGGATCCCCGATTGCGAGACCAGATTTTCGCGGGTCTGGACGATCCCGCTGCGAAGGTGCAGCGCGCCTCCATCCGTATTTGCCTGGAGCATTTTCTTTCCAATCCCAAGACCTCGAAACGAGTGACGGCGGCGTTTGCGCGCTTTGAAAGTTCACAACGCAATATCCTGATTGAGGAGGTGAACGATCCAAAATTTATGCGCCGTCATTTGGGTGTATCGGGTGGCGCGGTGTCTCAGGATCAGGCTTATTTCCTCGGACACAATACGTTTTACAAGGACCCTGACTTCCTGGCCAATCCGGTGGTGCTCAGCACGGTGATGGCCAGTCTGGAAGATTCCGATGCCAACGTTCGGGCGGCGGCGTTGGACCTTCTGCGCAAGGTGAAAGGCATCGAGCAGCAACCGGACTTCCGGGCGGCACTCCAAAAGCTGGAGGGAGAACAGAACCCACGGCTCAAACTGATCGCGCAACGCGTCCTGGGCGGCAAGAAACTGAGTGACGCCCTGGCCGATGTGCAACCGGGTTCGGTGCTGGACTATCGTTACTTCGTCGCCAGGATTGAGCCGATCCTCGCCACTCCCGGCGCTGACGGCAAAGCCTGCGTCTTCTGCCACGCCAGCCATGTCATCTTCAAGTTGCTTCCGCCCAATGAGGATGGCGTGTTCTCCCCGCAGGATAGCGAAGACAATTATAAATACGCGATGCGTGTGGTGGATATTAACAATCCCACGCATAGCCTGATGTTGATTAAGCCGACGCGCCCCACCGATGCCTCCGGCAACGTCGCCGATTACCTGGCCACGCACAACGGCGGCCAGCGCTGGCCCGGCAACAAGTCAAGCTGGCAATATAAGACCATCCTGGAATGGATACGGGGGGCAAGCATGGTAACGGCACAGAACGTCCGGAAGGCTGGCAATTGACAGGGATTGGCCCGAAGCCAGGTTCGTGAATGGCCGGGGCTGAGGCCATTCCTTCTCTCCGGCAGGAGCCCGCTTCCCGCTCACAGGTGGGGGAATTCCGTAGCGGCGGGCTTCAGCCCGGCAGGTGCCCGCTTCCCGCTTGGGAAAGGGGAAAACCACGCAGCGGTGGGCAAGGATTTATTCATGAACTCTTCCACGGGGACCTGACGGTTCTCGATTAAGACTTGGTGAAAACTCGGGGCCACATGCCCGAACTGCCACCAGATTTACGCTGGCCTCTGCTCCCTGAATGGTAGTGAGCAGACGGACCGCAGGGCTGCCAGGCTTTCGGTTTTGATTTGCGAGACGCGGCTTTCATTCACGCCCAGGCTGCGAGCCAGGAGCGGAAGACGGCATGAGATTGAACGGGCGAGGTTTTCTTTCAGTGGATGGAATTTTGGCCCTGTAATATTTGCACGGCTGTGGAAGAATCTGCTCCGTCGCTAAACAGGATTACGGACTTGGAATGGTTGCCGCAGCTTGATTGGAGTATGCACTCTCTACGTTCCCCTGTCCCACCGCGGTGGCAACGTAATAGTAAGTCTGGCCTGCGATGACGGAGGAGTCAAGGTAGGTCGTCCCACTGACGGGGGTGCTGTTCAACTTCGAGTAGGGGCCGCCGCTGGTGAGCGAACGGTAGACATTGTATCCAAGGATACCCGTGGATGTGCTTGCGGTCCAGGAGAGCGATACGGAGTGGGATGGAGGAGCCGTCAGAGATCCGCCACCCGCCAGGCTGCCGCCCCCACTCACCGAGTCTTGTGAAAATGCGCAAAGCGCAAACGTAATCACCAGGCAAACGAGAAGAATTCCTTTCTTCATCCGGCACCTCATGCAACCTGCTTTCTTGCTATGGAGCGCATGGCATCCAGGCTCTCATTCTTGATCTGGGAGATACGGCTTTCGTTGACGCCCAGGCTTTGAGCCATCCGATGTTGCGGAATTTCACGTACAATTCCGCAAATAACGCTTTGTTGTTTTTCTGAAAGCAAACTGACCAGTCTCTCAAAATCGATCCGGGCTTCAGTCCGTTCCAACTCAACGCAGTTCGTTGGACGGAACGCGAGTTCGGCCTCATCAACCCTTTCTACTGCCGCACCGTTTTTGAAAAATGGGAAGGAACGCTCAAAGTCCAATAAAGATCCCCTGATCCGCTTTGAAAAGTAAGTCTTCGGCGCCGACAATTCAGGATCGAAACGGTCCACGGCCAGGATCAATCCGACCATCGCGGTTTGAAACAGATCATCGAAATCAACCTGCAGCAGCCGGGTCAGACTCCCCAGCCGCCGGAACTCGCTGGCGGCCATGACTCGCGCCAGGGGCAACCACTTCAGGATCGACTCTTCACGGGCGTTGGAGGGGATAGCTGAGAAATTCATTAGGTTGGGTTCCCTACGCAGTGATAGTTGAACGAGATCGTTGCCGCCGTGCCCACGTTGGCCGTGACGCTGGTGGTGGTCGCCGTGACCCACCACAATTGCCCTGTTCCGGGTTTACTGGTTGGAGTCAGCACGCAAATCGGGACCGAGTTGAATGCCTTAGAAAACGGATGGCTGGCCGACGTAGCAGACGTCAACGCAATCGTTCCGGCGATGTCGCCATTGGCGGCGTTCTGAGTCAGGTGCGTTAAATGGATCGAAACGACTTGCGGAGCGGCTGCGGTGCCTCCCAGGTCTCCGGTAAGCTGCGGCACCGGGACAAACGCGCCTCCATTCAAGGAGAGCAGCGCCGAATGGGTATTGGAGTCGCCGAGGCAAAGTAGGTCCTTGCCGGTCGTTGCTCCCGTGCATGTTCCTTCCGAACCACTAAAGATGAAAGGGCCGGAGGCGGTCGACGTAAAGGATGTTGCCGTCACATTGCCGGAGGCATCCACCTTAAAAAGGTCCACGTTCATCGCGGCATTTTGGAAATGGATCAGGTTCCCGGTGGGTGAAGTATCCGTGGTGCGCGTGCCGTACAGAGTTTCGTTGCCGTTGGCAAGCTGACCGAGCGTGACCACTCCAGTGCCCGAAGTGTAAGAGAGATTGCTGGCGCCTCCGAAGGCTCCGTTATTATCGAACTGAAGCTGGGTGTTTGACCCACCGGGTATCCCGCCCCCGCTAGCGCAGGCTCCCCAGGCGGCACTTTGGCCATTACTGGTCAAACATTGGCCACTCGTGCCCAACGCCAAATTGCCATAAGAATTTGTGCCATTCGCGACAATCAAGCCGCCCGTGGCGGTGGCGGGAGCCAGAGAGTTAAATGCGGCACTCGCTGTGGCTTGTCCGGTTCCGCCTTGTGCAACCGTTAATGGCGAGGTTAAATGGGTCGAAACGACTTGCGGAGCGGCTGCGGTGCCTCCCAGGTCTCCGGTAAGCTGCGGCACCGGGACAAACGTGCCTCCATTCAAAGAGAGCAGCGCCGAATGGGTCTTGGAGTCGCCGAGACAAAGTAGGTCTTTGCCGGTTGTTGCTCCCATGCAGGTTCCTTCCGAACCACTAAAGATGAAAGGGCCGGAGGCGGTCGACGTAAAGGATGTTGCCGTCACATTGCCGGAAGTATCCACCTTAAAGAGGTCAAGGTTCATCGCCGCATTCTGGAAATGGATCAGGTTCCCGGTGGGCGAAGTATCCGTGGTGCGCGTGCCGTACAGAGTTTCGTTGCCGTTGGCAAATTGACCGAGCGTGACCACTCCAGTGCCCGAAGTGTAAGAGAGATTGCTGGCGCCTCCAAAGGCTCCGTTATTATCGAACTGAAGCTGGGTGTTTGACCCACCGGGAGTGCCAGCGCCTCCCGGGCAGGTTGAAAATGAAGGGTCTGTTGCTGCGCCATTGGACAGGAGGCATTGGCCCGTGGATCCCGGTCCCGCTACCCCAAAGGCCCCGGCGCCTTCTCCGAGCAGAACTCCGTGGGCAACAAGAGTTCCTGAGCCGGACCCGCCTTGCGCTGTCGGCAACGGGGAGACGAGGTGAGTCGAGACCACTTGCGGCGAAGATCCCGTTCCTGCAAAGTCGCCCGAGAGCTGAACAGCCCCCTGGGCCGTCGTGCTGGCAGCCGGAAGATCCGCTGCGGCCAGACTACGAAAAGATGGGACCGCCGCAGAACCACTCGCCGGCCCGGCATATATAAGATTGGCAGTCTGGCTCGCCTTGGTAATGGTTAAGGTCCCGGAAGTGGTAACAGGAGACCCGGAAACTGTAAACTCCGGTGGCACTGACAACCCGACGCTTGAAACGGTTCCACCCGGAGGGAGTGTCGCCGGGGTCCATTGGCCGGTGGAACTGTTGAACTGAGGAACTTGTCCGTTGGACGGAGTGGCGGCAGAGACCGGAACGCCCTGCAATGCCACAACTTTTGGGATACTGCCTGTGCCTCCAAGGTCTCCTGCGAGTTGAATAATTCCTGGCGTGCTACTGGTAGCAGCGGGTAGTTGGGAGGGCGCAGCAGTGCCCGAGAGATTCGAGAACGTGGGCTGGGCGCATGTTGGTATTCCGGTGTTGACTGAGTTTACGAACTGGTTCGAACCGCAGGTTCCCGTTCCGGCGCCGGGCGGAAGGCTCGAGGGCGCCCACTGCGATCCGTTCCACTCGAGAACCTGGTTCGTCACCGGCGTGGTGGCCGAAATGGGTTTACCCTGCAAGCCAACCACACTGGGGGTTGCCGCCTTACCTGCCAAGTCTCCGGAAAGCTGCAAAAGCCCAAGTGAAGTTGTCGTTGACACTGGCAATTGGGCAATTGCGGCTGTGCCGGAAAGGTTTGAAAATGCAGGTTGCGCGCAACTCGGCCCCGTGCCGTTATTGACCCCTGTCACGAACTGGTTGGAGCCGCACGAACCCACTCCCGCTCCCGAAGGCGCAAGTGCCATAAAAACGGTCCGGGCATCGGAAACGGTATTGATAACCGAAGTCCCCGTGACGACGGTCGCAATCGGAATCACGTCCGGCATGAAGCCGCTGGTGTTGACTGCCGGGGCGCAGTTGGAAGAGGGGTCGAGATAGACGTAGTTGGTGGCGCTGGCCGCCATGGTCAGGCTTCCACCTTGATAATTCTGAATGGCTCCCCCGCAGAACGACGTGCCGGCGCTAAGGTTGAGTAAGAGACCAATGCCCGGCGTGACCTTATAACCTGGACTCATGCCTTGCGTCGAAGTGACGTTCATTCTCACGGTTTGCTGCGGGGCCGCGGCGGCATTCACCAGAATGCTGGCAAGGGCGAGCGGTAGCAAACAAAAGACTGTCTTTCTCATACGGTTCCTTACTCGCGCCGCGTCTCGCGCGGGCGTAACAACACTCTGGCGCGTCTGTTCTTACCGAATGCCATCTCGATGCCGTGGCCTTCAGCCCTTGCGGCGTTCGAAGTCCGCACTTACCGCAGACTCCAGTTCCAACGTCTTCTTTTCCATGCTCCGAATTCCTAGAGGTTTGCCGTCCACTCGCAGTTGATCCAGCGCCTTCGAAGTGACCCTGACAGACCGCTTTTCGAGTGGTTCGCGCCTTGCCGCCGGCGGCGGAAGTGTGCGCAACGTCGCCCCTACCACTCGCAAGTCCCTGGATGAGATTCGCTCCATCCGTCGGGCTCTGTTGAGCCAGCGGACGGCACGAAGACCCAGGCGGCCGGCCGCGGCTTTCAGTTCGAGCCGCTTCTGATTCAGGGCTTGCAAAAAACGGTCGAGTGCGGAAACAAGGATTTTCATGGTTACGTTCCGGGCGTCACGTCGCTGTCGCCATCCTGGGGGGTTGCCAGCGTTGCCGAGCCACAGTTTGGACACGGCCCATTAAGGGTGCCCAGCCCATAAAAGCCGCAGGTGCATCTTACGTAGACCACAATGCGCTTTGAGGTAATTTGGCCAGGGTAGGGATCGCTCATGGTGTCCTGCTTTGTACGGCTGAATTCACTAAGTTCCCTGGATCACTGATTCGTGACCCAGCCTTCAGGCAAGTTGGTAATCCACTGCCCATGAAAGCAGCTTAATCCCCCGGACTGAGACGGTGGCTACCTATGAGACCTTTGAGATGACTTTTGTTTCACTTTTAGAATCAATCTGTTAGATGACGTTGTATTTCTTGTTTCGAGTGTATGCAAATGAAGTGTCCCATTTTGCACCATTCGCCAAGAGACGGCACTGGAGTGTTTCAGAAACCGATCAGCCTGCCCTGATAGCTTGGACTGAATTGAGGCTAAAGGAGTTGCAGGACGGAAGCCATTCTTGGCACTCAGCACGAGGCGCCTCCCTCTAGTCTCGAGTCCCAGTGAAGCAAACTGTGGGTAGCATCCGTTACTGGACGGATCATAACTTGTCTTGATACACCATCCTTCTCTCATGGCATGAGAAATCATGCTCCGGATGCACACGGAAGAAAGTTCATTCCCGGACGTTCCTCGATACCATGATCGGCCCAGAGTCCTCTGCCCCCTGAAGTTGAGTGACCTTCGGCCTCTTGCGCCTTTTTCCCAGAAATCGTAACAATAGTGGCTCCTCTCCCAAAACAGTGATGGGATTGAAGGGTTTTGGCTCAATGAGTTAGTTGTGGCAACTTGAAGCGAAAAGCGCCATTAACGACCCTGTCAAGCAATTTAAAAATGTTACTTTTGGGTTGAATCATCTTGCAACGTGAAATGTTACCCGTCGTCGTTTTTCCTTTCTTTTTGATTTTCTCCTGTCTTTGTTCTTGTCTTTTTCTCCGCGCGCCTTTGCGCGCGCGCCTGTGGTCTTTTCTTTCGGTGAAGATCTCCGGAGTTTTGAAGAAGCCGTCGGAAGAGTCTTGTGACTTCGAACCGCTTCCGTGCTGAGTTGGAAAATCTTCTCCGGCCTGGCCTGAATGGTTTCCGAAAGTTGA
>DATKST010000118.1:0-8546 GCA_035531475.1 Terriglobia bacterium
ACGCGGCGTTGCTGCATCACCCTTTCGGGCATTGTGCAAAATTCCCCACTGCTGCCTCCCGTAGGAGTCTGGCCCGTGTTTCAGTGCCAGTGTGGCCGTGCGCCCTCTCAGGCCGGCTACCGATCATCGCCTTGGTGGGCCGTTACCCCACCAACTAGCTAATCGGCCGCAGCCCCCTCCTCGAGCGGCCCTTGCGGGCCTTTGCTTCCAGCGGCATCAGCCGCCGGAACTTGATGCGGTATTAGCCCGAGTTTCCCCAGGTTATCCCCCACTCAAGGGTAGGTTAGCTACGTGTTACTCACCCGTACGCCACTTTACTCACAGGGTTGCCCCCGCTTTCTCGTTCGACTTGCATGTGTTAGGCACGCCGCCAGCGTTGATTCTGAGCCAGGATCAAACTCTCGTTTGAAACTTGGCAACATGGGTAAATTCCGTTTCCGGACTCACCCACGTAAAACTTTGGAGTTTCCCCCATAGTTTTGCAAATTTCATTGCTGAAACCCGCCAAACCATGGAAGAACTCATGCCTCCTCCCGTTGCCTTTGGAAGGAAGCATGTCGCTCAGCGTCGCGCATTGTTCCATAAGAACTCATGCGCATTGACGTGGCTTGCTCAACTCAGTTGTCAAAGAACTTTGAAGGTCCGCTTTGGACGGATTCCCTGCTTTGGGAAGGGCACCGCAAAACCTTGCTCCTGTAAGTCCCGCGGCGTTCACCTTGTGGGTTCTTATCCCTCAAGGCAATTTCCGAGGTTACACCATCCAAACCCCAATGTCAAGGGGTCTCCAATAGAAAAAATTTCACCAGCTCACCAGATCTTCGGTCAGCTCAAGCGCCAGCCAGCCTTCCGGTGGAACCACTTGAACCGGAAGCTCATTCAGCCACAACGATACTTGAACGCGGGTCTTTTCGCCCGGTTTCAATTGCAGCAGCGTGTAATCAATTCCCATCTCCAAGATGTTTCCGTAGGCCACTCGAACTTGCCGCCCCGTTTCTTCCGGAATTTTCATCGGCTCTTCCCGCCGCCAGAAGGCTACCGCTGACAGGGCTCCGTCCATGACGCGGGCGTGCAATCGAGCTGGATGATCGCCATCAAAATTGATGCGAATCTCAAACTCCGGATGCTCGCTAAGGAACGCCTCCTTCAGATCCACCCTCAAGAATACGGCATTTTCGCTATAGCCGTAGTGCACAGCATCGACGTGTTGAGCCGCGCCGTGGAGCGAACCTGAACGGCCATCCGGGAAATAAACGCCCGCCCCCAACCACTCGAAGTAAGTGGTCACGTTGCCGTCCACATGAGGCGCAACCAATCCTGTCGGGGCAACGTTTAATCCCGCCACAGTCCTCAGCCCTTTGATCGGCGCGGCCAAAACATCCGGCGTGGTCCCGTTCAGCAGCCGGTAGATGTTACTCAGGTGCTTGCGGTAAAGCAGGTCAAATTCTTCATCATTTTCCGTTGAATGCTCGGGACCGTACCACCAGCACCAGTCGCTCCCTTCGGCCACCCACAATTCCTGCCGGGCAAGCTCCACTTGAGTCGGCGGGATACCGGGACTGCCGGCATGCGCCGAAAAATAATCCCGCGCTTCGCCCAACCGGTCCCAGGCTTGATTATCCTCTTCCGCCCCAATCCACACGTCGAAGTTTGCATTAATCCACGATCCCGGCGCCACTTTCGGCAGGATGCCCGGACTGGCCAGTTGAAGCGCCTCGCTCGCCGTCACGGCGCGGACCTCATCCTGGCTGGAAAGGAGGCCGTAAAAACTCTTCAGAAATTCCCGGCCATTTCCCGCGTAGTATTCCCACGCATTTTCCCCATCCAGGATCACGGAAACCACCGCGGTTTCTTCGCCCCGGCTTCTCGCGGCCACCCGAATGCGATGAAACAAGTCGTGGGCTGCAAGGTTGGGATCCATTCGGGAATATACGAAGCCGATGAGGTCCGAAAGCTCGTGGTCCCGGAAGAATAAATTGATGTATTGTCCACCCGTGGCGAAGCGGTGAGGCCGGTAGAGCTCGTACCCACCCTGCACCGTCCCATCGGGATTCCTTGAGAAACCCATTTCCAATGAGCGTCCGAGCACTCCCTCATCCGTCGCTGCCCAGGCAAACCCCTCCTCGGCAGCGATCCGCAACACCGCTTCGGATACACTGCCCTCGCTCGGCCACAAGCCCTGCGGTTTGGTTCCGAAGACACGTTCATGCAGGTCGATGGCGGCGCGCATTTGGGCCCGCGCATCTTCGGGATGATGAAAACGCCGCCGGGGGAGGCGGAGCCCCGGGTGCGACTCAGCTCCAGCGTCCGAATCGCAAAGGAGCGGCAGGATGGGATGATAAAAGGGAGACGTCGAGAGCTCGACTTGGCGGCGTTCGGCAGCGGCGCGATATTCCTCGAGCGTCCGCCCGCATAGTTCGATCTCCTTCCGCTGCAGGACTTGCTTGTCTGCTTCCGTGTATCCTCTTTGCCGTCCCACCAAGGAGACTATTTCGGGATCCGTGGCAAGATATATTTCATCGAACCAGGCAAGTTGGGAAAGCACTTGCAAGTCAAGGATTTCCTGGACAGAAGTCAACCGCGAGGCGCCCGGTTCAATCCCATCCCCCACCGCCTTCTCATACAATTCCACGAAGCGCGGATAACGGGAAAGCAGATTTTCGCGGTTGATTTGAAATGCGGAATCCACCAATGCTTCGCGTTCTTTGCTGCTCAATTGCGCCGCCGGACGGAATGCAAGTTCGTAGGGCTCCTCCTTGGCGCGGTCTTTCGCGTAGTCCTCAATTTGGGCGACCAGCGAAGGAACCAGGTTGAACGTCGCGTGAACGCTGGGGAAATCTTTCAGCATGGCCACCATGCCGAAGTAATCCTTCAAGGTGTGCATCCGCACCCACGGCATGGTGTAGCGGTCCTCCACCAAGTCTTTGTAATAGGGTTGGTGCATATGCCAAAGCAGCATGAGATAGGTGCGAGCCATGAAAGCGAAACCTGCTCCTTTACCGCCCTAAAAGCGGCGTGATAGCATGGGTTGAGTGCGGGCGAAACGCGGAGATTAGGAATTCTGGGGTTCCATGCGAAAAACTCTCCCGGCGTCCGGTTGTTCTAAATACCTGCGGCCTGGCGTGGCATGAGAATTCTCACTCGCTACATCCTGAAGGAAGTCTTTCTCCACTCACTTCTCGGATTGTTGATATTCACCTTCGTCCTCTACCTTCCCAACTTGAACCGGCTTCTGGAAATGGCCGTTGAGCACAATCTGGCCCCGCTCGACATGCTATCTCTGTTTCTCGCCCCCATCCCCAGCGTCCTGGTGCTCACCCTTCCCATCGCCACGCTGGTGGGAACCCTGCTCGGGCTCAGCCGCATGGCTGCTGATGGTGAGGTGATTGCCGCCCGCGCTTCCGGCGTGGCGCTTTCCCAATTCGCCCGGCCGGTCTTGATCTTCGCTCTGGCCGGATGGGCCTGCGCCTCGGCGATGAGCCTTTACCTTTCGCCGCTCTCCACGCGCCGGCTCCTGAAAATGGAAAATGAGATCAAGACCAGCATGGCACCCTACGAAATCCGGCCGCGCGTCTTCATCGAGCAGTTTCCAAACCTTCTGATTTACATCAAGGATATTCGCGGCCCGGAATCCGCCTGGAAAGGCGTATTCATTGCCGATAACACCGACCGCAAATCACCGAAAGTGACGTTAGCCGAAAGCGGCATCCTTGTCAACGATAAGGTAAACCACCGGCTCGCCCTGCGCTTGGTGGACGGCGCCACGCACGAGCTCGATCCACTCGATCCTCAACGCTATTCTGTGATCTCCTTCAATGAAACGGACCTTCCGGTGCTTACCCAAACCGGCGCCGGCGCCAGCCGCGGACAGCAGTTGCCCACGGCCCTGTCCGTGCAGCAACTCATCCACGCCGCCCGCAATCCGCCCGACCGGCAAGCCATGCTGGTTGAGCTCAATTACCGCTTTGCCCTGCCCGCCGCTGCCGTCGTCCTGGCGCTGGTGGGCATGCCGCTCGGCATGTTCACCCGCAAAGGTGGAAAATCCGTCGGCGTGATGTTTGCCACCTTCCTGGTTTTTCTTTACTACGTCATCATGGCCTTTGGCCTGGGCTTCGCCAAGCAAGGCAGGCTGAATCCTTTTCTGGGATTATGGGCGGCGAATTTCATCTTTCTGGTGGCCGCCCTTTTCATGTTTTGGCAAATGAGAAAAGTGCGGTTTCGGGTGCAATTCTTTCAAGATTGGATCGAGGATGCGGCGCGCGCTTTCCAGCGCTGGCGGGCAAGACGGGCCCGGCCCACACCCTCCACCACACTGCTTCATCCGCGCCCGCTCGGCAGCCGGCTCTTTCAGATTTTTGACGTTTATATTATTCGCGGCTGGGTTTTCTATCTCATCGTTATGCTGGTTGCGCTCACCGGCATCTACATCATTTTTGATTTCTTCCAGCTTCTGGGGGATATTGTGTGGCATCACGCCCCGGCCGCCCTGGTGTTCAACTACTACCGCTACCTTCTTCCACAAATTGTCTATTTAATGCTGCCGCTCAGCGTTCTGGTGGCGACCTTGGTAAACTTCAGCCTTCTTACAAAAACCAATCAGGTCACCGCCATCAAAGCGGCGGGAATCAGCCTTTACCGGATTTCCTTGCCGGTTCTGCTGACCGCGGCGATGCTGAGTGCGGGCATGTTCATCCTGGGGGATCAATATTTGCCGGAAACCAACCAGCAGCAGGATGCCTTGCGCAATGAGATCAAGGGTAAGCCCGCCCAGACCTTCTTCCGGCCGGACCGCCAATGGATTTTCGGAGAATCCAACCGCATCTACAATTACCGCTTCTTCGATCCGGACCACAACGTCTTTGCCAGTCTCTCTGTGTTCGATTTCGACTCGCAATTCGGGATAACCCGCCGCATCTTCGCGGCGCGCGCCTTCTGGGAGCCCCACATTCATGAATGGATTTTGGAGGATGGTTGGGTGCGCCGCCTCCACGGCAACCTTGTCACCGATTACCGGCCTTTCTCGGTGGCCACTTTCCCCACCCTCACCGAGCGGCCCAGCTATTTCAAAAAGGATGTCCGCCCTTCGGAACAAATGAGCGCCATTGAGCTGCGCCACTATATTGACAGCTTACGGCAAAGCGGCTTTGACGTAGTCCGCCTTTCCGTGCAGTTCTACCGCAAATTTTCCTACCCGCTCATCGCCTTTGTCGTGGCTCTCATCGGCATTCCCTTTTCCTTCACGGTCGGCCGCAAGGGAGCGCTTTCCGGCATCGCCCTGAGCCTTCTCATCGCCATCCTTTATTGGTCTACTTCCAGCCTTTTTCAAGCCATGGGCAACCTGAGCCAGCTTCCACCGGTCATCGCCGCTTGGTCGCCGGATATATTGTTCGGCCTGGGTGGCGTTTATTTGCTCATGCGCGTCCGCACTTGAAACCTTTTGGGCCGGAAGCTGTTTACTTAAGGTCCAGTCGAGGTGACTGCACAACATTTGACGAGGGCCCCTCGCCCACCGCTTCGCGGTTCCCCCTCTACCCGCTGGCGGAGAGAGGGCCGTTGCATGGGCTTACGGTCAGGAGACGGATCGTCCCCCTCTACCCGCTGGCGGGGAGAGGGCTGGGGTGAGGGGCCACGCGGCGCCTCAGCCGCCAGGATCATGTGGTTCACGCTAACTGAACAGTGTTGAGGTTAGGCGGTCTTGTGAGCGGGCACCCAATACTGTTCTTCGCGCACGGATCCCTTGCTGAATCCTCTTCGCTGCAATATGCCATGCGCGTTTTCAATCATTCCCGGATGGCCACACAGGTAAGCCGTGGTCCCGCCGGGGTCAAGCTGCAAGGTGTCCGCATACTTCCGCAGGAGGTCCTCGGCGCGGCCCACCTCGCCTTGCCACGCAGTGTCTTCCCAAGGCCGGCTGACCGTGGGAATATAACGCAACCAGGTAACACTTTGCGCAAGCTGCTGCAGTTCCTCGCGATAGGCGAATTCCCAGGAACGGCTTGCCGCCTGCAACACCACCAGAGAAACGTCCACCGGCTTGCCCTCCAGCTCCTGCCGCCGCAGCTCCCGGACGGTGCTCACGTAAGGCGCCACGCCCGTCACGGTTGCGATCATGAAGTGCTTTGGGTGTCCGCTCTTCGTATCCAGCACAAAGAGCCCTCTAGCTTGGCGGCGCATCAACAGTGCGGAGCCAACCTGAAGCTGGTAAAGCAGCGGAGTCAACTCGCCATGCGGAACCAGCTCGAAGAAAAACTCGATCGTCTCCTCCGCCGGACTGGAAACGATGGAATAAGCACGCTCCACCAAATGCTCGCCATTCTCCACTCCCAACGTGGCATATTGGCCCGGCTTGAAAACCAGCTTGTCCGCCGGTCGAACCCGGATCGACCAGAGGTCCGCGGCATAGTCCTTTCTCTCCACAATCTCCACAACCTGGTGCCGGGTGGTCGATTGCAATTTGATTGTGGGTTGATGCCCGCCCGTTAATTCCTCGCTTGCCATCGTCTCTCCTTGGGATTATTCGCGCACGCAGCTAACACATCCACCAAGTCCCCTGAACTTCCAAGGCAGTAAGAGCAGCAAAAATCTGGGTTTCAGCCCTTTGCTTACTATTTTCTGCCTGCTGCCTTCTGCTTACTGCGTTTTGCCCTTCACCGCCCCACGTTCCTGAACCTGAAGCGCGCAACAGCTTGAAACGGTCTGCCATCCACTTCCACGTTAGGATACACGAAATAGTTCACCGTCGTGCCGGATTGTTTGGGCGCGAGCGTCAGGTCCCGGCCCCGTGAGAAGCGCACGCGATTGGCATCCACGGTTCCGAAAAAGTAATCGTATTTCTTCTGATCCAGCCAAGCCTCGGTAATGTCCACCGGCACCCTGTCCTCCTGCAGATTTTCCGGCAGCGGAAAGCCGATCTCAAACCTCGCAGGAATTCTCTCCGAATGGGCCATTGAGATGAATAATGAATGGAAGTCAGTACAATTTCTGTGATGTGCGTCACAGGCCCACCGTGCATCTCCCCGTCCCCACCCCGTCCCTGACTTGTCATGCGGCATGTTGTGAAAAACACAATCGTAAATCGCGTGAGCCTTTTCGATCTCTCCATATTGCCCGCGCGTGGTGCGCGTGGGAACCGTGCTTTGGACGTTTTCCAGCATGACCGTCTGGTCAGCGTCCGTCGAGGCAATAGGGATCGACACGCGGACATTATGACTCCCCGCAGGCAGGGTCTTCAACGATACCGAATAGGTGAGGCGGGCAGAGCATTGCCCAAGTGACATGAAGGCGGAAAATACCATTATAGTGGAATATTTTTCCGTTTCTGCGCCGCTGACTCGGCTAAGCAGTCCATTTTCAAGGCCGGAATTTGGAATCAGGATTGCACAGACTTCCTCCGGGCCTCTGTGTCGTAAGATTTGGAAAGTTAGGCCACAAAACCTCTGTAAGACTATGAAAGGAATAAGCGTTATGCGTAAAATGCTATTAGCTTTGCTGGCGATTCTGATTACTGGTGTGTCCACGGTCTGGGCAGACTCTACCCTGCATATAGGTCCTGGCGCCGGAACGACTTGTGCCGAGGGATGCGCGGGTGACCCGAATCTTATCGGCAACGGTTCGGCTTTTGATATCTTCCAGGAAAGCGGCGGCGCCAAGAATCTCGCGCAACCGCTGTTCGTGATAATCGGCATCCCAAACGATACCACCAACCTTTTCACCTCTAATCCGCTCAGCGGGGTTACGTTCTTCAATCCGTACCCCGGTGGAACAGGAATACCGGGTAGCTCTGCGTTTGCAACCGCAGGAGTTTTCGGTCTGAAAAGTCCCGTTGTGGACGGCTTCTTCGGTGACATGGGACCTGGTGCAGAGATCTACAGTTTTCTGACGTTGCAAGGGCCCAATAATAAATCCAACAGCTTCACCAACTGGTCCGCCGCCGATCTTGCCATCAACGGGATTACGGCCACGGATTTCGGTACTTACGTCTTTGCGCTCAATGGAGCGGAACTCGGCCCGAAGGGGTTGGCGAATATCCTGATCGCGGGAGGGCTTCCGCTGGGATCCATTGTGGTTGGCTATGGGCAGACCGCCAACGGCAAGGTGTTTGACACACCCTTCACCGAAGCTGGCATGACCGACGGCACCACAGGCACCCCGGAACCGGCTTCCGTGCTTTTGTTTGCGACTGGATTGTTGGGGCTGGGCGCCGCCGTTCGCAGACGGCTTGGAGTCTAGGATTCGCTTGTCTCGCTATGGCGGGCGCATGAGTCATTTCCTGATCTAGCCGGATCGCTCTGGTATCGGCACGGGGGCCGGCGTACACGATCCGGTCATGCGGTTGGTAACGACTCGTGCACGCAGACCTTAGAAGGTCTGCGCCAGCCGGCGGATTCGAGAGCAGGAATCCTGCTGTAGCGGCGGCCTCTGGCCGCCGGGCATGAGTTCTTGGCGGCCAAAGGGCGACGCAACCGCGACATAGGGCCAGGATACAGCACCGTAGACTGGTAGTGGTACATTTTCGCTGCAGTAGCGGCGGTCTCTGACCGCCGAACTTT
>DATKST010000119.1:0-16874 GCA_035531475.1 Terriglobia bacterium
GCCGCCGACTTGAAGATCTCCTTCAACTGGCGCTGATGGTTGGGATTCAGTCCCCGCAGGGTGGGAGACTTAGCCGAACGCTTCAGTTGGCCGTTGACCATACAAAACTCCGCGCTGATGCGCGTCACCAGCCCCAAGCCCGGCACCGCCCGCAGACATCGGCTGACCGAGTGCTTGCGGCTTTCGGCCAGCAGCGCCTGCTTGGCTTGGCGCCGCCTCCTGTCTTGCTCCGAAGTGTGAATCCTTGGCGGCCGGGTGTCCGATCACCGGTTTCCTGTGCGGATCAGGCCGATCGGTCCCGGCAAGTCAATTTCTGAATCGGGACCGGGTTCTCCGGCTTCCGCCGCTTCCGGATGGGCGTCCTCGGGCCGCTCCAAGCCTTCCCCCGGCGCCAGAAAGCGGTTGGATTCAAGGCCGTATTGCCGGGTATAAAGCTCCCAATAACGGCCATGAGCGGCGTAAAGCGATTCGTGGTTGCCGCATTCGATAACACGCCCGTCTTCCATCACCAGAATCTGACCGGCACTGCGGATGGTGGACAAGCGGTGAGCGATTACGAACGTCGTCCGGCCCCGCATCAGCACGGCCAGTCCTTCCTGGATCATGGCTTCAGACTCCGAATCCAGGCTTGAGGTCGCCTCATCCAGGATGAGGATGCGGGGATCAGCCAGGAGTGCCCTGGCCATGGAAACCCGCTGCTTTTGCCCGCCGGAAAGCTTTACGCCGCGCTCTCCCACCACCGTGTTGTATCCTTCGGCGAGCTTCTCCGCGAATTCATCAACCCGGGCGACGCGGCAGGCTGCAAGGATCTGTTCCTCCGCGGCGCCGGGACGGGAAAATGCCACGTTTTCACGAATCGTTCCGTCAAAAAGGAAGGTCTCCTGCAGGACCACTCCAAGCTGGCTGCGGTAGGAATCGAGACGCAATGAGGCCAAATCCACTCCGTCGATAAGCACTCTTCCCTGGCTGGGCCGATAAAATGCCGCGAGCAACCCAATCACCGTGGACTTGCCTGCGCCGGAAGGTCCCACCAGCGCCGTCACCGTGCCGGGAGCCGCGAAAAAGCTCACTTCCTTCAGGACTTCCACTTTGCCATCGTAGGAAAAACTGACATTTTCAAAGCTCACTTCGCCCCGCACCGGACCCATATTCACGGTGCGGGAAGGGTCTTCATCTTCGGGCTTTTCACGCAGGATTTCGCGCGTGCGGTCGAGCCCGGCCACCGCTTCCGTCAATTGCGTACCGATACCCACAATCTGAACCATCGGCGCCACCAGGAATCCCAGAAAGAGGGTATAGGTGACAAAGGTGCCAAGGGTCATGGAGCCGGCGAGGATGCGGTGGGCGCCGAGGAGCATAATGATGGCGCTGACAATGCCCAACAGCGTCGTGGCAGAAAGGTCCATGACGGAGGTGGCAGTCAACGTCTTCAGGACGTTGGTCAGCAGCCTTCCAACGCCAGCGGAGAAAACCTCATGCTCGCGCCCTTCGGCATGGTAGCCTTTCACCACGCGCACGCCGCCCAGCGATTCGGTCAAGCGGCCGGTGACTTCAGCATTGATTTTCCGGCGTTCGCGGAAAATCGGGCGGATAAACGCAAAGGCTTTTTTCAGGGTTAGTCCGAAACCCAGGAGCAACGCCACTGCAATCAGAGTCATGGAAACGCTGATGTGGAGCAGGATGAACAGAGCGAAAATGGCCGTTAACAGGCCGCCGACGAATTGAACCAGTCCCGTGCCGATCAGGTTGCGCAGTCCTTCGACGTCGCTCATGATCCTGGCCACCAGGACGCCGGTCTTGTTGGCGTCATAGAAGGCGATGGGAAGGCGTCCCACGTGCTCCTGCACTTGGCGGCGCAGCTCGGCAATCAACCTTTGCGCCTCCTTGGAGAGCACTTGCGTCAAGCTGAAGGAAGTGACGCCTTGAATGGCGGTCGCGCCGACCACCGCCAGGACCAGAGGCTTCAGGAGATGAACCTGCCGCTTGCCAATGACATTATCGATCAGATATTTGGACGACGCGGGCAGCACCAGCCCCGCCAGCCGGTTGATGGTCACGATGACGAACCCCACGGCCAGAATCGCACGCCGGGGACGGATGAATTCCCAGATGTGCGGCAGCGTCTCCTTCAGGCGCTTGACCTTTATCGGTTCTTTCTTCCCTGTGGCATTACTCATTATGTTTCAGCCTATTCCGATTGGATGAATGCAGCCCAAATTCGGTTCGAGGGGTGGGTCTGGCGGCGGGGTTGGACCGGCGGCGGGTGTAGGGTGGGGCGACCGTCATAGGTGTTAAAATCAGGGCCTGGAACTTCGCCAAAGCCCGCCTTGGCGGGCGGCATCATGTGCGGGAATAATGCCGCCCCCAAGGGGGCTTATGGGATGATTTTGGGAACTCTACCCCACGGCTAATCGCCGTGGGCCACAGGCTATCGCCGCTAGAGCGGCTCAGGGGGTCGCAAACTCTTATTTTAACGCCCCTATCGGGGCGACCCCGGTGGCCACCCGTGGGTTAGCGCCTTCCCCGCCCCTATTTGCCCGGCGGTGCGACGGTGCCAGTGGGTGATGGGACGGACAAATCCTGCGTCACCGTGGCTGGCAACTTGTCCGCATTGGCCAACAGCAGGCTGACGGCCCAAAGCTGCCGATCGTTGAGGGAAGCGTGGAATCCCGGCATCCCGGAAAGGCGAATTCCATTCTTCGCCTTCCAGTAAGTCATGCCCGGAGGATCATCCGTCACCATGTGATTTGGCTCCCAGAGTTGGGGTGGGTGCGGGAACATCCCCTTTGCCGCCGCCGACTCCGGCTGATTCGGCAGGCCGTGGCACATGGCGCAGTTATCGCGAAAGACCTGGACGCCGGTCATGTAGAGGTTTTCATCAGGTTGAACAGGAACCTGCCTCGGATAATCCTTTTGAATGCGTGCGTGGAGCGCCGCATGCGCGAAGAAAGCCTCCATTGGCATGGGCGGGTCGGAAGTTGCGACTGGAGCTTTCCCTGATGTCATATAGAAGTAAAATCCCACCCCGATCAGCACAATTCCAAGGACGATCCCGGCGACGAAAGCCTTCATTGCGTATGCCTCCCGGCTGCAAGATATCGTGACGAGCAAAAAAAGTATTCAGCAAAAACTTTGCCAACAACCACCGTTATTCTCAGGATGCTGTTTGCTAACCGGCACCCCTCACCCGCCGCTTCGCGGCACCCTCTCCCCGCTTGCGGGGAGAGGGCCGGCCCAGGTCGCCCCTCCAGTCCGCCCACCCTCTCCCCGCAAGCGGGGAGAGGGTGGGGGTGAGGGTGCGTATTCGAGCCGAAATTGAATGTTATTATCTGCCCGCGCTGACCACTATCGTGCGTGTGCCAGATTCAATGCCATCATGGCAAACGATCCGGCAATGATTAAGACGGATAAAACGGCCAAAGAGTTCCACAGGGACTCGGCGGCCCGCGTCATCGGCTCGCCCTCCGGCATTAAGTAGCCAAAAGCTATCCCGCTAAGCAATCCTCCCACATGGGCGGCATTGTCGATCGAGAAAAACAATCCAAAGATGAAAATATAAATCAGCCATTTCCAGAGTTGGCTGCGCAGGTCTTTCCCCAGGCTGCCGTGATGGAAACTGGCCCCAATCAGAATGCCGATCAGCCCCAGGATGGCGGCCGAAGCGCCGGCGGAAACGCCATAGGGGCTATACCACAAGCTCAAAAGAAAGCCACAGACCCCGGTGACCAGATACATGACGATGAACTTCGGGGTGGTGAAGAGCGACTCCACCATGGGCCCGAGATCGATCAGGCACCAGAGGTTAAAAAATATGTGCAGAAGGCCGAGGTGCAGGAAGTTGGCGGTGACCAGCCGCCACCATTGGCCAGCAAAAAAGATGAGCGGGCACTTGGCGCCCAGCCGGATCACCACGCTTCCGTCGATCCCGCCCAGACTGGGCGCGGAAGTCATGTTGGCTGAAGCGAGGTTCTGCGTCATGTACCACATGATGGCGTAGATGGCGATATCGACGGCGCAGATGGCGGCCGTGGCCGTAGTCGGAATGGGAATAATACCCATCACCCGGCCCGGTGTGGAGTTGGTGCTTCTGGAGCGCGGAGAGCGCAGGGATACCCCGCAGAAAGAACACGTGGAGGCGCCACGTTCCACCAGGGCGCGGCAGTTCGGGCACATGCGGTGCGCCGTATCGTAAGCCCCTTCTTTCTTGCCCAATACTTCGCGCAGGCTTGACCTCAAACGCTGCACCTTGTACCGCCACTTGGGTGACAAATCCATAGCAGCCAGTATGCAGGAGCCGGAAATCTGTGTAAAGAAAAGATCGATGGATGTTCCCTTCGATCTGGAAACGAAAGGTAGTGGCGCATTTTTGCTGCTGCCCCCCGACCCAACGAAAAACCTTCTTGCATTATTTTATATTTCTAATATAATAGAAACATGAGGAGTCGCAAAGACAACCAGCAGGCCGCCCGCTATGCCGCGATGTTCGCGGCCATGGGCGCGGAGCCGAGGCTGCGCATCATGCAGCTCTTGCTCACCGCTCACCCCCAAGGGCTGGTGGTGGGCGATATTCAAGATGAGCTTCAGATCCCCGCTTCCACCCTTTCCCATCATCTCGACAAGCTCAAGAACCAGGAACTGGTACGCGTGCGGCGCCAGGGCACGTTCCTGTGGTACCGGGCGAATACCGATGCTTTGCAGGGGATTATCAATTTCCTGTATGCCGAATGCTGCACCCGCAACAAGGCCATCCAACCCGAAAGAATCATTTGCTTTGGACCCGTGGCAAAAAACAAACCGAAAGGAAGCAACCATGAGTACCGAAAACATTAGGGAAGTTGTAAAGGAAAAATACGGCCAAGCTGCACTGCGCGTGATGACTGGTGGAAGTTCGTGTTGCGGAGCGGCGCCCACCGCGCCCGGCTGCGCCGATCCCATCACGTCGAATCTCTACGACCTCAATCAGGCGGGTGAAATTCCTGAAGAGGCTCTCCGCGCTTCGCTCGGGTGCGGCAATCCCACCGCCCTGGCCAACCTGAATCCGGGCGAAACCGTGCTCGACCTCGGCTCGGGCGGAGGCATCGACGTTCTGCTGTCTGCCAGGCGCGTGGGGCCAACCGGCAAAGCGTATGGACTCGACATGACGGATGAAATGTTGGCGCTGGCCCGCGAAAATCAGCGCCAAGCCGGAATCCAGAATGTGGAATTCCTCCAAGGTGAGATTGAAAACATCCCGCTGCCGGACAACTCGGTGGACGTGATCATCTCTAATTGCGTCATCAATCTCTCTGCGGATAAGGACCGTGTGCTGCGGCAGGCTTTTCGGGTGCTGAAGCCCGGCGGCCGCCTGGCCGTGTCGGACGTGGTGGTCCGCGGTGAGGTTCCGGCTGCCATCCGGCGCAGCGTCGAGCTGTGGGTGGGCTGCGTGGCAGGAGCTTTGCAGGAGTCCGAGTATCGCGCCAAGCTGGCCGCCGCCGGCTTCGAGGCAATCGATATCGAGCCCACTCGTGTTTATCGAATCGACGATGCCCGGCAGTTTCTTTCCGGACAGGGCATCGACGTGGAAGCGATCGCGGAGGCGGTGGACGGCAAATTCATGAGCGCCTTTATTAGAGCGAAGAAGCCAACCGCAGCTTGAGGCTATATAGCGCAACTGAAGAGCAGTTTACGCTGCCGCAATAGGGTATGGTGGGACGTCATGGCTGAAATCACGACATTCGACCGCAACGCGCTAGCCCGTCATGGCAAGCGTCTGGAGTACTTCACGATTGCATGGAACACCCTGGAGGGCCTTGTGGCCGTCTTCGCAGGCGTCAATGCGGGAAGTATCTCCCTGGTTGCCTTCGGTATCGACAGCTTTATTGAAGTCGCATCGGGCGGCGCGCTCCTCTGGCGGATGTCGGCGGATGCGGATGAAGGCCGGAGGGAGAAGCGGGAAGTCATATCGCTACGAATCGTTGGTGTGTGTTTCCTCGGTCTTGCCCTCTACGTGGGTTATGAAGCGCTCGCCAGCCTGGTTCGCGTGAAAGCGCCGGGCCGGAGTATTGCCGGAATTCTTCTGGCGGTTGCCGCCGTTTTTGTCATGCCCGTGCTGGCGCGGGCAAAGCGCAGGGTAAGTGCGCAGTTAGGAAGCTCCGCCATGGCCGCCGACGCCAAGCAGACGCAATTCTGCACGTACCTCTCCGCGATTCTATTAGGCGGTCTATTCTTGAACGCCGTCTTCGGCCTTTGGTGGGCTGATCCAGTTGCTGCCCTTGTCATGGTTCCCGCGATTGGCAAAGAGGGCATCGAGGGCCTTCAAGGGAAGACGCGCTGTGCTGAATGCCATTAGAAATTCACTGAAAGACGGTGAAAGCCAGGGCCCCGCTGGCCAGGGAGCACGGCGATGAACGAACATATCAGACGCAAGCTGTCAACTCTTGACCGCTATCTGACGCTGTGGATTTTCCTGGCCATGGCGACGGGTGTGGCCTCCGGATACTTGTCGCCCGGCTTCGTGAGCCTCATTACCAGGTTTCAGACAGGTACCACTTCCATCCCCATCGCGGTTGGACTGATGCTCATGATGTACCCGCCGCTGGCCAAGGTTCGCTACGAAGAGATGGGCAAAGTGTTCCGAAACCGCAAGATCCTGCTTCTCTCGCTGGTTCAGAATTGGGTGATCGGGCCGGTCTTGATGTTCTTGCTGGCCATCGTATTTCTGCGCGGCTATCCGGAATACATGGCGGGCCTGATTATGATCGGCCTCGCCCGCTGTATTGCCATGGTCATCGTTTGGAACGAATTGGCCAAGGGCGACACCGAGTACGCGGCGGGACTGGTGGCGTTCAACTCCGTGTTCCAGGTCCTGTTTTATTCCATTTACGCCTGGATTTTCATCACCGTGCTTCCGCCATGGTTTGGACTGAAAGGCGCGGCCGTGAGCGTGTCTATTGGCGAAATTGCCCGAAGCGTGTTCATCTATTTGGGCGTCCCGTTTCTGGCGGGGATGCTCACCCGGTTTGGACTGGTGCGGGCGCGGGGCCGACCGTGGTATGAGAACCATTTTGTGCCGCGCATCAACCCGCTCACGCTGGCCGCCTTGCTGTTTACGATCGTGGTCATGTTCTCCTTGAAGGGAGATTACATTGTCCGGCTTCCTCTCGACGTGCTGCGCATTGCGCTCCCGCTGCTGATCTATTTCGTCGTCATGTTTCTGGTCTCGTTCTGGATGGGCCACAAGCTCGGGGCCGATTACAGCCAGACGGCCACGCTTTCTTTCACGGCTGCGAGCAACAATTTTGAGCTGGCCATTGCGGTGGCCGTCGCGGTGTTCGGGATTCATTCAGGAGCCGCATTTGCCGCCGTGATCGGTCCATTGGTTGAAGTTCCTGTGATGATCGCGTTGGTTAACGTCGCCCTTCGGTTCCAGCGCTATTTCTTGGAACCTGCCGCAGCCGGGGCCGGTCTCGTGACGCAGAGAGGTTCGACATGCAACGAGTCTTAATCCTCTGCACGGGAAACTCGGCGCGCAGCCAGATGGCGGAGGGCCTGCTCCGGCACGACGCAGGAGATCGTTTCAACGTGTTCAGCGCCGGAACCCGGCCCAGCACGGTGAGGCCGGAAGCGGTGGCCGCGATGCGGGAAATCGGCATCGATATTTCCGGCCATCGGTCGAAACCTCTGGATGAGTTTCAGGGACAGCATTTCGAAACCGTGATCACGGTCTGCGATAACGCCAGGGAAAGTTGCCCGGTGTTTCCCGCCGCGACCCAGCGCTTCCATTGGAGTATTGAAGACCCGGCCGCCGTCGAAGGTTCGGAAGAGGAAAGACTCGCGGCATTCCGCCGCATCCGGGATGAAATCCGGGGACGCCTTCAAGGTTTCGTCCAAGGCTGGAACTAAGCGGAGCGGTTCGTAAGTTCACTCACCTATTCGCGCACCCCCTCACCCGGCTCTTCGCGCCACCCTCTCCCCCCTTGCGGGGAGAGGGGCTGGGGGTGAGGGGGGTGTTAAAGGCCGTTGCAAGAATACGTCACCGCAGCACGTAGCGAACGCGACTTTAACGGCATCGTGCCAAGAATCCGGCACTCACCGGGCCTTCAATCGATTACAATTCATAGTGAAGGGCTTTTCTCCGGAACGGCGCCGGACACCTGTCGGAAACAGGGAATTGAATGTTCAACAAAATATTGATTGCCAATCGCGGCGAAATCGCCGTGCGGATCATTTGCGCTTGTAAGGAGTTGGGAATTCAGACGGTGGCCGTGTATTCGGAGGCGGACCGCTACGCGCTGCACGTGCGTTTCGCGGATGAGGCGCTCTGCATTGGCCCGCCGCGAAGCTCGGAAAGTTATCTGAACGTGGCCAGCATCATCTCCGCCGCGGAAATCACCAATGCGGACGCCATTCATCCCGGCTATGGCTTCCTTTCCGAAAATGCGAGCTTCGCCGAGGTTTGCGAGACCTCCAAGCTCACTTTCATTGGCCCCACGCCGGACGTGATCCGGCTGATGGGTGACAAGGACAAGGCCCGCAAGAAAATGGCGGAGTTGGGCGTGCCGGTGCTGCCGGGATCGGGCGTGCTGGAATCGGAAAAGCAGGCGCTGGAAGTCGCCGGGCAGGTGGGATACCCGTTGATGGTCAAGGCCGCGGCGGGCGGTGGCGGCCGGGGCATGAGGATTGTGCATTCCCCGGATGAGCTGCCTCGCGCCGTGCAGACGGCTCAGAACGAAGCAGCTTCAGCATTCAGTTGTCCGGACGTTTATCTTGAAAAGTACATTGCCTCCCCGCGCCACATTGAATTTCAAGTGATGGGCGACCGGCATGGGAAAATGATCCACCTGGGTGAGCGCGAATGCACCATCCAGCGCCGTCATCAGAAACTGGTGGAAGAGGCGCCTTCCACCCAGGTTGATGGCAAACTGCGTGAGCGCATGGGCCGCAAAATTGTCGAAGCCTTGAAGCAGGTGGGATATACGAACGCGGGAACCGCCGAATTCCTGATGGATGAGAAGCGCAATCTCTACTTTCTGGAGATGAATACCCGCATTCAAGTGGAGCATCCGGTGACGGAAATGGTGACCGGTCTCGACCTGGTGAAGCTCCAAATCCGCATTGCGGCGGGTGAAAGCCTGCCCATCACGGGAGAAACCGTGCCGCTCGTGGGGCACGCCATTGAGTGCCGCGTGGTGGCCGAGAATCCGGATACCTTTGCCCCCTGCGCGGGGAAGGTGACGGGACTGCACGTGCCGGGCGGTCCAGGCGTGCGAGTGGACCGTGCTGCTTATACGGAGTCCGTCATCCCACCCTATTATGATTCCCTGATTGCCAAGCTGATTGTCCACGCCAGCGACCGCCAGGAAGCCATCCGCCGCATGAGGCGGGCGCTCGAAATGTTCTTGATTGAAGGAATTTCCACGTCCATCCCCGTTCACGAAAAAATCATGGCGGATCCCGACTTTCAGGCAGGAAAGTTCGACACGCACTTCCTGTCACGCTTCTCAAAGAATGGAAAAGATGTCGAATAGGGGGTAGCCACGACGAGCGTTCTTCTCGTCGTGGCCATCAGTTCTCCAATCGCCGACCGACTTGACGAGGGACCATTAGAGCGATAGTCTTGACCATTCAGGGCAGTCCAACTGAGGGGGAGCATATGAAAAGGCTTACATGCGCGGGTTCGGCCCTCCTGTTCTTCATTCCTGTCCTAGCCCTTGCCAGACAGAAATACAGCGATGAGGCTCTTCAGCTAAAGGTGCTTCAGGCCCAGCGTTTGATTTACCGGGTCTATACGGGCCAGTCCAGCCGCGCGAATTGCTCCATCGCCGGGCTTGGTGACTCCGCCACCATGAACTGTACTTCGGCCCCAAACCCGGTGAACGGAACGCCGCACCTCCTCTATGCCGCCCTGGTTATAGGTACCAACGGGAACGGTTACGTTATTAGTTGCGACCAGGGAACCTTAACGCCGGAGGCGTGCCCACTCCTCAGCACCGGCACAATTCTTTCCGCGACTTTGAAGGGCGGAGAAATGGTTGTCGACATGTATGCCCACGAGATCGCCTACAAGGTCGTGACCTCGACCTATCTCGGGTACTCAAGCTTTGCGGGCGAAGATGAGCATCGGTCCGCCGCCGGGCGCTTGGTCCATGCCGTCATTGGACAAAAGGCTCAAGAGGCCGCCCCGCAACCGGTTCCCGCGCCGGCCCCACCTGTCTACAATCAAGATATTCTCGATGTGGCAGCGCGGGCACGGAAGTTAGATCAGCAAAGCGACGCTGCGAGACAAGCCTCTATCGAGCAAGCTCAGGCCACGGCACAAAAAGCCAAGATTCAGGCGGACGCGCTCCAAAAGGCTCAAAGCCTAACCGAAGAGCTACTGAAGGCTCAAACGCCGGAGGAACAGCAAAAAATCATCACCCAAATTGGCTATTACGAGGCCATCGCCCAGAGCGGAGAGCCTGGAACTGCGGTTGTCATCCCATCCGGTCAGGCTGGAACCGTTGCCGCTACCACTTCGCCCGGCAAGGGCACCGTAGCCGTCACGTCAACACCTCAAGGCGGGGAGATTTACGTCGACGGGAAGTTTATGGGAGATACTCCCTCAACCCTCGATTTGCAGGCAGGAAGTCATGACATTGAAGTCAGGCTTGCGGGCCGCCCGTCCTGGAAGCGAACCCTTGAAGTGACCAAGGGAAGCAAGGTAACTCTTCAAGCCACCCTCGGCGCGAGGAACTGATTACGCATGGCAGCGAGTTGCAACTGATGACGTTGTAACGCGGATACATCTGGGCTCTCAGGCTGGCTCTCCGACCCCTTCAACTTCAGTGGTCAAGATAGGGTGCTTGACGACAAGACGCTTGCTCTTATTCTCGCCGCGCTCGAACTGCTGGGCAAATCGTGCGACCCTGCGACGGTTGAGTGTGCGTACCTGCGGATGTCTCACGTGGTCCGCGAGTACCGCCAACCCTAACCCGAAGATGTGGTAATGACCTTGTCCTCTTTCCAAACAGGCCACGCTGCCGCTGCCCGGCTGCTAGGCCCATTTACCTCTCCCGGAAATAGTTAGCGACTGCTAACTTAACCTCGGCGACAAGGACATTCGGGTCCAAGAGAGCAAGGAATTCGCTTTGCCAGTTGAATCTTTGCGGCCCACATATCCAAATTTTATAATTGAGCGAACAGGCTTCTTCCTGGATGTCGACCCTCCACACATCCTTTTGGTGTATGTCCGCAAGAGCACGCCGTATGGCACCCTTGACTTCTTCCCTGCGGGCTTGATTAGGATCAAACCCTGGGTCAGAACCGTCGAGATCAACAAAATTGATTGGCATCCATCCTCCTCCGATCAGCACGTCACGAGCCGATGGCGACGACATAGCCGTTCATGTCGTCGCCACCCGAGTTTGAAAGGCATAAAGTCACTGTCGCCCGCTGCGGCATTCTAGAAGCCTATGTCAAGGTCGCCCACTTTCTCTATTGGTATCGAATCGCACCGTTTGAGCTCTGCGATGAGCTCTGTGTATAGAGCTTCTTGGAAGGGTTTATCATTGAACTCCATCTGTCCCAGGTATCTTTGGCCATTGTGACGAATAAATAAGGCGAGGTGCCCCCGAGATTCCAACCAGTACCGCTTAACGTCCTTCAGTACGCCCTGCTCGCCCTCTGGATTTGGGGACACCGGTCCGTCAACTTGGTTTATTTCCCACTGGGGCGGCCATTTTCCTTTTAGTTTAGGATGCTCACGAAGCTTCATGGGTGCCTTGTCCTTCTGAAATTGAAATCTGCTGGCAATTCTAGCTCACGTGTGGCGCTACGGGCAAGCCGGCGTTTCCCTGGGTTCAGCCATGGCTGCCGTGAAGGGTGGAAGCGTCCCTTGACGACTCACCGTTGCGAAGAAAATGCGGTCGCCAAGCCTTAACCGCCGGACGTGTGACATGGCGAAAACGATATCAGGTTTGGACACGATTGGAAAGGCCCACGACGAGGTAAGGCGCTCGTCGTGGCTTTGGAGGAGGCCGGCCAGACTGCCAACAACAACCGCATTATTGCGCTTACAGGGCGTCCACCGGCTCACGAGTGGGCTCCTTGTTGAGATCGATTCCAGCAATAACAGGGAGTGCGTGCCCGAGCCTGAGGCCCAGCAAAATCCAATCTTCAAGCGTCGAACGGAGTTCATTCTCACAGGTGTGCAGGGAAGGTCCAAACGCGATGACGCCCTGGCAATCCGGAATGTGGCCAGAGTAGGAGCCATCCTCCAATTTGTCATAGACGGCCAGCGCCATCGCTTCAGCCACGTAATCACTCAGGACGTAGGTCACAGCTCGTCTCCTTTTAACTGATCTATCTGGCATGATTGTAATCTTGGTGGCCCCCCAAAGCAAAACGGGTAGCGGGGTAGCCACGACGAGGTGGGGCGTTCGTCGTGGCTACCAACTTCGAATTGAAAGGCTTCTGTGAGCTGCAGGGTATACGGGGTCACCCGAAATTGAAGGAATGAAGCTAGAATGTGTATGAAAACAATGGACTGCCCATTTCCCAGGCTCTATGCCATAATCGACGCCGCCCAAACGCAGGGCCGGTCGCCCCAGCTTTTGTCTCAATTGCTGCTGGATGTGGGAGTGAAACTGATTCAGTACCGCGACAAGCAGTCCTCGCCTCGGGAAGTCTACGAGGTGAGCCGGGAATTGGCCCGGCAGGCGGCAAGCCAGGGTGGACTCTTGATCGTGAATGACCGTGCGGATATTGCCCTTGCCGCTGGCGCCGGCGGCGTTCATGTGGGCCAGGACGATCTGCCGCCGGACCTGGCGCGAAAAATACTGGGCGGCGGCAAGCTGGTGGGCTTCTCCACCCATAACCTGGACCAGTTGAAAGATGCGGACCGGCAGCCGGTGGATTATATTGCAGTGGGTCCGATTTTCACGACCCGGAGCAAGGAGCGCGCTGATCCGGTGGTGGGACTGGAACTGTTGCGCCAAGCCCGGAAGTTGACCCGGAAGCGGCTGGTGGCCATTGGCGGGATTACGTTGGAAACCGCCCCCGCCGTCATCGCGGCCGGAGCGGACTCCGTGGCCGTGATCCATGACCTGATTTCCGCCGATGACCCCGGCCAGCGCGCCAATGAGTATTTGAAAGTGCTGGGCGGAGCTTGAGTCCCGGCGACTTTGGAATGAAAGCGGCATGGGTTGCCGTCGAAGGGCGCGCTGTGCCGCCCAGGGTCACATTTTAAGACATGAGAGGGGACAAGTCTGATGGCCAATTTGCTGGCAAAAAAGCCGCTGGAAGTCATCATGGCCGAGGCCGGGGAGACGGGCGAGAGGTCGCTCCGGCGTACGCTTGGCCCAGCCAACCTGATCACGCTGGGCATCGGCGCCATCATCGGCACCGGCATCTTTGTACTCACGGGTCCAGTGGCAGCCACCGCCGCCGGTCCTGCCATCGTGCTCTCCTTCATTATCGCCGGTACAGGTTGCGCTTTTGCCGGGCTCTGTTATGCCGAGCTGGCCGCCCTCATTCCCATCGCCGGCAGCTCCTATAGCTACGCCTATACGACGCTGGGTGAGATTGTGGCTTGGGTGATTGGTTGGGCGCTGGTGCTCGAATACGCTTTCGGCGCCGCCACCGTGGCCGTGGGATGGAGCGGCTACGTCAGCAGCTTCCTTCAGGACGTCGGCATCCACATCCCTCCTTCCGTCTCTTACGCGCCGGGAACCAAGATGGTGTTCTACCAGGGCCGGTGGGCGCCGCTGGCCACCGTGGCGGGCAATATCCACCACGGCCTGGCGGCTCTGCCCCATGTGACCGCGCGCTGCGACTTGATGGCCTTGGTGGGCATCCTGCTCATGACCGCTGTACTGGTGAAGGGCATCAAGGAATCGGCAAACCTCAATACGGTCATCGTGATTGTGAAGGTCGCGGTGCTGTTGGTTTTCATTGGCCTCGGAATTGAGTTCCTGGCCGGTCACTGGACAGTGGCCCTGGGCAACTGGCATCCCTTCATCCCGCCCAACACCGGACACTTCGGCGAGTTCGGCTGGAGCGGTGTTTTGCGGGGCGCCGGCATCATCTTCTTCGCTTACATTGGCTTTGACGCCGTCTCAACCGCGGCTCAGGAGGCAAAGAACCCGCCCCGCGACATGCCGATCGGGATTCTTGGGTCGCTCGTCATCTGCACCATATTGTATATCCTGGTTGCCATTGTGCTTACGGGACTCGCTCCCTACAACCATCTCAACGTAGCCGATCCCATCGCGTTGGGGGTCGATGTCACGGGCGTCAAGTGGGGCAGTCTTTTGGTCAAGATCGGCGCCATCGGCGGCCTGACCTCGACCATGCTGGTGATGCTACTGGGGCAGAGCCGGGTCTTCTTCACCATGGCGCACGATGGCCTGCTCTGGAACTGGGCCTGCAAGGTCCATCCCAAACTGCGCACCCCGTACATTTCGACCTCTGTCATCGGACTCTGCGTGGCCCTGCTCGCGGCCTTGTTGCCCATTTCAACCCTGGACGAGCTCACCAGCATCGGCACGCTCTTTGCTTTCACCGTTGTCTGCGCCGCCGTCTGGATTTTGCGCCGGAGGCAACCCAACCTGTACCGGCCGTTCAGAACTCCGTGGGTGCCCTTTGTACCTATTATGGGCATCGTGGTTTCCATGATCATGATGTTCTCGCTCCACTTGCTGACCTGGGAAGTCTTCCTGACTTGGCTGGCCGTAGGTCTCGGGGTGTATTTCAGCTACGGGGTTAGGCACAGCAAGTTGCAGCAGGGAGCCTCAGTCGGCGCAGGAGCCGCACCCCAGCCCGCAGCGCAAGCCGGCCAGCGTTGACGGCGCGGTTGGATCCTTCCGACCATGAAACTTGAATCCCTAATTCGCGAGTATCGCGCTCACCGGCTGGCCCGCATCACTTGCTGGGCGCTGATTTATGGCGTCGTCCTGGAGCTTGACCGCCTGATTGTGGGCCGGGCGCCGGGAATTCTGTGGCTCGTGTTCTGGATCGCAGTCATTCCGGGCGTGATTTACTACGTGTTTTGTATCGGCAAGCTTGTGAAGCACTGGTTGCTTTGGGGTTTGCGCCAGCGTTTGATCGTGACCTATGTTTTCATTGCCTTCGTTCCCGTCATTTTGATCCTGGCTCTTGCCGGTCTCGGCGCTTTCATCCTCTACGGACAATTTGCCGCCTTCCTCGTGAGCCAGCATTTGGACAACCACGTGGACGAGCTGGTTCAACTCAACCGCGTGGTGGCGCACGAGGCCTTTCATTCGAGCGCAACTTCACCAGGAGCCCTGCTGGATGAGTTGCACAAGTTCTACATCGCCGACCTTTCCGAATATTCCTCCAGTTATCCCGGCCTTGAAGTCACGATTTACGCCGCCAACCAGGAAAGATCATTTGAGTTGACCGGAAAGGATCTCAAAACCCCCGTTCCGGTCCCGGCTTGGCTAAAGGAACAGGGAAAAGAGGAATTTGAAGCGGTGGTGGAGAGTGCCCATGGCATTTTTCTCCGGGCTGTGGACCAGGAGAAGACGCAGGTGGGGGATCTGACCATTATTCTTTCCTTGCCGGTCACGCCCTCACTGTTGGACATGGCCGGCGCGGGTATTGGTCCGGTTTCTGTATTTACCTTTGGCAGGACCGCACCGAAGCAGAAACCGCCGGCAACTCGAGGAAGTGTCCAACTGGAAACTTCCGAGGGTAATTTCCTCTCCCAAGGCAGCATCCGCTCCGCCAATGTCCAGATTCCCCAAGCTCACGGCATCCTGGATATGTCTGTTTTTGGCGTCTCGGCGCTGGATGCGGTGGATTGGTCGCAGGCCCGCGCCAGGACCGATAGCCCTCCAATCCTGGTGCTGGTCTATTCGCGCACCACCGCCTTGAACACGCGGCTGCTGGCGACTCTGGGAAGCCTTTCCAGTCTGCCCGTCACCTTATTTGTATTCGTGGCGTTGGTGCTGCTGGTCATCGAGCTGGTGGCCCTCGTCATCGGCGTAAAGTTAACGCGCTCCATCACCACCACCGTCGATAAGCTGCACGATGCCACGGAGAAGGTGAAGTCCGGAGACTTTTCCCACCGCATCAACCTGCCAGCGCGCGACCAGCTCAGCTCGCTGGGGGTTGCCTTTGACAGTATGACCGCAGCCGTCGAGCGGCTTCTCGAGGAATCCAAGGAAAAATCACGGCTGGAAAGCGAGTTGCAGATTGCTCGCGAAGTTCAGAACCAGTTATTCCCGCAGACTCTTCCGGAATTACCCGGGCTGCGCGTCTTTGGGGTTTGCCACGCCGCCCGCGTGGTGAGCGGGGATTATTACGACTTCCTGAAAATCGAGCAAGAAAGTTTGGCCCTGGTTCTGGGAGATATCAGCGGCAAGGGAATCTCCGCCGCGCTCCTGATGGCGGCCGTCCAGTCTTCCATTCGTGCCCAGTTCTTTGACGGAAATGCGCCGGGCGGGACGGGGCCCACCTCCCCGTTGTTACCGTCCGAAGTGGTGGCGCGCCTGAACCGACAGCTCTACCAAAGTACCCCGCCCGAAAAATATGCCACCTTCTTCTATGCGGTTTACGACGACGCCCGCCGGACGTTGACCTATACCAATGCCGGTCACCCGGCTCCAATGCTCTTCCGCAACGGCTCCGTCCAACGTCTGGAAGAAGGCGGCACGGTGGTTGGTTTGTTTGAACGGGTAAAGTACGACCAGGCCGTAGTTCAACTCCAGCCGGGCGACCTGATTCTGGCTTTCACCGATGGGATGACGGAGCCCGAAAACTCCTTCGGCGAGGAATTTGGCGAGGATCGCCTGGTGGAGGCAGCGCGGCGCGCTCTTCACTCTACCCCGGACATTCTGGCCCAGGAAATTTACCGGTCGGTGAACGAGTGGACCGGAAGCCCCGAATTGCAGGAT
>DATKST010000120.1:0-5148 GCA_035531475.1 Terriglobia bacterium
TCCCCACTTCGCCTTGCTTCAGAATCCCAATGATCTGTTCCTCCGTGAACCGGTTTGATTTCATCGCTCGTCCTCCTGGGCTTGTTATACCCCGGAAGACTCACATTGCTACTGGTCCAGTTTTTGGGGGGCAGGTCACCGCAGGGAGAGGGCTGGCGCGGAGCGCCGGGTGAGGGGAAATACGTCACCGTAATTCCGAACAGCAGCACTTAGCATAAGGCAAGCTCTCGCAGCCCATGGCTACCCAGATATTTAGACGTCGTCAATGAGGTGATGGCTGATAGCGAAGAGAGTGAGTTCCATGCGATTGGAGACGCCGAGTTTGTCGAAGATGTTGGTTATGTGGTGTTTTACTGTCTGTTCGCTGAGGGAAAGTTTCTGGGCGATTTCTTTGTTACTATAGCCCGCCACGATAGCAGTCACAACCTCTAGTTCCCGTGAACTGAGGCCGAAGTTCTCGCGGGGATTCTTGCCTCCCGGGCGGGGCAAAAAGCGATGGAGTAACTGAACAAGGTCCGAGACTTTTTCGCGCTCGACCCAGTACTCACCCTTGAGCACGCTGCGAATGCTCTCAATTATCACTTCCGTGGCTGATTCTTTCAGCACGATACCGCGTGCGCCAAGCTGAAGAGCCTGTGCTATTTCAGTTTTTTCAATGGCCGCCGTCAAGATGATGGTACGCACCTTCGAGTCAAAGGTTGCAAGATCACGAAGAACCTCAAGTCCAGAGCGACGGCGCATAACAAGATCCAGAAGAACGATCTGCGGCTTCAGTTCCCGGACCAACCTCACTGCCTCCACACCGTCTGCAGCCTCGCCCACTACGTGGAAGCCGGGCTCCGAATCGAGCAACCTTCGAAGCCCATAGCGAAGCGCCGGATGATCATCGACAATCAGTACATCGATGGGATTCCTGGGACTATCCATGTGCCTTCGGAGCAAATCGGATTTCCAGACGCGCACCCTGGCTTGGATGTGATTCTACAGCTAGTTCACCCTTTATTGAATGAACGCGTTCTTTAATCACTCTCGGCCCCTTGCAGGCCGCGTCAAGTTCGGTTTGAGAAAGCCGCCCTGAAAACTCAAAGCCCTGGCCGTCATCCTCTATCACCAGCCTCCATAAGTCATCCTGTGATGAGGCGAGGCGCACCTGGACATTCTGTGCTCCGCTGTGCTTTCGTACATTGGCCAGGGCCTCGCGTACGATCTGAGCCACCTCACGGGAAACGCGTGGGGGAAGCGCTGCAGCTTCCAACTCGGAGGCAAAACTCGCGTTAATGCCTGTCTCACGCCGGAATTTATCAACTATCTCCGCAACGCAGGGCAAGATTTGTGGTGGAGCTGCTTCGTCCAGTCGGAGTTGCTGCATCAGTTCGCGCAGGTTGCTGATCTCCTGCCGGAGGAGGTTCCTGACACTCTCAATGCTTTCGGCAGCGCCTAAACACGTACCGGCACATTGGCGGCGCAGAACTTCCACCTGCATTTCCAGGGCGATCAGAGACTGAATCACCCCGTCATGCAGGTCGCGTGCGATACGCGCGCGCTCGATCGTACGGCTGCGAGAGCGCAGCCGGCGAAGGAGATAGACGCTATGAACAGCGGGAGCGACTTCTCCAATTAGTTCCTTAAAGAAGCGAAGGTCCGATTCGAGGTTCGTCTTATGGCGCACATCGAATAAAAAGACACGGCCGGACCACTCGTTTCCGAGCCTGAAGGTCACCCCGAGGAGAGACCGGAAGAGATGTCCGGAAAGCAAATTCCCTGCTAACGGGCACGAAACCTTCTCTAATCGGCGGCCCTCATCGTCTAAAGCGAGAAGCCGATAGCGCTCCTCCCGTTGGGATTTTTGAAGACACCAACTGCTTCCCGGCAGCGGGAAAAAGTACTGGCCCCATTGAGAGGCTTCGAGTTCGGCAAACTGGAACAACCCTTCTTGCCCGATTTCAGCGGCTCCGCATTCCCACACAAAACCCCGGCTCGTTGCTAAATCACTTAAAGCCAATGCAACTCGCTTTCCTTCGAACAGTCTCAAAATGGCGCGTAGGACGCCTTCCAGTGTTTCGTCTATACTCGCCTCAGGGTCAGCGTTCTGGAGGATCGACTTTACAGCCGATGTTTCGCCCGGCAGATGTTTCTCCCTGTCGGCAAGGTATCCCAACAAACCACCAAGCATAAGCAGAGACATAATTTCAGTAATGAACGAGGTGAAACCAAACTGACCATACAGCAGGCGCCATCGATAGCCCAAACTGGAAGTCACAAGGGCCGCTTCAGATAAAAGGATCAATGCGCTCGACAGCGCTGTAGCAAGAGTTTCCCGAAGGCTCCCACGGTAAGCCGCGGCTAAAAGCGCAAAGGCGTAAAGCAGAAAGAATGGGCTATTAGGCCCACCGGTAAATAGGGAGAGAAGAGCAGGCCACAGAACATCCCCCGCCTGAATGGAGAGCAGGAAACTTGGTCCCCTGTCCTGATAGACCCGAACCAGGATCAGCGTAATCAAGCTGTGAATAACATAAAAAAGAAGTAAGAGGTGCGCAGCCAGCGCGTAACTGCCAGCGATACCGCGGTCAAAGCGAATAGCAACAAGGGAGTATAGCGCCACAAAGAAGCGGGCGCTGGAAAGAACTCGCTCCCGGCGGCTTGCTTCGCTCAGGGCGAGAGGGGTCCTGTAGACAGTTCCCCGATATGCCACAGTGAAACCCACCGCGGCCCCCCCTCTTTTTTAACCTGACCCGGCACACGCGAGCGTCGGATCACCAGAGGCTTCATCTGAAGCGGATCTACACTCGGCCTACAACCTGCCACACCGTGGCTGAGGTTGATAAGCCGTTTCACGCGCTAGTCTAGCCTGCGTCAAGTACGGCGTCTTTTGATCCGATCATAGTGCGAGCTCGGGTGTGATAAAAATACCTCGCAACACTGAACGGATGCTCACTCTTGGAGCTACTGCAAGACCCCGTTCCCTCCGTTGGCTTGGACTAGGAGCTTGATTGTAAAAGCCCACCTACACGTGATCTTACTGTGTACAGTAAACCGTCCTTTAGGTCAAGTACCTAGTAAGTAAACCTCATCTATTACGCAAGGTACAACCTGACCTGCGTCACGCAGATTTTGTGCGCTCTCAACGGCCAATTGCCGGCAGATATCAACCTGCAACTTTTGCTTATCAATTCGTAAATGGGACCTCGGTCGCATTGACATCACTTCGCGGTGGCCTTATACCGGAACACGGAGGTCAGCGGAGATTCGTCCCCGGAGCGAACATCGAAGATCTAATACAAACGCATTGGTTGATGTGACGCCACTCTGGTGCGCCGGTGTCCCCACCGGCGAAAAACCGGCGATGACGACATCGCCGCACCAGTAGACATCACACCATTTAATGCGTTTGTATTAGCTGGCCAGCGTCGTTGTCCAACCTCTACAACGAAGCGCTCCACCACATGATGACGATGCCGCGATTCTCCCGCAAGCAACTTCGGGCTCATATTTGAGACTAAAAGGACCGTGCATGAAAGTACCGTACTTTGACCTAAAGACCCAATACGCGGACCTGCGGGACGAGATTCTGGCCGCGGTGGACCGTGTATGCGGGAACGCATCTTTTATCCTCGGCGAGGAGGTCGCATCGTTCGAGCGAGAGTTTGCCGCCTACTGTGAAACGAAGTATTGCGTGGCGCTGAACTCTGGTACGAGCGCCTTGCACTTGGCGCTGCTGGCGGCAGGCGTGGGGCCGGGTGACGAAGTGATCACTACAGCCAACACGTTCATCGCCACGGCGGAAGCAATTTCCTATACGGGCGCACTGCCCGTGTTTGTGGACATTGATCCCATGACGGCCAATATTGATCCAAGCCGGATTGAACAAGCGATTACGAGCCGGACGAAGGCAATCCTGCCAGTGCATCTGTACGGTCGTCCTGCGGACATTGATTCGATCGCTGAGATCGCACGCCGCTACGACCTCACGGTCATCGAGGACGCCTGCCAGGCGCACGGTGCGCGCTATCACGGCAGGCGCGCCGGCAGCTTGGCGCGCGCCGCGGCTTTCAGCTTTTATCCCGGCAAGAACCTCGGCGCTTATGGCGAGGGTGGCGCTTTAACAACCAACGATGAAGAAATAGCACAGTTCGCTAGGACGTTGCGGGATCATGGGCAGACCAAACGCTATTTTCACGATTTCATCGGTTACAACTACCGCATGGATGGGTTCCAAGGCGCGGTGCTGCGAGTGAAGCTGAAACGCCTGGATGAATGGACGGCGAAACGCCAGCATTTAGCGAGTCTTTACCGGAACCTTCTGACTGGAGCGCCCATGGAACTTCCGCAGGACGACCCAGGAATCGAGTGCGCTTACCACCTTTTTGTGGCCTACGTGGATGATCGCGATGGGGTGCGGGACGCGCTCGAAGCTCGTGGCATTCAAACGGCAATTCATTATCCGCGCCCCGTTCATCTGCAGCGCCCCTATGCCACGCTAGGATATGAGCCCGGCTCTCTGCCGCACACAGAGCGCGCTTGCAACCAAGTGTTAAGTCTGCCACTGTTCCCTGAAATGACAGCGGAGCAGGTTAGGTATGTGGCAGAAGTGTTCGCCGAAGTAATGGAAGAGACGAGCGGCGTGGAGCAGGTTTCTCTTTAGGAAACGCTCGCTGTAACGGCGCTCCGCGACGAGGCGCGGGCAGGCGCTTATGCCAATTTTACTTCATACGTAGAATTTTAATCTGGGGGGTGGCGCACATATCGCGCCTTTGCGATGTGTGCGGGCATCAGGCACGCAGGCATGACAAAATCGCCATGTAGTCGCCACCCAGATTTTATCTAACGCAAACGCATTAAGTGGCGTGATGTCTGCTGGTGCGGCGATGTCCTCATCGCCGGTTTTTCGCCAGTGGGGACACGGCGCACCAGAGTGGCGTCACATCAACCAATGCGTTTGTATTATTGAGGTTTACAAATTATAGTGACAACACCCGTTGTAGCGGCGCTGTCCTCAGCGCCGAAAAACGCCGGTGGGGACACCGGCGCTACAAAAAAACCGTCACTATAATTTGTAATTCCCAATAGGTGTGACATCAAATCGGTATTAGGCGTCATTTAGACCCAGCCGTGAATCCAGTACCAGGACACACCCACCATTTCGTGCAG
>DATKST010000121.1:0-69210 GCA_035531475.1 Terriglobia bacterium
AAAGGCAACGAAGTGATGAGCACGGCCTTGAAATTCCGGCAGACCGACTGGGCATTGCTGGCAGCCTGAAAAAAGCTTGCCAAAAAAACAAGAAATTACGAGCTTGCAATGCAGAGTTGTTTTTTAACTCTGCGGCTTGTAAGCTTGTTCGATGTCGCGGCTGCGCTGACTGGTGGTTTTCGACCGCTATTTCTTCGTTACCTGCAATCTGCTGCGCGCCAGGAACCGGTTGGAGGATGACGATTTCGGAGTCCTGGCGCGGGTGATCGAGGCTCGCCGCGAGGAGCACGGTTCTCTGCTCACCGCTGGGTCTTTCTTCCGGACCACTGGCATGCCATCCTGGGGGTGTTATATCCGAAGACAATCTCGCTGGTGATGGAAGCAATTAAGGTAAGCTCAACCCGCCAAATGAACACGCGGCGCAAGGAACGGGACCGGCTGTGGCAGGACCGCTTTTTTGACCGGGCGCTGAGGACGGTGAAGGAATACCACGAGACGGTGGAGTCTATTCACGGGAATCCGGTGCGGCGGGGTTTGGTGAAGAGTCGCAGCGAGTGGCCGTGGTCAAGTTACGCAGATTACGCCGGGCCGGAGGGAGAATCGCTGCGGCGGCAACAGATTCTCCGCACCGACCGCGTTGGGTTGCCAGCCGATGAGAAGGCAAGGATTTGAAACAGATGCAAAGATCCGCAGAGTTAAGAAACAACTCTGCGCCAGCCTGGTGTGCCGAGCATGTTCGACAGCTTGGAGGTGAAAGTCCTCTACCCAACCGGATGGAGGTGAAGGGTTAGCGAAGCGCAAGGGCGTCGCCGCGAGGCGGGGTCTGAAGGAAGCGTGGAGCAAAGGTGCGAGCCGATGGACAAAAACCGAATAGGAGGCGTGAGCGTTGGGCGAGCGGGCCAGTGATCGCGAAGCCCCGATCCATCAAGGGCGCAAAACGTAGATTCGGCGGCGCTGCACGGAAGGCGGTCGAACTTACCTCGGGAGATCTGTCGCAGGTCACGGAGACGTGACTGAGGGCGCCGCAAGGCGTTCTGACCCCGCGGCAGAAGTCAGCAGAGGGCATAGTAGTCGCGCCAGCGACGAAGGCCCGAACCGTGATGGTGAGCAGGAGGGCGTTCGAGCGGCTCTGGAAGCGGTGCGCCAGGCATTGCCCTTTCCCTTGCGCGGCATCGATTCGGACAACGGTTCGGAGTTTATTAATGACCATCTCTTTCGTTATTGCGACTCGCGCGCCATCCAGTTCACGCGCGGGCGGCCTTACAAGAAAGACGACAACGCGCACATCGAGCAGAAGAATTGGACGCATGTGCGACGGCTGCTGGGCTACCTGCGTTACGACACCGAGGCGTCACGCGAAGCGATCAACGAACTCTACCGCCATGAGCTGTGCCTGTTTCAGAATCTGTTCATGCCTTCGGTGAAGCTTCAGAAGAAGGAGCGGGTCGGCTCTCGTCTGCGGCGGCATTACGAAGCGCCCGAGACCCCGTTCCGGCGGGTGTGCGCTTCGCCCGTCGCCGACCCGGAGCGCCTTGCTGAACTCCGACGCCAGCGCGAGACGCTCGACCCATTTCAACTCTCCGAAGCCATTCAGGTCAAGCTGGAGAAGATTTTCCGACTCAGCACGGAAGCGGCCCGAAGCCACGAAACCGCTTCGGCTGCTTCCCGGGAACTTAAGAGATCTTCAGCAAAAGAAAAGGCCACAGGCGCGCGGAGAAAAAACAAAGGCAAAAACCAAGACAAAAAGAAAGGGAAAACGACGACGACGGGTAACACTTCACGCTGCAAGACGATTACCCCCAAAGCAACATTTTAAATTGCTTGACTGGCACTCTGGAGTGCCGCGTGAAACCGCCTCAAAGCCAGCCCCTTGCCAGGGCTGTCTGATCCGGTACGGATCATTCTCTCCACGTTTGGGCAAAGTGAGGTTTGGCGGGGCTCGAAGATGCGGTCCCGGAAATCAATGTGGCTCACGACTCGGGTCCGCACCGGACATGGCAATCAAGGTAAAACAGGCGATGCCGGACGGCGTAACGGAGAAGGTATGGCGGCAGCACAAGGCTCGGCAGCGCGCTCAATCGCTAAAGTGAGTTCCAATCTAAAATCCGCCAGCCCGGCAAAGTCACATGAGAACTGAAAAATATTCCCGGCAAATCCTGTTTTCTCCGATTGGTCTGGAGGGCCAGGAAAAGATCATGGCCGGCAAGGTTGTGATCGTTGGTTGTGGCGCTCTGGGGACTGCCCAAGCAGCCATGTTGGCGCGAGCCGGAGTCGGGAAACTTCGCATCGTAGACCGCGACTATGTGGAGGAAAGCAACCTGCAGCGGCAACTGCTGTTCGAGGAATCCGACGCGGCGGAGCGGCTGCCCAAAGCCGTGGCCGCAGAACGCCGCCTGCGGCTTGCGAATTCCGATGTTCAAGTTGAGGGACTTGTGGCCGATCTCGAAAGCCGCAATGCTGAAGAGTTATTGCGCGGCTTCGATGTGATCCTGGATGGCACGGACAATTTTGAGACTCGTTACTTGTTGAACGATGTGTCCGTCAAGCTCGGCGTGCCCTGGATTTACGGCGCCGTGGTTGGAAGTTACGCGGCCACCCTGACGGTGATTCCTGGCCTCACACCTTGCATTGCCTGCGTCTTTCCCGAGCCTCCCAGCGGAGTGCAGGAGACGTGCGATACCGCGGGGGTGATCGCTCCAGCGGCAGCTTGGGCAGCGTCCGTTCAGACCACCGAAGCTCTCAAGATTCTGATGGGTCACGAAGATGACCTGCATGGCAGCTTGCTGGCCTACGACATCTGGAATGGCACCTTGCAGCGGATCAAACCACGCCGTAATCCTGACTGCCCTGCTTGTGTGAACCATCGCTTCGATTATCTGAACGCTTCCACGCCCACCGCTGTCTCACTGTGTGGGAGAGATGCCTACCAGATTCACCCCGCTCATACCCGTTCACTCGACCTCCAGGCCCTGAAGTCACAGCTCGATGGCCTGGGGACGCTGCGAGGCAATGACTACCTCGTTCACTTTCAACTCGATGGGCGCGAGATCACCGTATTCAAGGATGGACGAGCTATCGTAAAAGGCGTGGAGGACGCGGCAGCCGCTCGCGGCCTCTATGCCTGCTATGTTGGGGCGTGATGATGGCATTCAGGTGACGCTGCCGGACGGAAGGTGGTTCTCCGCTGGCTTCGCGAGCTGCGAGGGCCATGACCACCGCCGTCGATACCAACGTCGAGATTGTTTCCCCCCCAAATCCTGTAGGGGCGGTTCGTGAACCGCCCCCGAGGGCGCATCCCGATGCGCCTGCAACGGGACCGTCCGCATGCGGGTTGGTAGGGGCGAATCTACCTGATCGCCAGCGGGATAGGCGAGCCGTGGGTTGGCGCCGTTTGGGGGGACACAGGGGACGGGGTCGATTCGCTCTTGCCTATCAAGAGGGAATCGACCCTCACTCGACCCTGTGCAAAGACTTCCGTGCTATCTCGGCGTTAGGAGACTTCAGTTTTTCGAAAATCTTCAGCGCTTCCCGGAATAGGCGCCCGGCGTCTGTCTTGTTGCCATCACGCTCGGCCAGCATCCCCAACTGGTGCAAGCTGATGGCGATGCCGCCCTGGTTGCCGAGTTTCCGATTGATCTCCAGGCTCTCCTGGTAGAGCCGCCGCGCCTCCTCCACCTGCCCTTGGTCCTGGGCCAAGATTCCCAACTGGCCCAAGCTGCTGGAGATGCCGCCCTGGTTGCCGAGTTTCTGTTCGATCTCCAGGCTCTCCTGGTAGAGCCGCCGCGCCTCCTCCAGTTGCCCTTGACCCTGCGCCAGCCTTCCCAACTCGTGCAAGCTACCGGCGATGCCGCCCTGGTTGCCGAGTTTCCGCATGATCTCCAGGCTCTCCCGGTAGAGCCGCCGCGCCTCCTCCACCTGCCCTTGACCCTGCGCCAGCGTCCCCAACTGGTGCAAGCTGTTGGCGATGCCGCCCTGGTTGCCGAGTTTCCGGTTGATCTCCAGGCTCTCCTGGTAGAGCCGCCGCGCCTCCTCCAGTTCGCCGCGGTTCTGGTAAATGATGGCCAGGTTGTGCGCAAACTGGGCCACCCATGCGTCGTTTGACAAATTACGTGCAGCCCGCAGCGCCTGCTCGCCGCGTCGGATGGCCTCCTCCCAGTATCCCCGCAAGTCCAAGAAATCTTCCAGCGCAGCGCGGATTCGCCCCACGCTTTCCCAATCCGTCACGGCGTCTGCTGCATCCATCGCGGCGAGAAGGTTGTCTCGCTCTGCCTCTAAAGCGTCAAAATCTTCGCTTTCGGTCTGAGTGTGCGCCTCGGCAAAGCTCAGAAAATGCTTTACAAAGCGCCTGCGAAACTTGTCCGCATCCTCATGGCTCGAGAGGCGAGCCTTGGCCAGCTCGCGCGTCAAGCCTTCCACCGTCAACCGCTGGCCGCCATCCGCCGTCTTCACCAGCCAAAGCGCCGCCAAGTGTTTCACGGCCTCGTTCAAGCGAGCCAGGTCATCGCCCAAGCCCGCGACCCCCGCCAGAGCCGCGCGGGAGGCGCTCGGCACAAACAGCGAGAGAGCAAGTAGCGCCGCCCGGCCATCATCACCTACCTGGGGCAAGCTGACGGAGCGTTCAAAGACGCGCTCCGCAGCGTCGCCTTTGCCCTGCGCCAGTTCTGCCAGCACCGAGCGCCATTCCTGCGCCAGCTCAACCTGGGCGACTACCCACTGCAAGACGAGCGGGTTTGCGCCGGCCGCCCCAACGATTTGGTCTCGATCAAGCCCCTCGAAAGCACTGGCGTCGGCTGCCTGCGCAATCAGCCGCTGCAGAAACTCGCGCGCCTCGTCTGGAGACATGGCGTCAATTGCGATGTTGCGTGCCACACCGACTCTGTCTCGCGTGGTGATCAGCGCCGGGCACGGCGCGTGCTCCTTGAGCCACTGCGCGCAACGTGTTTGCTCTTCAAGCGCGATCGTCTCGAAGTTATCCAGCACAAGCAGGGTTGGAGCGGCGGCGACGAGAGCGGTGACCTCCCCGCTCTTGGGCTCCAACGCGAGTTGCCGCAGCTCGGACCGCCCCAACTGGGTCGCCACCTCATCGAGCAGGGTGGCCAAGGTAAAGTCGGCGCGGCCTTCCGCGCTGGCCCATGCAACCCGTGGGGCCAACGAATCCGTCAAATTGCGCACCGCTTCCGCCGCCAGCGTCGTCTTGCCCACTCCTCCGGGACCCCAGAGAGCGACCAATTGATTCTTGTCGGGGGCAAGCTCCTGCTTCAGCCGCTGCACGATGTCGTGGCCTTCCTTGTCCCGGCGGGCCACAAAACCGACAACGGGCGGGCGAGGGATGATCGCGGAGGTCGGACGTGGGGCAGAGACTGGGATCGAGGGCTCCCTCAACGGCGGCGAATGTGAGGGCTGAGGAACTTCAACGTTGATGTTGATGACTGTAGATTTAGCAGGGTCCGTGCCGCGGGGCTCCTCGCGGCGCAGCCAGCGGAGCAGCCGTCTGAGGCCCGCTACAATCCATTCCCACAGACATGCCACGAGGAACGTGATGACGGCTAGGATCAAGCCGCCAACAATGGTGTCCCGAGCTCCCGGTGATAGAGCGTTCCAGTAGTGCAAGCAGGTGCTCCTGACAGGCTGCGCAACTGAGCTCCGACATCATAAACCAGCGAAGGTTAAAACGCCACTTCGCGCGAAGCCGAAGCCTGGATACGATCAGAAAATCGCAGGCCCCGTGACGGCGGCGACAACAGCAATCTTCAATTGAGCCGCAGACCTCGTTCTTTGATGGCTGCGGCTTCTTCCCTCCGATGCGGGTGTTTTCATCGGCCGGTAGTCGCACGCGATCCATCCCCAGCCGGCTCCACCCCGCATCGGCTCTCTGGCGCGTCTGCATCCACCCCCGCTTCAGTGACAAGTGACGCGTAGGGGTAGGGCTTGCCCTACCCCATTGGCTATTCGGAAATGCTGAGGGTACGGCAAGCCGTACCCCTACAGTCCGCCGGCTGGCGCAGACCTTCTCAGGTCTGCGGCTTCTTCCCTTCGATGCGGGTGTTTTCATCGGCCGGCAATCGCACGCGATCCATCCCCAGTCGGCTCCAGCCCGCCTACTTTGGGGGTAACGGGCTAAAGACATAAATGACCTCAGCGGCTTTGACGGTCTCGGCAGCCGTATTGAGCTGCGAAAAGAGAGGTTGATAAAACTTGATGTTTTTGTCGGGAACTTCCACCACCATAAGCCCGAGCTTTCGCGCCGCGATGTTTTGTTGATGGCAGAGGTTTTGGTCCAGCGTTACGAAAACATCAAACTGGTTCGCTTCGGCCAGGGTCCGCAACTGGCCGTTGGTCGTTCCCCGCCAAGGCGGGCTTTGCCGTAGTTCCATGGCCTTATCTTAATGCCTATGGGGGCTGTGGGTGAGGGGTTATTGAAGCGCGTTGTAGGAATACGTCACCGTAATTACGAGTGGCAGTACCAAAAGAAATTCGTGAGTCGTCCGGCCTGAAAAGCGATCTTCTTTATCTTTCTTCTGCGATTGTAGTTGAAAAAACCACCCCACTTGGATGAGAATATCGGCTCCTTCAGTTTAGCCAATCTTGGGGTCGGCAGCCGGAAGGGCTTTCGGATACGGCTGTTCGAGCATGGTTCCGATCTAAAAAATAGCAGGGCCCGCATGGGTCTGGTCGTGGTTCGCCTGCCACAAGTTTGGGCATTTCTCTGCGCCTGACGGTGGAGATTGAACGGCGGCTGTCTCCATCAGACGCAATAAAAGTATTAGTTCAGAGACTCTTTACATAACCGCTTCTGGCCCGTCAATCTGGCGCGGGCAGGCGGAGGGGAAGCAATGGCCATGAAAAAGGTGAAGGCTGATGAATTTCCCGTGGAGAATTTTGATTATTCTGTTAGTAGTCCTTGCGGCTGCGCAAGACGTAGCTTATGCCCAGGTCTGTACTCCTTCTTCCACCACATTGTGCGACGGCCCTTCGGAATTGCCGCGGTCTTTCACCGCGCAACCCTCCTTGCCTGACCCGTGTCCTTACAGCCAGGGTGAAAACGGAACCGATGCCTGCGGGTTCGCGGTCACTCAGATCACCTCAGCAGAGGGCGCTGCCGGCCTTCAGAATGCCGTTAACTCTCCGGCTTGCGGAACCGGGGGCGCTATTATCGCCCTGCAATCTGGAGGAATATTTACCCAGGTTTCCACCAATGATGTAACACTGCCCTATCAAGGCGGATCGTGTGATGGCAAGTGGATCATTATCCGCACCGACGTTTCCGATTCGATCATACCGCCTTACGATCAACAAGGACAAAGGGCGGTACCCTCGGACAAGAGCTTCTTCGCCACCGTACAGGGCGGAGCCACCAGCAGTTCAGTGTTTGCCACGGCTGCGGTGATGCCGGGCAGCGGCCAGGGTCCGAATCACTATTGGCTGATGGGTCTCAACATCACGGCTGCTTCCGGAGTCAAAACGGTCCCGAACCTTATCCAAATCGGCCAGGGCGAAACACAGATCACCGACCTGCCCAATAACATCACCATCGACCGGTGCTACGTGCATGGCCCGAACGCAACGGCGAACATCCACAACGACGTGGACGCGGAGGGCAGCACGATCGCCATCCTCAATAGCTGGCTTACGGTGGTGAACGACAGCGTGGAACAGCACCCCGTGGTCTTCTACAATACGCCCGGCCCAATTCTGATTGACAACAATCATCTGGAGGGAGGGGCTGAGCAAATCCTTTCTGGAGGGGCGATCGAATCGATTACCGGCGGCGTCGTCACGTCCGACGTGACCATCACACGCAATCACATGTACCGGAATATCGCTTACTACCCTGGAAATCCCAGCTATAACGGCTTCCCCTTGATCGTTAAGAACAACGTTGAATTCAAGGAGATTCAAAGGGTGCTGGTGCAGGGGAACGTGATGGATTATGTCTGGGCGGGCTACAGCCAGAATGGTGTGGCTATTTCCATCGATCCGAAGAGCACCACCGGACTAGACCACTTGGTGGACAACGATATAACGATCCGCTACAACTTGGTCCGCCACGCCAACGCGGCCCTTGTGCTTGCCGTTGGCAAGCCCAATTTCGGAAACGGGGCGCAAACCAATGGCATGCAACGCGTCTCGGTCCATGACAACATTTTTGCCGCCATATCCTCCTTGTGGGGTACGATCCTGCAAAATGGAAAGAAGATCAAAGATTTCTACTTCGGCATGACCCTTATTTCTTCCAATGACCCTATCGGCAAAGGTCCCATGTATGTGAACATCGAACACAACGATTTTCTTACCGGTTCGATGCAGGCCACTGCGGAGTGGGACGAACCTGGACGCTTTGTGGGCAGCGGGTACAATTTCTCCAACAACATCCTTTCCCAAACCGGAGCGTCTTATGGATGGATCAGCAGCAACTACGTTGATAACACCTGTAGCGATCTCTACGTGGTTGATCCCGGAGCGACAGCCGAGAACAATATTTTTGTGGGTGTGCCGTCCGGGCAGCAACCAGCTTATACATCGAACTGCGTCATCGCTCCACCCATGGCTCCGGTTGTTACCAGTTCGCCCACGGGCGGCTCCATCCCAGCCGGAACCACCGTGTATGTTCAAACGACTTTGGTCACGGCGAGCGGTGAGACGACTCCCAGCTTTGAGCAGCCGTTGCTGAAGCCCTGGACCGCTCTGACCCATTACCATTCAGGCGTAACCATCCTGGATAACAACCAAGGCGCCGAACTGTCGTATATCGCCACAGAGTCGGGTAGCAGCAAGCCATCTTGGCCCCAGAATATCCCTGCCAATTGGAACGCCTGGACCATTGAGCCTCTCTCCGGGAGCTCAAATTGCAACACGCCGCTGCAACTTTTTCCACCTACCCCGGTCTGTATGGGATGGATATTGATTGCCAACGGGGCGCCCGGGACGCTAAGGGTGGGGACGAGCACCAACACCAACATGCTAAGCATTGCGCCGCCACCGCCGGATGATGGTCCGGAAACTCAATACAAGGTCTATGCGGGCACTTCGAGTGGGAGGGAGGCCTACTGCGGAACCTACAGCATTTCGCAGGCGGCGGCCATCACGTCTCTCGCCAATTGCAACGGGACGGCCCCGCCTTCCGTGAACACGGCAACGGTTACGCCCCCGACCTTCGTTTGCAGCATTTGGCCGGCCACTTACGCTGCCCTGGGATTTGTCAATTATACCGGCGGCAATTACCAACTTGCTACATCCAGTTGCGGGTACGGCCGGGCTTTGAATCTCTTCCCGGCGTGGACCGCCCGGAGCCTGCAAAGCCAGTACGACACCATCAAAGACTCTAACGGCAATTACGAGATGGCCTTGAACCCCGGCACCACGGGGACTTCGGAGCCGGCTTGGCCCTCCGTGACCGGAGAAAAGGTGCAGGACGGAAGCGTCACTTGGCAAATGTCTACTAGCCGCGATGTGGGCGCCAACGTCCCGGTGGTGGATTCATCCACTGCGAAGGTGGCCAATTACTGATTCATCCAGAAAAATCCGGCCTGCGGGGAAGCGGAGGTCCCGGCCTGATCCATCCTGTCCCGCTTTTTCAAGGACAAGTTTGGATCTGGCCGGGCCGCACCATCCTCATTCCTGGCAAGCGAGTTGTGGCTGACCCTTTTGAGGTTGAGCCCGGATTTCCCGCCACGGAGAATGGAAGGGCGGGGTTTCAACCCCGCCCTTCCATTCATTCCCCAGCATTCGTCCATCCTGATGAAAAATCCGGGCTAGGAGAACTTCACTTCTACGTCGCGGCGATCCTCTTCGGCCACTTTGAAGAGCTCGTGAGGCTGGTAGCCCATCATGCGGGCGATAAAAACGTCGGGTAGCTGCTGAATGCGAATATTGTAAGTGTTCACGTCGTCGTTATAGAATTCACGGCGGTCGGCAATCTTCTCCTCAAGTTCGGTAATGCGGCCCTGCAACTGCATGAAGTTGTTGTTGGCCTTCAAGTCCGGATAGTTCTCCGCCACTGCGAACAAGCTCTTGAGAGCGCCGCTGATCATGTTGTCCGCTTGAGCTTTGCCCTCAACCGTTGTTGCATTCTGATAGGCGTTGCGCGCCTCAACGATGGATTGAAAAGTCTTCTGCTCGTACTGCATGTAGCCTTTGCAGGTGTCGATGAGCTTGGGCAATTCGTCATGGCGTTGCTTGAGCAGAACGTCAATGTTGGCCCAGGCTTTATCGATGTCATTCTTCAACCGCACCAGGCTGTTGTAAATCGTGACCAGGTAGAGGACAATCCCCACAACAATCAGAATCAGAACCACTAACACCAGGATCGCAAGGCCCATATTGAACTCCTTCGAGAGGTTTTAGAACAAACCAAACCTGGCAAGCAGTAACCCCAGGCAGATGATGGTGAGGGCCGCACCACCCAGCACCATCTTCAACGAGCGCGTTCGAAGACGGCCTTCGGCCTTGTTCCGAGGCTTGTCGGAAATCAGGTAAGTCGGTTCGTTCGTGCCCTTCATAATCAAGTTATGATCGTGTTCATCTTTGGGAGATGGATTCTCCGAGCAGGTACCGACAACTTCGTATTGCTGCCCCAATACAATGCAGCACTCTTTCAAACGAAATCGGCCCGTAGCCGGAGGGAAGAAAGCTTCAGGACGCGTGTGTTGCTGCATGGACTCCACCCACGCCGTGATTTTTTGTCCTTCTTCCGAACCTTGTGGGAAAAGCGTCTGTGCGTGCCGTACCTGCTCCAGGAACTCAGGGCTGCCGACCGGATGTTTGAAGACCTCCGCCAGGGCTAGCCTTGCCTGCTCATGCTCAGGATTAGCCTGCGGGCCGGCCTCAGCCAGTCGTTTCCCAATCATGGGGCTCATCATCGCCATGATCCCCTGAGAGAAGCCTGGGCTGCCGGGAGGATTTTTCAGCGCCTCCATCAGTTGCTGCCGGGATTGTTCCTTCTGCGTGTCGTGCAGTGGACCCGCGGCCTCCAGCCGGTGCTCGATGAAGGAGGTGATGCGGCTCGCTCCGGCTTGACTGATGTAGCTCAATATTTCCGCGTCCGTCGCAGCACCGCCCGCCAGAGATGAAACGCTCCGGCCCGCGTTCCCGCCCACCTGCCGTTCGCAGGCCATTTCCAGATCGAATTCGGCATTTTGTGCGTCCACCAAGACTTCTCCCGACGCGTCTTCCAGATAGAACTTCACCCCGCCGGTATCCGTCCTGTAGTGTTTCCAACCCGATTTATTGCCATCTTGCTTCCACTCCTCAATCTCAACTTTGTAGAAGAAGCAAGAGGTGTGTGTCAGGGGGCTCGTCAGGCGTTCTTCGCCCGTTGCTTTGCCCTGAATATTGACCAGCCCCATGGGAACACTACGGATGGGAATCCGCGGGGTATCGTCAACCACACGATACTCGCGGTAAACCTTGAATCCACGGAAGAAGGTGACCAATCCCGCGCCAAGGCCTATTACCAGCCAGAAGGTCGGATCACTATTTTTTGACATGATTACAAAGAGAAAATCCCAGCTATCCTAACTGGCGGCTTTACAAATAGCAAGGTCTGGGTCTGGTAGTGGTACATTTTCGCTGCTGGTGCGGCGGTCTCTGATCGCCGAATTTCATTTTTCGACAGCTTCCGGCGGTCAGAGACCGCCGCACCAGCAAACTGAGTCACTACCCTGGGTCTCTGTGTCGCCCTTGAGAGGCGCCAACCATAATTCCCTAGATCAAACCCGCGACATGCAATGCAAGGGCAACCGCTCCAGCGGCCATCGCCGCGCCCCCCAGGATGAAACCGAAAGCTTTCCAGCGAAGACTCTTCTCAATCTGATTTTCTGACTTCGAGGTGATGAGGAAAGTCTTCTCATTTTGCCCCTTCATAATGAGGTTGCGATCGTGGTCATCCTTGGGGCTTGGATTCTCCGCACACGTCCCGATGATGTTGCACTCGCGTTCAGCCAGTAAGCAATGCTCCGTGAACCGGTAGCTCTGGCCGCTGTTTCCCAGGTCCATATTCAATCCACCACCGCTGAAGGACACTCCCAGGGACTCCAATTTCTCTCCTACGGCCAGAACCTTGCCCATTGTCTTTGCGCCGGGCATATCCATCGTAGCCAGCGCCGCCCGCGCTCGTGAAAAATCGGCCGTGAGATAGGCCCGCAAATCCTGCTCGGAAGGACCTGCCACGCCCAGCGAGGGGTCAATATAATGAGCGTGCCCTGACTTTGGCCCGAGTTCCGCGCGAAAGGTCTGTGGCAAATCGTACTCGGCGTTACGCGGATTTATCCGAATCTTGGCGATCCCGTCATCCAGGTAGAACTCCCGCTCTTCTGTGTCGGTGCGGACGGTCTCCCACCTCTCGTCTTTCCCACTCTGCGTCCATTTCTCCAATTCCACCCGGTAGTAGTAGCACGGCACGCCGGTCAGCGGGCTGGCCAGCCGGTCGTCACCCGTTGTCTTCCCTCGCACATGAACCAGCCCCATCGCCACGCTGCGAACCGGAATCTCCGGCGTGTCTTCCAGCAGCCGGTATTTACGGTAAGTCTGGAAACCGTAAGCAAACAAGAACACACCCAAGAAAAAGAAGATCGCTGAAAAGAGGTAGGGATGGTTATTCCCCGAGGCGGTGAATGCCGCAAGCAGGACTGCCATACGGGTATTTCCTCCAGCCGGAATATCCTCAAGACCGCGCTAAAAGCAAGCCTATCTAATCCAGTTTTCCAGTTTGGGACATCGGATAGTTGCGAGTGTACACCCCTTAGCCTCGTTTTGAAATGGCCAAGTGGAACTTCAGCTCGGGAGAGCCTCACTTGGAGTGAGTCGAAGCCAGTATCTAAGGAGCAGAATTAAGGCGGGACCACAAAAATCAGGCCTGCCGGAACGGTCCGACAGGCCTTTCATTATAGCAGGCAAAATGCCTGCTTGAGTGCAGCAAGCACGGTTACGGAAGCTGGTGAACGCCCTTGGCTTCAAACAGCATGGTGGGAGGTTGAACGGCAATGCCGTTGATAGTCACTGACTGGGGCATATAGAACAACAGGCCCTTGACGACGATCTCCGCCGAGGGGGTCAGTTGGTTTAACCCCGAGATTCCCGTGAACTGCGTACCTTCAAACGTAAACACTGGCATCGTCTGCCCCTGCAGCAGCGGCTCACAGGGCATGAAGGTGAACCCACCCTGATTGTTGCCCTCGGATGATGATCCACCCAGGAGCTTGACAAAGTTCCCAAGCAGCGCCTGCGGGCGCAGGAAGACGGCCGACGCCTGAATGGTCGCAGCCGATCCCGCGCCGCTCCCGGGAGCAGCCTGCGGAAGCGGGCCATGCACCACCACCTCCTGGCCCACCCCAACCCCGGCCGATGAATAATCCAGTCCGTCGGCGTTGGTACTCTCCGAAGCCAAGCCAAACTTAGTTGAGCTTGAGATGCTGACCGTCACGGAGGAAAGCAGGGCAAGGCTGGCAACCGGAGAAGGCATTTCGGCGCGGACAATCATCGTAAACTGTTGAGCATTGGCGCTTGAATCTCGCGTTACGGAAGTGATAAAGCCAGCATACGCCCGAATTTGGCCGTCGTCCGCCGCTTCAACATCGATTTCGGTGGCGGCCATCGAGCCCGAGGCGCTCAATTCGACCGCCATCTCCACGAAGGTGCCGTCTTGGATCGAGCTCAGGCCGGAGGCGCCTTTAATAACGGCGTTGCTGGGGACGTAGGCTGTCAGGGTTTTTCCATCATCGTTGGTGATCGTTATGCTGCCAATAAAAGCCGAGTTGCTTTGGGTTGAAACGCTCTGGACGATCCCCGCCACGTCGTCCATCTCCGGGGTCGCGCCCGAAGCGGAAGGAGCACCGGTAATAACAGGATTCACCGTCCCCGTGACTTGGCCATTCGAGTCCACCTGAACGGACTTGAGCAGATTGAGGTCGAGCTGCAGGCCGCTTGTCGCCCCACTCGTGATCACAATCGGTGCGGTCAAGGTGATGTTAACGCTGGAACTGGTGAGCGTCACCGGAATCTGCTGCGGCGCGGGCGGGCTTTTGGTCAAATCGAGAACTGTCATTTCCGGATTCGCCAGAGTCAGGCTGAGGGAGTCGTATGTGCCGGCGGGAGCGCTTCCCAGGTTCAGAAACGTTGAGAAGTCAATTAACCGGGCGAAGTCCACGGTGACGGGGCTGGCCGACGCAATGATGGAGGGCGAGGCTCCTCCCGCGCTCGAATTCAAAATTGCCCCCGTGATCGTAACCTTGAAGGACATGACATCGCAGACCGGGGCGTCACCGCCCATCAGCAACACTGAGCCGCTGCTGGTGGGCGGTCCAGGCGGACCGCCGCCATTGGAGCTTGTCATGGTGCTGCTGCCGCAACTCATCTGCATGAGGGCGGCGATGCCAACGACCGCGGTGAGTGCCAACCAAAGATGAAGCTTTCGCATTTTCAATCTCCTTCACGAAGAGGTAAGAGCGATTCATCCGTGGGAATGAACGCGCCCATGCTTACCCGATTTTTTGTAGCAGAGCAACTTGCCATGCTTTTCTGCCCACCGTCGGGCCAAGGCGCACGGTCGAAAAACACGTAGTCGCGAATGAAGCCGTGCTGAAATCAAAGGACTTGGCATGATGATCTCTGTCTCTACCTGGCCCGAGTGATTTTCATGAGCTTTCGCGGGCCGCAGGCCCTAAATGACAGGCCTGAAAACCCCGCCAGACTGCAGGACCAGAACTCCGGGAAATGCAGGGTCACAGGAAGAGGAAGTTGCGGTAAAATGGTTCCCTGCCCCCAACTCTTCCTCCAAGACTATTGGGCCTCTCAACTCACAAGCCGGCACCAAATTCATATCCAACACTCTTGAACCACAACCCGAAGAGGCTGGATTTTATAGGGCAAAAGTCTGACCAAGGTTCATCGTTGAATCCGTATGGAATCCGGCCTTCCTCACAACTCATCGACTTCGCAGCGGCCCGATCCATGCTGGCTTCGGGCCGGAAACCCGGCTCCCACGATTTCCCTTACGCTGACATGCCCGAAGGCTATCAAGTCCATCAAATTCCAGGTCCCACTGACTATAAACCCCACATTGGGATTTTTGTTGCGGGGATATTATCATATTTTTTGCCCGGTTGGCTGGCCATAGCCGGAGCCGACTCCGTCCCCCCTCACCCTCCTCTTTGGATCTGGCTTATAGGCAATGGATGGTGTACCGGCTTGGTTTTTCTCGGAGCCGTGGTCGCCGTCCTATCTGTTCTGGCAGCAAAACATCCTTGGGCGGCGACCGCAGGCTCCGTTGAATCTTTTTTCCGCGGGGAGGGGGTGTCCGCGGAAGTAACTTCTGCGGATGGATCTTGGCTGCCCTCAATCCAATCGCGGAAGAAGCTACGCCTGCCACGTAGCACGAGAGTGGCCAAAGTGGAGAGTCTGTAATCACCTGATGATTTGATACTTGTCACATCAACTCCGGAAGGGCACGAGAAGTTTTGACCCTGCCCGTGTAGTTTTTTCCAATGAAGTTTGCCAAACCCTGGAAACGTGACGCCATCCGGTCGAAACGTGATGAGGAACAAAAAGTTTGAGAAAGAAGCAACTCGCGGCCGAATGCCAACACGCCTTACGGTTCCTTGTATCTTACCTGAAATCACACTGGTCCCACCTCTTTTCTCGGTAGTGGTTCAGTTTGCTGTAGCGGCGGTCTCTGACCGCCGAAAGGTGCTGATAAATAAGATTCGGCGGTCAGAGACCGCCGCTACAGCAGCGAAAATGTACCACTACCCTTTTCTCTCATTCCTTGACTCTTTGTGGTATATTTCCGAAGATTCCAACGAGGACCATTGCCATGTCGCTCGCAAAACAGATCGACACAGATCTGATCGTCTCAATGAAGGGTTCCGACAAGCTCAAGCTCAGCGTTCTGCGCATGGCGAAGTCCGCCCTGAAGCTAAAGCAAGTCGAGTCCGGCAAGCCGCTGGATGACGCCGAAGCCCTGGCGGTGTTCCGCACCCTGGTGAAGCAGCGTCGCGAGGCCGCCCTATTGTTCCGCGAGGCAGGACGGCCGGAACTGGCCGAAAAGGAAGAAGCCGAGATCAAGATTGTGGAGGCCTATCTTCCCGCCGCGGCAAGCGACGAGGAATTGGACGCTGCAGTGATGGCGGCCCTTGCCGAAACCGGAGCCACCAACCCCAAGGAGACCGGAAAAGTGATGAAGGCGGCGATGGCCAAGCTCGCCGGAAAGACGGTGGACGGCAAGCGCGTGAATGAGTTGGTGCGAGCCAGGCTGGGCGGACCGTAGGGCGGCCCGTGTGTCCGCCCGATGACAGCTCCGTCAACAAGAAGGCCAGAAGGCTGGCGGAAGCCATGGCGGTGACCCTTGTGGCCGCCCGTGGGCGTCAAGTGGCTTCGGCGACCGTGCCGCGACATCGAAACCTGAATCCTCTTTACACCCGGCATAACTGGTAATCCGCGTTGAAAGCCTACAAAGATTACGATACCGGCCAGGAGCCGAAACTCGATGGCAACCCAGTCCACAGAAAATGAAAAGCCCGGCACTTTCCAGCCTTTTGTCCCCTCTGAAACCGAGATGCCGGAATCCACGTTACGTGCCGTGGCGCTGGGCGCCGTGTTGGGCGTCATCTTCGGAGCCGTTTCCGTCTATCTCGCATTGAAGGCCGGCCTCACGGTCAGTGCCTCCATCCCGGTCGCGGTTCTTTCCGTCAGCATCTTCAAGTGGCTTGGCAAGTCCACCATTCTCGAAAACAACATGGTTCAGACGGTGGGCTCCGCCGGCGAATCGATTGCCGCCGGCGTGGCCTTTACCCTGCCGGCGCTCATTTTTCTGGGCTTCAATCTGGATTACTGGAACATCTTTCTGCTGGCCATCGCCGGCGGTTTGCTGGGAGTGCTTTTTGTAGTGCCTCTGCGTGCTCCGCTAGTGGTGAAGGAGCACGGTAATCTGTTGTTTCCGGAGGGAAAGGCTTGCGCAGACGTCCTCATCAGCGGCGAAAAGCGTGGCATCCAGGCAAGCAAGGTATTTGCCGGCGCCGGTCTCGGCCTGGTTTACAAATTCTTCATGGGTGAAACTGGGGGCCTGAGCTTCTGGAAGGCAACACCCGAATGGCATCCAAGCTGGTATCCGGGGGCGACGCTGGCGGGCGAAATCACCCCGGAATACCTGGGCGTGGGTTACATCATCGGGCCCAAGGTGGCGGGGACCATGTTTGCGGGGGGCGTCATCTCCTGGTTGGTGTTGATTCCAGTCATCAAGTTCTTCGGCTCGCACATTCCGGGGGCGGTTTATCCCGGCACCTCACCCATTTCGCAGATGTCGCCTTTTGACATCTGGAAAGCCTACATCCGGTATATTGGCGCGGGCGCCGTGACCATGGCGGGGTTGATTACACTGGCCCGCACCCTTCCCACTATCGTCTTTTCCTTCCGCGCCGCCTTCAAGGAACTGACCCAATCGAAATCCGGCCCAGTCGTGCAGGTGAATCGCACCTCCCGGGACCTTCCGCTGAGCGTGGTTTTGATTGGCACGGCTGTAATGACCGTTGCCATCTGGGCGCTGCTTTCCTTCCACATCAATCCTGGCGCCCACGGCAACCTGGTCTCCGCCCTGCTCATCGTGATTTTCGGATTCTTCTTTTCCACGGTCTCGGCGCGCATCGTCGGCCTCATCGGTTCTTCCTCCAATCCCATCTCCGGCATGACCATTGCCACGCTGATGGGCACCTGCCTGATTTTTGTGGCGGTGGGCTGGACGGGCAGCGTCTATTCCTCCATCGCCCTCAGCGTGGGTGCGGTCATCGCCATTGCCGCGGCCTGCGCCGGCGCCACCGTGCAGTCCCTCAAGACTGGCTACATTGTGGGGGGCACGCCGCGCCGCCAGGAGATCGGTTTTGTCATCGGCGTGCTCACCTCCGTGCTGGTGGTGGGCTTCACGCTGAAGCTGCTCAACCAGAGCGCCACGCGGGTGAACACCGCACACCTGGCCAACGTTGTGGTAACGCCGGATATGAAGCCTTCAGGAACAGTCGAATACAACGGCCATTCCTATGAAGTTCTATCCGTCCTCGGCTCGCACACCATCCCGGATGGCCTCTACTATTACGATCCCGCGTCCCACACCATCGATTTTCAGGAGGTCCAGGGGATCGGCTCGCTCAACTATCCCGCCCCCCAGGCCACGCTGATGAGCGTGGTCATCAACGGCATTCTTAACCAGCGCCTGCCGTGGTCGCTGGTGCTCTTCGGCGCCTTCATTGTGGTCACGCTGGAGCTTTGCGGCGTGCGTTCCCTCGCTTTTGCCGTGGGTTCCTATCTGCCCATTTCCACCACTGCACCCATCTTCACCGGCGGCGTGGTGAAATGGCTGGCGCAGCGCGCCTCAAAAAATCCGGAGGAGTCAGAGACGGGGAGCGGCGCTCTGTTCAGTTCCGGACTGATCGCCGGCGGTTCGCTCGGCGGGCTGGCCCTGGCCATCGTGGTGGGATTCCACAAGGAGGATGTGGTCGCCGTCGGCACCCGCTGGCTGCCGCATTTCTCGCAGAGCGACCTGGTGGCGCTCGTTATTTTTGCCGCGCTCTCAGCCTTCCTTTATTTGATTGCGCGTGAAAAGAATGCGGAATCATAATAGAAATAGTAGGTACGGCACGGCTTCGTGCCCGCGAATGAGAAAAAGAGATCAGCCCAAGTCTTTGTCCTCGCCTCTCGGGGGCGGTAGAAAGTAACCCAGGTCGTCGGACCTGGGATGGCGGGATCCCATTCTGATTTTCCCAAGGCCTGAAAGGGCCGCAGAACACGCTAAAGACGGGGCCTATCCCGTCCAAATGCCGTCGTCTCCATGATCAAACCCGGCCTCCTGTAATTCTCCCAAATGCCGATAACACAAACGGGGCTTTTGGGCCGCTTCGCTTCTGCAAAGCGCACTTCCGATTGGCGGCGCAATAAGCTCAATCTTGGCGTGCCGTTCCATTCTTACACGGGATAGGAACTGTAATGGAGATCGAAATGGATGCTCTGCTGTTTGTAAGCGCTTGGTTCTTATGTTCCATCTTCATAGCTTTGCTCGCTGGCCGGTTTCTGAGCTTCTCTTGCGGCGTCGAAGACGCTGGGCGGACTACGGCCCTTCAACGGCTGGTAACCCGCCGTGGGCTCACAGGTAACACTTCCTTGGCGGATGCCTGTGGCGACCGCAGCCATGCTCCCTCTGTTCCCTCGTAACCCTTGCTCGTGCGAAGAAGCCTGGTGGCGGTGAACGGGGCTGTGCTTCCCATGACATGCGACCGGCTGGCGCAAACCCTGTGGGTTTGCCATCCTGGATGCATAACCGCCGAAGCTTATTTGTCAATATTTCCCGGACCACATAGACGCCACACCAGCAAGCTGCGCCACGATCCGCCCGCTCGGTAGTATCTCGGTTTCTTTGCTGTAGCGGCGCTCTATGAGCGCCGAACTTGGCTCCTAAACGGTTTCCGGCGCTCATGGAGCGCCGTTACAGCAGACTGCGACACTACCGCCCGCCCGCTCAACCTCCTGCACTCTTTCTGCTCGTTGTGGTAGGCTGGTTATAATGCCTCGTTACCGCGACATGTCATTTTCTTTTGGCCCGGCGCTGACGCCCATGGTGAAGAAGCTGCTGATTGCCACCGGCGCGGCGTTTGTGGTGACCTATCTGCCGGCCCAGATTTTCGGCTGGGCCTACCCCTATTTTCTATTCGGGCTTGAGCCTTATGCGGTGGTCCACCGATTCGCAATCTGGCAACTGGTGACCTACCTCTTTCTGCACGCCGGATTTTTCCACATCATCTTCAACCTTTTTGCGCTGTGGATGTTCGGCCCTGACCTGGAAAAAGAGTGGGGCAGCAGCCAGTTCCTCTTTTTCTACTTCCTGACGGGAATTGGAGCGGGCATTGTCCAGGTCGTGGTGATGCCATCCAGTACATCTATGACGATTGGCTGCTCCGGGGCGATTTATGGGTTGTTGCTGGCCTACGGTCTGATTTTCCCGGAACGCCTGATCTATCTCTACATGTTGATCCCCATCCGCGCCAAGTGGTTCGCGGTGCTCATGGGGGTGATCGAATTTGTCAGCTCATTTGGGACACCGGGGTCGGGCGTTGCCCACGTGGCGCATCTTGGCGGAATGCTCTTTGGCTATGTTTACTTGCGCGGCGCGCGATTGCCTTTCCGAATCCGGGGCCGCTTCGACGACTGGCGGCGTGCCCGCCTGCGCAAGAGGTTTGATTCCTATATGCGCAAGCACGAAAAGCGGGACGATGCCGGGCGGTGGGTGAACTGAGATTTCGCGCTGCTATGACCGGTCTTATGCCCTGCCCCACTGGGTTCTTAAGGACACAGTTCTGGGTTAGAATTTCTGCTATAGTTAAGGACACAGGAAACTAAATATGGAAACCAAAACCGATCAGAAGAAAGTGTGGGAAGCCCAGCGCGTCGGGGCCGTTACTTTCGCCATTCACAAACCGAAGAGGAATCCCAAGAAGCTGCGCCAATCGCGGTTGAAGAACCGCAGAAGGGCAAGATAGAAAGCGCATAACTCCTCCTGCCGGGGTGCGGGCACTTCTCCCGGGCATCGGGAATGGGCGCTTCGACTGACGAGAGTAGCTCTTTCCCACGTCCGTTTTCCAGTCGTGCAACCCGCGAGGCTTTATTCCCTTCTATTCAATGGTGAAGGAACTTTCTCCCGGAGTAACTCGAATTCCCCAAGCTCGCGCCAAACTGGGGACGGCCCGGCTTGGCCTGTTTTTGCCTGCCAGCGTCTTGCTGGCATTGTGTCTTGCCGCCCCCGTTGCGCTGAAAGCGGCGGGGCAAAGTTCGAGCCAAACTTCGGGCCTCGCTTTGGGTCCGGATGACATCACCCTTCTGCTCATCGGCGGGGCGACGGAGAGCAAGCTCATTCCGCTGATTCAACAGCGGGGCGTTGATTTTCGCATGACGCCTGAATTGGCGAAGAAGTTTCACGACCTGGGAGCGTCCGACCGGGTGATTGACGCTCTTTCGCGCGCCGCGAAAAAGGTCGTGGTGAATGCTCCAGCGGCGGCTCCTGTCCAGCCACCTTCCACTGTCCCGCCGCCCGGAAATTCCAGCCCGCCAGCTCCAGCCGCAGCGAGTCCAACGGTCCTATCCCATAGTGGCAGCGTCCCGGAGAACAGTTCTGAGGCAAGGGTGCAGCGGGCGGTTCAAGACGCCAATACGCCGGAGCTAGGCAAACCGCTCGGGCCGGCGCCGGAATTTTCGCTACGCACCTTCACCGGAAGCACGTTCGATCTGGCCAATGAGAAGGGCAAAGTGGTGCTGGTGGATTTCTGGGCCACCTGGTGCAAGCCCTGCCGCGAGGAAATCCCCTCATTCATGGATCTCGAAAAGCGGTACAAGAGCCAGGGGTTGAGAATCGTAGGCATTGGGGTGAGCGACAAGTTGCAGACGGTGCGGGATTTTTACGACCGGTATGCCATGAACTATCCGGTTGGCATGGGTGATGCCCGGCTGAAGGCGCTTTTTGGAGGCATCGTCAGTATCCCCACGGCGCTCCTGATTGGACCGGACGGCATGATTTACTACAAGGCCCAAGGCAGCGTCATTGAGCCGGTCCTGGAAAAGCAAATACAAGCCTTGCTGGCTGCCGGTTCAGCCTCCGCGCATCCCAGGGTGGCTTCGTCAAGCTCGCCGGCGATGGCGCCCAACCCTCCCAAAGCCCCGGTTGCCGGCGCTGCCGCCCCCGTCACGGCGGCAAGCGTTGCGTCCGGAAGTCCGGCGGGCAATGCTGCTCCGCCCAGATCCGGTGTGGCGTTGCCGGACCCCAGTCCGGCGCGGATTCAACAGATCATCCAGTCCTTTGCGGCTAAAGAGAAGCTCTTCAAACAAGCCCGGCAGAATTATACCTGGCACCAAGTCAACAAAGTCCAAACGCTCGATGCCGATGGCAACGCCACCGGTAGCTACGAGCAGGACTGGGACATCCTTTTCGATAACAACGGCCAGCGCATCGAGCGCGTCACTTATGCGCCGGAGGACACCCTGAAGGGTTTGATCGTGACTGAACAGGACATCGATTCCTTCCGCAACGTTCAGCCCTTTGTGATGACCACGGACGATCTGCCGGAATACGAGGTGAGATATTTGGGACACGTCCACGTGGATTACATCACGGCCTACGTGTTTTCGATCCGGCCCAAAGTTATCAAGAAAGGCAAGCAGTACTTCAAGGGCGTCATTTGGGTCGACGACCGGGACTTACAGATCGTGAAGGCGGAGGGCAAACCGGTTCCAGAACTCACTGGCAAGCATGGGCAGAACCTTTTCCCGCGATTCACCACCTGGCGCCAGCAAATTGACGGCAAGTACTGGTTCCCCACGTTTACCATGGCCAATGACACGCTCTATTTCAATCAAGGCCCAATCCGCATCAAGGAAATTATCAAGTACACGAATTACAAGCAATTCAAGTCAAAGGTGAAGATTTCTCCGGCCACGCCGATCAGCGATCCTCCGGCGACCCCGCCCAAGCACTGAAGGGACACCGCCACAACAGACACCGCCCCTTGCCGGTTCTTTTCCCTTGGGCCCAGCCGGCCTCCTGCTAAAATCAGGTCTAATGCTGTCCACCTCACGATTCCAGTGGCGTGTGGTTCTGGCCCGCCCGCGCAATCCGCTCAACATTGGGGCGGCGGCGCGGGCCATGGCCAATTTTGGCTTCTCGGACCTGGTGGTGGTCGATCCTTTTGACCCCGTTTGGCGGGAAGCGCGCTCCGCGGTGGGCGCTGAGGACTTGGTCCGGTCCGCCCGGTGTGTTAAGACGCTTTCCGAGGCTTTGGAAAGTGTGACGCTGGTGGTGGGAACCACGACGGGTGCCCGACGGAGTTTGCCGCAAGAATTGATGAGCTTGACCGAGCTTCCAGCCTGGCTGCGCGGCAAGGGGCGGCGCCATCGGGCCGCAATCCTCTTTGGACCGGAAAAGACGGGCCTGACCAACGAGCACCTCAGCTTTTGCCACGTCTTGGTGAGGATTCCTACTTCGCCGCGATGCCCGTCGATGAACCTCGGCCAGTCGGTGGCGGTTTGCGCCTATGAGTTGGCCCGCGCCGGGCTGGTGGATCGGAGGCCAGCGGCGGCCGGGAGCACACAGGCCACGCCGGGGCCTGGAAAACTGCCCGGAGCGCGGGTCTATCAATCAAGTCCTGCCAGCGTTCAATCTCTTGACCACATCCTCCTTCGCGGCGCGGCCGTCCTGGACCGCGCTGGTTACCTCGAACCCAAGACCCGCCAAGCGGCGGTGTTGAAGCTGCGGAGGCTGCTCTTACGCATGGACCTGACCAACTATGACGCAAAAGTCCTGGGCGGAGTTCTGGCGCAAGTCGAGTGGAAGCTGGAGAACCCATGAAGCCCTCTGCTTTCAGCCAGGTAGTGGACCATTTTCGCTGCTCTGGCGGCGGTCTCTGACCGCCGAATTCTATTGATCGACAGCTTCTGGCGGTCCGGGACCGCCACAACAGAAAACTGATCGACCACCTTCAGCAGGTTAAATTGATTTTTCGCCCGCTTGTCCGCTAGAATTAGATAGGGATAACCGGCAATAATGATTGAAAAGGAGATCGCCTTGGCACAGAAGCTTTTGAACACCTCGTGCGCGCTGATGGGACTCTTGGGCCTGTCATTCGTGACCTATGCCAATCAGCATAAGCACACCGCGGCAAGGCGCCAACCTGAGAAATCAAACCTGCAGGATACGGTCACGGATTTCATCCGCGAAAAGTTTGGATTGCCGGACACGATCAAGATGACTCCCGGACCGTTACAGGCGTCGCCGGACCCGGAATTTTACCAAGGTGTCATCCAAGTCGATAACGGAAAAGGGGTCAAGCCCCAGGATGTCAGCGTTGCAAAAAACGGGCGCTATGTGGCGCTGGGCCATTTTTATCCACTGGGAGCGGACACCAACAGCGACATCATTCAAAACATCCGCCAGGTCTTCCATCTTCCTCCGGGCATGGTCCTCTCCGTTGCCGCGCTCAAGCCATCGGCCATTCCCAATTTTTATACCGTCGCTGTCACCGGTGACACCAACGGCCACAAACAGACCACGGACTTTTTTGTCTCCAAAGACAAGCACTATCTTCTGCCCGGCGTTCTCTACACGGTCATGAGTCCCAGCGAAATCATGCGCATCATCAACACCCGCAACCAGCCTTATTCGGGCGGAGCGAACGCTCCCGTGACCATTGTGGAATACGCCGATCTGGAGTGCCCCGCCTGCGCGCGCGCCCAGGCATTCCTGGAGGGCCAATTGGTGCCGAAATATGGCGAAAAAATCCGGGTGATTTACAAGGAATTTCCGCTGCCAATGCACGACTGGTCTCACCAAGCCGCCCTCGCCAACGAGTGTGCATACCAAATCCAACCCTCCACCTTTGCCAAGTACCGCACGCTGATTTTCTCGAGGCAAGCGGAGATCAACGTGGCCAATGTCCGCGAGAAACTACTGGCATACGGCGAGCAAGTGGGGCTGAACCGAATGAAGCTCGCAGCCTGCATTGACTCCAATGCGTCTTTGCCCCGGGTTGAAGCGGGGATGCGAGAGGGCACAAAACTTGAAGTGGCCAGCACTCCCACTTTTTTTATCAACGGCAAGATGGTGGTGGGGCCGGGGGAACCCCAGACCTTTTACACCTTGATTGACGAGGACCTGCAACACAACAAGCAGGTGGCGCGGCGGTAACGGGGAGCCGCATCCGGAGGAGGACGCGGGTTGTTGCCGGTCCGCGAAAAGGAGGTGGCGCAATTGAAAGTTTTCATAACAAAGTCCTGCGTGGCGGCCTGCGCCACGCTGCTGCTTGCCCTGGGATCAATCAGCATCGCTCAAAATGCGCCGCCCGCCGGCAAAACATCCCCTGCCCAGGATCAGATCCGGCAGAAGATTTCCGATTACTTGCGCAAGAGGTTCTCCGTCTCCGCCAACTCCACCATCACGGTCAGCCCCTTCCAGCCTTCGATTTTCCCGGACTTTTACAAAGCCATCATCACCGTGAAGGAAGGCCAACAGAGCGCCTCCCAACATTTTTATGTTTCGAAGGACGGCCGGTATCTGATCCAAGGAAGTCTGTATACCCTGGGGGTGGACCCTTTTGAGGAAGTTGAACGGCAGATTTCAACCAAGGGAGGGCAGGCCATCGGTCCGGAGAACGCTCCGGTGATCATCGTGGAATACGCCGACATGGAATGCCCCGTTTGCTCGCAGGCTCAGGAATTTATTGAGAAGCAGCTTCTGCCCAAATACGGAAGCCAGGTGAGGGTGATCTACAAGGATTTTCCGCTGGTTAGCATTCATCATTGGGCGCTTCCCGCCGCCATGATCAACCAATGCGCTTTGCAATTGGATGCCGCTCGCTCCCTGGCTTTCCGGTCGCTCGTCTACCAGAACCAGTCCGCCGTCAAGGATGATACAGCCACCAACCAACTGCTTGACTTTGCGCAGCAGGCGGGTCTGGATCGAGCCAAGGTTTCCGCCTGCTTCAACGCCAAGACGACGGTCCCCGCCGTCCAAAAAGAATTTGACGAAGGACAAAGCCTGGGCGTCTCCACCACGCCCACATTGTTCATCAATGGCCAGATGGTGGCGGGCATTCCTTCTCCCGCCCAGTTTTACCCGATCGTGGATCAGGCGCTGGCCCGGACCAAGCGCAAGACCGCGGCTGGAAAATAACCGCTCAAAGCATGGGGAAGTAAAACTCAAGGTTCCTGAATTCCACCGGTTCTGCCGATGACTAATGGCAGGAGGAAGACAACAGCGATGAATGAGACTTCGATGAAATTTTCCCGGCAACAATCGGGGGTCAAAGCGGACCTGCCTGCCCAGGAAGGGAGTGGCGGACGGGCTGCATCGATTTTCGAAGAGAGATCGGGGTTCCAGGCTGCATCCGGCAGCCCCTTCCTGCAACCGGAAGACCTGGAGCACAAAATCCACTCGCTGGATGGTGATGACCTGCACTTGGGGTCAATGGGATTGCTGGTGACGGTGGTAGTGGCGGCGGGTTTTCTGGCTCTCATCCTGCCCAACCTCATGTGGGGATTGGGAACGCTGCGTGTGGATGGACGCTACTTGCCGCAGCTTTTCTTCGGCTTTATTGTGATGATCGTCCTCTTCAATGTCTATGGGCTTGACCGCAAGCGCAGCCTGCTTCGGACTCGCGACGAGTTGGTGAAGCAATTGGTCCGGAACCATGCGGCGGAGATGCTCTCGTTCTTCGATCCTCTGACTGATATCTTCAATCGCCGCTCCATGGATGAAATCATTCCCCGCGAGGTGAACCGGGCCGAACGGCAGGGAACGCCACTGACCTTCGTCATGATTGATGTAGACCGCTTCAAATCCGTCAACACCCGCTTCGGCCACGTAGTGGGAGATCGGGTGCTGGGTGAGATTGCCCGCCTTTTGAAGCGCACCTTTCGCAATTCCGATTACATCATCCGCTATGGGGGTGACGAGTTCCTGGTGGTGATGACCGACACCGGAGAAGAACAAGCCGCGCGCGCCATCGAGCGCTTGCAGGGTGAAGTCCAGCAATGGAATGCCGCCAACTCGATCACCGGCTACGTCATGGGATTGAGTTGCGGGCTGTCGCGTTACAGACCGGGGGCGGATGCGAAAGAGACCATCGAGATCGCCGATGCCAACATGTATATCGATAAGAGCTGCCACATGACGCCTGTCACCCCGTAGTCCTCGCTCAGCCCGGAAAATCCGCGACTCCGATCTCGCCCTTCCGGCCGTCCAGGGAAGTTTGTAAATCATCCAGGCTAGCGCCAATGCTGTTCACTTAGCCAACTATCCCATTGGAGCCTGATTCCTGCGCGCTGTAGGGGCGGGCCTGGTGCCCGCCCGTGGGCGACCACCAGGGTCGCCCCTACAAGATGTCCCCTTATCTGAACAGTATTGAGGCTAGCGCCTTTCACTTTCCCGCCCTGCTTTCCTCCATCCATAACCGGCAGTGTCTCAGTTTGACCCTAAACGGAGCTTGGACTCGGGTCCGGCTGGTCCCATGCACCAATGCGCGAATGGGCGACTAGGCGGAAAGGGAGTGGGCCTTTTGTAATCGCCAAATGAGATACGGCAGCACCGTGAGCGAGAGAAGCACCAAGGCATGAAAGAGGCCGTCGGGAACACCATGAGCGGAAGTCCCCAGGGCGAAGTCCATGCGGATATGTCCGAGTCCGCCGGGGACGGCTGTGCGAGTCGCGTGAACTTGGGCCGTGCCGCCGATCAATGCGATCAGGACCAAACCGACAGCGGGCCAAACCACCTTCAATCTTTGACGGGCGGCGATGAGTCCCATTACCCAACCGACGAGAATCGGCGCGCCGAAATAGAGCCACTTGCCGACTTGGAAATACAAAATCGCGAACTCATCGATTCGGCCTTTGCCCGCGCCGAAAGGTGTATCGGCTGCCGGCAGAAAGATATTCCAACCAGACCACAAAATTAACAAGGCAACGAACCAGGCCCCAGCAAGAAAGAAGAGCGGGGCGAGACCGAACATCGCCCACGGCGCCCGGACGCACCAAGATTGGACCTGGCGCTGCTCTATCATCGCCTTGGCGAGATCATCCATCCCGCCGAGCCGGATGAGCGCCGCGGATTCCGCATCTGCGCGGCTGCGGCCCGCGCGTTCCTCGTCCGCCCTCAGGTCGGCCAAATGATCGGCAAGTTCGGTCAGATAGCGCCGAACATGCTGTGGCGCGACGCCAGCCCGCAGCAAGCGTTCGCAAAGTTCATTGAATGGCTTCGCCATGTTGTCCTCCCGTCAGCATCTTTTGGATTGCAGCCGCCAGATTGGTCCAAGCCTCAGTCAGATCGGCCAATCGATGCGATCCGACGGGCGTTACGGAATAATAGATACGGCTACGTCTGTTGACGGTCTTGCGCCGCGACCTTAGCGCCCCATCGCGTTCCAACCCGTGCAGCACCGGATAGACTACACCCTCGCCGACTGCGATCACCGCGCCGGTGCGGCTACGGATTGCTTGAACGATCTCATAGCCATACATCTCCTCTTGCTGGAGAAGCCTGAGGATCAGGAGCTCCGGAACTCCATTCATAAAATTCGGATTGGTTTCGCGCGCTGCCATCGAAGAGCGATAGTACCTGGGAGTTCGAGGCATTGCAAGCTGATAAACGCCGGCGTTTGAAACCACTGGAATGTCGGCTCCTGGCGAGAAGCGGAAGTTCAAAGTGAGACACCGCGTCCATAACTCCACCGGAGCATCAAGCTCACGGAGAGAGTATAATTGGGATTTTGCGCGAGGACCGGCGCAGGCGCTGTTGGGCTGCCGGCCGGACTCGGTAGACCCCATGGAACGCGGAGCGCATTCTTGAGCAATCTGCAAGAGGATTACGTCCGGGAACCGCCGGTGGCTGAACCCGCTGCCCAGGAGCAAGTCCGCGCAGAGGGCGGGTTGGCCGCAGACGCCAGGCCTGGGGTTGCAACGGAAGTCCGTGAACTCGTGCCGGGAAACGGCGAGTTCGCCCATCCCAGGCGTCATCACCCGGAGCAGGAGGCGATCGTGATCCGGGGGGCGCGGTCACATAATTTGAAAGGCGTCGATGCGGAAATTCCCCACAATCACTTGACCGTGATTACCGGAGTTTCCGGCTCCGGGAAATCGAGCCTGGCGTTCGACACGGTTTACGCCGAAGGCCAGCGGCGTTATGTGGAGTCGCTCTCGGCCTATGCGCGACAATTCCTGGAGCGCATGGAAAAGCCCGACGTGGATGAAATCACGGGAATCGCTCCGGCGGTCGCCATCCGCCAGAGAAATACCACTCGCAATCCCCGCTCTACAGTGGCAACCGCCACCGAGATTTACGATTATCTTCGCCTTCTCTTCGCGCGCGTTGGTACAACGATCTGCTGGAGCTGTGGCGAAGTGGTGAGGCGGGATAGCGTCGATGAAATTGCGGACCGCGTCCTGGCGTTGGATGCGGATCGGCGCTTTTACGTGCTTTTTCAGTTGAATCCCGCGCCCCAAGCTCCGGCTTCCGGGCAGGACAGCACAACCCTGGTCCCGGCGGAGCCCGGTGATCGTGGACGCAAAAAGAAAAGTCCGGCTGCAAAGAGGCGGAAAGGGGCAGCAGCCAAGTCAGCTTCCAACCAAACTCCGGGGTCTCCCGCCGGCCTGGACGACGCCCTGAAGTCCCGGCTTTTCTCGTTGCGGCAGCAGGGCTTTAACCGGCTTTATCAGAACGGGCAAGTGTTCGAGTTCTCCGTGCCAGAATCCCTGCTTGGCATCAACTTTTCGGAGCCTGTTTACGTGCTGGTGGATCGTCTGGCCGTGTCTCCGGACATTCGCCAGAGGCTGATCGATTCCATCGAGTTAGGGTTCCGAGAGGGAGGCGAGATCATCCTGGAATTTGCCAGTCCTGACCCTACCGGTCACGTTGGGACGGATTCTTCGCCCGCCCGGCTGGTGTTCAATGAACGATTCGAATGCAAGCGTTGCCGGATCTCCTATCAGCAACCCGAGCCTTCGCTTTTTTCATTCAATAACCCGTTCGGCGCTTGCCCCCGCTGCCAGGGATTCGGGAACACCATCGATTTTGACCTGAACCTGGTGATCCCGGATAAGAGTAAGACCTTGGCGGAGGGTGCCGTCGAGCCGTGGACCAAGCTACGCTATCGGATGCCCTTCAATGAGATGAAGCGCGCCGCTCGCTTGCAGGGTGTTCCGCTGGATGTTCCCTTCTACCGGTTGACGGCGATGCAGCGGCGGTGGGTGATTGAAGGCGGTGAAGGGTTTCCCGGCATCCGTGGATTCTTTGATTATCTTGAGCGCAAGAAGTACAAACTTCACGTCCGCGTCTTCCTCAGCCGCTATCGCGGCTATACGCTTTGCATGGAATGCAACGGCAGACGCCTGCGCCGCGAGGCTCTGAACGTGCGGATTGAGGGCAAGACCATTGCGGATGTCTGCCGGATGTCAATTCAGGAAGCCTACCGCTTCCTCAACCACCTTCAGTTTTCACCCGCGCAGGAAGTCGTGGCGGGCAAGGTGCTGGAAGAGGTTCATTCCCGCTTGCGTTACTTGAACGAGGTCGGCCTGGAATACCTGACTCTTGACCGTCTGGCCTCCACACTCTCCGGCGGGGAATCCCAGCGTATCCAGCTCGCCACCTCGCTCGGCTCCAATCTGGTGGGGGCGCTTTACGTCCTCGATGAGCCCTCCATCGGCTTGCATCCTCGCGACACGGGGCGGCTGATCGAAATTCTCAAGCGCCTGCGCGACATCGGCAACACCATCCTGGTGGTTGAGCACGACGCCGAAATGATGCGCCACGCGGACAAGGTTCTGGACATGGGACCGGGCGCGGGCGAGCACGGAGGCCGCTTGATGTACTCCGGCGATTTCGAAGGATTGCTTCGCGATCCTCAATCGCTGACTGGCCGGTATTTGTCAGGAAGCCTTGAGATTCCTGTGCCCAAGCTTCGCCGCAAGCCGCGCGGCAGTTGGCTCCGCGTTCAAGGGACGCGCCAGCACAACCTGAAGTCGATTGATGTCGCCATCCCCCTTGGCGTCATGACCGCGGTCAGCGGCGTCTCCGGCTCCGGCAAGTCCACTCTGATTCATGACGTCCTCTATAACGCCCTTATGGCCCGGCGTGGAATCCCGGCCCCCCGCGCCGAATATGACGCGATCGAAGGAGATGAAAAGCTGGGGCAGATTGTGCTGGTGGATCAGTCGCCGCTTGGCCGCACACCCCGCTCCAATCCGGTGACCTACATCAAGGCCTTCGATCCCGTCCGGGAGCTTTTTGCAGCGACCCCCGAGGCCCGCCGCCACGGCTACACCGCCGGCCATTTTTCCTTCAACATTCCGGGCGGACGCTGCGACACCTGCCAGGGTGACGGAACGGTGAAAGTGGAAATGCAGTTCCTGGCGGATGTGGAGCTGGTGTGCGAGGACTGCCGAGGCCGCCGCTTCAAAACCTCCATTTTGGAGGTCCGCTACCAAGGCAAGAACATTCACGACGTTCTGCAAATGACCGTGCGCGAGGCTCTCACATTCTTTGCGGGTTCGCCCAAAGTGACGGGCAGGATTCGCGTTCTGGAAGAAGTGGGCCTGGGTTACTTGCGTCTGGGCCAGTCAGCGACGACGCTTTCCGGCGGCGAGGCGCAGCGCGTGCGGCTGGCTGCCCACCTGTCGATGCGAACCGCGGAGAGGGCGCTTTTCATCTTTGACGAACCCACCACGGGCCTCCACTTTGACGACATTAACAAGCTGCTTGCAGCTTTTCGCAAGCTCATCGAATCCGGAGGCTCGGTGCTGATCATCGAACACAATGTGGACGTTTTGAAGTCCGCCGATTGGATCATTGACCTGGGTCCGGAGGGTGGTGAAGCCGGCGGTTTTCTGGTGGCTTCCGGTCCCCCTGAGGAGATTGCCCAGAATGCCGTGTCCCATACCGGCCGGTATCTGGCCCAGGTTCTGAACGGCAAGTTGGAAGCAGCCGTCATTGCGCCGGGGAACTAACCCCAATACTGTTGAGTTAAGGTGAGTCTCATGATCTTGATGTCAGAGGCGTCGCCTGACCCCTCACCCCGGCCCTCTCCCCGCCAGCGGGGAGAGGGGGAACCGCACAGCGGTGGGTGAGGGGATCTGGTTCAACCGTGTGCATTATTCTCGAACGGACCTTAAGTGAACAGTATTGGAACTAACCCGGGTTATTCACAAACTCCGACTAAAGGGGGCACGGTTTTAACCGTGCCCGGACGGCCATCGAGTAAGACTTCGTGAATAACCGAGGCTGAAGCAGGATTACACAATGAGACGGGCGCTTTTTCGCACGAATCAGTTCGGACTAAGAGCCGCCCGCAGATGGATGGCCGCGGTTTGCTGTCTTCTGCTCGCACTGATGTTTAAGGCGAACGTTCGATCGTTTGCTCAGGCGCGACGGCAAGGCCCATCCCAAGCCCCCCCAGTTCCTCAATCCGCCAAGCAATCTTCGCCCCAGGATCTCTTCAACTCCGCCCAGCAGTCGCTGAGCCGGAAGGATTACGGCGGCGCGGTGACGGATCTCAAGGAGCTGTTGAAGGCCGCGCCGGACTCGCCCGTTGTCTGGTTCAATCTCGGCTATGCCTACACCGGGTTGCACCAATATCAGGAGGCCGTCACTGCTTACCAAAAGACGGTGGCCCTGAAGCCAGACCTGTTTGAGGCGCGACTGAATCTCGGCATCTTGCTGTTGGACCTCAAACAGCCAAACCCGGCCATCGAGCAGATCCAAAAGGCCGAGAGCCTCAAGCCGGGCGACCCCAAAGCCCATTTATTCGCAGGGCGCGCGCTGACGCTCCAGGGCAAGACGGCCGAGGCGGAGAAAGAATACCGGCAGGCTGTGAACCTCGACCCGCGCCTGGCCGTGGCCCAATATAATCTCGGTCAGCTTTATCTTTCAGAAAAGCAGTTTGCCAACGCCAACGACGCCTTCAACAAAGCGGTAGCTCTCAATCCTGCTTTGCCCGGACTCCGTCTGGACATGGCGCTGGCGCTACAAGGTCTGAATCAGCCCGGCCCGGCGGCGGCCAGCCTGGAGCAATATCTTGCTCAGAGTCCCGGAGACAATCAGGCCCGCTTCCGCCTGGCTCGAATTGAAATGCAACAGGGAAGCAACCAAAAGGCACTGGACAATTTTCTTCTGGTCCAAAAATCGGATCCGGATTTTCCTGACCTCAATGCGCGGCTGGGCGATGTCTGCGCGCTGCTCATGAAATTCCCGGAGTCTGAGAAATACTACCGCCAGGCGCTGGTCACGATGTCCGCCCAACCCGACTTGCACCGCGCCCTGGGCCAGACTCTGATGGAGGAAAAGAAGTTTTCGGAAGCTGAGGCTGAATTCCACGCCACGCTGCGCTTGGACCCGCACAATCTGGACGCAGCCACGGGTTTGGCCGGAAGCGTTTATTTTGAAAAGCGCTATGCGGATGCCATTCCCATCTTTGAAGCAATCCTGAAAACACCCAATCCTCCTGTGGGCGACTACTTTTTTCTTGCCACCTGTTTCGATCATCTCCATGTCCTGCCTAGAGCGCTGGAGACCTACCAGCGTTTCGTTCAGCTTACTCCGGACAAGAGCTCCGACCAGACTTGGCAGGCCGAACAGCGCATCAAGCTGATCCTTCACGAGATGCACAAGTGAACTGGTATAATAGGAAATAAGCGGAGTGCCCATGAAGCGGCGTATTCCAATTACGGTCGTCGCGACCTTTGTGGCTTGCGCAGTGTCAAGTGTCCCTCTGCAGGCTCGCCATGCGCCGAGCGAACCGGAGCTTCTCAACCGTATCCAGAATCAGCGGAACCCCGTGAAGAAAGCCAAGCTGGAAGTCCGGCTGGCGAATCTGAAGCTGAAAGAAGCCATATCCGCCTATGACGGCCAACAACTTGGTCAGGGAGCGGGCCTGCTAAAGGTGTACTTGAGTGAAGTCGAAGAGGCTTGGCACACTCTGCAGGCCACCGGTCGCGATCCCACCAAGAAGCCGCAAGGCTATCGGGACCTTGAGATTTCATTGCGCGAGGATATGCGTGACCTTTCCGAGGCCCGCCGCCGGACGTATTACGCGAATCGAGGTCCGATCGATCAGACGCAAAGCCAGGTTGGCAGCCTCCATGCGAAAGTGCTGTCCGCCTTGTTTCCGGGCATCAATGGAAATCCGGCAATCTCGGATCCCGGGAATAGCCTGGCTTCGGCGCCAGGAAAGGTTCGCCAGTGAAACCGCCAAAAGCAATGGTGCTGGCTTTCGGATTGCTCATCTTGGCATGGCCAGCTCTGGAGACCCAGGCCCAGTTGCCGGACCGCGCCGCGCTCTCCGAGGTCGAGGCGGACCGCCTGCGCGATGCACAGGATCCCGGAGAGCGGATTAAGGTCTATTTGGACCTTGAGCAAGCCCGCTTGACTTTGTTCGATGATTTTCGCAAGCGGGCCCCTGACCCTGAGTACGACGTGGGTGGCTATCTCAGCAAGGTTTTGGAACAGTACGTCAAGCTCGATGATGAGATGAAGGATTGGATTGACCTACAGTTCCGCCACGATGGGGATATGCGGAAAGGCCTGAAGGTTCTTGTGGAGGAGGCGCCGAAGCAGCTTGAGGTGCTTCAACACGCTCAAGAAGACCGCGACCCTTATTCCGCGCAGTATTTGAGCTCATTGCAAGATGCCATTGCTGATATGCAGGACACTATTGAGGGCGGCAGCAAGGCGCTGAGCCTGCAGAATAAGAAATTCGGGCAGTTGAAGCGCGTGGAAAAGCAGACCGTGCAGGACTCCAAGCAGATGGTGAAGGAAGAAAAGAAGCGGATGAAGGAGGAAAAGAAACTGCGCAAGAAGGAACAGAAAAAAGCTCCGCCGGAAGACGACAACGATTAAAGGTTAGAGGTGTCCAGTGGCGTGCCGCAGAGGTTTATTGAGAGCATCTGGAGGCTGCGAAGACTCGCTAGAGAACCAAAGAAGTCCGTGAGATCTCGAATAAAGGGCGGTATTGCGAGCTTTTTGTATCGCCCATCGCACCTTTGAAGATTGCAGGTTTCAAAGCCCAACTCAGCTCCACTCTTCGCCTTTGAATCCTTAACCGATGCTTCCATCCACCCAAGCCACGAGCCGAATCCAACTGACGCTGGCGTTCGATCCCACCCCCAGCCCGGAGGAAGTCTTCGCGAGAGTCTTCCGCCGCCTGGGATTCAAATACCCCGTTAAGACTTTCAAAGTTGCCTTCCATCCTTACGCCAACCTACGCAGTACGATCCGGCTCACGAACCACGGAATTCAGGCCCGTCTATCCGACGTGGCGGCCAGCGCGCCCGTCATCGTATTGGAGGCCTTGGCGGAGGTCCTGCTGGCCTCACTTTTCCGCCGCAAGCCGTCCCCCCAAGCTCGCGAGTGCTACATGGCCTGGACCTTTGATCCTGAAGTTCGCGGCCGCGTCGACGCGAACCGGCGGAAGCGCGGCTTCAAACTGATGCAGCCACCTCAAGGCCAGCATTACGACCTGGAAGAGATATTCCAACGCCTCAATCGCGATCACTTTCAGGACTTCTTGCCGCTTCCGCGCTTGGGATGGAGTCCGGAGCATTCCATAACTTTGCTCGGCCACCACGATGCAGCGCACGGCACGATCACCATCAGCCGGATGTTGGATTCGCCCACGGTTCCTTTGGAAGTGGTGGAATATCTTGTCTACCATGAAATGCTCCACATGGTTTATCCTGTCCAGCGCAAAGGTCATCGCCGGGTTATCCACAGCCGGGAGTTTCAAGAATCAGAACGGCGATTCCCGAACTATCGCAGCGTGCAGCAGACGCTGAAGACCATCCTTAAACGGTCGCATTGGCAGGAAAGGCGGCCGGTGCGGCGCAAGAGGAGGCGGGTGTAAGAGGAGCCATCGGCTTTTGCCAGTTAATAAGAACTGGCCTGATTTTGCTGAAGGCTGACGGCTGAATGCTTCATGTGAATCTCCGTTGCGCGCGGGATCACATGCGGTCTATTTGTTCTGAGGAACCTTATGACCAAGCAGGAAAGTGAAAAGCTGATCGAGGCTATTCGTGACAATTACCGCCGGGAGCGGGAAGGAGAAGCCCTTTACCGTCATCTTGCAGGCGCGGAAAAAGAGCCTGCCAAGCAAACCCTCTTGTTGCGGCTCTCCGAGGCGGAAGGGCGCCATGCGGAACGCTGGGCGCGGAAGATGGAAGAGCTTGGAGCCGAGCCGCCCGCTGCCCACTTGAATTTCGGAGCCCGCTGGCGGTTGCGCTTAGCCCGTTGGGTCGGCACGGAAGCGACCATTCGCAAGCAAGAAGCCAACGAAGATCGCGACATTGGCATCTACCAGCGCCAACGCGAAACCTTCGAGGAGGAAGTGGGAGACATCCTCCGGGAAGTGCAGGAAGACGAGCAGAAGCACCGCAGGTTTCTCCGCGAGCTGGAACAGAAGAGCGGGCCGCGGACGGCGCTCGATTCCATCTTGAGCAAGGAGCAGTGGCACCGCACCGGGCACAGTTGGGTGGGCGATGCCATCTATGGCGCTAATGATGGATTGGGCGCAGTGTTTGGATTGGTTTCCGGCGTTGCCGGTTACACTTCCATCGCTCACTGGGTCCTGGTCTCCGGCCTGGCGGGAACCATCGCCAGCGCCCTCTCCATGGCGGCGGGAGCGTATCTTGCCGCAAAATCGCAAGGGGAGCTTTCCCAAGCGGAGCTGGCGCGCGAGGAAGAAGAATTCCAGGATAACCCGGAAGAAGAGCGGGAAGAATTGGAGTTGATTTACCAGCTTAAAGGGTTCACCTCTGAAGAAGCGAAGATGCTGGTTGACCGCTTGGCGGAGCGGCCCGAGCAATTCATGAAGGCGATGGCCAGCGAGGAGCTTGGCATCAGCGAAATGAACGCCCCAAGCCCGGGCCGTGCCGCAGTCTCCTCCGGCATCTCCACGGCGCTGGGCGCCATCATTCCCGTGCTCCCTTTCTTCTGGCTGGACGGTATCACCGCCATCACCGTGGCGGCTGCCATTAGCTTGATGGCCCATTTCCTGGTAGGCGCCGGAAAGAGCCTGATGACCATTCGAAGCTGGTGGGCCAGCGGCCTTGAAATGATGGCCGTGGGCGCGCTTGAGGGCGTTGTGACTTATGGGTTGGGACTCGCGGCCGCCAAGCTGCTTTGAGAAAAGTTTTGGGTTATGAAACTGAAACGGTTTGCACGCTATACTCAATGTCGAGATTCGTGACGGCGAGGCAGCGCCGTTCATCGCCACAGGAGCCATTGAATCATGCCCATCTTCAAGCGCAATACCATTGCTCTCCTTCTCCCGATAGCCGCCATCCTGCTCGCTCCCTCCGCATTCGCATTCGCGGCGCTCACCGTTACATCGCCGGATGGAAACCTGACCCTCAGCTTTCAACTGAAGTCCAATGGGGCGCCTTACAAGCCGGGCGTCCGGCCTTATTACTCGGTCACCTACAAGAAGGCGGGAATCCTGGCGGATTCACCCCTGGGCTTGAACTTTCTGGGTGCGGCGCCCTTGGAAACCAACCTAACCATTACCGGCACGAGCCTGAGCACACAGGATGAATTTTGGCAGAATCCCTTCGGCCCGGCCCAAAACATTCGCGACCACTACCATCAACTTACCGTATCACTTGCGGAAACAAACGGCCTGCGCCGGCGTCTGAAAATCATATTCCGCGCCTATAACGAGGGCGTGGCCTTCCGTTACGACATACCGGAACAACCCGCGATCCAAGGGCTCACGCTGTCCTCAGAGAGCACGGGGTTCTATTTCACCGATGCCGCCACGGTCTTTGCGTTGAACCTTGGCAGCTTTACCACTCCCTACGAAAGTGAGTTCAAGCAGGAGAGTATCGACGAGATTAAACCCGAATCGATCATCGGCTTACCATTGCTCCTGCACCTTTCAAGCGGCCCTTGGGTGGCGTTGCTGGAAGCAGACTTGACGGATTATGCCGGCATGTACGTGGGCGGCGCCGAGGGTGTGACCCATGGCCTTGCCAGCAAACTCTCTCCGCTTCCGAATCATCCGGATGAGGCCGTCATTGCGTCCACGCCGAAGGCCACGCCGTGGCGGGTGGTGATGGTGAACTCGCGGCCCGGCGGGCTGATCGAATCGAGCGACCTTATCCTGAACCTGAGCCAGCCCTCGGTGCTGAAGGACACTTCCTGGATAGAGCCCGGTAAGTCAGCGTGGGATTGGTGGTCCGGAGATTACGATACGGGCGTCAGCTTCAAGCCCGGCATGAACACCCCCACCATCGAGCACTATATCGATTTCGCTTCTGCGCATGGGCTTCAATACATGCTCATCGATGCCGGCTGGTCACCCAAGAATGATATTCTCCACTGGGTTCCGGCCGTCAATCTTCCCGAAATTCTGAAGGTCGCGCGCCAGAAGCACATAAAAATCCTCCTGTGGATGCACTGGACCAATGTCAAAAGGCAGATCGACCAGGCATTTCCGCTCTTTGAGAAATGGGGCGTGGCGGGCGTGAAGATTGACTTTATGAACCGCGACGATCAGGAGATGGTGAATTTCTACGAGGAGATGGTGAGCAAGGCTGCCGCTCATCATCTCGTGGTCGATCTGCACGGAGCTTTTAAGCCCACCGGCCTGCGCCGCACTTACCCGAACCTGCTCACCCGCGAAGGCGTAATGGGCATGGAATACAGCAAATGGTCGCGCCGCACCAACCCGGTGCATGATGTGACGCTTCCCTTCACGCGCATGTTGGCCGGCCCGTTTGACTACACGCCCGGCTGCTTTAACAACGCCACCGAGTCCCAGTTTGTGCCGCGCCAGGTGAACCCCATGTGCCAGGGCACTCGCGCCCATCAACTGGCGATGTATGCCGTCTTCTTCAGCCCTCTGGCAATGCTTGCGGACTATCCCGAGGACTACGACCATCACACCGGCATGGAGTTTCTGGAGCGGATTCCGACCGTCTGGGATGAGACCAAAGTTCTGAACGGCCAACCCGCCCAATACATTACCGTTGCGCGCCGGAAGAACCATGGCTGGTACCTGGGCAGCATGACGGACTGGGCGCCGCGCGACTTCACCCTTCCGCTCAAGTTTCTTGGCCCCGGGCAATATCTGGAGGAAGTATTCGCTGACGGACCGGACGCCGCTCAAAATCCAAAGAGCATCATATACAGCAAGAAGTGGGTGAAGTCCACAGACACCTTGTCACTTCACCTGGCTCCGGGTGGCGGCGCCGCAGTGATTTTTACGCTTGCGCCGGGAGCCAAGCTTCCATAGCCTGCAACATTCTGGGGCAGCGCAAAGGCTACATATGAACCACCGGGCGGCGCGCCCCACTTTCCTCCCCCAGCAGCCATCACCACGAATTGCCGTCCGTTCACTTCGTAGGTGGCGGGGGTGGCGTTGCCGGCAGCGGGAAGAGTAGCCTCCCACAGCAGCCTCCCCGTCGCTTTGTCGAAGGCGTGAAACTTGCGGTCGCGAACCGTTGCGCCGATAAAGACCAATCCGCCGGCGGTCACCAGCGGTCCGCCGTAGTTTTCGCTACCCGTGTTTTGCAGACCCTTCGCAACAAGCTCCGGATATTCCCCGAACGGAATCTTCCAGACGAATTTCCCGGTATTCAGGTCGATGGCATTCAGTGTCCCCCACGGAGGTTTTACTGCGGGATAACCATCCGGGTCCAGAAACTTGTTATAACCGTCCATCGAATATCGAAGCGGGTGGAATGGCGGCTGGGCTCTTCCAAGTTTGACTTGAGCATCCTGGCCGGTCGCCAAGAAATTCGCCAGCGCCTGAACGGCACGGTTCCCAAGATTGGAAAACGCGGGCATGCGCCCGCGGCCGCCGCGAATAATGATCACGATTTGCGATTCTGAAAGTCTCCCCCGGATTCCAGTAAGTGCTGGAAACTCCGGTGGACTTCCTTTCATATCTACGCGGTGGCAACCGGCGCAATTCGCACGGTAGAGTTGTCTCGCCGTAGTATTGGCTTGGATCTTTGGACGCGGGATCAGCCGCAAAATCCAGGCCATCTCATTTGAGTTTACGTAGAGAATTCCGGTCTTCGGATCAAAAGCCGGGCCTCCCCATTCGCCGCCGCCGTCAAAACCGGGGAAGATGACCGTTCCCCGCAAGCTGGGCGGAGTGAACTGGCCGCCGCTAGTTAATTTTTCGAGTTCTTGAAGAACCGCCCGGTGCGCTGCAGGTGTGCGAACCGTTGCCAAATCCGGTGTGAATTGCTGGCGCGCAAAAGGCGGCGGCAACAGCGGTAAGGGTTGAGTTTTCGCCAGCCGCTCGCCCTCGACATTGGAAGCGGCCACTCTGCGGTATTTGATGGGAAAGAGCGGCTGGCCGGTCACGCGGTTGAACATGAAGACGAAACCGGACTTGGTGATCTGGGCGACGGCGTCGATAGGATGGCCATCCCTCATGATGGTCACCAGGGCGGGTGCCGCAGGAAAATCGCGGTCCCACACATCGTGCCTCACACCCTGGAAGTACCACACGAGTTTTCCGGTCTCTGCCTGAAGAGCCAGCAGGCAATTCGCATACAGATTATCTCCCCGGCGGTTGGCGCCATAGAAGTCGAATGCTGCGGAGCCGGTCGCAGCAAACACCAGGCCGCGCTTTTCGTCCACGCTCATTCCGGCCCAGTCATTCGCTCCGCCAATGTACTTCCAAGCGTTCTTCGGCCAGGTGTGGTAACCCGGCTCGCCCGGGTGAGGAATGGTGTGAAATGCCCAGCGGATTTGTCCGGTTCGAACATCGTAAGCGCGGATGTCTCCGGGCGACGCGGGCAGGTCCTCCGCGACAATGCTGCCCATGATTAAGAGGTTTTTGTAAATCACCCCGCGACTGGTGGCGGACACCGATTGCTGGTCCGGATCACGGCCAAGGCCCTGGCGCAGGTCTACCCTTCCTCCGCTACCGAAGCTTTGAACAAGCTTGCCCGAACGCGCATTGATCGAATAAAGATATGGCCCGGCCACGAAAAAAATCCGGCGATCGTAGCCGCTTTCCCAGAAAGTCACGCCGCGATTGCGAAGTTTGCTTTTGACAGGGTGGCCCTGATTCGGGTCAAAACTCCACTTCAGTCTTCCCGTAGCCGCGTCGAGCGCGATCAGCCGCAACTTCGGCGTGGTGGCGTAGAGGACGCCATGCACGATGATCGGATTGCATTCCATTTCGGATTCGGGGAATGCGTCGCCCGAGTCGAATCTCCACGCTACTTCTAACTGATGGACGTTTGAGAGATTGATCTGTCGAAGGGAGGAATAGTGAATGTTATCCGGCGCACCCCCGTAGACTCCCCAGGTTTGATAGGCTGCATGGGGATGGAGCTGCTGGCCGAACGCGAGCCGGGAAATAAATGCGATTGTCAGAGGCAAGAAAAATCTGAGGGCGAATCCGCGGGGAATGCATCTCATTTCAGATCGGAGCATAGAAAAATCCCCAAAGGTGCCAGCCACAACCGTGGCCAGAAACCCGGAACGGAGTGAAAAAAGAATCATTCCGGTGACGACCGCTTTTCCTTTGAGCTTCTTCTCACCTCCGGTTGTGTGTTTGAGGGCTGGATGCGCAGGCCAAGTCTGAGCTTCAGGGCCTGCTATCAAGCTGCTAAGCATGACATGTATCGAGGGAAATGAGTAGGGGTCTTAGGGCCTCCGGTCTTTGGTTCTGGTTGGGGCGGCATGGTGAACCGGCGCTTGGGTCAATCGCAGAATTGTGGCGGCGGCCATGAATCTTGCGGCGGCGCTCTTATCGTCGAGCATCGCTTCGAGCTGGGGCATGGCATGGCGGTCCCGACGGTCACCCAAAGCGCGTGCTGCCGCCGCGCGCACCGCATCGTTCTTGTCGGTCAAAGCGTCTTCAAGCTCCGCCAAGGATTTGGGGCTCTTGTCCTTGGCTAGCAATTCCGCAGCAATGGCCCGCTGGGGCGCGCCCTTATCCTTCAGCAAATCTTCGGCAAACCCTACGCCCATGGAGAATGGCCCCAACAGTGCTCCCGCGCCTTCGGAAATTCCCATTTTCGCCAGGGCGCTGCGATCATATAGCTTGTCCTTCGCGGCCTGCATTTCACCCTTGATGGGGCCGGGGCCGCCCTTCTGCTTTTCACCAGAAAGCACGCGAATAAGGACTTCGCGACCGCTGTGGTTCCCCATTTGCCAGAGCGTTCTGGCAGCCACGAAACGCACATCCGGCGCGTCATCGTCCAGCGCCCGCCGCAACTCGGCAATTCTGCGCGGAGACTTCACTTCACCCAAAGCCGCCACGGCCGTCAATCGGACATACGTATCTTTATCTTGAAGTCCTTTTTGAATGGCTTTCAGCGCGGGCCGCTCCGGGCCAATGGTGCCGAGCGCAGTCAAGGCTTGCGTTCTTCTGATGGGATTGGAGTCCGCCGCTGCATTCAGCAACAACTTCCAAGCCTGATCACTAACACTCTCCCCGGTTAGGAAGCTGGGAAAGAGCGCAACCATGAACAATAGGGACACGAGTCGATTCATCTTTCAACCTTCCTCTCTTTTTGTATAAGATGGACAGTGTAGCACTCGCAGACCCTCTGAAATCACCCTAATCATACGCATGCCGCAGCAGCCGGCCCACCTCGAGCTGAAACGACGGATTATTGGCTTTCCCGGTAACCTTGATGGGAAGGACCGTTCCCGATTTTCCGCGGCGGAAGAACGGGTCAAACGGGATTAACAGCAGAGACTTTTTGCCTTTCACAATTTGTGAGAGCCCGGCTTTCAGGCGCAGCGTGCCTTGAAAGTCCAGATTCTGGCTGTCCAATTGATAGGTTCCACTCAACCGGATCGCCGCGCCCGGAAGCGTGAACGTTATGTCTGAAAAAGTGAGGACTGCGCTTCGCAGAACGAACCTTGCCCGGAGATTGGAAAGGACATTGGAAGTTTCATCGCCCTGCCCTTTGCCCAGGCCTTTGTGGTTCAGTGCCTGAACTTTCTGATCCACGGAAGGCTGGGTGAAATGTACCGATGCGATTTCGAAGTGCCCGTCCAGCCTCATGCGGTCTGCGATGTCGCCGGGGCCAGGTGGAATCTCCATGCGGGTACTCAAGTTGGCGATACCTTCGAGCGGCGGATGGCCGCCTTTCATTGCAAAGCGCAGCAGGTCATCCAGGTGGGCTTGTTCAGACGTCACCTGCAAGTTCAGCAATCTCCCTTTTCTTCCCGTCACTTTAAGCACCCCGCCACGGGCCGTGAGTGTGGTCTGGAGGAAGTGGGCCACAACGGGTTCGAGCATCGTGTTTCCGGTGGTCCCGTCCACCACAGAATGGAACTGCGTGGTCAAGTTCACCGCGTTTCCGCTCAGCCGGACACTGAAGTCCGGCGTGCCGGTTGTCCCCTGCACGGCGATATTTTCCAAGGTGCCGTGGAAATTTCCCTCAGAGGAAAGAATGCCCGCAATGCCACGGAACACGGAAAGATCAGCGTGGGTAAAGGTGTACTTGCCGGTAAGAGGCGTTTCTCTGGGCTCCTGCGGGTTCCAAGGGCCAAAGGTCCCGCTGCAGTCGATCTCACCCGGCGGCTTTGGATTAAGGAGCCAGGCATGATAAAAGGTGGGACGGCCGAGTCCCGCTTGGTGCATCACGAGCCGGCTTATGACGAAGATGCGGGGCGGTTTGCCCGTATCGCTCGAGAGAAGTTCCAACCGCGCATTCTTGATGAGCATCACGTCCACAACAACGGGCAAGGGCTTGGGCTGTTTCGTGTGGGGCGCAGGCGCTTCTGCCACCGGGTGTTCATGGCGGGGGGGGATGTGAATCTCCAGCCCTTCCAATGTGATGTTATGAAGATGGCTTGGCCTGCGGATCAACTCCATCAGCCCGGCGTCGGCAGAAAAGCGGGCAACAGAGATCAGTGGCGGGGAATTTAGATGACCATTGAGGCGTAGTAAAAGACCTTGCCCGCTGAGTCTGATACGAGGATAGATGGAAACGTCGAACTCGTTCAACGTGACTTGGCTGGCAAACCGCGCGTTGAGCGTTTCAATTGCCTCTTGCTTCACCCAGTTCTTCAGTCGACCGGAAAATCCGCGTGCAATCAGCCCCAGCAGCACAAAGAATGCAAGCATCAATCCTGCAATCTTCCACCGCTGTCGCGCGGAATTTTCAGCCTTTCTGGAGGACTTCATAGAGGCTGACTCTTTGATGTTGTGAGTTCGAGAGTTTGGCGCTTTCAATTTCCGCTCCGAAAATGAGAATCCATTCTGTCATTATAAGCTACCGGGAAAAGCAGAACACGCCGCCGCTGCGAAATGCCAGCGCAGCGAATTGACCGCGCGCCGCAATTCTGCTAAAAATCAGATGTGACCGTTGCCAAGCCCAGCACTGGAATTTCGGAGATTCTTGCGGCCTTGCGCCTGGAACATGTGCATTATGCCATTCGGGATATCACCGTGGTGGCTGAGCAACTGGCACGCCAGGGCAAGGAGATTCTTCCACTCAACATCGGCGACCCTTTGCAATTTGACTTTAGAACTCCCTCCCATTTGATTGAAGCGGTGACCAAGGCCATGTGGGATGGGCAGGATGGTTACGCGCCTTCGCTGGGGATGCCGGATGCCCTGGACGCCATTCGCTCCGAGGCGGAACGCAAGGGCATCCGCAACATCCGATCTGCATTCGTAACTCAGGGCGTCAGTGAGGCGGTGGATCTTGCCCTGACGGCACTGGTGAATCCGGGCGAGGATGTGCTCACTCCGTGTCCGGAGTATCCGCTCTATTCGGCAGTGCTGGCAAAGCTCGAAGCGCGGCCGAACGCCTATGGTTTGAAAGAAGCTGAAGGTTGGGAGCCGGATGTGGAGGACTTGGCCCGCAAAATCACGGGCAAGACTCGCGCCATTGTGGTGATCAATCCCAACAATCCCACCGGGGCGGTTTATGCGCGGCGAACCCTTGAAGCGATTGCGGACGTGGCCCGCCGCCACGGTCTGTTGATTCTTGCCGATGAGATTTACGACAAGCTCGTATTGGGCGGAGAGCCGCATTATTCCCTGGCGGCGCTCGCCCCGGATGTGCCAGTCATCACCTTCAACGGATTGTCAAAGGCTTACCTGGTCCCCGGCTGGCGGGTGGGATGGGGCATCGCCAGTGGGCCGGAGCAGGCCCTGGCGCCCTATCTCGAAGGAATTCACAAGCTGCTGCGGGCGCGCCTGAGTGCCAATCGTCCCCAGCAATACGCCATCCGGCCAGCCCTGGAAGGCCCGCAGGAACACTTGAAAGGGATTGTGGCCAAGCTCCGCGCCCGCCGGGACCTGACCGTAAATTGGTGCAACTCGAATCCGGGAATTTCCTGTGTGCCGCCTCAAGGCGCCTTTTATGCCTTTCCCCGCATCGAGGTGACGGAAGACGATGAGCAATTCGTCCGCCGTCTTCTCCAGGAAAAACAAGTCCTCCTCGTTCACGGCAGCGGCTTCGGCAGGCCCGAAGGGACCGCGCACTTCCGGATCGTCTTCCTACCGGGTGAGGACACGCTTCGCCGCGCTTACCGGAGTATTGACGAATTCATGGAGAAGCATTACGCCTGATTCCGTCCTTCAGAACACCCGGAACGTTGATGAGCCCGCCGGACCGGACGCCGCCCCGGAGCACGTTGAATTTCCGGTGAACTATTGCCCGGCTTGCTCCGCGCGGCTTGAGGCGCGCCATTGCAAGATGATTTGTCCCCGCTGCGGGTTCTTCATGTCCTGCTCGGAATTTGAATGAGGCCGCTCGTCGCACCCGGTGATCCGGCCCGGCAAGGAAGCCCATGTCCTCTCCCATGAACCGCTACGAAAACCAAACCTTTGAAAACCAGCACCTGCTGCTGGATGAAGGCATCTTCATCAATTGTACATTCAAGAATTGCAGCCTGGAGTTCTCGGGCGGTGACGTCTATGTCCAGAACTGCCAAGGCGAGGGATGCCAGCTCATCTGGCGAGGAGCCGCGCAGAGGACGGTCTTCCTGCTGCAAGGTCTGGGCCTGATGGCCACCCCGGCGCCGCCGCCTGTGAATCCGGTGCGCGTCCAATAAACGCGCAGGGAGTGTAGCAAACGGCTTCACGCTGCGGGTGAACCCATTCCGGGCTTCGATTCATCTCACCTATTGCGAAGTTCATCGACTTGTAGCGACGGTCATGTGTCTTCGCCTCAGCCTGCGCGGCGGGAAACGCCGCTTCACCATGCCGCCCTCTTCCCGCAGCGGGGTGGCCACGTCTCAAAGTAGGTTCGGAGAAGGCGGCGCGGTGACGCGTAAAGGTTGAGCGCCATACACCACCAAGGATTCAAGGTGGATCAAACGCTCCAGTTTCTGTTGCAACACGGCTCGGCGGTGCTTTTGATCTGCGTCTTTGTGGATCAGCTTGGGCTTCTGTTCCCGGCGGTTCCCTTACTCATTGGGGTGGGCGCCTTGGCGGGGCGGGGCCAATTTCCACTGCCTTTGGGCGTCGGAGAGGCCGGCGAACCATCGTCCAGCCCGCAGACAAGTCTGCCCGGTCCGGCCGGCCATTAAACCCGTTGATCCCAGTGAGAGTCGCTTTGGTCGTGGCCGCTCGCGACGTCCTCATTCAAGGTCTATTTCGTGCGCCTCGAGCACACCCGAATTGTCCAAGTCTCCCACCACTTTTACCTTGGCGCCCACCACAAGGTCCGTTGCGGCCCCCGCGCTTCCATCCTTCTTGTGAATCGTGGTGTTCTTGTCGTAGGTGACATGAAAGATCATCTGTCCGCCGGAGTCCACCGTGAACTTCCCCGGCGATGGGTCAGAGATGGTGCCTTCCAGCGTGAAGTTGGATGAGGAATCTTGCGGTGCCGGACGCGCCTCGAGCTTTGTCCAGGAACCCGCCGCAAGCGCCCCGGCAGCCATCCCCAACAGAACAAAAACCGGGAAATGACGTTTTCGCTTCATCTTCGCCGTCCTTTCAATTCAGGCGTGATTGTAACGCAATGTCATTCCGTTTGCGAACCTGCGGATCGCGCGGTGGTGGCGCAATTTGCTGTAGCGGCGCTCTATGAGCGCCGGAAACCGCTGAAGATTCAGGTTCGGCGCTGATAGAGCGCCGCTACAGCAAACAGATGAAGCCACTACTGATCGCGACATGTCGTGGAATGTAACGCCTGGAGCATCGCCACCGTCGCTGCCCTGAAATCGATCTCCACGCGCAACTGACTAACTTCCCGGCAGTAGGTCATCCAGGGCCCCATGTTTTGCAGCGTTGGGCCGGGACTTCAATGAATCGTACTTGGCCAAGGCCAGTTCAGCCTTGGCTTGCTGGCCTGCGGCGTAATAAAGGTCGCTCAGGCGCTTATAGGCAACAGCGAAGTTGGGATCAAGCGCCACGAAGGCCTCAAGATCGGCGGTAGCATCACTCTTCTTGCCTTGTTGGGCCAATAGTTGACCGCGCCAGAAATAAGCGAGGGTGGTCTTTGGATCCAAATCCAGCGCTTTATCCAATTGCGCCTTGCTCGGACCATAATTGTTCTGCTTGAAGAGAGCTATCCCCAATGCTGTTCACATAGGCAGCTATCCCATCGCAGCATGATTCCCACGCGCAGTAGGGGCGTGCCTTGCGCCCGCCCGTGGGCAACCACAAGGGTCGCCCCTACAAGAGGATCCCCTTATCTGGACAGTATTGCCCATAACCTGAATGATCCATGAAGCTATCATCGAGGAACGTCAGAGCAAGCTTAAAACCGCGGTCCGACGATCCCCTAAAGTAAATTCGCGGATCATCCGGGCTAAGCAACCAAAAGGGCGAACGCCGGAATCAGTGCTCAGCCTCCAGGAAACGCTCCGCATCCATGGCCGCCATACATCCAGAACCCGATGCGGTGATGGCCTGGCGGTAAATGCGGTCTTGGACGTCACCCGCTGCAAAAACACCCGGCACATTGGTCCGCGAGCCGTTCGACGTTTTCAGGTATCCCAGGTCATCCATTTCAAGCTGGCCCTTGAAGATGGTCGTATTGGGAGAGTGCCCGATTCCAATGAACACGCCATGGACGGGCAGAAAACTCTCCTCCTCCGTCAATGCGTTTTTCAGCTTCACGCCTGTGACCTCACCCTGATCCGGGTCCTGGATGTCCACAACGGTCGTGTTCCAGACCGGTTGTATCTTTTCATTGCGGAGCAGGCGGTCCACCATAATTTTTGAGGCGCGCAACTGGTCGCGGCGGTGAACCAGATTGACCCGGGTGGCGTATCGCGTCAGAAAAAGCGCATCCTCCGCGGCCGTGTCGCCACCACCCACCACCGCCACTTCCTTGCCCCGGAAAAAGTAACCATCGCAGGTGGCGCAGGTGGAAACACCATGCCCAAGCAGACGCTTCTCGGAATCCAAACCCAGCATCTTAGCGGAGGCGCCCGAGGCGACAATCAACGTCCGGGTCTCAATCTGCTCATCGCCCATTTCGATCACAAAAGGCCTTTTGGAAAGATCGACACGAGTTACATCGCCTTCCTTGAATTCGGTTCCGAATTCAGTTGCCTGCTTTTGCATCAACTCAATTAATTCGGGGCCCTGGACTCCTTTGGGAAAGCCTGGGAAATTTTCCACTAGAGTCGTCAAGCTCAGTTGGCCTCCAGCCTCCACCCCGCGGATCACCAGAGGTTTCAGGTTGGCTCGCGCCGAATAAATTGCAGCGGTCAGGCCTGCGCAGCCGGAACCGACAATCACGACATCTTTCATTGGAAAAATCCCTTCTTCAAAAAACCGCAGCCGTTGAATCATTTTGCCCGGCCCAATCGTATCCATTGTCGAGGGCCGACCGCAGGACAGTTTACTACGCCGGATCATTTGCCGGTTTGGAAATCCGCTCCGGCCTCCCCTGGAACGATGCCGCCCGGCGGTCTCAACCCAACTTGACAGGCTTGTGGGTAGTGATGCAACTTGGTTGCTGTAGCGCCGCTCTATGAGCGGCGAAATCCGCCGGTCACAGGCCGGAGCCACAGAACCGAGCGTCGCCGACTTACGACCGTGTGTATATAAAGCTTGTTCCGATGAAGCTGGTTCCCCTCACCGTTCAATGCCCGCAATGCGGCTCCCGCAACGTGGTCTATTCCTGCAATCCCACTTGCTGCTTCAATCATGTCTGCGGGGATTGTTACGCCACGTTCGAGCTGGCCACCGCCATTGTGGGCAGTGCATCGGACGATCTTGAATCCGTTCCACCTGCACCCGACGCGTCCCATCCCACGGCTCCCTGCGTCCGCTGCGGCGAATGCGTGGTCTTCATGATTGAAGATGGCGGCAGCCCGGAAAAGCGCCTGCTGTGCACATCCTGCAAGACGGTTCTCCAACTGCTAATCGAAAACATCAGTGCCGCTTGAGCGCGATGCTGCCGGCGGGGTTGAAGATTGCCCCTGTAGCGGCGGTCTATGACCGCCGATTTGAGATTTGTAATCTTTCCGGCGCTCACAGAGCGCCGCTACAGATGACGAGGAGAGTCCTGCCGTCGAACGATTCAACCTATTGCGGTGGCTGGGTCATCGCTCCCTCGGCCGCCGAGCCTACCAGCGCCGCGTATTTCGCGAACACGCCGCTCTTATAGTGCGGCTCCGGCGCGCGCCAGCTCTTCAACCGCTCCTGAATCGTGGCGGCCGGCAACTCCACCTCCAACTTGCGGGCGTTGATGTCAAATACTACGATATCACCATCTTGCAATGCGGCAATGGGTCCGCCTACAGCGGCTTCGGGGGCCACGTGGCCCACCATCAGCCCACGCGTCGCGCCGCTAAAGCGCCCATCGGTGAGCAACGCCACCGACTCACCCATCCCTTCACCCACAATAGCGCCGGTGACGCCCAGCATTTCCCGCATTCCCGGCCCACCTTTCGGCCCTTCATAACGGATCACCACCACGTCGCCGGGTTTGATGCTCTTCGTTGTTACCGCCGTCATGGCGTCTTCTTCACAGTTGAACACGCGAGCCGGGCCGCGATGGTGCAGCCTCTCATGTCCGGAAATTTTCACGACGGCTCCCTCCGGCGCGATATTGCCTTTCAGAATCACCAAGCCTCCGGTCGCTTTCAGCGGTTTGTCCGCCGGATGGACCACCACCTGTCCGGGTGTTTCCACGGCCTTCTTAGCTTCCTCACCCAACGGTTTACCCGTGACCGTGATGGCGCTTGGATCAATCAATCCGCCCTCCAGCATTTTCTTGGCGATCAGTTGAATGCCGCCCGCCTGATGAACGTGGACGGCCATGTACCGCCCGGCCGGCTTCAAATCCGCAATCAGCGGCGTCTTGCGGCTGATGACGTCAAAGTCATCGATGGTCAATGGCACTCCGACTTCGCGAGCCATGGCCAGCAAGTGCAGCACGGAGTTGGTGGAACCGCCCGTGGCGGCAACGCTGGCAATGGCATTTTCAAAGGCCGCGCGCGTCAGGATGTCCTTGGGGCGGCGGTTGGCGCGCAACACGTCCATCACCAGTTTTCCGGTCTGGTAAGCAATCTCCATTTTTTCAGGGACGGTGGCCGGCACGCTGTTGAAACCCATCGGTGACAGGCCGATGAACTCCATCACCGTGGACATGGTGTTGGCGGTAAACTGTCCACCGCAAGCTCCGGCGCCGGGGCAGGCCACGTCCTCAAGCTGCTTCAACTCGGCGTCCGTCATCAGGCCCGCAGCGTGCGCGCCAATCGCCTCATACACGTCTCCCACGGTCACTTCGCGCCCCTGGAAATTGCCGGTGGCGATGGAGCCTCCGTAAAGCAGCACCGAAGGCACATTCAAACGAATGAGCGCCAAGGCGCCCCCCGGAATGGTTTTGTCACAACCGACCAGCGCCACCATGGCGTCAAACATGTGGCCGCGGCCCACCAGCTCAATCGAGTCGGCGATCACTTCGCGGCTCACCAGCGTAGCCTTCATCCCCTCCGTGCCCATGGTCACGCCGTCGGAAATGGAGATGGTGTTGAACTCCATGGGCGTCCCCCCTGCCGCGCGCACGCCTTCCTTGATCTTGGTGGCAAGTTGGCGCAAGTGAAAGTTGCACGGCATCGTCTCAATCCACGTATTGGCAATCCCCACCATGGGCCGGGCCAAGTCCGCATCGGTCAAGCCAATCGCTTTCAGCATGGCGCGAGCGCCCGCGCGCTGCGGCCCATCGGTTATCGTGCGGCTCCAGTGTTTCGGATCAAAAGCCATGATTCCTCCCTAAGATAAAGGTGTCAGCCTTCAGCCATCGTGCGATTGTTCAACCGGCTGTCCGCTGATCACTAACGGCTGAATACTCCTAATCCATTGCCGCTACTTCACGCTTGTCACTCCTCTACACCGCTGGCGCCGGGCATTCCTCAATCTCTTCCCCAGACCGCGGCGCGCCCGGCGGCTGCGGGCGTAGCGGATGCGAAATGATGAGCGCCACCGAAGAGATGATGATGGCTCCGGAGAGCACTGTCCGCAGGCTCAGGGGTTCGGCTGCAACAGCCCAACCCAGAATCACAGCGATCAGCGGGTTGACATAAGCATAAGTCGCAACGCGCGCCGGTGACGTCGCGCCGAGCAGCCAACGATAGCAGAAAAATCCGATGATGGCACCAAAAACGATCAAGTAAGCCAAAGAAATCCAGGAGCGTGCCGAAACTTTTGCCAGGCTGAAACCCTTCGCTTCCCCGGTCAACAACGCAGCGATCAGCAGAAAGCAAGCTCCGCTGGCCATCTCCATGCCGGCGGACATCATTGTGGAACCGCTCGACTCCAAGCGTCGTGAATAAAGCGAACCCGCCGCCCAGGAAAGCGCCCCGGCCACCAGCACGGCTCCGTCCACCAGGTCCACGCTGTTTCCGCCCAGCACTTGGCCGGGTCCCACCAGCAACCCGATTCCTGCCAAGCCCATCACCAGGCCCGCAATCAGTCTTGGACCCAGATGAATGCCACGATGGAGCAGCCAGTCGAGCACCACCATCCACAGAGGAACCGTGGAAAGCAGCAGAGCGGCCAGCCCGGAAGGCACACGTTGTTCCGCCCACACCAGTGGGCCATTGCCGCCCAGGAACAGCAGCCCGCCCACGATCATTGCAGATTTCCAATGCGCAGAGTTCGCAGACTTGGCGCCGCGCGCCCTCGCCAGCAATATCACGGTTGATCCGGCCACAAAGTACCGGCCGGCCATCATCAGAAACGGTGGGATGGTTTCAATGGCGAAACGAATGGCAAGGTAAGTGGTCCCCCAGATCACGTAGATGCCCCCGAAAGCCAGGATCATCTTGATGCGGGGCGCCCGCCGGCGCGCGAGGCCCATCGCGTAGCTCGACGGCTTTTCAGAGCGGTCCATCAGCGGCTGTTGCATCATGCGATCTGTCATTCTCGCAAATCCCTCCGGCCCTGACAATAGCGGCAAACGCAAGGTAGTGGTGCATTTTCGCTGCTGTAGCGGCGGTCTCTGACCGCCGAATTTTATTTTTCAGCAGCTTCCGGCGGTCAGAGACCGCCGCTACAGCAAACTGAACCACTACCAAACGCAAAGCCTGCTTCTCATCAGGCATATGATTGTGATATGTTTTCCGGCTGCGACGCGGCGATTCCGGTGGGTTAACACAAATGGCGGATCGCATTGCGAAAATCTTGTCAACCGGGGGTCTCACATTTTGGCCATGAGTCGAAGAAGGTTTCTGCAAGCGTCGGCGGTGGCGGGCGGTGTTTCCGCCTTGCCCGCCTCTGCCCGTCCGCTTGAAATCGGCACGAGCAAGCCCGGTAAAGTCTTTTCCCATGCTTCCCAAGCAGCGCCAGGTCCCCTACCGGTGGGATCGTCCGAGACCTCTCCCAAACCATTACGGCTTGGCATTATCATTGGCATCGGCAGCGACCCGCAGGCCGCAGTGGCAAAAGTTCACAGCCTTGGGCTGCCCACCTGCCAGGTCTCTACCGGCTCGGTGGACCCCGGTTTGATCCCTCGCCTCAAGGACGCGCTGAATCAATACCAGATTGAAGCAACTTCGCTGGTCACGGGCGGCCCCGGCCCGGAAGTCTACGATTTTTACCAGGGACCGTTGACCATTGGATTGGTTCCGAGAAAATATCGCGCCGCGCGGATTGCCTTCATGAAGAAAGCTTCCGACTTTGCCAAGCAGTGCGGCATTCCGGCGCTTCAAACCCATTGCGGATTCATCCCGGAGAATCCCAACGATCTCCTTTACGAGGAAGCGGTGGAAGCCATTCGCGAGGTGGCTTTGCACTGCAAGGGGAACGGGCAGCATTTTCGGTTTGAGACCGGTCAGGAGACCCCCATCACATTGGTGCGTGCCATTCACGACGTGGGGTTAGAGAATCAGGGCGTCAATTTTGACCTCGCCAACCTGATCCTGTATGACAAGGCCAACCCGGTTGACGCTCTGCCCATCCTTGCGCCTTATGTGCAAGGCATTCACGCCAAGGATGGACTTTTCCCCACAGACCCCAAAAATCTGGGACAGGAAGTCCCCATCGGCCAAGGCAAAGTAGATTTCCCCGCTATCATAAACGGCTTGAAGAAGTTGAATTACCAGGGCGCCATCACCATTGAACGCGAAATTTCCGGCCCGGAGCAATTTGAAGATATTCGCCGGTCGATTGGATATCTCGAAAGCCTGATCGGATAACATGGAGGCATCAATGAAGGACAAAGCATCGAGTGACGGGATGAATCGCAGGGAATTCGTGGGAGCGGTCGCAGGCATGATGATTATTGCTCCACAACTGGTGCGCGGGACGGCCGCGAACTCGGCGCCGCGCCTGGGACTGCTCGGCTGCGGCGGCCGGGGCACGGAGGACGCAAAAAACATGATCACCTACACGCCAGCCCGACTGGTGGCGCTGGGCGATCTGTTTCCGGACCAGCTCGAAAAGGCCAAAACCTTTTTTGATGGAATCAACGCCAAGAAAGGCCAGCCGCCCATCGACCGCTCACAGATGTTTCGCGGCCCGAACGCTTACCAGGAGCTGATCAATTCCAAAGAAGTGGACATCGTGCTGATCACCACTCCACCCTATTTTCATCATCAGCATCTAGCCGCCGCGGTCGATGCCGGCAAGCACGTCTATTGCGAGAAGCCGGTGGCCGTGGACGTGGACGGCGCGAAGCGCGTGATGGAGATTGGGAAGAAAGCGCAGGGCCGCCTGAGCCTGGAAGTGGGATTCCAGATTCGCAAGGCGCCGCCCTTTGTCGAAATGGTCCGGCGCATCCACGCCGGCGCCCTGGGCTCCATTGCCTGCGGCGAGTCCTATTACTATGCCACTCCCGTTGACCGGCCCGCCTGGCCAAACGCCTCACCCGTTGAAGTCCGGCTGCGCAACTGGGTCTATGATCGCGTCCTTTCCGGCGACATCATCGTGGAGCAGAACATCCACGTGGTCGATACCTGCAACTGGATCCTACAAGGACATCCCGTGAAGGCGCTCGCCCAAGGCGGCCGGGCGGCTCGAACCGACTCGGGCGACGCCTGGGGACACTACAACGTCGTCTTCGAATATCCCAACGGCGTTCACGTAACACTCAACTCCACGCAGTTTGATAAGGGATGGTGGGACGTGAACGAACGGTTCTTCGGGAGCAAGGGTGTTTCCGAATCGCACTATTCAGGTCCCGTGGCCATTTATGGCGATGAGCCCTGGAGCTGGAACACCCACCCATCCCCGGAGCAGAAGGAGTCGAAGAGCTTTTCCACTTCTGGCGCTTTCCATGACAATCTGGCCGACGCTGACTCCGAAAAGCAGAAATCATTCGTCGCCAGCATCACCAGCGGCCAGTTCCACAATCAGGCGGCGCTGGGCGTGGAATCCGCGTTGAGCGCCATGCTGGGCCGCACCGCCGCTTATAAAGGGCATGAAGTGACTTGGGATGAACTGCTGAAGATGGACATGCATTGGGAGTCGCACATTGACTTAAATCAGTTTGCGTGAGTGGTGGCCATAGCCAGTTTGGGGTGCGGTGGCTGCCAGATAGGCTTCTCTGGTTACTGCCTTCTGCTCACTGTTTGCTGCGTTTCAGCGCCATCCCCACAATTTCCGCCAGGTGCAAAGCGCGCCGCCCCGTGCATTGCGCGATCTGCTCGCGGCAACTATAGCCGTCGGCGATAATCAAAGTGTCGTCGGAAGCCGCGCGGACGGCGGGCAGCAAAGCGTTTTCCCCGGCCTTTATCGACACCGCGTAGTGTTCGCGCTCAAACCCGAAGCTTCCCGCCATGCCGCAGCAGCCTGACTCCGGCTGCTCCGCCACCACGCCCAGCTTTTCGAGCAGCCGCAATTCATGGCTTGTGCCCATCAGCGCCTTCTGGTGGCAATGGCCGTGGTAGATCGCCTTGCGGCCGAGCGGCGGGCATTCAAACTGGGAGGCGTTCTTGCTCAGGAACTCCGCAAGCAAGAAAGTCTGGCCGGAAAGCTTCCGGGCAACCGGATCATCGGGAAAAAGGTTGAGCAGTTCGTCTCGAAACACCGAAACACAAGCCGGCTCCAATCCCACCACGGGCGTGCCCGCTTCAACCGTGGGGCGCAAGGCTTGAAGGACTTTCTGCAATGATTTGCGGGCGCGATCCAACATGCCGAAGTCGTAAAGCGGCCGCCCGCAGCACAGCGGATCTGCCGGGACGATGGGTTGGAACCCGGCGGCTTCAAGCACTTCGACAGCGGCAATGGCCACCTGGGGCGTCAGGTAATTGTTGAAGGTGTCCGCCCACAGGATCACGGATGGCCCATGCGGGTTGCATTTCGGCCGGCTGCGCCACCACTTTCGGAATGAATGCGTGGCAAAACGCGGGACTTGGCGCTCAACGGCCATGCCGCTCGCCCACTTTGCAATCTCCCGCAGGCCGGGCGTTTGGGTGAATAGATTGGCGAGCGGCGCAATCGGGGAAATGAGTCTCGCCCAAGATTCAATCAGCCCAAATGCGTAGGCGGAGCGCGGACGCAACCGTCCTTCGTAATAATGGTAGAAAAACTCGGCCTTGTAGCTCGCCATGTCCACATTCACCGGGCATTCCGTCTTGCAGGCTTTACATGCCAGGCACAAGTCCAGCGCCTCCTTCACGTGCTCATCGCGCCAGCCTTGGGTGATGACTTCTCCCTTGAGCATCTCAAACAGCAGCCGCGCCCGGCCTCGCGTGGAGTGCATCTCCTCGCCGGTGGCCCGGTAACTGGGACACATCGCGCCGCCCGAAGCGTGGCGGCACTTGCCAAATCCCACGCAACGTACGGATGCTGCCGCAAAGCTGCCGTGATCCTCTGGAAACTTGAAGGCCGTCGCGGGCTCGTTGAGCGAAAACCCCGCCCCCAACCGCAAGTTTTCGTCCATACGGTAAGGGTCCACCAGTTTGCCCGGGTTCATGCGGCCCTCGGGGTCCCAAATTGCCTTGAACCGGCGGAAAGCCGTAACCAGTTCCTCGCCAAACATCGCCGAATAGAGCTCGGCCCGAGCCTGGCCGTCCCCGTGCTCGCCGGAGAGCGAGCCGCCATAGCGCGCCGCCAGCGCCGCCGCCTCTCCCATGAATCGCCGGAAGATTCCGATGCCGCGCTCCGTCTTCAGGTCGAAATTGATGCGAATGTGAACGCAACCCTGCCCAAAATGGCCATAAAGCGACCCACCGTAGCCGAACCGGTCGAGCAGGGCGCGAAGGTCCCGCAAGTAAGGACCCAGCACTTCAGGCGCGACGGCCGAATCCTCCCATCCCGGCCAGTAGTCCTGACCGGATTCATCCTTGGAGGTGGCGGCCAGGCCGGCTTCACGCACTTCCCAGACCTTTCGCGCCTGCTTTGGATCATCCACCAGCCTCATGCGAGGCGCGCCGGAACGCCCTTCGAGCGCCGCCATCAGGGCGCGGGCTTTATCATTCGCCTCGTCGCGCGTGGCGCCGCCAAACTCTACAAAAAGCCAGCCTCCGCCCTCCGGCAGCAAATCAATCTCCGCCTGATACATGCCGTGCCGCCGAAGATAGTGGACCGTGCCTTCCTCAACTCCCTCAAGGGCGATGGGACGATGCGGCAGGATTTCCATCACGTGATCCGCCGCCTGGAAGCTATCGGGATAGCCCAACACCAGCAGCGACCGCGCTACAGGACTATCCACCAGCCGCAGGCGTGCCTCCAGCACCGTGACGCAAGTGCCTTCGGTTCCCACCAGGGCGCGGGCCACGTTGAATCCGTTTTCCGGGAGCAATTGGTCCAGGTTGTAACCCGAAATGCGCCGTGGGATGCGCGGGAACCGCTGGCGCACCCGATCGCCGAATTCATCTCGTAAGGCTCTTAGTCCTGAATAAATCTCCCCGCGCCGCCCTCCCTGCCGGATGATGCCTTCCAGCTCTGAATCGCTCGTCCGGCCCACCGTTAGCCGCAAGCCGTCATAGGTCAGAACCTCCAGCTCCTCCACGTTATCCACCGTGTTTCCACCCATCAGGGAATGCGTCCCGCAGGAATTGTTGCCGATCATGCCTCCCAAAGTGCAACGCCCATGGGTGGAAGGGTCGGGCGCGAAAGTCAGATGATGCTCTTCGGCAGCGTTGCGCAGGGAATCCAACACCACTCCGGGCTGAACCCGAGCCTGCTTTGCGGCGGGGTCAAGGTCCAGCACCTCGCGCAAATACTTCGACATATCCAAAATCACTGCGACGTTGCAGCATTGCCCTGCCAGGCTGGTTCCACCGCCGCGTGAAAGTAACGGCGCCCCGAACTGACGGCAGGCTGCCACGGCTTCGACGACATCAATGACATCGTGCGGGACAACAACTCCAATTGGAACTTGGCGGTAATTTGAGCTGTCCGTCGCGTAAAGCGCCCGGCTACCTGCGTCGAACCGCACCTCGCCGCGAATCCTACGCTCTAATTCCAGGGCAAGCTCTGCGGAATCCACTGTTGCGGATTTCAGGGTCGTCATGGATTTAACCTCAATACTGTTCAGTTAGGATGAACCTCATGATTTTGATGGCATGGTCGTCGCGTTCCCCCTCACCCCGGCCCTCTCCCCGCAAGCGGGGAGAGGGTGCCGCGAAGCGGTGGATGAGGGGCCCGGATTCAACGAGGTGCAGTTATTCTCGAACGGACCTTAAGTGAACAGCATTGGATTTAACCTGGACTATTCATGAACTGCCATTGGAGGACTGTCAGGGCACGATTAAAACTCTGCCCTAACGGTCCACGAGTAAAACTTCGTGGATAATCCGGGTTAATGGGTGAAGCAAAGAAGGTCCTTGAAAGCGATCAGGAATCATCCGCTTGATACTATAGCAAAGGCCGTCAGATAGGGGTCGTATAAATCGTGGATTCACGCCAGGATTTTGCCTTGCACGCCAAGCCTTTCCGAAAATTCCATGGTTTCTCAAAACAGCCGGAGATACCCTTTAACTAATTTCGAATCAATTCGATGCAGTCTGCGCCGCAGGCTTTTTCCACAAAGATGTGCAAAAGCCTGTCAATAAGCAGCCTTCGCTGACGGCTTGATGATTGATCTCATGGAACTTTGAGCAGGATGCCTACAAGCTGGTGCAATCCAATTTCAATCAAGAGGGTGGATCAAAATAGCCGGGCGTAACCCGGCAAGGCTGATTATCACCGCTGTTTACATTTCCGGAGCATTGTGGTAACTATCGCTGATTGTTTTGGGTGGCAAGAGTACAAGGGACAAAAGGTTCAGCAACCCGGATAGTTTTGAAATCGCCATGACTGAATTGCGTTGGAATCCCACGGTGCGGGAATGGGTCTCCACGGCTTCGCACCGCCAGGGACGCCCGCAAATGCCGAGGGACGGGTGTCCGTTTGATCCCGGCTCGGGCCGGGTCCCGGACCACTACGAAGTCTATATTTACCCCAACGATTTCGCGGCCCTTTCCATCCCGGCGGCTGAGCCCGCCATCGAAGGGGATGGCTTATACCGCGTCGGCAAGTCTTATGGGAAGTGCGACGTAGTCCTTTACCACCCGGACCATTACACCTCGCTTCCCCAACTTTCCGTCAGCCATCTCACCCTTCTCGTGCAATTATGGCGCAAGCGGTTCGTAGAACATAAGAAGACGCGGGGCATCCGGTATGTTCTGATTTTTGAAAATAAAGGGGAGGTCATCGGTGTGACCATGCCGCATCCGCATGGCCAGATTTATGCGTTCCCATTCATCCCGCCGCGCATCGAGCGGGAACTTTCTTCCGCCCGAATTTACCACCGCAGCCACAAGCGCTGCCTTTACTGTGACATCATCAGAAAGGAAAGGCGCGACGGGCGGAGAATGGTCGCCGAAAATGCTCAATTCTGTGCCTTCGTTCCCTTCTATGCCCGCTGGCCCTATGAAGTTCACATTATGCCCAGGCGCCACCTGGGGACGCTCGATGAGTTCCGGCCCAAGGAGGAGCAGGGACTTGCGGAAATTCTGAAATGGGTGACCATGAAGTATGACAACCTTTTTAATTTCTCTTTCCCCTATATGATGTTGATGCACCAAGCGCCGGTGAGGGGCCATTACGCCCATTACCATTTTCACATTGAGTTTTATCCTCCGCACCGCAGCAAGGATAAGCTGAAATATCTGGCCAGCGTTGAAACCGGCAGCGGCGCTTTCCTAAACGATTCGCTGGCTGAAGAGAAGGCTGCAGAATTGCGGGCAACCCCGCCGGTCAGCCTCGAGGAGATGGTGATGCCGGGCAGGAAAACCCAGGGCCGTGGAACGAAAGTTGGCGCTGGGAAGACACCCGCACAAAACCCGCGCTAGCCGCCCAGTCATTGGTCACAAGTTGCATGTTTTGGTTGCGAAATTCGGCCCCCTGCCGCCTTGGGCGGATGCAGACGGTAAGCGGCGGTGAGAAATCTTTGCGATTCCCGCTAGTGGCGCAACCAAACCGCGCACGGCCAAACTCTGTGGTAGTGGGTCAGTTTGCTGCAGCGGCGGTCTCTGACCGCCGGAGGGTGCTGATCAATGAAATTCGGCGGTTAGAGACCGCCGCTACAGCCGCCAAGACGTGCCATTGCCGATTCTCAGTGCCTTTGCGTGAAAGTCTTTTATACAATGAATGTGGAGTCCGGCTTCAGCGCCGGGCTATGCCGTTTACACATCAAGAGTCACCTCCTGAAAGCGGAGTCGAATGTGCTTGAGCAGAAATTCAAGGAGATTTATGGAAGTGACCCGGAAGTGGTGGTTCGGGCGCCGGGCCGGGTGAATTTGATTGGCGAGCACACGGACTACAACCAGGGCTTCGTTCTGCCTGCCGCCATTGATCGCTACGTCTGGTACGCCGGACGCAAGCGGGCGGATCGGCGGGTTCGAGTCCACTCCACAGATTTCCATAGCAGTGTGGTCTTCGATCTCGATCACATCCAGCCGGACCTGGCCGAGACCTGGAGCAACTACTTTCGTGGCGTCTCGAAATTTCTGGAAAGCGCCGGTCATCGTCTTCCTGGCGCCGACCTGGCTTTCGGCGGTGATGTCCCTCGCGAGGCAGGACTCAGTTCCTCGGCGGCAGTGGAGATGGGAGCGGCAGCATTGTGGTCCGGGCTTGCCGGTTTCCGGCCGCAGCCGGTCGAGATCGTCAAGCTCACCCAACGGGCGGAAAATGAATTCGTGGGTGTTCCTTCCGGCATCATGGACCAGTTTGTCTCGGCGCTGGGCCGCGCCAACCACGCCCTGTTCCTGGATTGCCGCGACCTGACCTTCCGCCACGTTCCGCTGCGGGCCGGGGTGAACATCGTCGTGTGCAATTCCGGCGTCAAGCGCGAGCTGGCCCATTCCGAATATCAAATTCGGGTTCGCCAGTGCCGGGAGGCCGTCACCCGCCTCCGCAACACGGGCATCGCCATCCAATCTCTGCGCGACGTGGAGCCCGAGGAGTTGGAGAACGCCCGGCAGAGCCTGACCGAAGTCTTGCTGAAGCGAGCCCGCCACGTTGTAACGGAGAATCAACGGGTGCTCCGGGCTGTGAAGGCATTGGAGTCGGGGGACCTCGAGCAGTTCGGAACCCTCATGAATCTTTCGCATGACAGTCTGCGCGATGATTACGAAGTCAGTTGCCGCGAGCTGGACACGCTCGTGGAGCTCGCCTGGAAGCAGCCCGGAGTGTTCGGCGCACGCATGACCGGCGGAGGCTTCGGCGGCTGCACCGTAAATTTGGTCCACGAGGCGCGGTGTGACGCTTTTGAAGTGGCAATCCGCGAGGGTTACCGGGCAGCGCTGAACCTGGAGGCTGAGGTGTACACTTTTAAGGCTGCCGACGGCGCTTTGGTCAAGCTCTTGTAGCTCAGGGCCGCGACGACTCGAATATGATTCGGCCCATCTGTGCCAAATAAAGGAGTAACCGAAAGTGGGAACCAGCGCAATCACGGTTAGCATCAAGCCCGGGAAGCTATTCATTGGGGGGAAGCATGTTGAATGCACGTCTGGCGAGAAAATTGAGGTTTTGAATCCCGCCACCGGCCAAGTGTTGACCCGTGTTGAGCGCGGCAAGGCCGAGGATGTGAACCACGCTGTGCAAGCCGCCCGCCAGGCATTTGAGTCCGGCCCCTGGCCCAAGATGAACGCCTCGGACCGCAGCCGCATCCTCTGGAGGATCAGCGAATTGATCGAAAACAATCTCGATGAGCTGGGAATGCTGGAGTCGCTTAATAACGGCAAGACCGTCAAGCAAGCGGCGCGGGGCGACATGAAACCGGCGGCGGACATTTTCGAATACTATGCGGGCTGGGCACGGCACCTTCACGGTGAAGTGATTCCGGTGGATGGCCCGTTTCTGAACTACACGCTACGCGAGCCGGTGGGTGTGGTGGGCATGATCACCGCCTGGAATTATCCCATGTTGCTTGCCGCATGGAAGATTGCCCCAGCGCTCGCCACGGGTTGCACTTGTGTGGTGAAACCTTCGGAGATGACACCGCTCACCACGTTACGCCTGGCCGAGCTCTGCCAGGAAGCCGGCGTGCCGGATGGCGTGGTGAATGTGGTGACGGGCTACGGACCCGAAGCGGGAGACGCCTTGGGCCGCCACATGGACGTGGATAAGATTGCCTTTACGGGCAGCATCCGCAGCGCCCGAGCTTTGCTCAAAGCGTCGTCAGAAAGCAATCTGAAGCGGCTTTCGCTGGAGCTGGGCGGCAAGTCGCCCAATATCATCTTTCCGGACGCCGATCTCGACGCCGCCGTGCCCGCCGCCTTCTGGGCCATCTACGCCAATAAGGGTGAAGTCTGTTCGGCGGGTTCGCGGCTGCTGCTGCATCAGGACATTCACGATCAGTTCCTCGAAAAGCTGGTGGAAAAGGCCCGGACGATGCGAGTGGGCGACCCGTTGGACCCGAAAACCGAAATGGGTGCCCAGATTTCCAAGACCCAGCTTGACCGCATCATGGGTTATATCCAGTCGGGCAAAGAGCAGGGCGCAAAGCTCCTTTGCGGTGGCGAACGCGACACCGAGGGTGAGAAAGCCAAAGGTTTTTTCATGGAGCCCACAGTTTTTGCAGACGTAAAACCGGAAATGAAGATTGCCCAGGAGGAAATCTTTGGGCCCGTCCTGGCAGCCATGAAGTTCCACGACGATGAGGAAGCGGTCCAGATCGCCAACGGCACCATTTACGGCCTGGTCTCTGCCATTTGGACGCGGGACGTGGGGCGGGCGCACCGGCTGGCGCGCCAGATTAAAGCTGGCGTGGTGTGGATCAATACCTACAACGGATTCGATAGCGCCGCGCCCTTTGGGGGCACCAAGCAGAGCGGCTTCGGCCGGGAGATGGGCATGCACGCGCTCGAGGCTTACACGCAGGTAAAGTCGGTGTGGGTGGCGCTTTAGCTAGTTCGGAGTCGCTCAGTCTGGAGTTCGGAGCCGAGTAAAGCTGATGCCACTTAGCTAGTTCGGAGTCGCTCAGTCTGGAGTCCGGAGCCGAGTAAAGCTGATGCCGCCAATCAAGCGCTTCGAGGATATTCAAGCATGGCAGAAAGCCAGGCAACTGGTGTCGGCAGTGTATAAGGCGTGCGCCGAAGGATCTTTGAAAACGGATTTCGGCTTAAGAGAACAGCTTCGCAGGGCTGCGGTCTCGACCATGAGCAATGTCGCTGAAGGATTTGCCCGAAAGACCGACAAGGACTTTGCGCATTTTCTCGATGTCGCTAAGGGCTCGGCGGTGGAGGTTCAGTCGCTACTCTATGTGGCCCTCGATTCCGGCTACCTGAATCGTGAGCAATTTGGGAAGTTGTATGGACTAGCGGACGAGACTGCCGCGCTGATTGGAGGATTTACCTCGTACCTGCGCCGGGCTCCCAGACTCCAAACTCCGCACTGAGCGACTCCAGACTCGACGACTCATGGACCTTAAAAGCATCGAAGCTCTTTTCGCGGAACACAAGATCACCCGCATCAAGGTGGGCGGGGTGGATATTGACGGCGTGCTGCGCGGGAAATATATCAGCCGGGAGAAATTCGCTTCCGCCGCAGAATCGGGCTTGGGTTTCTGCGATGTCATCTTTGGATGGGACTCTTCAGACGTTCTTTATGATAACGTCCGCGTCACCGGCTGGCACACGGGCTATCCGGATGCTCTCGCTCGCCTTGACCTTTCCACCGTTCGCTTGATTCCCTGGGAGCCGGGCACGGCATTTTTCCTGCTCGATTTTTTCGATCCCTCCGGCAAACCTTTGGCGGTGTCCCCCCGGCAGGTCTTGAAGAATGTCGTGGCCAAGTCCCATGAAATGGGCTTTCATCCAATGGTCTCCGCCGAATTTGAGTTTTTCCTTTTCAAGGAGGACCCGCATTCAGTCCGGGCAAAACATTACAAGGGACTGACGCCGCTCTCGCCGGGCATGTTTGGGTACAGCGTCCTGCGCACGGGCGAGTTCTCTGATCTGGCGCACCATATCATGGATTCCATGCAAGCCATGGACATTCCTCTCGAAGGCCTCCACACCGAAACCGGCCCGGGTGTTTATGAGGCGGCGCTGAAGTATGATGACGCAGTGAAAGCTGCGGACAACGCCGCGCTTTTCAAGTCCGGCATCAAGCAGATCGCCTCGCGCCATGGCCTGATCGCCACGTTCATGGCAAAATGGAATGCCAAGCTTCCCGGCGCCAGCGGCCATTTGCACCAGAGCCTTTGGGATACGGGACGGCAGAAGAACCTCTTTTCCGACGAGGAGAATCCCACCAAGACCTCAAAAATCCTGAAAAGCTACGTCGCCGGGCAAATTCTGCTGATGCCGGAACTCACCGTTTTTGCGTGCCCTACAGTAAATTCTTATAAGCGGCTGGTGCCCGGTGTGTGGGCGCCCACCAACGCCACATGGGGGATCGACAATCGCACCGTGGCGCTCCGCGTTGTTACAGGACCGTCACCCAAGGCAGTTCGCGTTGAATACCGCCTGGCGGGCGCTGATATCAATCCTTACCTTGCTACCGCCGCGAGCCTTGCATCCGGGCTTTTTGGCGTCGAGAAAGGGCTCACTCCGCCGGATCCGGTGGAGGGCAATGCTTATGAAACAAACGCCAAGCCCCTGCCACGCTCGCTCGAACAGGCAACAGCCTTGTTGAAACACAGTGAGGTGGCGGGGCAATTGCTTGGAACGGAATTCGTGGATCACTACGTTCGCACCCGCGAATGGGAAGTTCGGCAGCACCACGCCTCCGTCACCGATTGGGAACTGGACCGGTATTTCGAAATTATCTAAAGGGGTGTCAGATAATAACTGTTCCATTTCGGGCCGAATACATCCCCTCACCCCGGCCCTCTCCCCGCCAGCGGGGAGAGGGTGACGCGAAGCGGCGGGTGAGGGGTGAGATGGAACAGTTATTTCTGAACGGGCCCTAAATCTAGGGAAGAGCCTTGTGCCTGTCCAGGGGCTCACACCCGGGCCGCCGCACCATCCATCAAAGTTAAAGAGGTCTTGGCAATGATTACTACTTTCGCCTTCCCCACGCAGATCATTTTCGGGCCGGGCGCTGTGAATAGGATCGGAGAGGCGATTGGCGGACTTGGCAAAGAGCGCCCGCTGGTGGTCACGGATCCGGGCGTGGTGAAAGCCGGGCTGCTGGAACGGGTGTTGGCGCCGTTAAAGAACTCGAATCTGCAACCGGTGATTTTCGATCAAGTAGAGCCCAATCCCACGGAGAAAAGCGTGCATCCCGGAGTTGAGGTCTATTACCGGCACGGTTGCGATTGCATTCTGGCTGTGGGCGGCGGCAGCCCGCTCGATGCCGCCAAAGCGATCCGGCTGAAGACGACTCATGCTCTCCCCCTTGAAGACTATGACGATTTGCGCGACGGCTGGAAGCAGATCATTTCGAACCTGCCTCCCATGCTGGCCGTGGCCACAACTTCCGGCACCGGCAGCGAAGTCTCGCGCAGCGCCGTGATTACCTTGAAATCCACAGGCCGGAAGACGGTCATCTTCTCCCAACACCTCATGCCTACCGTCGCCATTGACGATCCTGACCTGACACTCGGCCTGCCTCCGCACCTCACTGCGGCCACGGGCATGGACGCCATGACTCACAACCTGGAGGCCTATCTTTCCGCGCCCTTCCATCCCATGTGCGACGCCATTGCTCTGAAAGGTGTCGAGCTGGCCAGCCGTTTTCTGCGCGTTGCGGTGCGGGATGGGAATAATCAGGAGGCTCGAAGTCAGATGATGATGGCGTCCATCATGGGCGCTGTGGCTTTCCAAAAGGGATTAGGGTCTACACACTCGCTGGCGCATCCTCTTTCCACCATTGCGGGCATGCATCACGGACTCTCCAATGCCTTGATGTTGCCCCATGTGATGCGATTCAATCTTTCAGCGGTCGAGCCCCGCCTTGCGGACCTGGCGGTGGTCATGGGAAGGGCGAACCGCGCCGCCACAGACGGCGTTTCCAGGCGGGTCGCTGCGGAAGCCGCCATCGAAGAAATTGAAAAGCTCAACGCGGATATCGGAATCCGGCCGGGCTTGCGGCATCACGGAGTGACGCAACAGATGATTCCCGCCCTGGCCGCCAAAGCCATGGAAGACGGTTGCCGCCTCCTGAACCCCCGGCCCACGAGCCTCAAGGACATGGAGGAACTCTACCGGCAAGCCTACTAGCCCGTTCTGGTGTAGGGGCGGGCCTTGTGCCCGTCCTCGGGCGACCACGAGGGTCGCCCCGACGGGATATCAGGGCGAGGTCTGCACTCAAAGCGATGGAAGCACCGCTCCTGAAGGTCCAAGCCGATGCCGGTTCCGGCCATGAGGCAGACCGCGCCCATCAGGATGAAGCCGATCTCCGCCACCTGGGTTACGCGCAGGAATTGTTCCGCAGCATGGGCGGGTTTTCCAACTTCGCCCTCTCTTTCTCGATCATCTCCATCCTCACCGGCGCCGTCACGCTCTTCGATTACGGCCTCCAGATGGGCGGCCCGGCGGAGATGGCGTTCGGATGGCCGTTGGTGGCGCTGTTCACTTTGGCGGTGGCGGCGAGCATGGCGGAGCTGGCTTCGGCATACCCCGCCTCGGGCGGCATGTATGATTGGGCGACGAGGCTGGGCGGCCCAGGCTGGGGCTGGTTCACGGCGTGGTTCAGCATCGTCGGTTTAATCGCCACCTTGGCGGGCGTCGATTATGGCTGCGCGCAGTTCGTGACTCCGCTCCTCGGTCTCAACGCCACCAGCCGCACTCTGCTCGTGGTCTACGCGGTCATTCTCGCCTCGCACGGGCTCATCAATCACTTTGGAATCCGCCTGGTCGCCTGGCTCAATGATTTCAGCGTGACAGTTCACATCCTTGGCGTGCTGGTGATCGCCGGCGCACTGCTGATCTTCGCACCCAAGCATCCGGTCGCATTTTTCTTTCAGGCCGAAACCACCACTTCATTTCCCTACGGACTGGCCTTCCTGGTCGGTTTGCTCCAGGCGCAATGGACCTTCACGGGGTATGACGCTTCGGCGCACCTGGCAGAGGAAACCGTCGATCCGCGAAGGCGCGCCCCGTGGGGCATCGTCAACTCCGTCGTCATTTCCGCAGTCGCCGGCTACCTGCTGCTTCTGGCTTTAACGCTCTCCATGCGCAGCATCGGCTCCGTGCTGGGCGCGCACGACGCATCCGGCCATCCCATTCCTGCGGTGATTGCGATATTGGAGCAAGGCCTCGGAGCCCGGGCCGGGGCCGCAGCGTCGCTGCTGGCGGCCATGGCCATGTGGTTCTGTGGACTGTCCACCGTCGCTTCCACTTCCCGGACGATTTTTGCCTTCGCGCGGGATCGCGGCATGCCGCTTTCAAGTTTCTGGAGCACCGTCAGCGCCAAGCACCGCACGCCCTCGCCCGCCATCTGGCTTTCAGCCGGAGCCGCGCTCACCATTTCGATATACAGTGGCGCTTATCCGGTGGTGACTTCCATTAGTACGGTCGGCTTGTATGTGGCCTACGTAATTCCGATTATTCTCGGCTATCGAGCGCGACGGCGGGGGTTGTGGACGGAATACGGTCCGTGGCGACTTGGTAGATTCAGCTCGACGGTGAACCTGCTCGCCATTCTCTGGACGATCTTCATTTGCGTCATCCTGATGATGCCGCCGAATCAGCTCGCCGGCAAAACTATGGCCAGCTTTTTAGCCATTCTTCTGGTTTGGTACGGACTGACCGAACGCCGCAAGCTGGCGCAGCGCGCGGCGGTAAAACCCTCAATCGAAGGGTGAGGCTGTGCGAGCTTGAGGGCAACTCCTGCTGGCCGTGACCCCAGTACGCTTCCCCATTGGAAGCTGGGACGGCTGGCTATTCCACTCGTACCTCAAGACCCTTGTGGTCGCCCGCCGACGGGCACAAGGCCCGCCCCTACATCACATGGGCAGAGATACGGGGTGAAGGGCTTGATGCGATGCCCCGATTCCGAAGTTGATTAACCTCTACGAGTTGTCCCAAAGGAAGACGAGAATCGCCGGGGCCTGAGAGCGCCCACGAAATGACTAAACCGCGGTGGAGTGCTGTGCCGGTTCACCCGGAATATCTTCCGCCGGAGGGCCAAACTTGGCTCGGATGGCTTGAGCCGCAAGGCGGAAAATGGAATGGCGATTCTCAAACAGGACTCCGAGCCATTCACGCGTACGCATCTGGGGGAAATAGATCCCGCGGAACGCAAGGCGGGCAAGCAGGTGCATCACCCGGTCTGCAAAGCTCCGGCTTTCGAGCCAGGCCAGGGCTGCAGCGTTCGCCTTGGAGTTATAAGAGGCCGTCCATGCTTGCCTCACTTCAGCCTGTGCCTGCTCCGGCGAAAGACCATTTGGTGTGTGAGCCATTACGAAGGGTTTGAAATCGAGCCAATGCTTGGCACGAGTCAGTCGCCCGGCGGCCGCCAGCCTGTCGTAGAGCGGCGTGGCCGGATAAGGGGTGAGCAACCCGAAAACGGGTAGCACCGGCGGCCAGGAACGAATTTCCTGGAGGGTGCGCTCTGCCACGCCCACATGGTCATCATCCATGCCGAATATGAAGGAGGTGATGGCATAGAGGCCATGACGTGCCAGCCGGTCGAGCACTTCCGCGTACTCCCCAGGTTTGTTGAAGCCTTTTCCGACGCTCTTTAGGTTTCCCGGGTCGATCGACTCGAGTCCCATGAAGATCCATTTGCCTCCGCTTTCGGCGATCAGGGAAACTAGTTCTTCGTCTTTCAGCAGGTTCATGCTGATTTGGGCGACCCAGGGGATTTGTGCGCCGCGTGCAATGATTTCTCTTAGGAGCGATTTTGTCCGTTTTCGATTGATGGCGAAATTGTCATCCACAAAGAAGACGGCGATCTTTCCACCCCGCTTCTTTTCCAGGGCCTTCAGCAATAGCAACTCATCGACTACGCTTTCATTGGTGCGGAACCGGATCGAATCCCCGAAGAAGCCGGTCACCGTGCAAAACTCGCATCCATAAGGGCAGCCGCGGCCAGATTCAATGGGAATCACGTGAAAGCTTTCCCACTTCATGCCAATGGAGCGGAGCGCTGTGCGGGCAAACGTGGGTAGGTGTCCAAACAAATTAAACTGGTCCAACTCCATGCGGTCCCAGCGAATCTGGGGATAAGCTTCGAGCGCAGGCTTCACCTCCTTGCCCGCTTCATCAACGGGCATATAAACTTCCTGGAGGCAGCCGCGCGCCGCATCCGCCACAATCCTTGGCCAAGTCTGGTCCGCCTCGCCCAGGGCCACAGCGTCTGCATGGCGAGGACCTCCGTCCCGGCCCAGAGGTTCGTCGGGGACTTCGGTGACGTGAGGTCCTCCCATCACCACCGGAACACCCGCCGCCCGGACGGCGTCCGCCATCCGATAAGCTTTGGCGGCCATGCGGGTCATGGCTCCGATTCCCACCAGCCCCACACGATTCCGGCGAATGTACTCGATCAAATCGCGCTCGCTCATCCGTTGCGCGTTGCCATCCAACAGAAAAACATTGTGATCGGGAGGCGTGAGGGACTTGAGGAGAAACATCCAGAGGTGCGGCATGAAGTTGTTCGTGACTTCGTTATCAGGGTTATAAAGGAGAATGTTCATTCCAAAACGTCTCTTTTCCGTTTCGCATTTTGCTCAGGCAGTAGACGGGCAGTAAGAACGAAATACTCCCAGGATTCGTACCGCGCTGAGCAATCCGTTGGAAAAATTACAAGAGTCATCAGCCCGGGTTGCCAAGCGCCGCATTGAGGAAGCCGCAGTCTGCCGGGTCTTGCCCCCGTTAATCTCTCACAAAGGCAGGACCGAGTCCAGCACTAAATCGCGGCAGCATCCTCCGGCTAAAAACACCCGTGAGCGAAGGGTAATGGCCAAAATTGAAAAACCAGCAACCGGCAACCC
>DATKST010000122.1:0-13667 GCA_035531475.1 Terriglobia bacterium
CGTCTTTCGGCAGATGAAGCCGGCCGCGTACCTGATCAACACGGCGCGCGGCCCGATCGTTGATGAGACTGCTCTGGCGAATGCACTGGACGCGGGACAATTGGCAGGGGCGGCGCTGGACGTGTTGTCGCAGGAACCACCAGGCGCTTCGCCTCTGTTCGGACGCGACAACGTGATCTTGACGCCCCATATGAGTTTCTACTCCGAGGAGTCCCTGGTTGATTTGCAGACCAAGGCAGCCGAGGAAATTGTGCGCGTAGTCAGCGGACAGGCGGTACGCAATCCAGTCAATCCGGAAGTGCTTCAATGAACAGCTCGAGCAGCTAGATTCGAATCTTATTACTTGAATCCGGCGTGAAAACGCCGACTTTCATGAAGCGAGCGGCTTCAAGCGGCGAATTTTTCGAAGGATGTCCGTCACCAAGTCTCGCACAAAGGGAGACCCTTTGAGGCGAAGCACGGGTCGGTTCTGTGGACGAGTAAGTTCCCCGGGCAGCAGGAAGAGCCGGTAGCGCAGCTTGCTCAGGATTAGGTTCTTCCAGGACTCGTGCAGGCAGTGGCGTTGAAAGGCTGTAACCAAGTTGTAGACCAAACGAATGATCTCAAGGTAGAGGGCATTCGCGGCCAAGGATGCGGTGGGAATTTTACGGAGCGCGAAATCTTCGCGCAACTCGCGGATGTGAACCTCCATGGTGGCGCGAGCGTCGTAGAAATGCCAGACGCCGGCGGGAGTCAAGGGGAGGTTTGTAATCCAGGCGCGATAGACATAACGGCCCATCGTAAAGATAGCGTGGCTTGAGTTTCGGCTTCCGGAACGAATCGCCGCGCGACCACGAAACGACGGGCCTTCGGCCAACCGTGAGAGCGATGCTCGAACTCCGCCATCTCCCAATCCCGGTTGACGGGTTCATACCGCAAGCCGGGGAGCCAGCGCCGGAAAGCTGGCGTGAGTCGAGCCACGACGGCGTATTGGGTCGGCGCGGGCGCGAAGCTCGCGGATATCGGGAGGCGCGTTGGCAAAGCAAGTCTCGAGCAACTCCACGCTGCCGTCCCAGGTTCCGGCGTTGCCGGAGCGCAGTTCGGTATCCCACAGGTACGAGGAGTTGGCCTCGATACAGAGCAGCGGGTTATAGGATCGCTTGCCGCGGTATCGGGGGTTATAGCCGACGGCAGCACCATCCTGACGCCCGAACACGGTGACCACCGTGCTGTCGAGGTCAAAGATCAGACGCGAGCGGTGGTCGGGTAAGTGGATGAAGTGTTGCAGCAGTCGATCGTTCACGGCATGGATCTGCCTCCAGAAACTCTCAGGGGCGTGGATTAAGAAACGCCGTAAAGTCTGCGGATCGGGAAAGCTCGGAAGTCCCGTCAGGTATTGGAAGGTGCCGTTGGAACGAAGGAAAGATGCGGCTTCGATGCGGTCCAGACCCAGCACGATGGGGTACAGCAAAGCCAGAATCATCTGGGAGAGCCGATAGCGGTGATGGGGTCTGGGATAGATTAGGTGCCGGGCAAGGAAATCACGGAATTGCAGCACTCGAAGAAAATTCGTGAAAGAAGTAGGCGCCCCCGAAGTGAGTCAACCCTTCATGATTGCAAGCGATTCGTATATTTCTAGGAGAGTAGCGCATGTGAGGAATTCCTAACCATTAGTTAGGAATTCCTCAGAATCTACAACATGCTTCAGACGCGCGTCAATCGGATTCCCGAAGCTCTTCGATGTACTGGAAATGCGCCGGATTCAGGTATTAGAGAATACCGGGTCGCAGGAGACCTCCTATGAGGGCCATGGTTCTGAAGGAGCCCGGAAAGTTGGTGCTCGAGAACGTTGCCGCCCCCGCCCTCGGTGCAGGCGAGGTACTGATCCGGGTCAGTCACAGCGGTATCTGCGGCACGGACCTCAAGATTTACAATGGTGCGATCCCGGTTAGCTATCCGCTGATCATGGGCCATGAAATGACCGGAGAGGTTGTCGAGGACAATGGGAGCGGCGCGTTCCGGCTCGGCGATAGAGTCGTCATTGACCCGGTGCTTTATTGTGGATCGTGTTTCCACTGCCGAATCGGGCAGACCCATCTGTGCTCAAATGGCGGGCTGCTTGGGCGCGATAAGAATGGGGGCTTTGCCGAATATGTGGCGGCTCCCGCAAGTAACGTTTTTCGTCTACCAGATTCGATCGATAGCCGCACTGCACCTTTGATTCAGGTCCTGACGACGTGCGTGCACGCCCAGCGTTTGATACACATATTCCCCGGCGAGTCCGTTGTTGTCCTGGGCCTGGGCGTCACCGGCCAGCTTCACGTGCAGTTAGCTAAGATTCGGGGCGCCAGTCCAGTCATCGGCATCACGCGCAGCCCGGCAAAAAGAGAACTGGCAGAGAAACTGGGAGCGGACCTAACCGTTGCAGGCGGGGAAGGGGCGGCGCAAGAAGTCTTAGAAGCGACCTGTGGCCGCGGGGCCGGCCTAGTCATTGATTCGACCGGTGTGATGGCTTCTCAGGCAGCTGCCGTGAACATGGCTCGCTTCGGCGGCCGTCTGTTGCTCTTTGGAATTAATACTGCAACCGAAGGCGCTTTGCCGTTTTATCAACTCTATCTCAAGGAGCTTGCTCTCATCACCTCCCGCGCTGCCAAGGGCGAAGATTACCCAAACTCCATTGATTTGGTGCGACGCGGGATAGTGCGGCTGGAGCCGCTGATCAGCCACGTGATGCCTTTTGGCAAGTTGAGTGCGGCGATTGGAATGTTGAACTCGGACGCTGGCCGACGAATGAAGATCATTCTGGAGCACGCGTAAAAAATACCTGCTCAGTCTCCGTCATCGAGGCGGCGGGGATCTTGGATGAACAGCCGATATGTCACGCGAAAAAGAGAAGCATGAGGCCAGACGGATGCCCTGCAAAGCAAATTAAGATGCAAGGTAAAAATGTTACCGGTTGTGCTGGTCCTACTCCTATGCTTTGGTCTTGTCATGGATAACGGCCAGGCATCAACGATTCCGGGAAGCCCTGCGTATGGGGAGGAGGTTGGCACGAGCGCTCTCGCCCTGGCCATGTTTTGTGTCCTGCTTGCTTCATACGTACTTATGTCAGGGGACCGGTACCTCTTCCCGGTGCTCGCCGTGGACGTGCGCCGGGACTTTGGCTTTTCACTTGCTAATACCGGTCTTCTTTCGACGATCTTTACCTTGGGTTTGGGAATTGGAGGGCTTCCGACCGGCTATGTTCTATCTAAGTTCTCCCGCAAGAGCGTACTCCTGAGCGGAATCGCAATTTTTTCCGGCGCGACCGCACTCACCACCATTTCGACAGGATTCTGGAGCATGCTCGTTTGCTTGGCTGCCACAGGCATCGGCATGGCAATGCTGGCAACGTCCATGTTCGCCCTCGCTGCAGGCTATTTTGTCCATTATCGCGCCGCCGCTATAGGTTCGGTCAATTTTTGCTACGGCATTGGCGGCTTCATCGGCCCGATCTTGGCCGGCTTCCTTTTAGTTTCCTATGGAACTTGGCGTGCTCCGATGGTTGTCTTTGGCCTATTCGGCTTTCTGATGATTGGCGTCATCGCCGTAACCGTGCATCCCTGGTTCAGCGAGACGCGTCGTACCTCCAAAGTTCGGGCAGATACCGGTGGAGCTCCGACGTTGCTGAACAGAAATACGGTCCTTTTGACCGCCTTGAGCATGATTCAGGGAGTTAGTATGTATGGATTTCTCGGAATGTATCCAACCTTCCTGCGGGAAAACCTCCATTACTCGCCTAAAGCTGCCGGAGTTGTGATGAGCTTTTATGGGCTAGGCGCCCTCGCCTCTATAGCTGGCGGCTGGGTGGGCGATCGCTTTTCTCCACGCCTCGTGCTGGGCGGCGCTTTCCTATGTCTCGCTGAGCTTGGATACTTATTCTTTCAGAGGTCAGAAGGCATCATAACCCGTGAAATTCTCACATGTATCTATGGCGTACTTGGGAGCGCCATTCTTTACGTCAACTTGGCGGGCTATCATGTTAAGGCAGTACGAAGCGGTTTGGCGGGCCGCGGCTCGGGCATGTTCGTAACGAGCCTCTATGGGGCCGCCGCCTTTAGTGGCTATTTGATTGGTGTGATTGCAAGCCGTTGGGGGTGGGTGATAGCAGGAGAGATCCAAATGTCACTGCTTTGCGTTGTTGGCGCAGCGCTCGCACTGGGCCTGCGTCCCAGCCAAATGTCTTTGTAGTTACAAGGAGCACCACGGGGGGCCCTTAAGCACACGATTCCGAACAATAGGACTCTAAAAAAATTCTCTTGACAAGGCACGAATAATATGATTAATTGTTCCCGTCTTTGAAGTGTATGCAGTATACTGCATGGGTTTGTTCCGATGGCCACCCGCAGAATGGGACAGATGAACGTGAGCTTCAAAATTCCTGATGAAGCCAAGACGATGCAGCAGGTCGTGAAAAACAAGATTCGCAGCGCAATATTGAATGGCACGTTCAAGCCAAATGAAAAGCTGAACCAGGTGGAACTGGCAGGAAGGCTAAATGTCAGCCGAATTCCGACGCGCGAAGCGCTCCGGGCATTGGAAGGGGAGGGACTAGTAAGATCCTATCCTCACCGCGGTACGGTTGTGTCCACCATATCATCCGAGGAAATTGAAGAACTTTACGAGATTCGTATTTTGCTTGAGATGAGCGCGGCGCAACGCGCGCTAAAGCGCATTGACGAACGCCAGCTTCAAAAGGCTCGCGCGCTACAGCGACAAATGGTCAAAACCCGTGACCCTGAACGCTGGGTGAATCTAAACACTCGGTTCCACGACGCAATCTACGAGCCCGCGGGTTGGACTCGACTCGCATCCGTCATCAACATGCTGCGCAGTCTGGCGACACCCTATTTGCGATTGTACGTTGCCGATCAATTCGATCGAGACGTCGCCAATCACGAGCACGGTGAGATTATTGCGGCCCTCGTGGCGCGAGACGGCATCGGCTTAAAGACTGTTCTCAGGCGGCACCTCGCGCATTCATGTCAAGGCATCGTCGCGTACTTGAAAAAAGTTGACCGGGAGGAGACCCTGTCCGCAGCCACAGGCTGCACGCGAAGCGAGATGAGCGGACTATGCCTTCGTCCCTGGATGTCCACCTCGTTGACTAGGGGCTGGTAAAAAGGAGGGCTGCAAACAACCCGCATTTGATGCTTGTCCAGCACGTCACATGGGAGGAACCGCAGAATTTCGTACGGAATTCCAATATATCGGTGGATCACCGCCGCACAACAACTAAACTATCGGGTCATAGAGTCCGAGAAGCCCTAGCCCTGCATTAGGTCGGCTTAAATTTCGTTTCTAAAGGAGGACCTCATGAAGCCTAATAAGTCTGCGACAAGAGCATGCCTCACAAAGACGAGCTTAGTACAAAGGGATGGAGTCCCACTTCCGTTGATGGTGTTGCTGGCTTTACTGCTGATCATATGCGAATCTTCCCGGCTTCGGGCCCAGGTGGTTGGTGCAACGCTTTCGGGCACCATCACCGACCAATCCGGCGCTGTGATTCCTAATGCGAAGGTCTCGATCAAGAACGTTGCCACCGGTGTTGTTCGGGTCGCTTCGACCAACCAGAGGGGAATTTATTCGGCACCGAACGTGCTACCCGGCAGTTACGAAGTGACGGTATCGGCTTCGGGTTTCAGCTCAACGAAGACTACGCTCACACTGACTGTCGGAGAGCAGGAGGCATTGAATCTGACCCTGAAGGTGGGCCGGACGACCCAAACGGTGGAGGTAACCAATGCAGCCCCCATCGTGAATCTGGTAAACTCCACTCTAGGCGGGCTCGACAATGGAGCCACCATCCGTCAACTGCCTCTCAACGGCCGTTCCTGGACTGATTTGGTAACTCTTCAGCCAGGTGTGACCTCGCTCAACGGTGAACAACCTACAGCTGCCAGCCGGAACAGGTACGGACGCGGCTTTGGAACAGAATTCAGTATTTCCGGTGCCCGTCCTCAGCAGAATAATTACCGCCTGGACGGAGTGAGCATCGAGGACCCCTCGAATGGCGGACCGGGCAGCATACTAGGTGGCAATCTTGGGGTTGATGCGATTTCACAGTTCTCCGTGTTGACCGGCAATTTCTCGGCGGCATACGGCCGGGCCTCAGGCGGAATCATCAACGCCATCACGAAGTCGGGTACCAACGAATTCCACGGGGACGCTTATGAGTTTTTGCGCAACAGCGCGCTCGATGCAGCGAACTTTTTTGATATCAAGAAACCTCCTTTCAGGCGCAATCAATTCGGCGCTTCTGTAGGAGGGCCCATCAAAAAAGACAAGACGTTCTTCTTTGCTGACTATGAGGGATTGCACCAGCTCTTGGACCTCACTCAGAATAGCTTCGTTCCTTCCCTGAATGCACGCAACGGGATTCTTTCGACCGGTAATGTCACGGTAAACCCTCAAGCAACGCGGTTTTTGAATGCTTTTTATCCGCTGCCTAACACACCGACGACCGGAGGCGTTGGATCCGCTATCTTTGCGCTCCCGCAAGCCTCAACCGAAAATTTCTTTACTGCTCGACTCGATCAAACGTTATCGGAGAAGACCACTCTTCATGGAACGTACGTCTTTGATCAGACCACTCAGGTCGTTCCGGATGAATTTGATAATAAGACGACTGATACGTACTCTCGTCGGCAGTATTTTGTTCTTGGTAGTACCCACAGCTTCAGCCCAAGGTTGGTAAATGACGTCCGGATCGGCGTTATCCGCGACTATATTGGAGGTCCTCTGAAGGCTTCGGCAGTGAATCCGCTTACGGCGGACGCAAGTTTTGGGAGTGTCCCGGGAGAATCCGCACCCATAATCATTATCCCCGGCTTGACAGCCTTTTCTGGCGGTCTGAGCGCGGCGGCACCGCAAATCGACCCTTGGACCGACTGGCAAGCGTACGATGACGCCTTTTATGCCAAGGGGATTCACGCCATCAAATTTGGCGCTAGCGTTGAGCACATCCAATGGAATCGGCTTGAAGAAGTGCGTCCGGGCGGCCAATGGGGTTTCGCTTCGTTGTCGTCCTTCCTGACCAATCAACCCCTCGGATTTCAGGCAGATACGCTGGGCTCTATCAGCCCCCGGGAGATCCGGCAAACGATCTTCGGCGCATACCTTGAAGACGATATGCGCCTCCGTCCCAATCTCACTGTTAATCTGGGAGTACGCTATGAACCGGCGACCGTCGTGAGCGAGGCACGCGGCGAGGTGGCCACTCTGCTGACAGACACTGCTAACACCCTCCACCTCGGAAACCCCATGTACCACAATAATACACTGGGCAATGTCGAGCCGCGCATCGGATTCGCTTGGGATCCGTTTAAGACTGGGAAGACATCAATTCGGGGGGGATTTGGAATTTATGACCAACTACCAACTCCTCAATATTTCAGCAATCCGGTAAGCAGTTCCCCGCCCTTCTATCAATCGATAAACGTCGTTCCCGGCCCGAACCCGGCTGTGAACATAGCGCCTGGTGATTTTCCAGCGAATGCGTTCTCAAAGGGTGTGCCTGGTTCATTGGCAAGCGATCGCGTTGCGATGGTTCAACAAAACCCGAGCGCCTCTTATGTGATGCAATACAACTTTAACATTGAGCGAGAACTCACGCCCAGCCTTGCGCTTACGGTCGGTTACGTGGGCTCTCACGCCGTAAACGGGATCAATGAAATCGATGATGGGAACGTCGTGCTCCCGATTGCGTCGCCGCAGGGTTATCTGTGGCCATGTGAACCCTTTTCTCCCATCACAGGTTGTGGTGGGATTGGCAGCGGCCAGAGATTCAATCCGTCCATCGGTCGAGAGCCATTTATTCTCTGGAGGAACTCGGCGGTATACAATTCCTTGCAAGTGCAAGTTACAAAAAAAATGGCTCATGGCTTACAGGTTCAAGGGTCTTTCGCGTGGCAGAAAGTCATAGACACGTCCTCAGGCGCTAATGCTGCTGATCAGTTTCTCAATGGAATCTCCTCGGAGTTCATCTTCAACCCAAGTATTCTAAGAGGCCCGGCCGACTACAATACCCCACGAGTCTTATCCATTAACTACCTCTGGCAGGTGCCTACACCAAAATCCCTCGGAGGGCTTGCAGGCAAGTTTCTCGGCGGGTGGCAGTTGGGAGGCATCATCTCGGCAGAAGACGGCACGCCGTTCACGGCCTTTCTCGCGGGGGACCCTCTAGGATTGAACAGCACTGATCCGTTCGGCTATCCGAACCGCCTGACGGGATCTGGTTGCTCGTCCCTCGTCAACCCTGGGAATGTCCAGAACTACATTAAGGTCCAATGCTTCGCTCCCCCGGCGGCTGTCGTTTTTAATGGCGTCCATTACATTCCCCTAGGCAACGGTGGACGTAACCAACTTTCCGGCCCAGGAGTTGCAGATTGGGACTTTTCGTTGGTAAAGAACATACCTGTCACGGAGCGCCTCAGTATGCAGTTTCGGGTGGAAGTATTCAACCTCTTGAATCGCCCTGATTTCGCTTCACCGGTTGACAATGGCCAAAACTTTATACTGGACCCAACCATATCCGGGAGTGGAATTGTTCCCGCGAACCCATTGACTGATGCGATTTCCACTGGTGCGATTGATTCAACGACGTTGACGTCGCGACAAATTCAGTTCGCGTTGAAGTTCATTTTCTAGGTTGGGATGCGTCGAGCAAAGGTGGGGCCAAATGCCGCCTGTACGATATCCAAGCTTGGTGCCCCCTGTGTGTGAACTAGGTGGTGTTTTGCGGGACAGGTAGGTTGTGGGCGTTTAGATTTACAGACTATGGAAGAGGAAATGATATGAGCACAATAGAAAACGTTGCACGCCGTGGAGTCTTGAAATGCATGCTTTCCGCGGGCGCTGTCGTGCCCGCCCTGGCGTTTGGCATCAAGCCCTCAACTATTCAGGATCCAGCGAGAACACCGGTTAGCTTTGCGGCGGTCGCAGGAGAAAAGGGTGGCCAAGATGTTTACGGACCATATGAAGTTGTCGAGGACTGGCCAAAGCCTCTCTCCCAATTGCCTGGGCATGAACACTGGACCTGGGGATGTATTGACGGAGTCTTTGCCGAGAGTCCAAACCGGGTTTTCATTTTCCAGCGTGGGGAACTGCCGTTGTTGACAAGGCCGGTAAGCACCCCAATCCCTGAATTTGGGCCGAGCCTCTCGTTCCCTATTAACTCGCTACCGTTCCGGAACGCCGGACAAGGCCCGGTGTCGAGTGCGCCAGGACCGGAGAGCGAGGGGGTGGGAAATTGGAAGGGTAAGTACGGTGTCGATGGACGCTGGGAGAACTGCCTTCTTGTGCTTGACGCCGAGGGTAACGTTGTCGAGGCTTGGACCCAATGGGACAAGCTTTTCAAGCGTCCACATGCCATTTACATTAACCCGTACGATCCAGAGAAAAGCGTCTGGGTGGTGGACGACGCGCGGAGCGCAATATTCAAATTTTCAAACGACGGCAAGAACCTATTGCAAACCATCGGCACGCCAAACGAACCTGGAGACGATGAAACGCATTACGGCAGGCCAACATTCCTCGCGTGGCTACCCGATGGCACCATGTTTGTAGCGGACGGGTATACCAATACTCGAGTGGTAAAACTCGACAAGGACGGCAAGTATCTGATGGAATGGGGAAAAAAGGGTACTCCACCCAATGACAAGCGTCCCGGTTACTTTAATACGGTGCACGGTATCGCCGTCGATCCCATAACCCGCTATGTATACGTGACTGACCGGCAAAATGGAAGGGCTCAAGTGTTCGATGAAAACGGCCATTTCCTCGACCAGTGGTCCTACGGCTTACCGCCGGGTCACGGTAGAACCCAAGGAGTGTATTACCTCTATATGTCGGGCGACCGGTATTTGTGGGCAGCCGATGCTACAACCTCGAAGATTCTGAAATATGATCGGGACGGTCACTTCTTGTATTCGTGGGGTAGCTTTGGCAGTTGGCCCGGAGCGTTTTGGGGCGTACACCAATTTAGTGTGGATCAGGACGGGAACTTGTACGTTGCTGAGGTTGAAAACGGGCGGGTTCAGAAGTTTCGGCCCAGAAAAGGTGCGAACCCGGAGCTCTTGGTCGGCCAACCAGTTCGTGCGGCATGGAAATAGAAGTCCGTGGCTTGCAAGGCCACCGGAACGCCGGCCAGATGTTCGGATATTTCCTGTTCGGTGAGCGACGACGCGAAGAGTGGCGGTGCCTCAGTTAGTCACCCCTTTCCCCATCGACTCTCCTCGAATTTGGTTAATACTCGGAGTGCCGCCTCTGCCTGTGCAGTGAGCCGAGGTACAAGTGGTTTCGTTTCGATGTTCACGGAAGAGGCGCGGCTATAAGAGGAGAATATATTCCATGCATGGTTCATATCGGTGGATTATGCTTACGCTTGCGAGCGTGTTGTTTGTGCACGTTATGCCAGCGGTGCAATCGGATGTCGGACAGGTCTTACCTAGCAAGAATTGGCCGTTGGTTCACGGTAACTGGACAAACGAGCGCTATTCGACACTCAGTCAAATTAATATCAACACCGTGAAGAACCTGGGCGGAGCCTGGGTGAAAAAACTGCAAGAGGGGGATTCCACGCGGTCCGCCCCGGTGGTTGAGGATGGCGTGATGTACATTACTGCAGGACCGAGAGTGTATGCAATCAATGCGAAAACTGGAGCTACGCTGTGGACGTGGAAGTCCAAAGCGGATGAAAAATCCATGAGCCTCGGCACAAGCGCATCTGAACTGGCGGATGTCAGACCCTATTTCCCCACATTCGAGGGGGTTGCAGTTGCTGAAGGACGCGTGTTCGTCGGATTAACCCGCGGGCGTGTGGTAGCACTTGATAAGCGGACTGGTCAGCTAGTATGGAGTCAGCAGATCGGTACCCATCCGCCCCAGAAGGGTGAAACGGTCACCAGTGCACTGACATATGCGAACGGGACGCTGTTTACCGGTCTCGCGAATGGTGACTGGGCGCTCCGCGGCCGGGTGGTAGCGCTGGATGCAAAGACTGGTCATATAATTTGGTCGCATTTTGATGTTCCAGGACCCGGTGAACCTGGGCATGAAACTTGGCCCCAGAACAACGACGTATGGAAAATCGGTGGTGGTGGCGCGTGGCAACCAGGAGCGGTAGACCCAAAGCTGGGCTTAGTTTACTTCGTTAACGGTAATCCCATTCCCCCGTTCGGTGGCGAGGTCCGGGGAGGGAAAAATCTTTTTACGTGCTGTGTGCTGGCTTTCGATATGAAGACAGGCAAACTCCGATGGTACTATCAGTTGATACACCACGACCTATGGGAGGCTGATCTTGCCACAGCACCAGTGCTGTGTAACTTGCAAGTGCACGGAAAGTCGCGGGAGGCCCTGGCAGTTATGAGAGCGGATGGCTATCTGTTCCTGCTCGACGCCCGAACAGGAAAGCCCATTATTCCGATAGAGGAACGTCCCGTCCCGCAAGACGCCAGAATGAAAACTTACCCGACGCAACCGTTCCCAGTCGGAGCAGACCGTGTACTGCCGGGCTACAACGCGTGGGAAAAGGAAAAAATTCCTTCGGGGTTCAAACTCGGTCACTTCTTCTCGCCAGTCTACAATGATCAGCTCAATGTCCTGAGACCGTTTTTTGGTATGCGGGTAGTTCCAATGTCGTTCAGTCCGCAGACAGGCTACTTTTATGCGACAGGCATCGCATTTTTAGGTTGGAGACGTCGGACGCGCGATCCATATATGTTGCTCAACCTGGGGGACAGCGCTCCTGGCATGACGAGCTACGGCATCACGGCGGCGATTGATAGTCGGACGGACAAGATCGTCTGGGAGAAGAGTCACCTTCCGTCTCGCGGCGGGGGTGCGATGACCACCGCAGGAGGTCTCATGTTCGAAAGTGAGGCAGATGGAAAGTTCAAAGCTTACGACGCGAAGACAGGTAAGATACTGTGGGAGTTTCAGATCGGGACGCCGAACGTTGGGCTTAGTGCGGTTCTCGGCCCTTCCACGACCTACGAGGTTGACGGCGAGCAGTACATAGCCGTGCCGGCGAGGTCCTCCCTGTGGGCCTTCAAACTCGGTGGGAGAGTCCAACCCCTTCCGGAGCCGAAGCAGTATCCCACCAGTGACACATTCACTGGTCCTATTATCGACACGAACGAAATCCAAACTACTTCTCTTGACCAGGACTCAAGACAGCCTGTAGGTGGTACCCGATGGTACATTGACGAATATAGGTTTGATCCTTATCGCGCCCGGGTGAAGGTGGGAACGAGGGTGACATGGGTAAACAACGGTGATCTTGTTCACACGATTGTGGCGCTAGATGGTTCGTGGACAACCGGTCCTATCAGTCCGGCACAGGCTGGGCATGTTACTTTCGATAAGCCAGGCAAGTATACCTACATCTGCAAGAACCATCCCTGGGTCTATGGTGAGCTAATCGTAGCAGCTCGCGGCGTCCAGAGTGGTCTCTATAACGAGGACCAAGCCAACCGAGGCCGCATTGAATACTTGCAAAGCTGTAGCAGTTGTCATACGGAGAGCTTGGGCGGCGATGGCGAGGCAATACCCTCACTGGCCGGTCCATCTTTCATGCTGCAATGGGAGGGGCACGCCGTAGCTGATCTATTTGATCGCACACGCACAACTATGCCGCAGAAGAAGCCAGGGAGTCTCAGTAATCAGACATACCTAGACATTATCGCATTCTTGCTTCAGTCGAACGACTTCCCTGCAGGGAAGCAGGAACTCAAAGACACGCCGCGGTCTCTTAAATCTGTAATGACGCTTAAGTAGGTCGGAAAGGTCGACCGTTATTATCGTCAACTGGGTATATTTTCGGCAGGCCGACGAACAGACTGTAACCGGAGGAAAACCTGTAGAAGAGAAACCATAACTGGCGGAGGGGTGCCCATTGGAATCGCACGGGAAGAAAGTTGAGAACTAACTCAAAGGAGAGAGCTATGCGCACGATGAAAATGGTCCTTGTAAGCTTAGCTTTACTGACTGGATTCTTGACGTCTATGACTCAGGCCAAGGGACTGGACAAGCAAGCCTCTGCGGTTGACGCAACGCGATGTGGTAAAATCGCGATAGTTAAGACCCACGGGCTCGACGCGGCGCAGTCCTCCGAACCTGGTTCTGCTGCGGACTCATCCTCCTCGGTGATTTACATCAGCAGTGAGCGATTAGAGGCTGCGCTCCGCAATGGAAAGGACCTGGCCGAGTGGGGAAGTGGTCCGCAAAAATACTACGTGGGTATACTCCGCCACGATAAACGCGGAGTGGCCGAAGTTCACTTGCGAATGCGACACATTTGGTACGTTTTGCAGGGATCGGAAACGCTCGTCACAGGTGGGACGGTCGTCAACCCCAAGACCATCGCTCCCTACCAGATTCGCGGGACCGCAATCGTTGGAGGTAAGGCTCAGCGCCTTGGCAAGGGAGATCTGGTCATTATCCCGGAAGGCGTGCCTCATTGGACCAAAGATGTCCAAAGTCCGCTCGTCGGGTTAGAAATTAATATTCCCTAACCTGCTTTATTCACGAAGGGACGACAAGGTGCGGGTCTGAGGCGTTTCGCGCGGCTTGAGAGTGGCCTCCGAGGTCTGCCAAGCACTTTCGGGCGCTCGGTTTCGGTGGTGGGCTGCGGTGGGGCAAGAATCGGG
>DATKST010000123.1:0-35222 GCA_035531475.1 Terriglobia bacterium
CGAACCTACTATTACCGTCCCACCCGGAAAGGCAACGAAGTGATGAGCACGGCCTTGAAATTCCGGCAGACCGACTGGGCATTGCTGGCAGCCTGAAAAAAGCTTGCCAAAAAAACAAGAAATTACGAGCTTGCAATGCAGAGTCACCAAGAGAGGCACAATGCATGTGGCGAAGAAAAGGCGAATAATGTATACTTTAGAGGTGGACTGGAAGCACAGATCCGATGTGGAGCAGATTATGTCCAAGTTTTGGTGACCACCGGCACAGTGGTAAGAACGAGTCAGCTTGTTTCGGAAGACCCTAAACTGGAGAGTAAATAGGGAAGGGGGGTTGATGCTTCCTTCTTGTTCCCGAAGAGTGAGACGACATGAATCTCCGCTTTGAGGTTCGGGACCCGATCCATGGATTTATTTACAGAGAGCCAGATGAACGCGATGTCATTGATACCAGCGTATTTCAGCGCTTGCGCCGGTTGAAGCAACTCGCATTGGCTACGCTCGTCTACCCCGGGGCCACCCATTCAAGGTTCGAGCATTCCCTGGGAGCCTTTCATCTTGCAGGTAAGATTGCCAGCGCCCTCGGCGTCCACGAAACCGATCGGCATCTCATACGCATGGCTGCTCTTCTTCACGACATCGGTCACGGGCCGTTCTCTCATGTCACGGAGCCAATCCTGAGAAAGCACACTGATTCTCAAAAACTTGGACCTGAGATCAAGGTATCAAAAATTCATGAGCTGATTAGTTGGCAAATAATCAGGGCTAATCCTGAGCTGGCTAAACTCATCGCTGACAAACAGCGGGAGCAGATTGTCGGCCTTCTAAACGGCACATGGGGACACAGCTATTTGCAAGAGATAGTATCGGGTCCGGTCGATGCCGACAAGCAAGATTATCTCCTTCGGGACAGTCTGTTTTCCGGCGTCAAGTACGGAATCTACGATCAAGAACGCCTCAGCAATACGCTCTTAGTTCATGATGACAACGACGACCGGTTCCTGGCGATTTCGATTGACGGAATACACGCACTCGAACAATTCGTCCTCGCCAAGTACTACATGACGACGCAAGTTTACCGACACAAAATTCGGCTCATCACGGATCAGATGATTGCGAGGGCAATCGATCTTGGCATTGAGGAAGACAAGATTGGTTGGCTGAAGAAGCTGTACTCGTACGATGGGTCAGACGAATACATCAATGAGTATTTGAGGTGGTCCGACGAGAGGCTCGTCATTGAGATTTTGAGCAAAGAAACCCCTGAAGGATACGCGAAAGACTTTTTTACACGACTTCACAATCGGCACCTATTCAAGTGTATATTCGATGTGGACCAAAACGATTTCCTTGACCCGAATGTACGCAGTTTCGTGTTTGGCGATTCAAAAGAATTTTACAAACCGTTAGAGAAGGCAGTTGCAGACCAATTCGGAATCGATAAGAATCATGTCATTGCGTACATGATTAGCTTTGATTCGGCTACGCGTACCGAGAGCGAGATTCCGGTCGTTCACGAAGCGAAGGAGCCAACTCTGTTCCATGACGAATCAACGCTTTTCAAGTCAGTTGATCAAAAGATTCGAGAACAGAGATTCCATATCTATGCACCTGTCACGTATCAAGATGAAAAGGCCAAGAAGAAACGCATTCGAGAGTTCAAGCATGCGATTTTGGGACTGATCGATCGCCTGGCCGTCCAAAAATAGGTCCTCGCAACTCGGAGGAGGTGGAGCAAAATGAACGCATCTCAGTTCTTGCTATCCTTAATTAAGGCTTGTGGTGAGAAAGTTCACGGTCGAACCCTCTTGCAAAAGCAGAGTTATTTTGTTTCTCTGCTCAGCGGTATCCCGATAGACCTTGGTTATCAAGCACATTACTATGGTCCGTATTCCGCCACGGTGGATGGGACGTTGACACAGCTCAAGAATCTGGGATTCGTTGAGGAGGCGAGTACAGGGTTTGGTATTGTGAGCGGTGGATTCGAAATGCGGCGGTATGACTATCGCTTAACTAAGGATGGTAAGAAAGTTGTGGCACCTTTTCTAAATAGCCCCGACCACAAAGGTATTGAAGCGGCAGTTCGCAAGATTCAAGAAGCGGGTGAGCCGGACTACATGGAACTGTCGATTGCAGCCAAAGCGTTTTATATCCTGCGGAATCAAGGAAAAATGATGTCAACCGCCGAGCTGTTGAAAGAGGCAAAGAAGTTCAATTGGAATATCTCAGAACCCTCGTTGACACGGGCGGTTGAGTTTCTTAAACATGTTGGCTTGGCGAAAGGCTAGCCTGCCCTGCTTCAGTTGGAAATGGAGAGTCCTGCTGTTAAGATAGCGCCAGCCACGGACAGGAAGGTACTGTCCATGGCTACCAGCCCGGATTATTCATGAAATCTTAATCGAGGACCGGAAGGGCACGGTTAAAACCGTGCCCTTCCGGTCCAACAAAGGAGCTTCATGAGTCATCAGGGCTAGCTAGAATTCGCTTTCGAGCGCTGCGGCGAGCTGGTTGAGGTTTTCCAAAAGCTCTCGAGTTCGGTCGCGTTCCAAGTCGCCCAGCTTGGCCTCGTCAGTTTGTATGAACCGGGATTGTGCGCTTGCCGTCGGCGCGGACAGCAGATCCTGTTCTGTTTCCAGGCCTCCGCGAATTCCCCAGGTAAGACGACCGGTTTTCATTTCCACACGGCACCGGTGTGAGCTTTGGCGCAACCCGGCAACCAGCTTTTGCTTGTTCTCAGGCTTTTGAAACCAGGCCTTGAAGCGCTCGGGAGCGTCGCTGACAAAGGCAAAATCGCGGTCGAGGCCGGCATCACCCGTCTCGAAGCTGTTCTTCGCCTTTCCGATCACGATCGTAGCGCGCGGGTCGATCTCAAAACTGAGGGGCGACGAACAGGCAAGCTGAGCGTTGAAACACCGCGGTCGTCTTCTTCCCCCGCCGGTGTAAAACAGCGCAACCTCCCGTCCGTGGAAGTGGCCGGCCATGCGCCCGCGCCGCATTGTCCCTGCCCCCTCGTCAAACGCTTGGCCGCGACGCACCCATCTTTGGCGCTCCCGACGGCCACTACGGATAGCGAGATACCAAAAAGGGGCTAACACCAGCACGAGTCCGAGCATCAAATAAAGGCCAGCCGCTCCCGACGATCCTGCAACCAGGATGAGTGAAAATGTCACACGCGTCGGCCAGAAAACGATAACCATGGATATGGTGGGCTCCTTCCTTACGGCATCTTCTTACCTCGCGTATGCGCCACCGGGCGATCCAAAACACTCCTTGACAGTCAGTTACTTAAGATGTTGTATTATATCAGTAATAGTCCTTCGGGTCGTTGAAAACATGGGTAAATAATCCAACAAACCCCCTCCAAGACCCGGGAACAAAGCCATTGAAGCTCCCTAAGCCATTGAATATGCAGGAGACAGTTTATTTCCGGGACAAATCCACGTAATCAACAGAAAACAAAGGCGTTGGCGAGGGCACTTGGCTTTGCTCCTAAAGCTTTTGGGTTTGCTCGCCGGGAAAACCCAATTCAAAGCCAAAAATCAGCATCCGGCTTGGCCCTGGGCGAGGGAGGAAGGCTCGGCTGAGCTTCCCGTGAAAAGCCAAGCTTGGCAGGAAGATTTCTGAGCCCTCGCCACTCGCTGGACGAGGCGTTTTCCGTTGCAACGGCCATGCCGCCGGGATGTCGGCGCGACAGCAACCATCCGCCGCATCACTCCTCCAAATACAACCCTGCCGAGGCGCCCACCCATTCCAGGTTGCGGTTGTGGTCCACGCCCATCATTTTGCCGCGGCCGGTTCGTACCAGGATCGGGCCGGCCACGGGGGAATCGAGCCAGATGTACATGATGCGGAGTTCGGCCAGGGTTGGGCCGAAGGGCGTTTCAATCACCGGCTCAAAGCGAACGCGCTCCTGTAGAATGTATTGCGAGCGCAGCGCATGCGGAATGGCTTCTATCTCATCACGCGAAGGCCCCACGATCACGCCTATTCCGGAAAATGAAAAGAGCGGCTTCAGGACGTAGTTTCCAGGATCACCGGGCAATTCCGGAAGCTGGTCCAGAAACCAGGTGCGAGGGACGCAAGGGTGACGCAAGTAGGGAATGGAAAACTTGCTGAGGCGGAAGAACCAGTTGGGATGCCCGGCCCACTCAACGTCCAGCTCATCGCGGAAATCGAAAGGCGGCTGAATTTTCTTGCGCACCAGATCATCGGCGATTACGCGATTGTAGATGCGCCGAATCGGAATCTGCTTTCCCTCACGACGATAGAAAAGCGTCCGGCCTTGCTTTTCGACCTCCAGCAGATTGACGGTGGGGATACCGTAGATGCGTTCGGTCAGCAAAAAGTCCGGCAGGGTTTTCTGCTGGCGAGGATTGATCTCGAGCAGCGCGACGTTTTCCGGCGCGTGGCCGCCGAGAATGGCGCGATGCAGCAGGGCGCGGTAGGTCGCAAGGTCCAGGCCGCTCAACAGAAACTTGAGGCCCGGATCGAGCCCGTAGGATTCAACATATTCCCGCGCCAGCGTTTCCTGATAAGCATAGAGCGAGGGAAAGCCCTGAATCTCTACCAGGCGCGGCCGCAATTCTCCGGCATCATCGCGCGCCAAGCCAAAATCCGCTTGCACAAACAGCGGATGGGCCGTTTCTCCAGGCACGTTGAATTCCGGTGGCACGGCGGCCCTTGAAGCCTCCTGGTAAGGGGAATCCTCCGCGAAGAGTTGCTGCAGCAGCTCATCGCCGCACTGCGCCATGCGGTTGAGCAGCGGCTTAGGGAAAAAGCATGGTGTCTCACAGGTGCGGAACTGGATGGGCGTGCCGCAAGCCGCCTCCAGTCTGGTCAGGAAATGGCGATATTTCTGCGGCATGAATCGCGCGTTAAAATCCTTGCGAAGATGAGGAATCATACCCGCGAAAACTCCAATGGCGCCACGACAGCAGACAAACTGAGACACCACCGGCAGCCGGCGGCTTTGCCGGGCCCCGCGCTTTCGGTTATGATGGCCACTCGGCTTGGCGAGTCACAGTGTGTTGGTTCACCGTGCCGATGTCAAGCTGTTGCGCCATATGAAAACTGGAGAGCAAGTGCTTGCTCGTCACTCGTCAATTTTCATTTGTTGCTGCCTTTAAATCCATGGACCTCCAAACCCGAATCGAAGAACTCTTCTCACGCCCATCGAAAGAATACGGCGGCGAATACTTCGCGGCATTCGCCGAGTTGAAAACCGCTTTGAATGAAGGCCGCGTGCGCGCTGCTGAGCCGGACGCCGCTTCTCCCACCGGCTGGCGAGTGAATGCCTGGGTGAAGCAGGGCATTCTGCTGGGCTTCCGCATCGGCAAAGTGGTGGAGGTTCCGGGCGGCGGCCTGTACTTTGCCGACAAGCACACATTTCCTCTCAAGCAGATTCCGCCAAATCGCAACATTCGCATTGTGCCGGGCGGTTCTTCCATCCGCGACGGCTGCTACATCGGTGCGAACGTCACCTGCATGCCGCCAATGTACGTGAACGCGGGAGCCTACGTCGATGACGGCACGATGATCGATTCCCACGCGCTGGTGGGCTCGTGCGCGCAGGTCGGGAAGCGCGTTCACCTTTCCGCTGCCGCTCAAATCGGCGGGGTGCTCGAACCGGTGGGCGCATTGCCTGTGATTATTGAGGATGACGTGCTGGTGGGAGGCAATTGCGGCGTCTACGAAGGCACGATCGTCGGCAAGGGCGCGGTGCTGGCCGCCGGCACCATCATCACTGGCTCAACTCCGGTTTACGATCTGGTGCGCGATGCCGTCTACCGCCGCGAAGCGCCCGGTGAGGGTTCCACCGCCGAAGCCCGGCCGCTCATGATCCCGCCCGGCGCGGTGGTGGTTCCGGGCTCGCGTGCCATTACCCACGGTCGCGGCCTCGAATTGGGACTTTCGCTCTACACGCCCATCATCATCAAGTACCGCGACGAAAAGACGGAGCAGGCTGTCAGGTTGGAAGAACTGCTGCGGTAGGCTATGTATTGTTTGCGCTAATGATCAGCCCTGGCACGGCCTGGAAGTGACTCAGTTTAGTGATTCTTTATCAGTTTGTTGCATGGATCCCTGCCTTCGCGGGGATGACGGCGGCGAGCAATGTCAAGAAACATCAAACTGAGTCCCTACCCTCGGTCTCATGCCATTGACAGTTTCTCGCGGCGTCGGGCAACATCAAATCAGCCATGAGTGAGAACCTTGATTCGAGCTTTGCGGCGAGGCCTGTCGCCGGTCCGGCCCTTGGTTCGGCGCCTGGTCCAGCGAGCGGCCGCGGGAGCCTACCGCCCGCCTGCGGATTCCTGGGCCGCCTGTGGACCACGCTCGAAATGATCAAGTTCGAGCATTCGATCTTCGCGCTCCCCTTCGCCCTTACTGGCGCGGTGATGGCCTTGCGTGGCTGGCCTTCCTGGCGGCAGATTTTCTGGATTGTTGTGGCGATGGTTGGGGCGAGAAGCGCCGCCATGACCTTTAACCGCATTGTGGACTTGCGTTTTGACGCTAGGAATCCGCGCACCCTCATGCGGGCTCTTCCCGCCGGTCATCTCAGCTTGGGTTTTGCGGCAGGCTTCACGGTGCTTTCGGCGGCATTACTGGTTTTTGCGGCCACCATGCTGAATCCGCTGGCGCTGGCGCTTTCGCCAGTAGCTCTCGCCATCATTCTGGGCTATTCCTATACCAAGCGTTTCACCTGGTTCTCCCACTTCTTCATCGGCATCAGCCTGGGGATTTCGCCGGTTGCGGCGTGGATTGCGCTGCGCGGCGACGTGAAAATGCCCATCCTCATTCTGGGGGCTGCGGTGGCGCTTTGGGTCACGGGCTTTGACCTGATTTATGCTTGTCAGGATATAGATTTCGACCGCGATGAGGGATTGAAATCGGTCCCCTCGCGCTTCGGCATCCCCGCCGCGCTTTATGGCTCGATCGGTCTGCACGGAATGATGCTGGCCCTGCTCGTGGAGCTGGCGCGGATGGAGCATCTAGGTTGGATTGGGTTTACGGGGCTGGCGGCGGTGACGTTGCTGCTTGCCTACGAACACGCTTTGGTAAAGCCTTCCGACCTGTCCCGCCTCAACGCTGCCTTCTTCAACATCAACGGTTACATCAGCATCCTTTTCTTCGTGACTTGGGCCGCGGACATTCTGCTCCAGCGGCGGATTTGATCTGGAACGGGGATTATCAAGAAGAAAGATATACATGAAGACATAAGCTGGCGACGGGCATTTGCCGTAGCGCCGCTCTACGAGCGGCGAAATTCGCCGCGAGCCGCCTTTTTCCCGGTGGCGTAAAGGAACACGCCGACGGCCAGCAGCACTGCGGTGAGTCCCAGCACCTTGAGCACGGCCAGAGCTTTATTCGCGTCGTCCGGTTCCGGGAAACAGGAGAGGATGATGGTGAGTGTGGTGGTGATGATGCCGGTGGTGGCGAGAAGATAGGCGGCGGGCTTGCCTCCGGGGACGCGAATCACTTCTGGACCGCAAGGGAAGCGCTGCAGCTTGATCATGGAAGCAAACAGCGCAAGATAAGGCAGGAAGTAAGTGATGACGCCCATGCTCACCAACACGTCATAAGCGCCTTTGACGCTGGTTCCCGCCTGGCCGAGAAAAGCGAAGATCACGCCGCACACGGCCTCCACCAGCAACGCCACATAAGGCGTTTTCCATTTGGGGTGGAGCTTGGCGAAAGGTTTGGGCAAGTAGCGGTCAAGCCCGGCGACAAAGGGCAGGCGGGCCGTGGCGGTGAGCCAGGCGCCCACCGCGCCCAGATTGCTGAGGGTGATCAGAAGCGCCACCAGGCCGATGATCCAGCTAATCCCCAGGCGGTTTGATATCTGGGAAATGGCCTGCATGATGCCATCGAGGCCCGTCACCTGCGACTTGGGCAGCGCCCACAGAACTGCGGTGGTGCCGAGGATATAGCCGACGGTGATCAGGATGCTTCCAATCAGCAGGGCGCGGGGCACGTTGCGGCGCGGATTCTTGATCTCTCCGCCCATAAACGATGCAGACTCACAGCCACCGAGGGCGAAGACGATGGTGGACCAGAAAATGATGTCCTTGAGGTGAGTGGAGGGGATGAGGTTCGGCGCGGAAAAATGGTTGGCTGACCCAAACTTGTACCAAACTACACCGCCCATGCCGATCAAAACGGCAATAGGCACCCAAGTGCCGATGGCCCCAATATTGTGCAGCCACTTGCCGATGCCCAATCCGACAATGTTAAGCAGAGTGGCCAGCAGCAGGCCGAGAACTGCAAACAGGACAAAGTAGAGACGGCTATCTGCAAGACGGCTCCAGCGCGCGCCGCCAATATAAAGGGCGTTGGCCGCGGTGAAATAGAGAACGCCCGGATAATAGGGCAAGTTGCTGGCCCAATAGGTCCAACCCGCCATGAATCCGGTGAAGTCGCCAAAGGCGAGCTTCGACCAGTTGTAAAGGCCGCCCTCTTCGGGGAAACGCGAAGAGAGTTCGAGAACGGAGAGAGCCAGCGGGACAAAAAATCCGGCCCAGGCGACGAGCCAGATGACAATGGCGCTGGGTCCGGCCGTCGCCGCAGTAGCGATCCAGCGGAGGCTGATGCCCGTGACCACGTAGAACAGCACGAGGTCCCGGAAACCCATGGCCCGCACGAGGCGCGGAATGGATTGAGGTGGTCCTTCTACGGTTTCAGATCTCGTAGGATCTACCTCGTCCGGGTTTAGCCTGGGCCACAGAAGTGGCGTTGGTCCCTCGGATTTGCGGAATCAACGCTATAGCGGCGGTCGGAGCTTGCCCTGGCAGGGACCGCCGCTACAGAGCCGCACCCGGGCCTCAATTCCGTGACAAGGCGCCGTGCGGGTCAATCACAAACTTCTTGGCTGTCCCCCGGTCAAAGTCCTTGTAGCCTTGCGGACCTTCATCGAGGGTAATGACGGTGACGTTGACGGCCTTGGCGATCTTGATCTTGTCGTAGAGAATGGCCATCATCAGTTGGCGATTGTACTTCATCACCGGGCACTGTCCGGTCGCAAAATAAAGGGACTTGGCCCAGCCGAGGCCAATGCGCAGCCCGAGGTTGCCAATCTTGGCGTTCTCGTCAATGCCGCCCGGATCTCCGGTCACGTATAAGCCCGGGATGCCAAGGGCGCCGCCAGCGCGGGTGATGGTCATCAAGGTGTTGAGGACGGTGGCGGGCGCTTCCTTCTTGGCGTCGGCGCCGTGGCCTCGCGCCTCAAAGCCTACGCAATCCACCGCGCAATCCACTTCCGGCACACCCAGAATTTGCTCAATCTGTTCGGCAATATTGGTGCTTTTTGAAACGTCCACGGTCTCACAGCCGAAGCTGCGGGCTTGCGCCAGCCGCTCCGGAATGAGGTCGCCGACGATGACGCACGCTGCGCCCAGCAGGTGGCAAGCGGCCGCACAGGCGAGTCCTACGGGACCTCCTCCGGCAACGTAAACCGTGGCTCCCGGTCCCACGCCAGCAGTGACGGCGCCGTGAAAACCGGTGGGCAAAATGTCTGACAGGCAGGTGAGATCACGGATTTTTTCCATGGCCTGGGCCTTGTCCGGAAACTTCAGCAAATTGAAGTCCGCATAAGGCACCATGACGTACTCGGCCTGTCCACCCACCCATCCACCCATGTCCACGTAGCCGTAAGCGGCGCCCGGACGAGCGGGATTTACGTTCAAACAAACACCCGTAGCGCGTTCCTTGCAATTGCGGCAGCGGCCACAGGCAATGTTGAATGGAACAGAAACGAGATCCCCCACTTTGATGAATTCCACGTCACGCCCGGCCTCGATCACCTCGCCGGTGACTTCGTGTCCCAGAATCAATCCGGCAGGCGCGGTGGTCCGCCCCCGGACCATATGTTGATCGCTGCCGCAGATGTTGGTGGAGACAATCTTCAGAATGACTCCGTGTTCGCACTTGCGATTTCCCAGAGCCAGCTTGGGGAAGTCCATGCTATGGACTTCGACTACCCCCGGCTTGATATAAGCAATGCCGCGATTTGTTGCCATTGTATTTTTCCTCCTTTTCTAGGTTTGCGTGAAGATGCAAGTAACAAGTGAGACAAGCTGCCAGCCCTCAGCAATCAGCGTTCAGCAAAAGCGGCGCAAGCCCCTTCTGCGTCCTGCTATATGCTACTCGCTGACGGCTGAAAGCTGACTGCTTTTTCTTGTTTCTTGTCACTCGCCACTGATTCAAAACGCTGCCGCTCCGGCTTCCGCCACCGCGTGGTCCTGATCTCCGGATCCGCCGCTGACGCCGATCGCCCCCACCACATTGCCATCGCGCTTGAGTGGAATGCCGCCTGCAAATATCATAATTTTGCCATTATTTGAAGCATGAATTCCAAAGAATTGCCCGCCGGACTGCGAATGCGTAGCCAAGTCCTTGGTGGTAATATCGAAAGCCCTTGAGGTGTAAGCCTTCTTGATGGAAATATCAACACTACCAATCCAGGCCCCGTCCATCCGAACATGAGCCACCAGATTGCCCCCGCCGTCCGCAACAGCAATATTCATCGGCTGGCCGATTTCCGCCGCCTTTTTTTCTGCCGCGGCGATGACTCTACGAGCATCGCTGAGTGTGACCATATCTTATCCTCCTTTAGCGTATGAAGTGCAAAGACTCGTGGTTGTTGTCCTTAACTTGGCTACTAACCTCAACACCATTCACTCAATCTCACTGCCGCATTCGGGCGTGGCCAATCCGCGTGACATGCTGCGCCCATCGCCTGTCATTCTGAGCGTAGCGAAGAATCCCGGCATTTTTGCTCAGGGTATGCTCCGCGAAGCATCTCCAGTCCATTCGCTGCTGAGGAAGGAACCAAATACCGTGATCCTTCGCTCCACTCAGGATGACAAGCGGAGGGTTCGGAATGGCAGCGTTGGAGGCTTGGCTCAAACTCCCAGACTCCAGAAATGTAGAAACTCCGAGTTGGGATTCTCCCGTTTCCTGGTCCCTTGCAGTTTACTTCCAGTCTTTAAGAATTTCACGCGCCGCGTTGTGGCCGGGGGCTCCCATCACGCCTCCGCCCGGATGCGTGCCGGAGCCGCACAGGTAAAGGCCCTTGATGGGCGTGCGGTATTTCGCCCAGCCGGGAACGGGCCGCATCATGAAGAGCTGATCCACGCTCATTTCGCCGTGGAAGATGTTCCCTCCGGTCAGGCCGAATTGTTCTTCCAGGTCAAGCGGCGAAAGCACCTGGCGGTCGAGCACCAGATTCTTGAATCCCGGCGCGTATTCCTCGATGAGGTCCATCACACGGTCCGCATAGCTTTCCTTGATGGCGTGCCAGTTGGGCGCCACCTCCTTGGAAAGCGAATAGGGTGTGTACTGGAGAAAAATGTTCATCACGTGCTTGTCGGGAGGCGCCAGCGTGGAATCGTAGGTGGTGGGAATCGTCATCTCCAGCATCGGCCGGGTGCTGGGGCGGCCGTACTTCGACTCGTCAAATCCCCGTTCGATGTATTCCAGGGTCGGGCAAATGTGGATGGTGGTCTTGTGATGAGGACCCACGGATGAACCGGGCAGGCAGGTAAAATTCGGCAGACCATCCAGCGCCAGATTGATCTTCATCGAAACGCCTTCGATGCGGATGGACTTGATGGAGGCGGCAAATTCATCGGGAAGATTCTTCTCGCCCACTAACTTCAAGAACGTGCGTTTGGGATCGGCTCCGGACACCACCATCTTGCCTTCGATCTCCTCGCCGTTTTCGAGCGCCACCCCGCGCGCCCGGCCGTTCTTGAGCGAAATATTCCGGACCGGTGATTCGGTGCGGATCTCCACACCCCGGCTGCGGGCGAAAGCTGCCAGCGCCTGCGTAATGCCTCCCATGCCGCCCTTCACAAATCCCCAAAGGCCGCGCACGCCGCCCACCCCACCCATCACGTGATGCATCAGGATGTAAGCCGTGCCTGGAGACATGGGCCCGCCATTGGTGCCGATCACGCCGTCCGTGGCCAAGGCCACTTTCACTTGCTCGGATTCAAACCAACGGTCCAGAAAATCCTTCACGCTTTGGCTAAGGATGCGGACGTGGCCCTCCAGCTCTTCACGAGGCATCTTGCGCGCGCGGTTGCCGATCCTGAGAAGCGTCATCACATCATTCAAACTGTGGCCGCCCAGGTTGGGAGGCGTTTCGAGCAGCAAGGGCTCCACAAAGCGCGCCAGGCGGTCGACATATTCCTCATAGCGCGGATAGGCCTCCGCATCATGCGCGGAGAACTTGCGAATCTCATCGCAAGTTCTCGCCATCTCCGAATACATCATCAGATAACGGCCATCCGGGAAGGGGCTGAAGAACGCGGGATTCTTGGGATACACCACGTATCCGAACTTTTCCATCTCCAGATCGTTGATCACCTTTTGCTGCAAAAGGCTGGCGAGATAGGAGGTGGTGGAATACTTGAAGCCGGGATAGACTTCTTCAGTCACGCAGGCGCCGCCCACCACATGGCGGCTCTCCAGCACCAAGACGCGCAATCCGGCGCGCGCCAAATAACCCGCCGTCACCAAGCCGTTGTGCCCGGCTCCAATGATGACCGCATCATATTTCTGGGCCATTCAATCTCCTTCTCCATTGCCACAGTGTGCCGGCAAAGAATAGTTTGTCCTTGCCAGGGGAAGAATACGACCATCTTGCGCTAAAGTGGCCCTCATCCGCCATTCGTTTCGGGCTCGCGCCTCAAATCGGCGTAAAGCAACCGGTGGAAAAGATACTCGCCCGCCTCCCGCCGCACCGAGAGGCCTCCCGCCGTGTAGTCGCGCGACTTCAATCCACGCTGCACAGACAAGCAGATGCCCACATCTTCATCCTGAATGTGGTCGCAAGCTTATGCGTGGACGGTGCGCTCAATTCTTCAGCCATAGATTTTTGACGCCCCGGCGTGCTGATTGAGTCTGGCAAGCGCCAGCCCGGTTGAGCACTCCAAGCCTTTATCTTAACCTGGATTATTTGCGAACTTCCCGTGGAGAACCGTCACGGTAGTGGTAGGTTTTGGCGGCTGTAGCGGCGGTCTGTGACCGCCGAATTTTATTGATCAACACCTTCCGGCGGTCAGAGACCGCCGCCACAGCACACGGATCCACTATCACCGTCAGGGCTCAGTTGCAACCCGGCTTCCACGGCCTCGGCGCCGATTGCGCACTTTAGAAGCTAAGGTTAAGATGAATCTATGAAAAATCAGTTGACCGTGACCATGTGGATCGTGATCGGCGCGGCGGTAATCCTGGGGGGGGAGTTTCTGCTGACCCGCTGGTATCCCGGCCATCGCCAGCGCGTGATCGAGAATACTTTGAGGTTGCTCCCTTATCGCAGCGATTCCCTGGGCGTTGCCATGCAAGTGGCGGCGGGCATTTACGGCAGGGTCGATGATTTTCCGGGCGGAATCCGCATTTACCGGCCGGAGCTTCTCAGCGCCGGACCTTCCATCACCGTCACTTCGGAGCCGAACCCAACTCACCAGGACAGTTTCACTGCTCAGAAGCTGGCGGAGCTCGAAACGCAGGGCGTGACCCAGGGAATTCTCGGTTACAATTTCGAGCACACCAAGATCAATGGCCGCGATGCAGTGCTGATCTGGAAGTATGACACGGCTCGCCGTTGGATGGTGGTCACCGGACGCGTCATGGCGGCTGACCGCATCGTCCAGGCAGTTTGCAATACCGGCGATGAAGATCAGACGGTCTACACATCGGCTTGCGAATCGAGTCTGCGGACCATGCAATTGCTGGGATCCCCGCCTCCGGAATCAGAATCGACCGCCACCACCGCCAACTGACCCCTGGCTCCGGCCGCGGTGAGTTTATCCATTGGAAATTGCGTTCACGTATTTTCCCCTCACTCACCGTGGAGTGTCACCCTCTCGCGGCAGGAGAGGGCCGTGAATCTAAATCAGCGGCCCATAGGGTCCTTCCCAGGGGAGAATGGGTGGCCCGGAGAGCCGCGTGAGCGGTTCACTCGCCTGGCGTTTTCGCATGAAGAAATACTTTCTGCTCATCGCTGTAATCAGCCTCACCGTTGCCACGCTACTTGCCGTGGCCAGTCAGCTTGGAGCCGTCCGCGTCCCAAACTTCATCCCCCTCCTGGCGCGATCCATTGTTCCTCTTGCCTTGCTGGCTTACGCCGCTGCCCGCCGCTCCCTGACCGTTTGGATTTTCGTCGCCATGCTGGTGGGCCTCGAAATCGGCCTGGACTGGCCGCAGGCTGCGCTCCACCTGAAAGTCCTGAGCCAAATTTTCCTGCGGCTCATCAGCGTCATCATCGCTCCGCTCTTGTTCTCAACCCTGGTCACGGGCATCGCGGGCCATAGCAATTTGAAAAAAACCGGCCGCATGGGCATTAAAGCTCTCGTTTACTTTGAGGTGGTCACCACGCTGGCGCTTTTTATTGGCCTGGCGGCCATCAACCTGAGTAAAGCGGGAGTGGGCGTGAGACTTCCCGCGACCCCAGCATCCCCGGCTCATCTCACCAAGGCCCCGGTTGCAAGCACCATTCTGAAAATCTTCCCGCAAAACATCGCCCGGTCGGTGGCGCGGAATGAAGTGCTGCAGGTGGTGGTGTTCAGCGTCCTCTTTGGCGTTGCCTTGGCCCTGGTGGCTGAAGATAAGCGCCGCCCGATGCTCGCCTTCTGCGAAAGTCTGGCGGAAGTGATGTTCAAATTCACCAACCTCGTCATGTTCTATGCGCCGGTGGCCGTGGCCGCCGCCATTGCCTACACCGTCAGCCAAACCGGCGCCGGAATCCTGCTCAACCTGCTGCAGCTCCTGGCCACGCTCTACGCGGCCCTGGTGGTGTTCATTCTGGTGGTCCTGCTGCCCATCGCTTTGCTGGCGCGCATTCCCTTGCGCCCATTCATCCGCGCCCTCACCGAACCCGCCTCCATCGCCTTCGCCACGGCGAGTTCGGAAGCCGCCCTGCCCATTGCCCTGGAGAAGATGGAGTCGTTTGGCGTACCCAGACCTGTGGCGGCTTTCGTGATTCCGGCGGGATACAGCTTTAATTTGGCGGGAAGCGCGCTCTACCTCACGTTGGCTTCGGTCTTTGTAGCCCAGGTCGCGCGAATTCCCATGAGCCTGGGGAGCCAGTTCGCAATGGTGTTCACGCTGATGCTAACCAGCAAAGGCGTGGCCGGTGTTTCCAGGGCGGCGCTTGTGATCCTGCTGGGTACCGCTGCCTCCTTTGGATTGCCGGCGGCGCCCATCTTCATTCTCCTGGGCATCGATCAACTCATGGATATGGGACGCACGGCCGTCAACGTTATTGGCAATTGCCTGGCCGCAGCCGTTGTCGCACGGTGGGAGAATGAATTGGAGAACGATCGGGCGCCCGGCGTAGGGGCGGGCCTGGTGCCCGCCCGATGACCAAATCGGCGCCTGTCCCCACAACCAGTTTCGTAGGGGCGACCCTTGTGGTCGCCCACGGGCGGGCACTAGGCCCGCCCCTACGCCGTCATCATTAAGCCGGCAGCAAATCGGCGAACACAAATCCGTCCCGTTCCACCACCTCGCCGGGCCTTACGGAAATCGGTTCCTGAAACATCGGACCCGCGCAGCAAAATGTGTGAAATTCGCCGTTCTCGCCGCAGGGATCAACGTGGGTAGGCAATCCGGCAAGCAGGGCTTCATCGAACCATCGCCCGGCCAGACTTCGGTCTAGTTTTTTGGGGTCAACACAGGTCAGGTAGGCTTTGAGGCCGGATTCAATCATATCGCGCGCGAGCTGTGATGTGTTCAGGCCCCAAATGGGAAACAGAGGCGTGATTCCAGTCCCGGCCAGTTTGCCCTCGCGGTACTTGCGAATGTCTTCCAGGAACAGATCGCCGAAAACCATGTGGCTCACGCCCTGGTTCCGCGCTTCGGCTACCGCCTGCGCCATGGATTCTTCATAAGCGGAATTGGGACAAGGCCAGGGGAGAGGAACGACCACCAGCGGAAGCCGCAGCGCGGCGGCCTGTTTGCGGACCAACTCTTCCCGGACGGCATGCATGGCCACCCGGCCGTGGGTCACGTTGACGGTGGTGAGCAGCGCCGTTACTTCAAACTTGCCTTGCCGCCGGATGGTTTCAAGAGCCCAGGCGCTGTCCTTGCCGCTCGACCAGGAAAGCCATGCCTTGGGCTTTCCGGTGTTTTGAGTCGCGCTCATTGCCAATTGCTCCGCACCGCAACATGCCATCCTGAGCCCCTCGCCTGTCATTCTGAGCGTAGCGAAGAATCTCAGTATTTCGCTCAGGGTAAACGCCGCGAAGCGTTTCCAGTTCTTTTGATGCCTGGCAAGAATTCAAATACGGGGATTCTTCGCTGCGCTCAGAATGACAGGATTCGCTCGGGATGACAGCATTGGCGGCTTGGCTGACACCCCCAAACTCCGAAAATGTAGAAACTCGAACCCTCTCCTTTCGGGAGAGGGTGGCGCGGAGCGCCGAGGGAGGGGAAAATACCTGACCGCCATCACCAATAGCTGAACTAAACCCTACGCGGCCGCTTCGGCCTCATACCGGTTCAAATCTTTAACCTTGGCCGGCACCGGCTTCAAATCCCAGATTAAACCGGTCCAGGAGAGAGCCCGCAGCAGGTAATAGGTGATGTCAATTTCCCACCAATAAAAGCCCTGATGGACCGTGGCGGGAAAATGGTGATGGTTATTGTGCCATCCCTCGCCGAAAGTCAGCAAGGCCAGCAGCAGGCTGTTGCGGCTGTCGTCACCGGTGTCGAAGCGGCGGCGGCCCATCTGGTGCGCCAGCGAATTGATAGTGCTTGTGGCGTGGAACAACACCACGGTGGAAACGAAGAATCCCCAGATCAGCATCTGCATGGCGCTGGTGTGAAGGCCGGGAGCGAAATGGCTCAGCGCAGCGCCCAGGTAATACATGGAGGCGCCGGCCACGAACGGCACCAGGGTATCGAAGCGGTCAAGGAAGCGAAGCTCAGGGAACTTGGCGAGGTCGCGCACGGCGTCCAACTTGGTGGGAAAATTCCGGTGGTCCGTGATCCAGCCGATCTGGCTCCAGATGAATCCGTGGATGCGGGGAGAATGCACGTCATTTTCCGTGTCGGAATAGAGGTGATGTTGGCGATGGTGCGCCGCCCACCACAGCGGACCGCGCTGCGTGGCCGTATTCGCCAGCAAGGCGAGCGCGAATTGCATCGGGCGCGAAGTCTTGTAAGTGCGATGCGAAAAGTAACGGTGGTAAATGCCGGTAACGGCAAACATGCGGATGGCGTAAAGCAGCGCCGCCACTCCCACCGCCACCCAGCTCCATCCCACCCAGATCACTCCCAGGCACATCAGGTGAACGCCAATGAACGGGGCGGTCCTAACCCAATCCACTTGATGTCTGGAGGCGTTTTCAATGCGAGGCGTTGCGGCGGAGGCGTCAAACCAACGGATGAACGATGCAAAGAAGCTTGTTTGCTTTTCCAGAAATGCATACCCCGATTTTGTCAGATTTTCAGCTTGGATCCGGGAAGGCAATCGAAACTGAGTAGCGCCGGGCTTCAGCCCGGCATGTGCCACCCTAAGGGGCGACGCTACGCTGCATGATCGTCACCATCGTTCGTGACTATTAATGAGTTTAGCAGGGTGCGGCGGGCGAGGCAATCAGGAAATATATCTGTAGCGCCGGGCCTTGTGCCCGCCCGATGATCTTAGGGAATGTACTTTACGTCACAAAGTACTTGACAACCGCAAATGAGGTGCTATTCTGCCGCCATGTTTTCTGACCGCCGCCCCAACTTTCGCGTCACCAAGCCGCCCTTGCCGCGCGACCGGGCGATCGAAAACCTCCGTTACATCCGCGAGACGTTGGAGCGGTCCACGGCCTTCACCGCCGTGCCGGGCCGGGGAGGAATGGCGATGGGGCTGACGGCGCTGGCTGCGGCCGTCATTGCCAGCCGTCAGATAACCCCGCAGGCATGGCTCACCGTATGGTTGGTGGAGGCTTGGCTGGCGTTTCTGGTGGGTGGCATGGCGCTGGCGCAGAAGGCCCGCGCGGCCAGCGTGCCGGTGCTCTCCGGGGCGGGACGCAAATTCGCCTTGAGCCTGCTTCCCCCGCTACTTGCGGGCGCGGCGCTGACCGGCGCATTGTTCCAGGCGGGCTTGTTGCGCACGATGCCGGGAGTCTGGCTGCTGCTTTACGGAACTGCCATCGTCACGGGCGGCGCTTTTTCAGTTCGCGTGGTCCCGGTGATGGGCTTGTGCTTCATGGGCGTGGGATGTGCCGCGCTCTTCGCTCCCGCCAGTTTGGGGAACACGTTTCTGGCCGCCGGTTTTGGCGGTCTGCACCTGATTTTCGGACTCATTATTGCCAGGAGGTACGGTGGCTAAAACAACCCCATTCCCCCTCAAAGGAAGTCAAACTGTGATGGAGACTCCGCTTCCCGCGGCGCGGAGCGCGGCGCACACCGCCCGCGCCGCCCTGACGGATCTGGACCGTTTGGTGCACGAGCAGATTCGCCTGGGCATTCTAACCGCTCTCGCCGTGAATGCGTCACTAAGCTTCAGCGATCTCAAGAAAATCCTGAAAACCACCGACGGCAACCTGAGTGTCCATGCGCGCAAGCTGGAAGAGGCCGGCTACATTGGGTGCCGCAAATTCTTTAATGGCCGCTTGCCCCAGACCGAGTTTGAATTGGCGCTGACCGGACGGCAGGCGCTGGAACATTACCTCGATCAGATGGAAGCATTGATTCAGGCAACCCGCGCGCATTGATTTTTTTTGGCTATTTACTTTGTGCGACAAAGTACTTGATCAGGCCGGGTTCGGGCAGTCCGGAAGAGGCGTTGACCTTGCAAGCGGGAATCCATGCATTGCAAGCTCGTAACGGCTTGTCTTTTTAGCAGACATTTTTCAAAGCACTCTCCGGCAGGAGGACGATTTCATGGACCAGGATAGCAGTCAGTCGAGCGGGGCGCGCCGGCTTCACGTGGCCATCATCATGGACGGCAACGGCCGGTGGGCCACGCGCCGCAACCTGCCGCGAGCCGAGGGCCACCGCGCCGGTCTACGGGCAGTGCGCCGAGTGGTTCAGGCAGCGGACGAATTGGACGTTGCCATTCTCACTCTTTACACCTTCTCCACTGACAACTGGTCCCGGCCGCCCGCCGAGGTCTCCGCCCTCATGCGCTGCATCCAGGACTTTCATTGCGCTGAGCACGAAGATTTCGAGGCCCGCGGCATCCGCGTGAGCGTCAGGGGCCGGCGCGACCGGCTTCCCGCTCCGCTTGTGGAGGCCATCGAATCAACCGAAGCTGTCACCGCCCACTGCCAGGGGATGAACCTTCGGCTGGCCATCGACTACTCGGCCCGCGACGCCATTGTGGACGCAGCGCGGATTTTCTGCCAGCGAGGATGCCGGAGCCGCGCGGAATTCTCAGCGATTTTGGCGGATTCCAACCCATCGGGCGCGGCGGCTTCGGAAGTGGATTTGCTGATCCGTACCGGCGGCGAACAGAGGTTGAGCGATTTTATGCTGTGGGAATGTGCCTACGCGGAGTTGTTCTTCAGCGCGCGCCTGTGGCCGGACTTCGCGGCGGAAGATCTGAAGGTCGCCTTGCAGGAGTTTTTCCGGCGCGAGCGGCGCTTTGGCCGCATCGCGGAATCCGCCCCCGCCAATTGCCCCGCAGAGCAGCCGGCGTTCACGGTGTGAAAACATCGTGCCAGGCTCGGGACCACCATCTTTTCGGAAGTGGCTCAGTTTGATGTTTTGTGACATCGTTCGCCACCGTCATCCCCGCGAAGGCGGTGGATCGTAACGCAGCGCCGCCTGTGCCCGCAATCCAAGTCGCTGTCATGCCGAGCCGTTATCATTCCCGCGAAAGCAGGAATCCACCCCGAATATCGCAGGGGCATTTCGAACTCGCGCAGAAAAAGGGATTGTCCGGAGCATAGATCCCCACCTTCGCGGGAGACGGTGGAGAACCTTCTCTCGGGTTGACATCTAACCAAAGGGATGCTAAGCTCAGGTCATATGCTAACCCGAAAGGACAAACACCGCGCCGCTTTGCTGCAGGGAACGCTCGACATGCTCATCCTCCGCATGCTCATGCCCGGGCAGAATCACGGCCAGGGGATCGCGCGCGCGATTGAGCAGCAGTCCGGAGACGTCCTCCTGATCGATCACGGCGCGCTTTATCCGGCACTGGACCGTTTGGAGGGAAAAGGCTGGATCAATTCACAATGGGGAACTTCTTCCAACAACCGCAAGGCCCGTTTTTACACGCTTACCGTGAAGGGCCGGAGGCAATTGCTCAAGGAGACGGGCCAGTGGCGCAAGGTCGCGGCAGCCATCAGCCGCGTGCTCGGACCGCAGGAAGCAGAGGGGTAACAATATGGAACATCGTGGACCGCTCGCCTCTCGTTTCTTGTCTCTCGTCTCTTTCCTTGCGTTCAGGCGGCGGAAACGATCTCAAGGCGACTTTGCGGAAGAACTTCAAGCCCATCTAGCTCTGGAAGCGGACCGGCTGCGCGAAGCGGGAATGAGCGAGGAGGAGGCGCTGGCGGCGGCGAGGCGCCATTTGGGAAACATGACCCGTATTCAAGAGCGCTTCTACGAGGCGCATCGCTGGCGTTGGCTTGATGACCTTACCAAAGATGTACGCTATGGCCTGCGCCAATTGCGCCGCAACCCCGGCTTCACTGCGGTTGCTGTCATCACGCTGGCGCTGGGCATTGGCGCGAACACTGCAATGTTCAGTGTGATCGACGGCGTTCTGCTGCGGCCGTTGCCTTACGCGCACCCCAGCCAGCTTGTCTCCGTCCAGCAGCGGGTCGGCCACGGCGTAAGTTCGTCCGTGTCATACCCCAACTTCTTTGATTGGCGCTCTCAGAACCATGTCTTCTCCAGCATTGCGGCCTACTGGGAAAGCGACTTCACACTGACAGGCGTTGGACAGCCGGTGTACCTGCCTGGAGAATTTGTCACCTGGGACACGTTCCGGCTGCTCGGGGAGAGGCCTGCCCTGGGACGCGGGTTCCTGCCACAAGACGAGCAAGCCGGATCCCATGAGGTCTTGCTCAGCCACCGCCTTTGGCAGTCACGCTTCGGGTCTAATCCCAAAGTTGTCGGCCATGCCATCGCTCTCGATGGCAAGAGCTATACAATTGCTGGCGTCATGCCAGCAGGATTTCAATTCCCCATCAGCGCCGAGACGGCCGAACTCTGGACGGCCATTGCCCCAGACGCTGAGGGTAAGTCGCCGATGACCGCCGACCGAGGCGCGGACTTGTTCAGCGTGATTGCGCGATTGAAACCAGGCGTCACCATGAGCCAAGCCGAAGCAGACATAGGGGTCATCAGTCGTCGCCTGGCAAAGGAGCATCCCAACACGGACGGCGATTTCAAAGGGGTTATCTTGCAACCTGAGCTCCGTCAAATCGTGGGAAGCGTCCAACTAGCCTTGCTGATCCTTCTCGGTGCGGTGGGATTCGTTTTACTCATCGCCTGCGCAAACGTGGCAAGCCTGCTGCTCAGCCGGGGCACTTCCCGCAACAAGGAGATGGCTATCCGGGTTGCACTCGGCGCGGGCCGCCGCCGCGTCGTCCGGCAACTGCTCACAGAAACCTTACTGCTCTCCTTCTTGGGGACGGGGCTGGGCCTCCTGCTGGCGGTTTGGGGAACCCGAGTTCTGCTGCGGCTCACGCCCGTCACGATTCCTCGCTCATCGCAAGTGGGCGTCGATGGCCTTGTCCTCTTGTTTGCCATTGCCTTGGCTTTTGTGACGGCTGTAATGTTTGGCGCGGCTCCGGCCCTCCAACTCTCTAAGCCCGGTCTCGGCGAGGCTCTCAAGGAGGGGGGACGCAGCAGCTCGGACGCGGGCCGCCACCGCCGCCTGCGGAACGGCTTAGTGATCGGCGAGACGGCGGCGGCATTCTCCCTTCTGGCGGGTGCAGCCTTGCTCATCGCGAGCTATCTCGCGTTACAAAGAACTGATCCAGGATTCAATCCCCATCAATTATTGACGTTTACATTCCAATTGCCCCGAACCCGCTATTCCCGCGCCCAGGAGGTCAGCTTTTACACCCGGTTATTGGCCCGCCTCCGTCAGACGCCCGGCGTCCGTTCGGCAAGCGGCGTCGTTCCACTTCCGGAGACCGACCATTGGAGCGTCAGTTTCGAAATCGAAGGGCACCCCGTAGCCTCAGCCATGCGACCCGTAGCCGGTTTTGTTATGGCTAGTCCGGGGTATTTTCACACGATGGGCATCCCCATTTTGCAAGGTCGGGAGTTTACCGAAGCGGATGACGCAAAGGCTCCGCCTGTCACCGCTGTCAGCCAGGCCTTCGCCCGTCGTTACTTTCCCAATGAGGACCCCATGGGAAAACGCATCCAATCCGTTGCTTCGATGCCGGGCACCTCTCCTTGGCGCGAAATCGTGGGTGTCGTTGGCGATGTTAAAGATCGAGGCCTGGCTGGTACTACGGGACCTGTCTATTACGTTCCCTATAACCAGCTCCCCATGACAACGCTGACCTTCATCGTGCGCGCGAAAGGTAATCCGCGAGCGCTGGTGAGCTTGGTGCGCAGTGAGATGGCGTCGATGGAACCCAATATCCCGCTCTATAACATCGAGACTATGGAGCAGTACCTCGCCTCGTCGTCGGCTCAGGCGCGCTTCAATACGATCCTGCTTGGGATTTTTGCCAGCCTCGCGCTCTTATTAGCGGCCGTGGGACTATACGGCGTCGTCTCATACTCCGTCTCGCAGCGCACGCACGAGATTGGCCTCCGCATGGCGTTGGGGGCACAAAAGCGGGATGTACTGCGGCTCGTGGTGGGCCAAGGGATGATTCTCGCTTCAACAGGCGTAGGCATTGGAATAGTCGGCGCATTCGGCCTAACGCGCTTCTTGTCCACCTTGCTCTATGGTGTTAAACCCGACGACCCACTGACGTTCGTCGCAGTCTCGGCGGTTCTGATGGCCGTAACACTGGTGGCGAGCTACCTCCCGGCGCGGAGAGCAATGCGCGTCGATCCCGTCGTCGCGCTTCGGCATGAGTGAGAGATACCATCAATAAAAATTCCGAGCCTGAGCGCAAGAGGGCCGCACAGCAAGGGCAGCGCGGCGGTGCCGCCCACCTCTCGGTAGTGGATCAATTGGTTCCTTCATCGATAGGGGTACGGGGAGCGCAAGCTCTCCCTACCCCTATCATTCTCTCCGACGCACATGCGCCTGAAATATGTCTCCTAAAAAAACAGGAAATTACGATCTTGCATACCAGCAAATGCCCGTCCAAGGAAAGTTCACGAATCGTCCAGGTTATGGTCTCCCGTATGTTACCAGCGCCTCCGGGCGTGCACCGTGGATTGACAGCCGCTTTGCCACCTGAATATTCTCAATGGGTATGAGTCATGGATGGAACAAGAAGAGCTTTGCAATTCATCTTGGCATCAGGACCGCCCTCATCGGCTTGGCTCTCATCGTTTCCGCAGCCGGCTTAGAGGCAAGGCGCTATCCCATCATCCACGGAACCGCGGACAACCAACTTGCGACCCAAGTCCTGGACCAATTGCTGGCAACACCGCTGGGCAAGGTGGCGCCCAAGGTTCATTACCAGGTCTTTCTGGTGAATACGATTTATGCCAATGCGCTTTCCAACCCGGCGGGCGAGATTTACGTGACCAGCGGCATGTTCCGGGTGCTATTCGATCAGAAAGGCATGTGGGCGGCAGTGATCGGGCACGAGTTGGGGCATGTGATCCTGGATCATCCCGACTGCTGGGCTGCGGTGGAAACTGAGTTGCAAAAGGAATACGACCGCACGCGACGGGCAGGGGGAAGCCGCTGGAAAGACCCGGACCTGCCGGAAATGAACCTGAGCAAGGGAATCTCCAAAATCACCTTCGACCGCCAGGGTGAAAATCAGGCGGATTTCCTGGGCCTCATGTTGATGGCCGAGGCGGGATACCAGCCGGGTTTTGCCCTGGTGCTGGATCAGCGCATGAGCTTTGGGCTGGGTGATCCTCCGCAATTCATCGCGGCGTTTTCCCATCATCCGCGCTGGGCGAGGCGCGAGGAAAACACGCGGAAGGCTTTCAACCTGGTGCTGGCGGTGTTCAGCCACTACTGGCAGGACGAGGAGAAATCGCCGGGCGGCCACTTGCCGCCTTACGGAACGTTGGGACGGAAGGTGGTGGAAGCGGATGGCGCTTCCGGCGCGCTGGTGTTTCGCGTGCCCTTTCACGTCCAGCACTCTGAGGGAATACCGGTGCGCGTGGCCATCGTATTCGTCAAGGGCGGCAAGCGCGTGGGAGCCACGGATACGAAAGACCGGGCTTCCGACGGCTCCTACGTGGCCAATTCCTTTGTGCCCGGCGCCAAGGATGAATCGTCTCAGGTCACGCTGCGGGTTCCTGCAAGCGCGCTGGCCACCTCAAGCCACAAGCTGGAGGCGATCTTTTTCCTGATCAGTGGCAAGTACACGCTGGATATTTCCAAGATGGAGGTGGAGTTTCCGAAGAGGGGATAGATGGCGGGTTTTTCGTCTTCCGATGTGGCAAGGCAGAAGCTATGCCCTGGCGGCTCACCACGATCAAAAGTGACGCCTTTTTTCAACCAGGACCCTGAACGCCCGGAGGCTCATTGTGAATTTTTCGTGTGAAATGAAGCCCTCGCTCGAATGGAGGTGTTCCCATGCGCAACGAGTTTACCGCGATCTTTGAACGGGACGGTGATTGGACCATTGCCTACTGCCCGGAGATTCCAGCGCCAATGGGCAAGGGCGAACCAAGGACGAAGCCCGGGCAAGTCTGGCTGAGGCGATCGCGCTTATTTTGGAGGACCGGCGGGCAGACTCACGCCGCGGTGTTCCTGCAGAAGCTGATCTCGACCGGGTGATCGTCCTTTCAATTCCAGAAATCGGAAAACCCGAAGCAGCCATACGATAAGGCCCATTCAACGGGCGAGTCAAGAACTCCCGCTGTCCGGTAGTGCCGCTACTGCAAACAAACTGAGACACTACCATGGTTCCCTAATCATTGAGCCGTCCCTCACACTGTGTTAGCCTGTTAAAGAAGGGTCCGGCTTTTCGATTCCTGCCCCAGGGATATTCACAACCGAATGGATTGGGTTACGGAGTTCAAGTCAACCATTGATGGCGCAGTGCTGGCGGACGAACCGGCGCGGACCGAATCATCCTCCGACTTTGGAGGCGTGATCCGGCGAGTGCCGCAGGCGGTGGTGCGGCCGGCTACGGCCCAGGACGTTTCCCGAGTTCTGAAATTTGCCGCAGGCCGCTCATTGGCGGTCTCACCGCGCGGCGCGGGGCATTCACAGAGCGGCCAGTCGCTTTCCGGCGGGATCGTGCTGGACATGAAGAGTTTGGATAAAGTCGGGCAATTGGAAGAAGATCGCCTTACCGTAACCTGCCAGGCGGGAATCACTTGGCGGGCGCTGCTGGCGGAGCTTGCTCCGTACCATCTATCGCCACCGGTGCTCACCAATAACTTGGACGTCACCGTGGGTGGGACGCTTTCGACAGCCGGGCTTGGGGTTTCCACGTGGCGGAACGGCACGCAGGCCGACCACTGCCTGGAGTTGGAAGTGGTGACCGGCACGGGTGAGGTTCTGCATTGCTCGCCGACCGCTAACTTCCAGCTTTTCAATGCCGTGCGGGGCGGAATGGGACAGTTCGGCGTCATGACCAAAGCCAAGCTGCAACTTCGACGCCACAAACCGCGCTTCCGCAGCTTTTACCTGCTTTATGAGCAACTTGGGACGCTATTGGGGGATCTCGAACGCCTGATGGTCGAGGAACGGTTTGATTATCTTGAATCCTGGTGTGTGCCGCTACCGATGGGTTTTAAGGAAGTCAGTGGCCAGCGCCAAGCCTTTGCCCAATGGTTTTACCCACTGCACGCTACGGTAGAGGTCGAAGGTGATCCGTCCCAGGCTGGGGAGAAGCTCGAAGGATTGAAATTTTATAAGCACGTCCACACCGAGGATGGCGATATTCAGGGTTTCTTTGCCCGGCTTGATCCGCTCTTCGCGCTGTGGAAGCGGGCAGGCTTTTGGGATTATGCTCATCCCTGGATGGAATGCATCTTACCTTGGGAAACCACGGAATTTTATGTCGGTCAGGTGCTGTCGCAAATGCAACCGCAGGTGATCGCCGGTGGCCACATTCTGCTTTGGCCGGCGCAGGTCAAGGCCACCTCAGTCCCGCTATTCATGCGTCCGAAAAGCCGTTTGGCGATGGGCTTTGGCATCCTGCCGGCGGTTCCTTCGCGCTTTTTGCCGGATGCCCTGCCGCGCCTTCAGCAGGCCAGCCTGGCTTCGATGATGGTGGGCGGGAAGCGATACCTTTCAGGTTGGGTGGATTTTGATGCGGACCAGTGGAAGGCTCACTACGGCGAGGAGTATGACCGAGTTAAGTCATTGAAAGCACAGTACGATCCGGCCAATATTCTGAGCCCGGACTTCCTGAAGCTGGAATCTACGATGTAGACTCTTAGGAGAGACGGTGTTTATCGTGCCACCGTTCGCAATTACGGTGACGTATTCTTGCAACGTTCTTCAACAACCCCTCACCCCCAACCCCTCTCCCCGCAAGCGGGGAGAGGGGGGCGCGCAGCACCGGGTGACGGGGTGCGAGAAGACGTGAGCGAACTTACGAAACGCTGCACTTCGTGCCGCATGGTTCCGGCGCCGTCATTCCCGCGCAGGCAGGAATCCATGTGCAACCGGAATCGTAGACCCGCAGGGTTTGCGACAACCACATTTCACGAGGTCGAGGAGTCCAGGGTGGAGGAATCAATGAAATCCAAGAAAGTATCTGAAAAACAATCACTTACCTCATCCACTCCCGCTAATGTTCACAAGGAAGTGTTGCCCAATGGGTTGACCGTGGTGACGGAAGCCATGCCCTCGGTTCGATCCGTGGCCATTGGCATCTGGCTGCGTGGTGGGTCGCGGCAGGAGAGCAAAGCCGAGAACGGCATTACTCACTTTCTGGAGCATATGGTGTTCAAGGGCACAAGCCATCGCACGGCGGAGGAGATTGCCCGCTCCGCGGATTCCATTGGCGGGCATCTGGACGCATTCACCGCCAAGGAATTCACCAGTTTCTCCGTCAAGGTGCTGGATGAGCACGTGCCTCGCGCCTTTGACGTTCTGGCCGACTTGGTGAAGAATCCCCTGCTCCGCGAGGACCATGTCGAGAAGGAAAGCCAGGTGATCCAGGAAGAAATCAAGATGGTGGAAGATACGCCGGACGACTTGGTTCACGAAATCTTCCTGGCCAACTACTGGCGTGGGCACTCACTGGGGCGGCCGATCCTCGGCACCCGGCAGACCGTGGGCAGCTTAGACCGCAAGCGGCTGCTCGAATACTTCCATCGGTATTACACGCCCAAGAACATGATTATCGCCGCGGCGGGGCACCTGGAACATCAGCGCATTGTGGATATTGTGGGGCAGGAGTTCGGTGAGTTGCCCTCCGGCCGTTCCGTTCCGCGCGATCCCGCTCCGGTGCCGCATGCGGTCATCGGCACGCATCACAAGAAGAATCTGGAGCAGGCGCATATCTGTCTGGGGACGCCCGCCTATCCGCACACCCACAAGAAGCGCTACGCGGCCTACGTGCTGAGCACGGTGTTGGGCGGCGGAATGAGTTCCCGGCTGTTCCAGAAGATTCGCGAGGAGCGCGGCCTGGTTTATGCCGTCTTTTCCGGCCTCAGCACTTTCCGGGACGCCGGCTACCTGAGCGTCTATGCTGGCGCTTCCAAGCAGAATGTGCGCCAGGTCGTGGACCTGATTGTGGCCGAATTGAAGGAGCTGAAGACCAAGCCGCTGCCCGCCGAAGAGTTGCAACGCGCCAAAGATTACCTGAAGGGCAGCATGTTGCTGGCTCTGGAATCCACCGGCAGCCGTATGTCGAATTTGGCCCGGCAGGAAATTTACTTTGGCAAGTACACCACGATTGATGAGGTGGCGCGCCGGGTGGATTCCGTCAAGGTGGATCACGTGATGCAAGTAGCCTGCGAAGTGTTTGACGCGAAGCGGCTGTCCCTGACGGTTCTCGGTCCGCCGGACGGATTGAAATTCACCCGCGCCCAGCTTGCGTGCTAAGGATAAAATGAGCATGACGCTAAAGGGGTCTCAGATAATACCTGTTCCAGTTCGGATCAAATGCATCCCCTCACCCCTGCCCTCTCCCCGCCTGCGGGGAGAGGGTGAATAGACGCCCTGGCAGATACTTAGGCTGGATGCCCTCTCCCCGCCAGCGGGGAGAGGGTGACGCGAAGCGGCGGGTGAGGGGCGCATGGCTACGGCGTAGGGGCGACCCTGGTGGTCGCCCGAGGGCAGGCACCAGGCCCACCCCACCAACGAGAACGGAATTCTGGTTACAGCGGGCCTAACGGCATCATAGAGGGTCTTCCATTGAGCGTTCGCGTTTGCGTTCTGGGTAGCGGAAGCAAGGGCAACAGCACGTGGATCGCCACAGAAACCACGCGGCTGCTGGTGGACACCGGCTTCAGCAAGCGCGAAACCACGGCGCGGCTGGCGGCCGTGGGCGAGTGCGTGGAGACCTGCAACGCCCTGCTGATTTCCCACGAGCATAGCGACCACGTGAACGGCCTGCGCAAACTGGCGCTGGACCTGAAGGCGCCTGTCTACATCACTCGGGCCACCAGGGATGCGATCGAATGGGGGCCGGAGATCAAGGCTGTCGAATGGATCACGGCGGGCAACAAATTCAGGGTGGGAGATATTGAGGTTACGCCCTTCACCATCCCGCATGACGCGGTGGATCCCGTCGCATTCACCTTTGAAGCGCAGGGAATCAAAATCGGCATTGTCACCGACCTGGGTTACATCCCGGAACTGGTCCGGCAGCACGTGCGCGCCTGCCATTGCCTGGTTTTTGAATCGAACCACGACCTTGATATGCTGAAGGTCGGCCCGTACCCCTGGCACATCAAGCAGCGGGTGCTCGGCCGCCAGGGACACCTTTCAAATCTTGCCACCGCGGACTTCCTGGGCCAGGAATTCGACGGCGCGGCTCAGGTGTTGGTGCTGGCCCACCTGAGCGAGACCAACAATCACCCGGAGATTGCCCGCATCACGGCAGAGCAAGCCTTGGCCGGGCGCGCCAGTGATGCTGCGACCGAACTGCATTTGGCGAGCCAAACCGCGCCCAGCAAGGTTTTCCGGTGGTAGCTATTTCGAGCGCGGGCTTCGCCCTTGATATCCCGTAGGGGCGACCCTTGTGGTCGCCCGAGGGCGGGCACAAGGCCCGCCCCTACAATGCGGCTGCGGCCAGCACGCGGTGATATCCTGCACACATTCCAAATTCTTCGAGGTTCATGGCATGATTTCCCGCTATACGCGCCCGGAAATGGGGCGCATCTGGAGCGACGAAAACCGCTTCGGCAAGTGGCTTGCGGTTGAAATCGCCACCGCCGAAGTGGAAGCCGAAGCCGGCATGATCCCGGTTAGCGCGGCGCGCGCCATCCGGCGCAAGGGCCGCTTTGAAGTGGAGCGCATCAAGGAAATTGAGCGCCAGGTGAAGCATGACGTGATTGCTTTCACCACCAACGTAGCCAGCCACATTGGACGCGAAAGCCGGTATCTGCATTACGGCCTCACCTCGAATGACGTGGTGGACACGGCGCAGGCGTTGCTGGTGCGGGACGCATCGGAACTGATTGCCCAGGGCCTGACGCGGCTGGGTGAGGTGCTGAAAAAGCGGGCGTTTGAATTCAAGATGACGCCCATGGTGGGACGCACCCACGGCATTCATGCCGAGCCCATCACCTTTGGCCTGAAACTGGCCAACTGGTATGCGGAAAACCAGCGCAACCAGCAACGCTTCGCGATGGCGGCGGAAGGGATGCGCGTGGGCAAACTTTCCGGCGCGGTGGGGACCTTTGCGCATTTAAGCCCCGCTCTGGAGGAGAAAATCTGCGCGCGCCTGGGCCTTGCCGCCGCGCCCATTTCTTCGCAAGTCATCCAACGCGACCGCCACGCCTTTTACGTCTCGACGCTGGCGGTGATGGCGGCGTCGCTTGAAAAGATTGCGCTTGAAGTGCGCGGCCTGCAACGCACCGAAGTGCGCGAAGTGGAGGAGTATTTTGCGCCGGACCAGAAAGGCTCGTCCGCCATGCCGCACAAGCGCAACCCGGTGACGGCGGAGCAGATTTGCGGCCTGGCGCGCATCGTGCGGGCCAATGCCCAGGCGGCATTTGAAGACGTGGCGCTGTGGCACGAGCGCGACATCTCCCATTCGTCGGTGGAGCGCGTCATCCTGCCGGATTCCACCATCCTCGCCGATTACCTGTTGGATAAAACCGCGACGCTATTGGAGACCCTGTTGGTCTATCCCGATCGCATGGCGGAAAATCTCGACCTGCTCAAAGGTCTTATCTTCTCCGGCCAGTTGCTGCTGGACCTCGCCGCCAAGGGCGCCTCGCGCGAAGAAGCTTACCGCTGGGTGCAGCGCAACGCCATGCAGGTGTGGAAGACGCGGGAAGATTTCCGCACGTTGGTTGAGCGCGACCCGGACGTGGCTCGCTTCCTGGCGCCGGGTGAAATTGCCCTCGCCTTTTCCGCCGAGCGCCAGCTTAAGCACGTCGGTGCGATTTTCCGGAGGGTGTTTGGTCCATCTGCATCCCGCAGAAGCAGAGCGCGTAGGCGGTAGCTACAGTCAATCGGGTTTGGATTGACCGTGGGTTTGTCCCTCGGAGAAAAACCCACGGACAGGAAGGCATTGTCCGTGGCTTACTCTTGAAATATACTCGATGCCTGCTTGTTCATATTGGGGTTGATTATCGCCGGATATTCGCCTAACCTACGAGTGGCGAAATCTCCATCGTCAACATCCGTAACGAATGCTATTTTGGTAATCTGCAAAATGCGTTTCGGTGTACCCCACCCGATTCCGTATCAAGGTAGTAAGCGGCTGCTTGCGCCCGCGGTTCTGTCTTTTGTTCCGAGGGACCGATTCAATAGACTGATTGAACCGTTCGCTGGTTCGGCTGCTATCACGCTCGCCGCAGCGCAAAAGCGCATGTTCGAGCAATACGTAATAGCAGATTTGCTCAAGCCCCTGACGGATATCTGGCAGGAAATCCTTGGGTTCCCATCAAAGCTTAGCGAAACTTACAGCGCGTTGTGGTATTCCCAATTGAACGGTGATCCGGCTAAAAGGTTTAACGAAATACGAGCACAGTTCAATGAGGACCAAGACCCGGCTAAACTGCTTTTCCTGCTTGCGCGCTGTGTTAAGAATGCAGTCCGGTTTAGCACTGCCGGCCAGTTTAATCAATCCCCCGACCGCCGCCGTCGGGGGATGCGCCCTGAAACAATGTGTCAGGAAATCCGGGCAGCTAATCGGCTACTGGCTGGTAAGTGTCGGGCCATATGTGGCGACTTCTGTGCGGTGCTCCGAATGGCCAGGCACGGCGATTTGATTTACATGGACCCACCGTATCAAGGAATCAGCGAGGGGGGTGATAGGCGCTACATAAAGGGAGTGCAGCGGAACGAGATAATCGAAGCGATCGAAGGCCTAAATAATCGCGGTATCGAATACATCTTAAGTTATGACGGCCACTGTGGTGGGAAATCGTACGGTGAACCGTTGCCTGACCACCTGAACGCGCATCGTCTCTTGCTGGAAGTGGGACGCTCAAGTCAGGCCACACTAAACGGGCAGGATCATGTAACGGTCGAATCTGTGTACTTATCGCAAGGCCTATACACCTGCGCGACTCCAGCTAAAGTTGCGCTAAAGGCATTCAGTCCACAAATCGCTTTATTCTCCTGACTCGATCAAGAGTTCTTTCAGTCCTTGGGCAACCGATTTTCCCCGCCGCTTGCAGCGTTTCCGGAACTCGTCGAACTTTTGGGTATCTCCCCCATCGAAAACCAAATCGGCTCGCCGCATTTGCTCCATCGCTACGTGCACGTGTTTTTCCGGGTCTGCCCAATAGCAGGACTGGCAGGTCCTTACTTGTTTAAGTTTCAGCAAGTTTGGGCAGTGCTCACAAATCCAAGACTTGCGGCGATTGCACGTGCCGCAGAGCACCATGTACGTATTTGGCCGCCCTTTCAAAGATTCGCCAGCCACTCCGTACGGAACCCGGTGGTCAACCTGAAGGTCGTGTGTTGCTCCGCAAAGTTGACATTTACCCCCATCCGCCTCAATAATTACCTCCCGTTGTTTCTTCGGTAACTGCAAACGTCCCGTCTTGCCCGTCTCAACGTTCAGAGCCAAGGTGTACGCGGCCATACGTTTCCCGCTGGCATTCTTCACCATTGTCGTTACCAACGTGAAGCCAAGCTCCCGTACGTCCCTCGCAGCACGAGGAGGGTGATCATAACCCAACTGTTGCAATTCCTGGGTAGTAATCCTGCCGTTTTTAGCGATTGTGTCCAAGACCACACGCGCGCGTTTGTTTGTTACCTGGGCGATGCGCTGAAGTAATTGTTCAGGGAGTTTGTCAGCCACGGCGCTCGCGGTAGGAATCTGTAATGAGTTCTGCCGCAGAAACGCCTAAGGCCAGAGCTAAAGTGTTCAAGGTCTCGAGCGTTACGTTTCGCTCGCGCCGTTCAATGGCTCCCACGTAGGTACGGTGCAACCCGCACTTTTCCGCCATCTTTTCCTGTGACCAGCCGCGGGCGAGCCTGAGGGCACGAAGGTTCCGTGCCAGAAGCTCGTTAGGTTTTTGAGGCATCGCTACTAGTGTCTTGGTAAGACGACTTTATATCTACAGACTATATGTAGCAGCTCTTCCGCTTGAAACCTCGCGCGGATTTCCAGTGAATGCAGATTTCAATTGATCTCATCGAAGCAAGTACAAACCTACCTTGAGGATCTGCACCCTGGGGGTGAAGTCTCGGATGGTGCCTACAGGTTTGCAAGCAGGACCGCGTACCGGCCTGTCGGTTCAAATCTACGATAGGACCGATTTATTTGGAAATTGGTTGGGAAGCTCCGGCGCGGCCACCGGCACTTCGCGCTAAACGACGGGGGTGATTCTTTCCAAGCCGTCGAGATAGGGACGCAGCGCTTCGGGAATGATGACGGAGCCGTCGGCTTGCTGATAGTTCTCAACAATTGCCACCCAAGTGCGGCCCACGGCGAGGCCGCTGCCGTTGAGCGTGTGCAGCAATTCAGTCTTTGCCGGACCTTTGCCGCCGCCGCGCCGGAATCGCAGGTTGGCGCGGCGCGACTGGAAGGCTTCGAAATTGGAGCAGGAGGAAATCTCGCGGTATTCGTTAGCCGAAGGCAGCCAGACTTCAATGTCGTAAGTCTTGGCGGAACTGAAGCCCAGGTCTCCGGTACACAACGCCACCGTGCGATAGGGTAAGCCAAGCCGCTGGAGAATGGCCTCGGCATCGCGCGTGAGGGATTCAAGCTCATTGTAGGAGTTTTCCGGCAACGCGAACTTCACCAGCTCCACCTTCTGGAATTGGTGCTGGCGGATGATTCCACGCGTATCCTTGCCGTAAGAGCCCGCCTCACTGCGGAAGCAGGCCGTCCAGGCGCAGTGCTTGACGGGGAGCTGCGCCGCATCCAGCACTTCATCGCGGTAAAGATTGGTCACTGGAACTTCAGCGGTGGGGATCAGCCAATAATCCGTGCCTTCGAGCTTGAAGAGGTCACCGGCAAATTTGGGCAACTGGCCGGTGCCGGTGAGGCTGGCGGTGTTGACGACGAAAGGCGGAAGGATTTCGGTGTAGCCATGCTCCCGCGTGTGCACGTCCAGCATGAAGTTGGCCAGCGTCCGTTCCAGCTTTGCGCCGGTTCCTTTGTACACGGCAAAGCGCGCGCCGGTGATCTTTGCGGCGCGTTCAAAGTCCAGAATGCCCAGCGCCGGCCCCAAGTCCCAGTGAGCTTTCGGCTCAAAATCGAACTGGCGCGGCTGTCCCCAGCGCCGGATTTCCTGGTTGTCCGCCGAAGTGCGGCCCACGGGCACGCTTTCGTGTGGAAGGTTTGGGACGTTTCGCAAGAGTTCGCGCAGTTGTTCGTCGCGAGCTTTGGCCTCCTCGTCGAAGCGGCCGATCTCCTCGCCCACCTGCTTCATCTCCGCGATGAGCTGGGAAGCATCCTGCTTCTGCTTTTTGAGCGTGGCAATCTCAGCAGAGACTTTGTTGCGCTTCGCCTTACGGCTTTCGGCTTCCACCAGCAGCTTGCGCCGCTCCTGATCGAGAGTTTCGAAGCTGGCCAAGATAGCAGGCATACCGCGTTCGGCCATTTTCTTCTTCACCAGGTCCAAATTGTCGCGGACAAACCCAAGATCCAGCATTCCGGGTTGCGGCTCCTTTCCGTCTGATTGCGGCGCGGGGGTACGGTCACGCCGTGGCGCTAACATAACAGCGACGAGTGATGAGTGACAAGGGACAAGTCAAGAGCAGCGGCGGGTAAACGGCAAGAAGCTTCTAATCACCCGGCTGAAGCGCAAACGGCACCATGCGAGACTTCAGGATTTTCCGGTCCCGGGTTAGCAACGGTATCCGTTCGACGATGCTGGTGGCGGCGATGATGTGATCGACGGGATCAGAATGAAAGTCGAGATGGGCGCTGACCCTTGCAATCTGGAGCGAAATGGGAACCAAGGTCAGCCCTTGCATGAAATGGCGAAATTCGCGCCCTTCAAGGTCCATCTCGACTCGTCCGGATCGAACCAACATGGCGAGTTCCCACAAGACGATGTCCGAAATAGCAAGCTGTTCCTTTGCAATCCGGGAGTGTTCCTCGGCTCGCAGTTCGCCCGCCGCCATCCAAATCACGATGTGAGTATCAAGATTGAGCATTCCACTTGACGCCGGTGGAGAAAATTTGGCCGTTGACCTTGATTCGCCCTTTCAGGCAGCCAATGAGTCCAGAATTGTCCACCGCGAGGATGGGAACAACTCTGGCCACAGGACGGCCTCTTTTGGTCACGATGACCCCTTGCGGCCCAAGCTCGTCCAACATCTTCAGGCACCGGGCTTTGAATTCCGTCGCGGTGATCTGTTCGGCCTTGACTTTCATGGCGCTTCTATTCTATCAAATAACCAGTCACATGACCAGTGGTGGAGGTCGTGGACCATTTTCGCTGCTGGTGCGGCGGTCTCTGACCGCCGCACCAGCAAGCGGGCCGTCCGGTTCGGGGCTTGGCGGCAGGGAGGTTGATTTTGGGGTTAGAAATTGGTATGGCGTTTCTTGTCATCGTTATATTATTGGCCTTTACATTCTGTCTGTTAAGCCTCCGCGCCACGTTGATCCGATTGCGAA
>DATKST010000124.1:0-4795 GCA_035531475.1 Terriglobia bacterium
GCGAATCCCGCTAGCCCGCGGACTTTCTGGCACCCTCCAAGCATAGCAAAATTGATGGCCGGAAGGTCGTGACAATCCACGCTAAGCAGAGGGTTGGCGCAGGGTTTGTTGAGTCCTTGGTGTTTTTCGAAGCCCAAAATAGACACCAAGGTGCTCAGTAACTCTGTGATTTATTGTAAACACATGATAGGCAAGCTTGGTGCCGAAGAGAGGACTCGAACCTCCACACCCTGACGGGTACTACACCCTGAATGTAGCGCGTCTGCCAATTCCGCCACTCCGGCACATGGGTAGAAAAAGGCTTGGCCTCCATGACGAGGAATCCAAAACCCCAGCTTTATGTTGCCATCAGCGCCAAAGCCGTGTCAAGAATCAGGTGGAAAAGGTAGTGGCGCAATTTGGCGCTGTCCGATTCATACAGCGGCGGTGCTCCCTCTACCGCGGTTGATTGTATAGAGTTGCGGCGCCAGAGACAACGCTGCGGCAACGGCCACGCCCAGTTTGGCGGTAGTGTCGCAGTCTGCTGCAGCGGCGCTCTATGAGCGCCGGAAACCGTTGAGGACCCAAGTTCGGCGCTCATAGAGCGCCGCTACAGCAGACAAACTGAGGCACTACCAGTTTGGCGTCCACCTTGACGCTTTCCCGCGTGACCCCTATAATTTCGGTGATGGACAGGACAACCTCATGAAGATTTTTCTCCGCGCTGCGTGCGTGCTGTTAATGGTAGCGGCGCCGATGGAAGCGCAAGTTCCCCAACCGCCTTCAACCTCCGCATCCCAAGTTAAGACTTCGCCACCCGTTCCTGCCGGGGACCAGAACGGGCAGACCGCCAACGCTTCCAAGAGCATTGAAGTCCAAGTCAATCTGGTGAACGTCCTGTTTACGGTGACCGACAAGAAGAAACACCTGGTGCTTAACCTGACTCAAAATGACTTCCACGTGCTTGAGGACGGTGTGCCGCAGACCATCACCCATTTCAGCCGCGAAACGGATCTGCCCCTTCGCATCGGCGTGCTGGTGGACAGCAGCAACAGCATCCGGGAGCGGCTGCGCTTTGAACAGGAAGCGGCCATCGATTTCCTTGACGAAACCTTGCGCCCGGGTGAAGACGAGGCGTTCGTCGTGGGGTTTGACGTTGAGCCGCAACTGTTGCAGGATTACACCGACGACACCGATAAGCTCAGTCAAGCCATTCGCAGCATTGAAGCGGGAGGGGGAACGGGTCTGTTTGACGCCCTCTATTATGCCTGCAAGCAGAAGATGCTCTTTCTGCCGCCGCCCGTCCCCTATCTGCGCCGCGTGCTGATTGTGGTGAGTGACGGCATGGACAACAACAGCGAGCACTCCCGCGATGAAGCGCTGGCCATGGCGCAACGCGCCGAAGTCACGATCTTTGCCATCAGCACCAATCGCAGCGGCCTCACCGGGCGTGGCGACAAAGTCCTGGAATATTTCGCCAACCAAACCGGCGGCCGCTCCTTTTTCCCATTTGAGGCGAGCGACTTGGGCGTCAATTTCCAGGAGATTGCCAAAGAGCTTCGCAGCCAATATAGTCTTGCCTACGTCTCAAGCAATCCCGCCCATAACGGGACCTTCCGCCGCATCACCATCAAGCCGCAGCTCAGGGGGCTTTCGGTTCGCGCCAAGGCCGGTTACTTCGCGCCATCACAATAAAACGGAGAGTCGGGCCTTGTGCCCGCCCTTGACGGGCCACAAAGAACGCCCCAACATCGCTCCTCTACCGGAACGTTTCCTTGCGCACCGTGAGCTTTCCAATTCTCTCAAGGTTCGGGGTGAAACCGAGGCCGGGAGTTACGGGCACGCGAATCGTCCCGTGGTCCGTCACCGCCACTTCCGGCTGGATGATGTCCTCCGCCCAATAGCGGCGGCTGGCAGAAACGTCTCCAGGCAGGGTGAAACCCTCAAGCGAAGAAAGCGCAATGTTGTGGGCGCGGCCGATGCCGGATTCGAGCATTCCTCCGCACCATACTGGAATATTCCTGGCCTGGCAGACGTCATGCACGGCGCGCGCTGAGGTGAAGCCACCCACTCTCCCTAGCTTGATATTGATGATCTTGCACGCGCCCACTTCGATGGCTTTCCGCGCATCATCGGCGGAGTGAATGGATTCATCCAGGCAAATGGGAGTTGCCAGTTCCTTCTGCAAACGGACGTGATCCAGAATATCGTCCCATCCCAGCGGCTGCTCCACCATCATCAGGTGAAACCGGTCGAAGAGCTTCAAGTGCTCCAAGTCGGCCAGGGTGTATGCGGAATTTGCATCCGCCATCAGAGGGATTTTTGGAAATTTCTGCCGGATACGGTCCAGCACTTCCACATCCCAGCCGGGTTTGATCTTGACCTTGATGCGTTGATACCCAGCGGCCACTTCGCGCTCAATCTTTTGCAGGAGTTCGTCCACGGTGTTTTGAATGCCCAGGGAAACACCGCACGCAATCTCCTCCAGGGTTCCACCGATCAAGCGGGCCAGCGGCACTTTCCTTTGTTGCGCTTTGACATCCCACAGCGCATTTTCCAAAGCCGCTTTCGCCATATTGTGGCCGCGAACGGGCCGGAAACAACCGGGCAGATCCGAGGGCGAAGAAAACTCTTTGCCGAGGGTCCAGGGAATCAGGAAATCGCGCAGGATATGCCAAGCGGTCTCCGGCGTTTCGTAGTTATAGAATGGCATCTCTCCGCAAGTCACTTCACCCCAGCCCGCGATACCGTCCGCCACCGCCTTCACCAGCACCATGCGCCTCTCCGTGGTGCGGCCGAAGCTGGTCTCAAAAAAATGGACCAGCGGCATACGGATTTCCAATAGCTCCAACAACTCGATTTTCATGGCATCCTTTTCGAAAACTTGGCTGACACGGGCCTTTTCGCCTGCGCCGCTCCGACTGACACGGGCAAATTCAAATCCACAGCACGATCCAACAGATAACGTCCCGTTGCGCCGTCAATTGAAAACCCGGTAATCACCAAGCCCTTGCGGAATAAGCCCATCAGCCGCGCCCGCACCTTCGACTGCGCGGCCTGGGCCTGGCGCGGATGGTCTTCCGCCCAGGATTTCATCTCGGCGGGAATTTCAACCTCCGCCACAGGCTTGGCAGAAAGGTCCCGCGCCGGCTTTCCCTGAACTGCCCGCTTCACCCCTGGCGACTTCAGCCACCACTCGCAGATCAGGCGATCGCTCGGCAGCCCTTGCTGCAGGCGGCTCTTGACCGGGCCATAATAATCCGGCGTGTAGCGGCGGGCAATGGCGCCGAGGCGCACCAGATTCAGGAAAGCATTCTTGGCGCGCATCGGGTCAAACGTCCATTCGATGCAATCTATACCTGCGTCCAGCACGCGCCGGCGCTGCTCCAGCTTCAGGCGTTGGCCCAGGCCGCGGTTCTCGTGCCCTGCGGCCACGCCCAACGAAAGCGAGTGGATATAACGCCGCTTACCATGCCAAGCCGGCATGCCGGTGACAAATCCCACCAGCTCGCCGCCCGGTGCAAAAGCTCCAACCACCATGCCGCCGATTTTTTGCAAGTTCACGAATAAGCGCAGAGGATAGACCTCGTCTTTCGCATAACCCCAGATCGTCCTCTGCAACTTCACGCAGCCTGCCAGCTCGTCTCGTGTCCGGCAGGAGCGGATGACATATTTCATCTTGCCTCGGCTCGTTTCACTTCGTTCCAGAGGGCGTCGAGACTGGCGGCATCCATTTTCGGAATGGAATCACCGCGTTCGGCGACGCGGGCTTCCATTGCTTTGAACCGCCGCATGAATTTCTGATTTGCCCGTCGCAGGCAGGATTCAGGGTCAGAGCGCAAAAACCTTGCCACATTGGCCACTGCGAACAGCAGGTCACCCACTTCCTCTTCCACGCGCCCGGACTTTGGTGGTTTTGGACCATCCAACTCCAACCGCAGCTCGTGAATCTCCTCCTCCACCTTGTCGAGCAGGCACTGAATATCCGTCCAGTCAAAACCATTTCCGGCGGCGCGATTCCCGATCTCATGGGCTTCGAGCAGAGCGGGAAGCGACCGGAGGATCCCGTCGAGAATGGATTTTTCCTCAACCTTTTCTGCAAGGTTGCTCCGGCCGGCATCCCCAGCCGCCTGCGCAACTTCCGCCTTCTTCTCATCTTGCTTCGCGCGCATCCAGCTTTCGAGCGCCTCTTGTGGGTTTCGCGCGCGGGTTTCACCAAACACGTGGGGATGGCGGCGTACCAGCTTTTCGTGCAGCTTGCGGGTGACGTCCTCTACTGTGAAATGGTTTTCCTCCTCCGCCAGCCGCGAGTAAAAAATCACTTGAAACAGTAGATCACCCAATTCCTCCTGAAGATTGTCGAAGTCCCGCGCATTCACCGCATCCACCACTTCGTAGGCCTCTTCCAGCATCAGGCCCTTGATCGAATCATAGTCCTGCGCCCGGTCCCACGGGCAACCGTCCGGCCCGCGCAAGCGGGCCATGAGTTCGACAAGTTGGGAGAAATTCTGACCGGACGCGTTCACTGTTGGCTTGTACCCATTCCCGCGTTGTGCCCCAATCGTGCTTGAATCACCGGGATCTAAAATCGAGGATGCATTCTGGCGATAAGAGAAGAAGCCAGTTGAGTAATGTACCAATTTGGCGTCAGGATTGGCAATGGCTGGCTATCTGGGGGGTGCACGACACGGAAATGAGATATTGCGGAGGAGAGCGATTAGAGTCATAATTCTGTAAGCGGCATCCGCTTACAGTAGCCGGAGCCGTACTTCACATCATAAGGAGGGCTCCATGGCAACTTCCGAAACGACGATCG
>DATKST010000125.1:0-89052 GCA_035531475.1 Terriglobia bacterium
CGGTCTTCGTAGATCGCGGGTGAGACTTCGCGCACCAACCGCTGGGCTTTGCGCGCAAGAGTCCCGGTTTGAAGCGGCGCGAGCAGATCAATGGCCTGGCAGGCAGCCACCAATTCAATGGCAAGAATCGCCGTGAGATTCTGAAGGATCTGGCGGAGTTTCAGCGCCGCCGTCATGCCCATGCTGACGTAATCCTCCTTGTTGCCGGAGGTGGGAATGGAATCGACCGAGGCGGGATGGGCGAGCAGCTTATTTTCCGAAGCCAACGCCGCGGCGGTGACCTGCGCCAGCATCAGCCCGGATTCGAGTCCCGGCTTGCGCGTGAGGAAGGGCGGAAGGTCCGAGGTCAGCGGATTCACCATGCGGTCAATGCGGCGCTCGGCGATGCCGCTGAGGTAAGCCAGGCCGATGGCCATGAAGTCCAAGGCCGCCGCCAGCGGTTGGCCGTGGAAGTTGCCGCCGGAGATGACTTCCTGCTCACGGTAAAAGACTAGAGGATTGTCGGTGACGCTGTTCATTTCCACTTCCAACACCCGGCGCGAGTAATCCAGCGCGTCGCGCGCCGCTCCATGCACCTGGGGCATGCAACGCAGGCTGTAGGCGTCCTGCACCCGCGCGCAGCCGCGATGCGAGCGGCGAATCTGGCTGCCACGATTCAGGCGATCAAGATTGCGCGCGACAAGCGACTGCCCGGGATGAGGCCGGGCCGCGTGCAGGCGGGGGTCAAACGCTGCGGGCGAGCCGCGCAGGGCATCGAGCGAAAGCGAACCGGCCACGTCGGCCGAGTCCGCAAGGTATTCCGCCTGGCGCAGGGCCAGCAAACCCAGAGAGAGCATGGCCTGCGTGCCGTTCACCAGTGACAGCCCTTCCTTCGCCTCCAGGCGCACGGGTTTGACGCGCGCGCGCTTCAAGGCGTCTCTGGCGCGCTTGGGACGGCCTTCGAATTCCACGTCGCCTTCGCCCACCAGAGTCAGCGCCATGTGGGCCAGCGGCGCCAGGTCCCCGCTTGCGCCCACCGAGCCGCGCCGGGGCACAACAGGATGAATCCCGTGGTTCAGCAGCTTGCAAAGCGTTTCTGCGATCACCGGGCGGATGCCGGAAAGGCCGGTGGCAAGGCCATTGGCGCGCAACAGCATCAGGCCACGGGTCTCGGCACGGTCCAGCGGCTCGCCCACGCCGCAGGAGTGGCTGCGCACCACGTTCAGTTGCAACTGCCGCGCTTGGTCGGGGTCAATCCGTTCGGTGGAGAGACTTCCCACACCGGTGGTGACGCCGTAAACCACTTGCTTCGCCTCAATCATCTTCTCAATGACGGCGCGCGAGCGTTGCATGGCGCGGTGCGCGGCGGGAGCCAAACCCACCCGCCGGTTGCCGAGGGTGACATCATAAAAATCACTTCGCGTCAGTGTGTGACCGGTCAAAAGCAGTGTCGAAGGCATAGCCAGAATTTCACGTTGAAAGATGTAAATCAAGCTCCGGGAACATTCCTAGGCCCAATGCTGTTCACTTAAGGTCCGTTCGAAAATAATGCACACGGTTGAACCATATCCCCTCACCCACCGCGGTGCGGTCCCCCCTCTCCCCGCTTGCGGGGAGAGGGCCGGGGTGAGGGGTTAGGCAACGCCCCTGACATCAAGATCATGAGACTCGCCTTAACTGAACAGTATTGTTCCTAGCCCCGATGATTCAGGCAAAACGCCGGGCTTCAGTATCTTGCGTTGTGCCCCCCTTGAACCTTGACGCCGGACTGGAACATTTCGCGATATTTGTCCGGCAGCGAACGAGGATGCCCGACACGGTCCGTGACCACATGAACGGTTTCGCCCTCGGCCAGCAGCATTCCCTCCGGCTGGCGAACCACTTCATAGCCAAACACCAAGACGCGGCGACGGCTGGCACGGAGGCAAGTACGGACTTCAATTTCGTCGTCATACCGGGCGGGGGCTTTGTAGCGGCAACGCGCCTCGGCCACCATGATGTAAAGGCCGTCCGACTCCTCCATCTCGCGATAGGCGAAACCGTGCTGGCGGCAGAAATCCGTCCGTCCAATTTCAAACCACACAAAGTAGTTCCCGTGATAGACCACGCTCATCTGGTCCGTTTCGGCATAGCGGACGCGAAGCGGAGTTGAAGTCCAGACGGCGGTTCCATCTTGAGTCATGGGCCGCGGCATCGATCTCTCCTGTGTCTGATGGGACAGTCTATCCGAAAAAGGCTAGACCGGAAACTCGAAATACCTTTTCCTGGGAAGCCGTCTGGCCGGAACATGCCGCCGGGAGGGCGGAGGGCCAGAGGCTTGGCGGTGTTCGCGTTGATTCGGAAGCAGGTGTGAGGATAAACTGGCAAGTCACATTTTGCAGCAAGGCGGCAATGCGGGTTTCCGCATTTCCATAGCCGGAAAAATCAAGGGGAGAAGAATGAGATCATCATCGCGGAGGGAGTTCATAGGAAATCTGATTTATGCCCCGCTCGTAGCCGGCGGCAGCCAGCTACGATTGTTTGGCGCTCCGGCAAAGCCCGGTGGATGGGCATTGCTTCAGGCACCCGGTGAATCCCAATTTCAGAATCCACACTTCATCCGCTATGACTCAAGTTGCTTCACCATCAATGACCGTGACGCCTTTATTTACAGCGCTTCCTTCCATTACCCTCGCACCCCGAAACCGCTTTGGCAGGACCGCTTGCTGAAGCTGAAGTTGGCCGGCTTCAACACCATTGAAACCTACGCCTTCTGGAATTATCACGAGCCGGTCGAGGGCCAGGCCAACATGGCGGACCTGGAGGACTTCATCAAGCAGGTTCATGCGCTGGGATTGTGGCTGATCGTCCGCGTTGGCCCTTACGTCTGCGCCGAATGGGATGCCGGCGGGTTCCCACATTGGGTTATCGCCCAGCAGTTTCCGCTGCGCGGCGATGATGCCCGGAGCATCAGCACTTCAAAGCACTGGTACGACTTGGTCCTGCCGGTCGTTCAACGATCCGCGGTGGATGCCGAAGGCCCGACGATCATGATTCAGATTGAGAATGAGTACGACTACTGGAAGCTGCCGAACGCGCAGAAGCTGGACTATGTCACGGCCCTGGCGGAGATGGTGTGGAACGCCGGAATCGACATTCCGGTGATCACCAACTGGGTGAAGCAGGCTCGCGAGAATAATGATCCGGTGATGGCGCGCATCATGGACACCTGCGACTTTTACCCTCGCTGGAACATTGTGAAGGAGACGGTGCCGGCGCTTGCCAAGCTCCGAAAAGAGGAGCCATCCTCGCCCGTCAGCATCGCGGAATTGCAAGGCGGCTGGTTCAGCCAGGTTGGCGGAAAGCTCTCCGTGGATCAGGAAGGCATGGGGGGAGATCAACTCAACATGCTGACCAAGACGGTCATCGAGCAGGGCACAACCTACTTGAACTTTTACATGGGATACGGCGGAACCAACTTCGATTGGGCAGCGCGCGGGCTTACCACCACTTATGATTACGCGGCCCCCGTGCGCGAGCCGGGCGGCCTTTGGGAGAAATATTACGCGGCCCGGATGATTGGCGCCTCCATCGATAAGTTTGGCGGATTGCTGGCGCGGGCGCAACCCCTGCAAGGGCCCATCAGCTCCACGAATCCCAACGTCTCAGTCAGCGGGCGGGCGAATGGCAAGAGCGGATTTCTGTTTGTCCGGGACAATGCAAACGCGCCGCAACAGTTTAAGATGACTTTCCCGGATCCCAATAGCCCCACTCACCGGTTGATCACCGTGCCGCGCGAAGGTGAATTGGCAATCGGGCCGCATGGCATGAAAATACTGGCCGTGCAAGTGCCAATTCCCGGGGGCCATCTCCGCTATTCCACGGCGGAAGTTCTGAGCTACGGCTCGAACGCCGATCGCAATTACCTGCTGATTTATGACGAACCCGGAAGCCTAGTGGAGATGGCTTTGGCCACCGGGAAAACCCCGCAGGTTGAAGGCGAAACGGTTTACCAATACTACGATCCGGATTATGAGACTGTGGTAATGGGCTTCAAGCTCGACCAGCCAATCAAAATGCTCTTGCTAAACGACGACATGCAGATCATCGCGCTTCACCGCGAACTCGCGGGCCGGACCTGGACTGCGGAGTTTCCCGCCAGTGTCATTCCCCAAACCGACGATACAAGCCCGATAGATTGCCCCTTTATCACAGATTGCGTGCTGATGACGAAAACCGTTTCGCAGGGGAACAACGCATGGGTAGACCTGGAATACGTGCCGGGCCCACACCAACTGACCACGCTTCTGCCGCTGGCGGCGGACAAGTGCACCGTGGACGGCGTTGAGACGCAAATTCAGTATGACACGCACTGGCGTACCACACGGCTCAGCTTTAACACGCCCTCGCTGCCGCTCCAACCCGTCAAGCTCACCGAGGTGAAATACTGGGTGGAGAGGTTCGATCCCTCAGCAGGCGAATGGCTGAGCGCCGCTCCATCGCCTTTGGAAAAACTGGGGCCGGTTCCTTACGGGTACGTGAAATATCGCGCCCAGTTTGAAGCCCAGGCAGGGGACAAACTCTTCATCGACGCCTTCACGTCGGATGCCATGCAGGTCTTTTTGAATGGCAGGTGGGTCGAAAAACTCAGCAAACCGGCGAAATCACTTTCCCTCGACCTTGCCGGTCAAGGAGAGCCAGGTTCCAACCTTCTCGAAATTTCCTATGAGGCGTTCGGCAGCGCCAACTTCGGACCTGAGATTCAGGAGATGAAGGGAATTCAATCAATCCGCGTCGGGAGCGGGCGGCCCTCGAGAATGATAAGCCCCGTGCAGATTCAGCGCTTCTCACCGGCCCTGCAGGGGCGTGATCTTAATCAGGACTATTCGGGCGCCGCGTGGCAGGAAGCGCAGCTTGGGGCGCCTTCTCCGGACGATTTGCGGACGCCCAACTTCACTTGGGTGCGCGCGGAGTTTCCCCTATCCTCACTTCCCGGCTGGTTCGCGCCGTGGAAGGTCTCGATTGAAGCGGATCGCGACGCGCTACTCTATCTGAACAGTAAGTTTGTAGGGCGGTATTCAACCCTCGGACCCCAGCATGATTTCTATCTCCCGGAGCCTTACCTATTCCTGGACGGAAAGCAGAACAATATCCTGACTTTGGTTCTTGCTTACACGGCGAATCCGCAACACCTCAAGGGGCTCGAGGTTTCGCCGTACCAGGAGTTCGCAACGCGCAAAACAAGAGTTGAGTTCCACTGGGAATGGTGACTCATGCGACGAAGGCAGGGGTGATCCACGGTCGCCCGGGACGGCGGGCCGGTTCCACAGCCGCCAAGTGGCGCCGTCAAAGTAATTGATGCCGTAGCAGGCCCCCATGGAGACAATCTGGTTGCCAGGCCCATAGACCGGCGTCATGCGGTCCTCGGCAGAATGGATAAATTGGATGGGGAGTTAAGAACGGAGTTGAATGTCCTGTGAGGCGAGGACGCGAAGCAACTTTCCGCTCGCCTCATCCACGGCTTCACCGGTAAGAGTGGCCTCGAGGCTCTGGAAAGTCACGCGCAGCAGAAGACTGTAACAGCCCGCGGCAATCGACCCACCGCGAAATTTATCGATCGGCGCAAAGCTGCGGATTTCCGGCAATTGAAGTCCGGTGATCGCCTGTTGAATTTCCGCATAGCGCACCCTTTCCGGCACGAGGAGCGAGAAGTCGCGCTCGACGGCCGGAAACTTTGAGTAACTGTGGAAAGTTATCGGGCGCAAGGAAAAAGCGAGGAGACGTTCAAGATCGATTTCAGCCATCCAGAGGGATTGACGAAGCTTTTCGCTCCGCTCGATTTGAGAATCAAGCCGGCCAAAACTTACCAGAGCATGACCGGAGACATGGAAGCTGCCTCTGATCGCCGCTTGGTAGGTGCCGCCAGCTTCGACACTGAAAACCAACGGGTTGATATCGAACAATTCCAGCACGGTTTCGAGATCGCCCTTAAGGTCGAAGAAACCAAGTTCGCAGGAGGTATCGTGGACCGATGCGCTACGTCGAAAACCGCTCAGGCCGAGAGTCAGCACCTGTTTTTCTCTGGGCTTGCCACCCGCATCAATAAAGTAGATTTTGCCGAATTCGAACAAGTGGAAGTTGGCCTGGTTGCGATCCAAATTCCAACGGGCAGCCCGGATCATACTCGGGACAGCGGAGCGGCGCAGAGCCGAGGCTTCCTGACTGAGGGGATTGGTGATGACCACCGGCTCCGCTTGCGAAAAGCAGGTGTCCTCCGCCGGGTCAACCAAAGTCGTAGTGACAATTTCCCGGTAGCCCAGCGCGGTGAGAGCCGATGTTAATGCCCATGCCTTTTCGCGCCGCAAATCGGGCTTAACCGGCGGCGCGGCGGCCACAAGCCGGGAAGGAAGGTGGTCATACCCGATATGCCGGGCGATTTCTTCAATCAGGTCCACTTCGCGCGTCACATCCAGGCGGAACGAGGGAGGCGCAACCTCGCGGGTGGATGCGTCAGGAGCCTTCATATCAAAATGGAGAGACCGCAGGATGCGGTCCACCTCATCCCATCTAATCGGGGTGCCCAGAATGCGCCGGATTTCCTGCTCGCGCAGATAAATTTGCGGCGGCTTCCACGGGCGGGGATAAATGTCCACAACGCCGCGCAGAACTTCACCTCCCGCCAACTCTTGGATCAGCGCGGCGACACGGTCAATGGCTACGGGCCCCATCTCAATATCGGCGCCACGCTCGAACCGGTGGGAAGCTTCGGTGTGCAAGCCCTGCGCCTTCGATGTTCGCCGGATCGACAAGGGGTCGAACCATGCGCTTTCAAGCAACACCGCGCGGGTGTGCCAACTGATTTCTGACTCCTCGCCGCCCATGATGCCGGCGAGCGCCAAGGCCCGTTCGCCATCGGCGATCACCAGATGTTCCGGCTTCAGGAGACGGTCCACCCCATCCAGCGTGCGAAGTTGCTCGCCCGGAAGCGCCCGGCGCACCGCAATCTTGCGCTGGCGGACGCGGGCCAAGTCAAAGGCATGGAGTGGATGGCCAATCTCCATCAGCACGTAGTTGGTAATGTCCGCAACGTTGTTGATGGACCGCACGCCAGTAATCTCCAGACGGCGCTGGAGCCATTCCGGAGAAGGCTTAACCTGGACATTCTGGATGATGCGGCCACAATAGCGGGCGCAGAGGCTGGGGTCAGCAATCTCAATGGTGATTTCACCCGAAGCCGGTGGGTTTGATTCTTTCAAGCTGGCATGAACGGGCTTCAACGGCAGGCGGTAGAACGTGGCCAGCTCGCGCCCAATCCCGTAATGGCTCAGGCAGTCCGGCCGGTTGGTGGTCACTTCCAAGTCGAGCACGTGATCGCCCGCCACATCCGTAACCGATTCCACACCCAATCCCAGGCTGATGAGGTCAACTTTGAGCTGGCCAGGATCAACCAGAACATCGACGAATTCCTTCAGCCAGTTGTAGGAAATCTTCATAGGGAAAGCTTGAATCGTTCGATGCCGTAAGGGCTCCGCCCCTGAAATCCGCAGGGGCGACCCTCGTGGTCGTCCACGGGCGGACACCAGGCCCGCCCCTACGTTTCGCAGCCCCAACTCTCAAAACTGCTCGAGGAACCGCAGGTCGCCCTGGTAAAAGAGTTGAATATCATGGATGCCGTACTTCATCATGGCGTAACGCTCCACGCCGAGTCCGAAAGCCCAGCCCGAGTATCGATCCGGATCGATGCCGCCGCGCCTCAGCACTTCCGGGTGGACCATGCCGCAACCCATCACCTCAATCCAGCCGCTCTGCTTGCAGGTCCTGCATCCTTGGCCGTCACAGATGGGGCAACTCACCGCCACTTCACCGCTCGGCTCGGTGAACGGGAAAAAGCTGGGATGGAAACTGGTGCGGGTCTGATCTCCGAAAAACCGCTTGGCGAAGAAATCGAGCGTGCCCTTGAGGTCGGCGAATGTAACGTCCTGGTCAATCGCCATGCCTTCAATCTGGTGGAACATGGGGTAATGCGTGGCGTCCGGATTATCCCGCCGGTAACATTTGCCGGGAATAATGATGTGCAGCGGCGCTCCGTACTTCTCCATGGCGTGAATCTGCACGGGCGAGGTGTGCGTGCGCAACACCGTCTGCGAGTCAATATAAAACGTGTCCCAATCGTCGCGCGCCGGGTGACTCTCCGGAATGTTCAACGCATCGAAATTGTAATAGACGGATTCAATCTCCGGGCCGCTTTCGATCCAAAACCCCAGGGTGAGGAAAATCTCCTCGATTTCGCGTTGCACACGAGTGATGGGATGAATGGAGCCCAGGGGCCGGCGGTTGCCGGGAAGCGTAGGATCAAAGCCGATCGCTTCCGCGGCTTGGGTAGGTCCTTTCCCCTTGCCGGCGCCCAAACCCTCGGGGTCATTGGGATCGCGCCCAACGACGGCGCTCCTGCTATCGACGGCGACTGACTTGATGAGCTCCTCGACCTCAAGCCCCTTTGCCAATTGGCGAAGTTGATTGAACTCGAGGCCCACGACGGGTTTGAGTTCCCGGGAAGCGGGCTTCAGCCAGTGCTCATCCACTTGGGCGAGCAATCCGTTCCTTCGAGAGAGCCAACGGTCACGCAACGCCTTCGCCCGCTCCATGCGATCCGCGTCATTGGCTGCGGGGGTTGAAAGCAACGTCCGCTTCTCACTCTCCAGCGCATCCCGGACCTCGACAAACAGAGCGCGGACAGAGGCCTCATCCTTGGCGCCGAGCGCCTCCAGCGCTTTCACGAGCTTTTCTTCAAAGGACATAGAATCTGCGATTGAATCCAATAATATCTGAGGCTCAAAAAAGAAGACCGCCCGCGCCGGAAACACTCCGCTGCGGGCGGGGCTTGAAACCCTCTGAAATTACCGGTGTCAGCGGTCTGCTGGGGGATTTTCAGCGGCCTTGCTCAGCGCCTGCTTGGCCTTGGCGGCGAGCTCGCTAAACCCTGCCGCATCGCGCACGGCAACATCGGCCAGCACCTTCCGGTCCAATTCAATTCCGGCCAACTTCAAACCGTGTATGAACTGCCCATAGGTGAGGTCATTCAGCCGTGCAGCGGCGTTGATCCGCAGAATCCAGAGACGGCGGAAGTCGCGTTTACGGCGGCGGCGGTCACGGAAGGCAAAGCGACCGGCACGATCCGCGGCCTCCTTCATGGCGCGGTAAAGCTTGCTCTTATTGAGGAAGTAACCTTTGGTGAGCTTGGAGAGTTTCTTACGCTTGGCGCGGCGCACAGTTCCGCGCTTAACTCGAGGCATGGGATTGACTCCTTTCAGAGAAATGGGTTGGGGCGGAAGTAGACCGAAGCGCGATTGCGACCGGCCTGAAGGCTCCCTGCCAAGTGGCCTTCCCGCACCCTAAAAGTAGGTGACAGGTGTCACCTGCTCCTACCTGCCGTATGGCAGCATGACACGAATCCGCCGGATATCCGACGGAGAGACGGTGGTATTTTGGTCCAACTTGCGCTTGCGGTTGCTCGACTTGGAAGTAAGAATATGGCGGGCGTAAGCATGCCCGCGAATCACCTTTCCAGTAGCTGTGATCTTAAATCGCTTGGCTGCGCCTTTGTGGGTTTTCAGCTTCGAATTCGGCAAACTTAACCTCCTGACCGTTCTGTGGGTGCAGCGGTCTTTTGAAGCACTGGCAACGGCGGCGCCTTCGGTTGCGATGGTACCGCCGCCGGAGCCGTCTTCCCGCCGGTCTTTTTGGGCGCGATGATGGCCGTCAGGTTCGGCCCCTCCTGCTTGGGCCGCGCCTCAACTTGGCCGTGCTCGGTCAGGCCATCGACCAGGCGCTGCATCATTTCCCAACCGATGTTCCGATGAGCCATTTCGCGGCCCCGGAACGCAATGGTCGCTTTGACCTTGCTGCCCTCTTGCAGAAACTTGATGATGTGGTTCTTCTTCACATCGAAATCGTGCTGGCCAGTGCGCGGGCGGAACTTCACTTCCTTCAGCTCGATTGAATGTTGGTTCTTGCGCGCATCGTGCTGCCTTTTATTCAGTTGGTAAAGATACTTGCCGTAATTGATGATTCGGCAGACCGGAGGGTTGGCGCCGGGCGCCACTTCCACCAAGTCCAGACCGCGTTCGCGGGCGAGCTTGAGGGCTTCCCAGGGCGGCAAGACGCCCAACTGATTGCCTTCATCGTCAATGACGCGAATTTCTTTGGCCCGAATACGTTCGTTTATTCGTATAAAACGGTCAGCGATACGCAGTCCCTCCCGGCCCTTTTGGGCCACTCCCTACGGTTATCGATCGGCGCCTTGATCCCAAAGGTGTTGATCCCTTCGCAGGTTCAAGTAGCTTACCATTTCGCGGCGCGCGTGTCGATGAGATTGCGGACCCAGGCAATAAACTCATCAAGAGGCTTGGCACCAGCATCCCCGGTGTCGCGGCGTCGCACGGCCACGGAGCGCGCCTCAGCCTCGCGGTCTCCCGTCACCAGCATGAAGGGCACCTTTTGCAACTGTGCATCACGAATCCGGGCATTCAGTTTTTCGTTGCGGTCATCCAGGTGAGAGCGGATGCCCGCAGCTTTCAAAGCCGCAGCAACTTCCCGTGCATAGCCTGCGTGCTTTTCACTGACCGGCAGGACCATCGCTTGAACGGGAGCCAGCCATACCGGGAATGCGCCGGTGTAGTGCTCGACGAGGACGCCGAAGAATCGCTCCACTGATCCCAGCAACGCCCGATGCACCATCACCGGCGTGTGCTTCTGGCCGTCGGCGCCGGTGTATTCCAATCCGAAGCGGCCCGGTAAATTGAAATCAAACTGCACGGTGGTGAGTTGCCAAGGGCGTCCGATGGCATCCACCAGCTTGACGTCGATCTTCGGGCCGTAGAATACCGCCTCACCCGGCATGTATTTGAAAGGAATTTCCATGCGGCGGAGGGTATTCATCAGCGCCCCCTCCGCCCGCTCCCATTCTTCCACGGTGCCGGCATAGTGCTCTGCGTGGGCGGGGTCGCGCGCGGAGAGCTCCACTTCATAGCGGTCGAAGCCGAAAGTCTTGAGCACCGCAAAGGCAAATTCCACGCAGGCCTGAACTTCGCTCTCCAGTTGCTCCGGCCGGCAGAAAATGTGAGCGTCATCCTGGGTGAACCCTCGCACCCGCAGCAGACCGTGCAGCACCCCCGAGCGTTCGTAACGGTAAACGGTGCCGAGCTCTGCATAGCGCAAGGGCAGCTCACGGTAGCTGCGAACGTGAGACTTGTAGATCAGGATGTGGCCCGGGCAGTTCATGGGCTTGAGCTGATACTCATCATCCTCAACCGGCATGGCGCCAAACATATTTTCTTTGTAGAAGTTGGTGTGTCCGCTGATTTCCCACAAATGACGCCGCATGGCATGGGGCGTAAACACCATGTCATACCCGCGCGCCAGAAGCTCATTCCTCAACCAGTCTTCAATTTCCTTGCGGATCAGCCCGCCCTTCGGATGCCAGAAGATCAGCCCTGGCCCGGCATCCTCCTCAATACTAAATAAGTCGAGCTCCCGGCCCAGCCGCCGGTGGTCGCGCTTCTTTGCCTCCTCAATTTGTTTGAGATAGTCGTCAAGATCCTTGCGGCTGAAGAAAGCGGTGCCATAAATCCGCTGCATGGGATGGGAATGCTCATCCCCTTTCCAATGCGCTCCCGCCACACTGAGCAGCTTGAATGCCTTGATGCGGCCGGTGGAGGGAATGTGAGGCCCACGGCAGAAGTCGAGAAATTTGCCGGTGCGGTAGGCTGAAAAAACCGCATCCACTTTCTCTTCGATGAGCTGGCATTTCAAGAACTCGCCCATTTTCTTAAAGAGTTCGATCCCTTCTTGTTTTGGGAAGTAGACTCGCTCGTAGGGAAGATTTTCCTTGATGAGCTGTTGCATCTTTTCCTCGATCTTTTTCAGATCATCTTCGGTGAACGGCTTCTCCCGATAGAAGTCATAATAGAAGCCGGTATCTGTCGGCGGACCAATGCCGGGGTGCGCGTCTGGAAAAAGCTCCAGGATGGCCGCGGCCAGCAGGTGCGCGGATGAGTGCCGGTAGACTTCCAGTGCTTCGGGAGAATCCGGAGTCAAAAACTCCACCGGCGTACTCATCTCAATGGGGGATGCGAGATCCACCAGCTTCCCATCGATTCTTGCCACCAGAGCTTCCCGCGCGAGCTGGGGCGAGATGGAACGCGCGACTTCAATAGCGGCCACGTTCTTCGGGTAATCTTTCACAGCGCCGTTGGGAAAAGTGATTTGAATAGTATCCATGAATGGTCAAAGATTGAGCCGGACTGAACCGGAGACGGCAAGCTAATAACCTAGCAAAGAAGGGCCATGGTGGTCAATCAAGGTGATTTGTTGGTAGTGGTGCAGTTTGCTATAGCGGCGCTCTATGAGCGCCGAAAACCGTTGAGCATTCAAGCTCGGCGGTCTCTGACCGCCGAATTTTATTTATCAACACCTTCCGGCGGTCAGAGACTGCCCCCACAGGCCACCTATATTGTCCGGCAATCGGCCCCCTAATTATAATGGGGCCACGGCCGCGGCGCACCCAATTGGGTGCACAAGGACCGCTCATCTTTTCAAGACGGCGGAGGGAATTCCGTCAGAGTCCGTGACGGAACAACCACATGAGTCCAATCAGCGTCTTTGCATCCTCAATCTTCTTTTCTCGAAGCTTCTTCGCGAGCTCGGCCCGCTTGAAGATTCTTACCTCAAGCCGCTCATCTTCTTCTGGACGGGCTTCGCCCGGCGTCAGGTCCTGCGCCATGACCAGGTGCATTCGCTCCGCCAAGATTCCCGGGCTGGGAAAGAAACTGAAAAGCGGCTTGAATCGCCGTGCCCGGTAGCCGGTTTCCTCCTGAAGCTCGCGCCCTGCGGCCTGGAACGGCTTCTCGCGCGGTTCGAGACCTCCCGCCACCAGTTCCCAAAGAGTGCGCTGTGCCGCGTACCGGAACTGCCGGACCAGAATGACTCTGCCGTCCGGGAAAACTGGAAGCACCACCACCGATCCTGGATGCATCACCAGTTCGCGGCTGGCCTCGATGCCGCCAGGCTCCACGATGCGGTCCACGCGCAACTCAACCATTCTGCCCTTATAAATTTGTTTGCTGTTCAGAACGCGATATGGGGACGGCATAGTGAAGAGTGTAATTAATTTGCTGCGGCGCTAGGGAAAACGGGCCGAACGTAGGGGCGTCCCTTGTGGGCGCCCTCTCGGGCGGGCACAAGGCCCGCCCCTACATGGAACAGGCCAGCCGGAACATCGACAAAACTTTTTTCATGTTCGGCGATAAGTGCCTAAAGACCGGTCTTGGCCATGCCATTAAGTGGCAAAATCGAGTTTTTCAATCAGCGCCTTGGCTTGCTTCGGATCGGTCGCCCCCTTCAGGCCCTTCATGCCCTGGTCAATCTTGGTTCTTAGCTTGGAGTAGGCAGTGCTCTTGGACTTGTATGCATCCACTTGTTCCTTGGTGGCGGTGGTATCCTTGGCGGCTTTATCGAAGCAATCCACCACCTGTTGAACCATGCCAGAAGAAAGGGAAAGCTTGACGGAGACGGACTTCTGGTGAAAATCTTTCACGAAGGCATCCAGACTCTCCTTCCGGACTTCCGCGACGCTATCCGAAAGGTCCTTGGTGTTGGCCGTGACCATCGATTCCTCATCCTGGCACGCCTGGGCCTTTGCCCCCTTTGCCAGAACAAAACAAATTGAGCTCACCAGCAGGAGTGCAACCTTACGATTGATGGCCCCCACGGTTCCTCCTCGCGGCCGCTGAAGCGTGAGCACGCCTCAACCGTTTCGGCAGCCAACTGTGAATTGATTCACCTTGATAGCACCGATCTTAACAAATCCAGAGAAAGTCGGCGTTACTTTCTTTGGACACACCCAAGAAATCCATGGACAGGATGACGTTTGCAGGAACCCCTTCAAGTCGGTGGTAGCGAAATTTGCTGTCGGGACGGCCACCAGGGTCGCCCCCACACCAAACGGCGCAACTGCCTCCCAGCCCTTCGGTAATGGGTCAGTTTGGCGATTCTCTGCCAGTTTGTTTCTTTACCGTCATTCCCGCGAAAGCGGGAATCCATTCCGCGAACCGGAGTCGCACGCTGAACTTGCGGGGGAAAAATCTCGTCTCTGGCATGGATCCCCGCCTTCGCGGGGATGACGGCGGCGAACATTGTCAGGAAACATCAAACGAGTTATTACCAGCCCTTCTGCTTTGTGGCGGAGCTGCTTCGGTCTATAATTCAAAGGGGGATGGTAGTCGGGCGGATTCGTGGATTGCCTCTCTTCACAGAAGGAGACGCCGCCCCCGGAAAAGCGCGTGTGGGAGGACCAGAAGGATGGCGAAAATCTCGGCCTTAATCGTAGATGATGAGCAGCTCGCCCGCGACGAATTGTCCTATCTCCTAAAGTCCGTTCCGGAGATTGAGGTCACAGGCCAGGGTAGGAACGGAGTTGAGGCCGTCAACCTGATCCGGGAGCTCAATCCACAACTCGTCTTCCTTGACGTGCAAATGCCCGGCCTGGATGGTTTCGGGGTTATCAAGAAGTTGATCGAAAAGAAAGCCCGCATGCCCGTCTTCATCTTCGCCACGGCTTATGACCAATACGCGGTTCATGCCTTTGAGGTTAACGCCCTTGATTATCTGTTAAAGCCCGTTTCCCGTCCTCGCCTGGAGAAGGCCATCGCTAAAGCGCGGCATACCATGGAAGCCCATGAGCCGGCGCACGAGAAGCTGGACAGGCTGGTCCAGATGTTCGAGCAGCGCCCCGCCACGCAACAACGCACCAAGCTCGTGGTGAAGAGCGCCGGCCGCCTCCACCTGGTCGATTCGGAGGACGTGATCTACGCGACGATTGAGGACGGAGTCATCAGCATCGTGACGCGGGATCTGGAGGGCCAGTCCAATTTCCGCACCGTGGAAGAGCTGCAAAGCAGTCTGGACCCGCAGACATTCTGGCGGGTGCACCGGTCATTCCTCATCAACATCAACCGCATCAAAGAGGTGGTTCCCTGGTTTAAGAGTTCCTTCCAACTCAAAATGGATGACCGCAAACAAACGGAAATTCCGGTCAGCCGCGCCCAAACCCGCAAACTGCGCGAGATACTGAACCTTTAACCTGGGTTACTTCTGGCTGGATCGCTTGTCATTCCGGGCGCGGCGAAGAACCACTGTATTTGATCTCTTCCTGGGCAGCAAACGAAGTGCCGATGCTTCGCGGGGTTCACCCTGAGCTAAATACCGGGATTCTTCGCTTCGCTCAGAATGACAGGCAAAGAGATCAGAATGACAGCACGGGAGTCTTGGCTGAAACTCCCCGACTCCAGAAGTGTAGAAACCGCAGGGCTCGAAACAGGAGAGTAACAGGAAGGGTCTCTTTCGCCGGGGTTGAAAATCCGCCCTTCCGTTCTCCGTGGTGAGAAATCCGGGCAAAGATCGGTAGTGTGATATTTGTGCGTTGCTGGTTAAAATGGAAGCTTTCCCGACTTGGTTTCGGGGCCACGGTCAATTAAGCAAATATCTCCGATAAACTCTGCCCGTCTGATTTTGATATCATCATAGTTAGTGATTGTTCGAGGAACTGAAGCGCGGGTCTTTTCCTCGATCCGTTGATCAAGACGTGCAATCTCGCTGCACAGCCGTTCCTTGTCTCGCTGGATGTCATGGACGCCATTCAGTATGTTTTCCTGCTCATCACGCTCAGGGAGTGGCACCTCAAGGCTAAAGAAGGCTGGCTTTGTTATACCGGGATTGATCTCGCCAGAGCATTCCCGCTTCAACAAGACAAGGATTTCAGGCTTGGTGAAAAAGTGCATCACAAATTCAAGCAAAATCCTCTGGGGGTTGTAGCGGAGAACAAAAAAACGGTTAGTACAGACGTATCCATCGAACTGGCGCGGGACGATTGCGCCCCCCCGCATTGAGTCATAGATATTCGGAAACAGGATATCATTTTCTCGCAGAATGAATGTGGCCCGATTCGGTATCGTCTTGGCCGTCTGCTCGCTAGAGGCGAGGATTTCTCCCCGTTCGATGTCAACGTCACCCTTCTCGATATATCGGAGCACTTCGTTCTCTAGAATCCCCTTGGGGTTAAATAACTCTGGAGATATACTAAAAATGTCGCTAAGCTTGTACCAAGTATAGCCGCTTTCCTTAAGCCTTTTTACGATGCGGGTGTAATTTGGATGGTAATACCATGGATCAATTCGTTCTTTTAGTTGGCTGAAGCGGATTACGTTTTCCTTTGGCGGAGATTCAAAACGCTTGACGACACCGAGCAAGTCATTTCTCCCGGTCTTCCTTCCCACTGAATCAATCCCGATCTCCACCGCCCAGTCAATGAATATCGGATAATCGTCTGGAACCTTTTCAACCTTTTCGATGAAAAGAAGGTGCCCCTCGTTGTTCGCCCCAGAAATCTGAAAAGCAAGATGGGGCAATCCAACAAGAGCAACGATTCTTGTGTGCTTTCGGATATAGTCCCTGAGCCGCGTCATGCTCGGATTGTTGAATACGCCTGATGGCAGAACAAGCCCGGCCCGGCCACCTTTGCGAAGCAGGTTAGCGATCATCTCGATGAATATGACTTCCTTACTCACGCTTCTTGGGTCATTCTGGATGTTCCTGCCGAGCGTGAAATCTCCAAGGATTTCCGAGTCTTTTTCCCGCCCGGCAAATGGCGGATTGGAATAGATAATGTCGAACTGGCCACCCTCTATCTTGTCCGTCCACTGGGTCGGCATTTTTTTCCTCAGAGAAAGTCCATCCTCGTTGACGATGCCGGCATGACCGTCACCATGCATTATCATATTCATCTTCGCCACTCGCGCCATTCTGTCGTTGATGTCGCAGCCGAAAAGCCTCGAACCTGCGAAGTAATTAATCTTGTCCTGTATTTGAGTAGGCTTAAGATTCGGATGCTCAGTTTTGACGCGATTGGAAACGCTGCGGATTGCCATCACAAGAAAGCCACCGCTACCACAGGAGGGGTCTAGAACTGTTTGAGAGTCGCTAGGAGGGATCATCCCGACAACACACCCAACCAGTTCTCGTGGCGTGAAGAACTGCGCCAACTCTCCCCGGAACGTATTGCCAACCATCTGCTCAAACACGGTGCCCTTGATGTCTGCCCCGTCAATGCTGCCTACCGTGTTAACAAGGCTGTACCCCTGGAGAAGCTTCACAATCTCATAGATCGTGAGGTCATCAAGTTCCAGTGCGACATTAACGCGTGGGTTGAATTTCGATTCAAAAATGTCTTTGTAGCGACTGGATGATATGGCTTCGCTGAATAATTGGCGAAGGCGAAGGGCAACCGTCTTTTGGTTATCCGTCGCAAACACCATGAATTTGTAGAAGCTTGGAACCTCCTTCTCATCGTAAAGTTTTAGAAAGAGCAACTTTGTTAATTCATCAAATGCTTTCGCGGGGTCGTGCCCTTGCTTCTCCAAGATCAACTCGTGACAAAGATGCACAACCTCGCGCATCTGATTCTCATCGCGGAAGGGAGGCAGTTCCGTATTCTTCGATATTTCGGCAACTATGGGCTTAGTCCCGACCCAATGAGGTATGTCTCCCACTGCCTGAGATTGCTGGCCAAAACGTTCTGTCCTAAAGAACCTTCGAGGGTTCTTGCCATCGTGCCATGCGTGATACTCCGCGCCGAGGTTCCGTGCGTAGGACTCCGCTTGGCCGATACCCTTCTTTTGGCCGGGGGCCTTTGTTTCCATTACACAGAACGGCTCTTTGTGCGCGTTGTCTCGATAGATCACGATGTCGGCAAAGACCGTATCACTGCCCGAGTCTGCCGCCCGCCCGATGCGCCCTGCCGGGACCTCAATGTCGATTTGCTTGCTACTGTAACCGTATTCACGAATAAATCGAACGATCCATGAGACCCTGACCTGCGCTTCAGGTTTGAGGCTACCGTCGCTTCTTGTTGAGTGTTGGAGGAGTTTAGCAAATAGCCGTTCATCAATCTCGACGCCATCAATCGCTTCGAGCAATGAAGCGGTATTCACCAAGTACGGGGAATGGCTCATCAGCACCCGATTGTACCCAGCATTTCTCCTATTGTCCAGATGTGATCTGTAATTCCGGCCTCCATTGCGGGAGTGACCCGCAGGGTTTGATGGACGCGGACGAAATTGTACCACGCGAAATACAGTGCCAGCATTGCGTAAAGCTTCTCCCATTTTTTCGAGAAAGCATTGGTCAACCTGGTAAGTCTACGCATTTGCATTCTCATCGTCAAGTTCTGGCGCTCGACATGCGAGGTGCTAACTTTTCTCATGTTGGGGTTGCCGAAAACAGGAACCTTTTTGCAACCGATACATTCGGCGGGAGAGTACCGGGTTTCACTCTCGGCAGTTGCGGCATATAGCTTGACCAACTGCGCGAACTCTACCCCTTGCGCGCCCAGGCTGAGAACAACGGCATCTTGGTAAGGCTTGAACCCGTCTGTGGTGATCTGAAAACTGCCCTCAGTGGCCGCAGCCAATTTTTCCGTAAAGGCGACCGTATCCCGTTCCGTGCGCCGCCCCAGGTGCCAAGCTAGAACCAATTTGCTGTGGCGTTCGATGCCAACGAATGTCCAGGCATCACCGAGCGTGACTTCATCTCTGCCCTTTTTGGACTTGGTTTTTTCCTTCATGCCAACATAGCCCCAAAGCTCATCGCACTCTACGTCTTTGACTCGCAAACCGTGGATGCGCTCCGCCATTAATCGCTCACACTTCTCGCCCGCCAGAGAAAGCAAATTCAGAATGGTTCGCGGGTGAACTCCGGTGATTCGGGAAGTTGTGCGAACCGAGCAACCCTCTACCAAGTGCTGCAAGATGCTCATGGCCTTTTCTTCGGCCAAGATCATGTCACCGAGCGGCCTCTTGTGCGACTCAGTGAAAGTCTTCTTGCAGGCTCGGCAGCGGTATCTTTGCAGGCCGTTTCGGTGCTTGCCGAACTTCTTAGCTGGTGCGTTGCAGGTTGGGCAGTTCATTTCGCGTCCTCTCGCCTACAACGCAATAGTATCATATTGCTCAAGGATGTCAAGAGAAAAATAAATTGAATAGGCCTAGCCCCGGTTTTTAAGCGGAACTAGGCCCTGTAGGTTATGTTTAATTTTAGGGTAGGATAGCTAAAGAACGTATATGATGACCACAGTATAGCTTGAACGAGTCGTGGTTGTCAAGTCCTATTTTAGAAAACTGCATACTTCTGCGTTTGCTCTGTTTAGCCGCATTGCCGAAGTTAGGATGCTCCGGGGTGTCGGGGTTTGGAACGTGGTAGATTTCGAGAATTCCATGGTTTTGACCATCCGATAAGATTTGTTGTGTGAATCCATGCCTCTCACGCGCTGCCTTGCACCCGACAAACCCTGGCCTTCTCTCCAATTCTGCTAATTTAAGAATCACCTTTTGCCAATCTGGTTGCCCCGTGGCATCTAATAAATTTGCTGCCGTCAAAGGCTGTTTTGGATGTAGCGGTTCAATGCCCAAGAGCTTCTCTATAGAAATCACTTCTCCTTTTACGGAATCTTCAAGCTCTTGAGCTAATGCGGACTCTAAAGCGCAAATCCTAACTTTTTTGCCTCGCCCTGTTAGACGATGCACTAGATCAAGTGCTGCGCGGTCTCCTGTGACAATTACAAACTGCTCAATCTCTTGCCTCTCAAAAAGCGTTTCCAGCGCATCTAACAACAAAACTGCGTCGGCGCTCTCTTTCCAAGTCGTCTGCACCCCTGCTTTACTGGTCTTCTTGGATAGGGTATAAGCCGGTTCAATTCCACTCCTCTTGAGTGCCGCCTGCACGCCATCGAATTCTGGTTTTTCCCAATCTGCATAAGCTCTTTTGATGAGGATGTTTCCTTCTTTGCCCACTTCATCAAGAATCATGGCAGTTAAACGGGAAGCATCTGGCTTGAACCTGTACTGGTTCACCAGCCCATAATGAACATTTTCATAGTCAATAAAGAGAGCTATTACGCTTGGCATCAGAGTAGAAAGATTATACGGGGACTTTTTTAATTTTAGAAGGACTTTTTTCCCATCGAGCGTTAGCGGCTATTTTGGCAATCGCTGACCTACGTTCAGAATTCAGTCGCTTAGCTCGTGCTTTCCCACCCTTAAGCCCTCCCTTACGTCCTGCGGCCTGCGCTTGAGAGTCTTTGGCGTTAGGGTCATAATCTGGCATAGCGACGGGATCGTGCTTGGAAAGGAACTGATCGAAGATGTTCTTTGCGGCTTTTATCGGGTCTGCCATGAACCGAGTTTAGCACGGCTCACAACGGACGAACCATAATCTTACGTGAGAGCAACGCAAGAATATCACACTACCCAAAGATCAATGCTGTTGACTTACCCAACTATCCCATTGGAGCCCGATTCCCACGCGCTGTAGGGGCGGGCCTTGTGCCCGCCCGTGGGCGACCACCAGGGTCGCCCCTGTGAGATATTCGCTTATCTGAACAGTATTGGGGCTAAGATCGTGCCCGACGGTCCTGGAGTAAGACTTCGTAGATTGTCCAGGTTAAGCGTTTATTAACAAGGCAATGAACTGCCAAAGAAATTGAATTTTTTATCTTGACACAGGTACTCCCGCATATATATTTATCTGCCCTGTAGTCGTAGGCCTCTCTTGCCCGGTGTTTTGAAAGTGCGATTGTGGCTGGGATTGGAGGGTCGATTCCGGCTGCCCGGGGAAGGCGTGTGTTGATTTAGGGAAAGGCAAGGAGGGAGTGCAAGTGTCAAAAGTTCAAGGGAAAGTGAAATGGTTTAATAACACCAAAGGTTACGGCTTCATCGGACAGGACAGTGGGCCGGACGTTTTTGTTCATTACTCGGCGATCCAGGTGGATGGCTTCAAAACCTTGCAAGAAGGGGAAGCCGTCGAGTTTGAAGTTGTCCAGGGGCAAAAGGGACCGCAGGCCGATAAGGTCATTAAGTCTGCCTAAGAGTCAAACACAGCACCATTGAGGACGAGGCTGTTCGCGCGGCTTCAGCGTTCCGCTCTTCAGGTAGATCACTGCCATTTTTTTCCTGGAGCGATGCCGGTGGGGGAACAGGCGCAAGGGTGGAGCAGTGCCGCGCCGGGATGTCTGGCAGGCGCTTCCGGAGTTCAGTGGTTCATGGCGCCAAGGATTGCTTTGAAAGACGGTTTCCTCGATCTCCAAGACGCTCCATTTTGCGCTTAGGGGGACTTCGGATTTTCAACCGGATTGCATGACTCGGGATGATGTTGTTCTCATAACCACCCCCGCAAATCTCATCCGATGCCGGTGGGGCAGTTTGCGGCAGCGGCGGTCTCTGACCGCCGGAAGGTGTTGATCAATAAAATTCGGCGGTCAGAGACCGCCGCTACAGCCGCTAGAACGTACCACCACCCACCCGATATTTGTCTAGCCACCAACGGCAGCCAGGGTTATAATAGCAAGCGATTAACTGGACACACTGTGTTTGCGTCGCAATTTACTCTTTGGTGTTGGAGACCCGCCGGATGCGAAAGAATTTTCTTAATGTGTTTGCTCTATTCTGCTTGCTGGCTCCGGTTTCGTGCCAGGTTTTCGCCGGTCCTGTGCCTCGAACCGAAACACTCCCGCGTCAACCCACGTTTGCCATTTCTGGTTTGTCCACCGCGGGAACCTTGACGATCCCTGCGGAGACGCAAGTCTCGATTGAGCTTCTCTCCGGCATTCAGAGCCAAGTGTCCCATCCCGACGACGTGGTTGAAGCCCGGCTGCTCAAAGAAGTTTCCGTGGATGGCCGCGTGGCCTTGCCTCAGGGAACGCTTTTTACCGGACGTGTGCTGGGCGTGCGTCATGCCCGAAGATTGCACCGCCCTGCGGAAATTGCATTCCGCTTTGAGCAGATTGCGCTTCCCGACGGCCAGGAGAAGCCATTTGGAGCAACCATCTCCGGACTGCAGGGCGTGATCCAGAAAAATGTTGGATTGGATGCCGAGGGAGACTTGCTGGGGAGGCCATCGTTACCCTGGAAGGGTGTTGCTTTGGGTTTCGCGGGGCTTGGGACGTCGGTCGCCCTCAAGGCCGCGATGGTGGGCAGCTCCACCTTACTTCCCGTGGTTTCTGCCGGGAGCTCGGCCTGGCTTGCCTACGAATTCCTGTGGCGTCGCGGCAGGGAGGTGAACGTTCCTCCTCAAACCCGTTGCACCATCCGCCTGGAATCCCCGCTTTCCGTTCAGGTCTCCGATTGAGCCGCAGACATTTGCCGGCATCCGGCTGGCGGGTTGCGGCCTGCCGGTTTCAAGAGCCGGCCATCCCTGGAGCCAGCAATGTTATTGCGTTTTGCGGCGGGTAACGCTGGCTCCCAATTCGCCCTGCGCCAGGCGAATTGCAATCTCGCTCCCCGGTTCAATGGCTGAAGCATCACGAATGACCTTCCCGGCAGCGTCCCGAGTGATGGAGTATCCACGGTTCAGGATCCCGAGCGGGCTGCGCTCATGAAGGATTCCCCTGAGCCTTTCCAGATTGGCAAGGCGATCGGCAAGGAGGCTTGTGGCGCGGGTCTCAAGGTCCTTGATCCGATCCTCCACCCGGAAGCGCCTCAGGCTGTTGACTTGCCTGAAATCATAGCGCGCCACGCCGGCGGAGACGCCAAGCCATTGCGTGTGCGCCTGGGTCAGCCGCGCCGTTATGCGGGAATGCAAACGCGCGGCCAGATCGTCCACGCGCTGCGTCTTTTCGGCGATCCGCGCCGCCAGGGTTTGGAAGACACGGTGCAGGGAAAGCTCGGTCAGCCGTTGCCGGCCCTCGGAGAGCTTCAGCCGCAAGACCTGCTGCAAACGCCGTCCGTGGTGTTCGAGTTCGCTTTCAAAGTCCTGCTTGCGGTGAACCACCAGCTCGGCAGCGGCCGAGGGTGTTGGGGCGCGCAGATCGGCCACGAAGTCGGCGATGGTGAAATCAGTTTCGTGTCCCACTGCGGAGACCACGGGAATTCCGGAAGCAGCAATGGCGCGCGCCACCACCTCTTCATTGAAAGCCCAAAGGTCTTCGAGCGAGCCGCCGCCTCGGGCAAGAATTAATACGTCAACCGGGGACCGATGGTTGAAATGGGCGATTCCTTCGGCAATTTCCTGTGCCGCGCCGTCGCCTTGCACGCGCACGGGATAGATCAGGACATTCATGTTGCGGAAGCGCCGGTGCAGGACCCTCAGAATGTCCCGTATCACCGCGCCCGTGGGTGAAGTGATGACGCCAAGGGTGCGGGGAAGAACCGGCAGTGGCCTTTTCCGGGCGGGGTCGAACAGTCCTTCTGCAGCGAGCTTCAGCTTGAGCTGCTCGAAGGCTAACTGAAGCGCCCCCAGACCCGCCGGCTCCAAGTGCTCCACCAGGAGCTGATATTCGCCGCGCTCGGCGTAGACGGCCAAGCTGCCACGCGCGATCACGGAAATCCCGTCCTGCGGCTTGAAGCGCAAATAACGCGCCTGGCCACGGAAACAAACGGCGCGGAGTTGCGCCGAAGCGTCTTTCAGGGTGAAATAGAGGTGGCCGGAAGCAGCGGCGCGAAAATTGGAGACTTCACCCATCACCCATAGCTCGCGAAAGGACGATTCCAGGAGATTTCGGATCTCCACAGTCAGGCCGGAAACGCTGTAAATGTTGCGCTGAGGTTGAAAGTCAAAAGTTACCTGTCCCAAAGTTCCTCCTGCGACCGGCTGTTTTCCAAACCGGGATGAGATGCGGGATCCCAAAAGCTCAGCGGCGCGACAACCAAGAAATCAACCCGATCAATAGGGTGAGTAACACGCTCACCACCAACGAGCTGACAATTGGGAAATACACGGTCGTATTCTTGCCCCGGAACATGAGATCGCCGGGAAGTTTTCCGAGCCCGAAGAAGGAAAAGCGCGAGCCACCCAGGATCAGTAGGCCCAAAACCGCAAGGGCCAAGCCGGCGGCCACCAGCAGCTTGCCAAGATGATCCAACGGAAATCGCTCACCCATCGTCTGCTTCCGTTCTCCAGCACCGGTGCGTGATGATGAGAAATCCGAACCATCGGCACTTCTTAACTTGGAGGTTGCGGGTTTTGATTGTCAAGACCTTCGGCAGCGGCAGCGTCCAGCGGTGGCGAAAGAAATGAGTTGAGTCGTTGCAGGACCGGAGGCAGTTGACGCTTGGATTCTAACGTAGATTGTCGTCAGCAAGCAGAAAATCGGCTTTTCCTGCTATGATGAGGCAGCCCTGATTGGGAAGCCTGCCAAGGAGTCAGAATGGACAGAAAGTATCGACAACGCGGTTACAACGATTCCGGGCGTGACCGGCCGGCAAGGAATGCTTCCCGGCCGCCCGAAAACTTCGGGCCAAAGACGCCGAATTTGCCGGGCGCGCATGAAGTGACCCGGTGCGCAAATTGCGGAAAGGTACTCCCCGCCGCTTTCGATCCCAGCGGCAAGTGTACGTATTGCGGCTTTGAGTTGCATAGCTGCAAGCAGTGTACGTACTTCGACACCTCCCAACGCTACGAGTGTTCCCAGCCCATCCCCGCCCGGATCGCGCGCAAGGACGCGCGAAATGAATGCACCTTCTATGCCCCACGCGTCACATTGGAAAGGCAGACGACGCCCGACTCATTCCGCGCGCAAGACCCGCGAAAAGCCTTTGAGGACCTTTTCAAGAAATAAGAATGCCTGTGGCATTGCCCTTCTCTCCCGTTCCGTTAATTGAAAGCGAATAACTCTCCGCCACATTCGTGATCCCGTTCATTCCCCAACATTCGCCCATCCTGGTGAAAAATCCGGGTTGGATCCTCAACGGTTTCCGGCGCTCAGAGATCGCCGCTACAGCAAATTGCGCGACTACCCAGGCTTGGATTGAGCTTGCGGATGGAGCGCGATTGTGGTCAATTACTACACCCGAGACAGGAATCGAAAGACCATTTTCAGGGAGGTTGGACGATGCGAACAAAAGTCATTCTTTTGGCGGGGTTGACGCTGATGTTCAGTGCTGCGGCGCGCGCGCAACAGAACGATCCGGTGATTCAGTTGATGCAGGAATTCACCAGCGCCAACGGTCCCACCGGTTTTGAAGGTCCGGTGCGAAAACTCTTCGAGCGGGAGATGCGAAGCGCCGGCGCGCATGTCTCCACGGACGGCTTGGGCTCGGTGATCGCCAAGGTTGGCGGCGCGGCCGCAGGGCCGCGCGTGATGATTGATGCGCACCTGGATGAAGTGAGCTTGATGGTGCGCGCCATTACACCGCAAGGATATATTAAGGTGCAGCGGCTGGGCGGCTGGCTTGGAACCAACATGGTGGACCAGCGCTGGACCATCCTTACCAGCAAGGGTCCCATCCCCGCGGTGAGCGGCACGCAGGATGCGCACATTGCCACACCCGAAGGCGTGACCTGGTCGGCCGATCCACTGAACATTTTTCTGGATGCGGGCGCGCGCTCCAAGGCAGATGCGGAAGCGCTGGGCATCCGGCCCGGCGATCCCATCGCCCCTTCCAGCCGCTTCACCGTTCTCGCCAACCAGCGTTATGCCGCCAAAGCCTGGGATGACCGGGTGGGATTGCTAGTGGAGATCGAAGCCCTGAAGCTGCTTGCCCGCGAGGGCGCGAAGACCCCAAACACACTCTATTTTGCTGGAACCGTGCAAGAAGAAGTGGGCATGAGGGGCGCCATCACTGCGACCCATGTCATCAAGCCGGATGTGGGGATTGCGCTGGAAGTGGGCATTGCCGCCGATTATCCCGGCACCAACGCCAATCAAGCAGAAGAAAAGTTGGGCGCGGGGCCTGGAGTTTTTGCCTATGACGGTTCTGTGATCCCGAACGTCAAGCTGCTTGACCTATTCCGGAACGTGGCCGAGCAAAACCACATTCCGCTGCAAACTGACTTGGTGGTCCGATACGGCGAGGACGCTGCCAATATCCAGCGGTCAGCGGCGGGCGTTCCCGCCATCAATTTCGTGGTGCCGGCCCGTTACACCCACGCCAACACCGGCATCATTGACCGGTCCGATTTCGACAACGCCGTCAAGCTGTTGGCGGAGGTGTTGAAGCGGCTCGACACCTCAACCGTCAAGGATCTGACGAATTTCCAGTAAGCAGTAGGGGCGGTCCTTGTGCCCGCCATCGAGCTTCTTTTTAGCGCGTGGCGCGCGGGCGACCCTAAGTGCAGCGTTTCGTAAGTTCGCTCACGTATTCTTGCACCCCCTCACCCGGCGCTGCGCGCCACCCTCTCCCCGCTTGCGGGGAGAGAGGCTGGGGGTGAGGGGGTGTTGAAGACCGTTGCAAGAATACGTTATCGTAATTGCGAATGGTCGTACTAAGGGTTGCCCCTACCGGACTATCTTTTTCCCGCTCTCGTCCCAAATCGCAGCGGTCTTATTGAAATAGGAATAATTCGCCATGTGGCAACCGAGGGCCGTGCTGTTGCCGAAGACGGCATCCTCCACGGAGGGCTGGCGGGTCTTAACCGACTGGAAGAAGTGCCAGATGTGTTCGCGGAATTCGCTGTAACCGGGCGGACACTGGTAGGTTTCTCCCTCCACCAGCCTGGTCATGCCCAGCTTGGGATCGTGTTTCTCGTGCCACGCTTTGTCGTAGGCTTGCTGCATCTTTTCAGGGTAGCTGGAGGTGTAGTAGCAGGGCTCGTGATCCTGGCCGTCCTGTGGGGTCACAGCCAAGCGGTCGCCTTCGCCAAACACTTCGATGATGCCGCGCGTGCCCAGGAACCGGGTCACTTCCGGCTCATGGGAATTGAGCGTCATCAGAATGGCGGCGCGGAAGTTTGGATAATCGTAGAATGTGGTCTGAAGATCCGGGAAATCCCGCCCGTCCTTCCACTGGAACAAACCGCCCGCGGACTGCGCCCGCTGCGGCGGAGCGTCAACGCCCATAACGGTGTGGATGCCAGTGAGCGAATGGACGTAAAGGTCGCCCGGCAATCCCTCACCGTAGTCTTTGTAGGCTCGCCAGCGCGCAAAGCGGATGGGATCAAAGGGCCGCTTGGGAGCGTCACCCAACCACGTGTCCCAATCAAGGTTTTGCGGAGAAAGGTCGGGCGGCGGAGGATAGACCCACGCGCCACAGGGAGAATTCCGTCCCAAAATCCCTTCGGCGTAATAAACGTCGCCGATGGCGTTCTGTTCCACCAGTTCCTTGGCCTTGGCAATGCCGATGGAACTCCGCCGCTGGCTGCCGATCTGCACAATGCGGTTGTACTTCGCGGCGGCATCGATGATCTCAAAGCCTTCCTCCACCTTGTGGGTCATTGGCTTTTCGCAATAGACGTCTTTGCCGGCTTGGCAGGCGTCCACAATAATTTTGCTGTGCCAATGGTCTGGAACAGCCACCACCACGCAATCAATCTCCTTGTTATCCAGCAGGTCCTGATAGCGGCGGGTGGTGGGTACGGTTTTGCCGGTGGCGCCGTTAATGATCTGGTTCGCCAAAACGTGCCGCCCGTCGTAGAGGTCGCACGCCGCCACGCACTCAACGCCCGGAATCCCGATGGCCGTCGATAGGACTCCCGTGCCCTCCATGCCAATGCCGATCATGCCGAAGCGTACCATGTCACTGGGCGGGACAGGACCGGGCGAAGCGCGAAGCTCGCGCGGCTCCAGGAGAAAAGTCGGAGCGGCCAGCGTGACGCCTGCGCCCGTTGAAGTGCGGATAAAGTCACGACGGGAAATGCCATTACGATTCATGGATGAGACCTCCTCGGATGATCCAGCTATTTCACGAAGACATTATGCTATTCCCCAAGCGGCGATGGGGCAAGAGGGAAATTGATTTTGCGTACGCCTGGCGGTAGCATCTGGGCGAAGACGGGTTGGCCATCACAGAGCCTCCCGGTAGCGAGGCATGGGGAAGCTCACGGGGCTAATGGCGGCACAAAGGGGAATGGCCCGCGCTCAAACGGCGCGGTTGAAGCCGTGCCGTGCCCTTCTCCGGGAGGGAAGTTCGGGAATCATCCCGCTTAATCTATACTTTACTTTCTTTAATGCAAGCGGGCGGGAGTTTCCATTTGGCGGAAAACCAACGAGTCAAAAATGGCCAGGACCTCTTTGCGGTAATTCAGGATTCGATCCACGGTGGTTTGGTACCACGGGTCAGTGAGGGAAAGCCGCTGCATCCGTTCGAGAATATGAGGGGGAACGTCAATATCCGCACGGAGCTTTTCAAGAGGATAGCCCCGCAAGAATAGTCCATAGAAAAAAGCTGCTTCGTGGTTCGGCTCGGTAAGCTTGTTATCCGCGTTCAGCATGGCCCGCGATACCCGTTGACCCAGCCCTTCGCTCATTCGATCTTGATAGTCCATCGGTCCTGAAACCATGAAATTCTATAGTAAACCTCGTGTCAAGCCCTGGCAGGCCTAACCGGGATTATTCAACAATTTTCACTCGATTGCCGTCAAGGCTAAGGTTAAGGCCGTGCCCCATTGGTACACAAGTAAAACTTCACGGATAATGGGCAATGTCGCAGTCTGCTGTACCGGCGCTCTATGAGCGCAGGAAACCGTTGAGGATCCAAGCGCGGCGCTCTATGAGCGCCGCTACAGCAAACAAACTGAGACACCACCGGATAATGCGGGCCAAGGACAGCACTGTTCAGTCAAGGTGTACCCCCTGATGTCTTTGGCGGGGTCGTCGCGTTCCCCCTCACCTTTGAATCACAGCCCTCTCCCTTGGGGAGAGGGTGGCGCGAAGCGCCGGGTGAGGGAGAATACGTCACTGGAATTATGAATACGTGTACTAAGTATGCTTGATTTTGCACACGCCCGAGGCCGGGGCCTAGCACCTGACACCTCTGATCCCCCTGTCACGCATTGGTTGGCACTTTCTCGTCACTTATCACTTACCACTAACCACTATTCGTTTCTCAGCGCCACCATCGGATCGACCTTGGACGCCCGCCGGGCGGGAATGTAGCAGGCGAGCAAGGCCACCAAACTAAGCGTGACCGGAACAGCAAAGAACACCGCCCTATCCGTTGCTTGAACTCCAAAGAGGATGCTCGAAAGCAGGCGTGCGAGTGAGTATGCTCCGGGCAAGCCAATGGCCAGCCCCAAAAGAGTCATAGACATGCCCCGCCAGACAATCATCTGCAGGACATCGTTGCGGCTCGCGCCCAAGGCCATGCGGATGCCAATCTCGTGGACACGCTCGGTGACCGAATAAGACATCACCCCGAAGACTCCCACCGAGGCCAGGCTCAGCGCGATCAGGCCCAGCGCCGCCATCATAAATCCTAAATAATCCAAGCCGACGATCGATTCATAAATGGCTCTCGCCAGAGTCATCACATTAGACGCGGGCAATTCAGGGTCAATCGCTGCGATGGCCGCCCGGGCCGGTGCAGCCAGCGACGCGGCGTCACCCGCCGTCCGGACCGCCAAGAGCGACTCGGAGAGCGGGGCTTGGGTATAAGGCCGGTAGATGGCCGGCTCCGGACCGCCGTCCGTCCAATCGTAGGTCACGTCTCCCACCACCCCGACCACCGTGAGCCAGGGACCATCCGACCCGCGCTGCACGATCCTGATGTGCTTACCAATGGGGTTCTGGTGAGGCCAGATGCGGCGAGCGAGCTTAGCGTTGATCAGGGTCACTGGCAGGGAGTGGACATTATCCCCAGCGCCGAAGCTGCGCCCCCGGAGCAGTGGAATCTGCATGAGGCGGAAGTAAGATGAACTGACACTCAAGAACTCCCCTCCGTGGAGATCTTTGGCTTTGGGAGGAGTTTGACCTTCCACGCGAAATCTTGTCCACGGGCCGCCACTGTTACTTAATGGAAAAGTGGTAGAGGCCGCGGCCGACTGAACCCCCGGCAGTGACCGGAGCTTATCGATGATCCTCCCGTAGAACTGGATCTTGGCAGTGGAATCGGGGTAACGGTCAGCAGGAAGATTGATGCCGATGGTGAGCACGTGTTCCGGGGAAAACTGGGCCTGCGTCCTGACCAACCCCCGAAAGCCTTTTACCGTCAGTCCTGCGCCCACCAGCAGGATCACGGCCAGCGCCATCTGCGCCACCACCAAGATGCCGCGCAAGCCATGATGGGACCGGTCCCCCGTTGACGCGCGCCCACCCTCCTTCAGGCTGGTGTTCAGATCAGGGTTAGAGGTCTTGAGCGCGGGCAGCAGGCCGGACAAGATCCCGCTCATGACCCCGATGACCGCGGTAAAACCAAGAGCGCTGCTGTCCAGTCGAATGGCATTCCATCCGCCGACCAATTTGGCGACGTTCGCCGGCATTCCCGAAAGTATTAAGCCGAGGCTCCATGCGGCTATCAACAGGCCCAGCCCCGCCCCCGCCAGGCCCAGTAAGATGCTTTCCGTCAGCAGTTGGCGCGCGACGCGCCACCGGCTGGCGCCCAGCGCCGACCGGACAGCAATCTCCTTCCGCCGTGTTGTGGCCCGGGCAAATTGCAAATTGGCCACGTTGGCGCAGGCGATCAGCAGGACAAATCCGGCGGCTGCTAACAGCATCAACGTGTAGTCACGGGTCAGATCTCCGTTCACGAATTCACGGGCCGAAATGATCAGCGCCTTCCAGCCCCGGTTTGTTTTTGGATAAGCCTTGGCGAGTTGTTGCATGATGACGTTCATCTCTGCCAGGGCTTGTCTCTGCGAGACGCCCGGCCGCAGACGCGCAACGACATCCAGATCGCGAAGGTCGCGAATCAAGGCTTGCTGAGGCGTCATGGCAAGTGGCGTCCACAGGTCAACCGCCAACGGAAACTCAAAGTTTTTACCCATTACCCCGATGATGCTGTAGGGGCGGCCGTTCAGCATCACTTCACGGCCAATGGTCCTCGGATCCGCCGCAAACCGGCTCTTCCAAAGGCCATAGCTCAAAACAACGACCCCGTCGTGGCCGGGTTCATCCTCACCATTCGCAAAACTCCGGCCAAGAACAGGTCCAACTCCCAGGGTATGGAAAAAGTTTGCAGTGGCTTGGACGCTTTGCACCCGCTCAGGCGCCTCTCCGCCCGTAATATTCACATCTTCCCACCGGTATGCCGCCAAGCTTTCAAAAGAGGCGCAATGCTTCTTCCATTCCAGAAAATCCGCTGGTGAAGTGGAAGATCCTTCCCAGCCTTCCCCTGTCCCCGTCTCCCGCAGCATCACGAGCCGGCTGAGGTGAGGTAACGATAGCGGCTTGACGAGGAATGCATCCGCCACACTGAACATGGTGGTGTTCGCCCCAATGCCCAGCGCCAGCGTCATCACTGCCACTGCGGTGAAGCCGGGATTCTTGGCCAACATGCGCAAGCCAAAGCGCAAATCCTGAAGCAGAATACCCATTTCTTACCTCCTTAAATACGGGTGGCCAACCTTTGCTTTCAGATGCTAGGCCCAATACTGTTCAGTTAGGATGAACCTCATGATTTTTGATGGCATGGTCGTCGCGTTCCCCCTCACCCCGGCCCTCTCCCCGCCAGCGGGGAGAGGGCCGGGGTGAGGGGCCCGGATTTTACGAGGTGCAGTTATTCTCAAACGAACCTTAAGTGAACAGCATTGATGCTATGCCTGGCAACTGATATCAATGGCAGTTACTGTGCCAAATCTATTTAAACTTCAAGCTATTGAAAATAATAACGATAGTTTACTTTTCAGAGACCAGGCGAGGTTTTTATTGTGCGGAATTGGGATAGGGCTGTTCGAAAATGGACAATTTGATCCGTGGCAGGCACCGAGAAGATTGAGTGACCTTCGATCGCCCCGGGAGGAGCGTGTCAAGGGTTGGAATCAGGCCGGTCGAATCCCCCCTAAAAACAAAACGGGAGAGTTCCGTGGCTGAAAGCCCAGAGCCTCTCCCGTGGTACAGTTTTATTCAGCTTGAAGCCAACTACTTACCAAACCGGCGGCGTGCAGCGCCCGCCAGCCCAAGCAGGCCCGATCCCAACAGGATCAAGCTGGAAGGCTCTGGGGTGCCTGTGCCGCCACCGTTGGTCCCGATGACGCCACCCGACATGGTTACGAAGCTACCCGCCGTGTTGGCATTGGAGAAATTCTGTCCGAAAAAGCTCGAATTCCAAAAGGACTCGTTTTGCGGCTCCGGAGGTCCAAATGCATTCAAGCCCTGCGTATTTGCTTGGAACGAGCGGCCAGAGCAAGTACCGTTGTTCGGATCCAGGCAAACGGGAACCACGGACAGCCAGTAAGTACCGGCTCCGAGTTGAATTCCGCTGAGGCCCGTGACGGCAACCGCGTAATCTTCAAACCCGAAGGCGTTGATACCAGTGTCCGTTACCACCGGGGCGTTGGAAGACCCGGAAAAAAGAAGCGTGCCACCGTTGCCTGAAGAAACGCCACTGCGAATCTCCCAGCCGGCGGATAGCGCCTGGATGTTCATCAAGTTGTCGGTGAACAGACCCGAAATGTTCCAGGTCTGCCCGTTTGGAACCACAAACGGCGTGTAAATGGCCGACTGGTTCACAGTCAAATCCATCTCGTTGGCAAGGCCGTTCGCATTCGGATCATTGGGGTTAAGGTCGCCCCCGTAGAACAAGCACGGATTACAGTACGAGGGTTGAGCGGTGCCTGCAACGGCAGTCTTAGGAATAAACGAAACCATCGCTGCAGCAACAGCAAGCGCACAAAGCACTTTTAGCTTCATCAGTCATCCTCCTTATGGTTTCCCCTGGTAAGGGTTGCTACCTAACAACCGATGAACGGAAACCTCAGAAAAGGCTTACCGCCCACCGGTTTTGACTCTATTTTGAACACATCCTAAACGTGACAAATCAAATGTCCAGCCCTAGCACACAACCAAGCCGTGATCTTCTGAAACCCTACCCTAGCTTCAAAAGAGTTCGCCCATTTCAAATCAAGGGATTGGTGTCCACGAGAACCCTGTGCAATTTTGTCTCCAATGGCGATAGCATACTATCTCCAATATAAACAATATCTTAAGGAATTTCCGCTTCACTCCACTGAGTGAAAAAGTGAATCCAAAGGGACGAAAGTGGAAAACGCTTTCCTTCCCGCATCTTGCGCTCACGCAGGGGCCCACCTCCTAACCCTTCACTTGATCCGCTCCTGGCGCGTCCCGCCCCCAATTGCCCAATTGGTGAATATCCAGAGGTGCCGGGGGACATTTCATGGATTCGGCGCGACAGTCGCCACTGTCACAGCACGAAAAGCCTGATGGGAATTCTCGGACCCTTGCCTCCATTAAAATGCAAAGCGTTGCCCCCACGCCACCAAAGACTTCACTTCGGGTTTACACTTGGAAAGATACCCGGTTTGATATTTGACCCATCCTAACAACTTGAATCCGAGACCGTTACCCGCATATCAGCCCCGGCCATGGTTGGTGCTCGCCGGGGCGGGGGAGCCCCGGATTGATGTAGGGTGAAAGTCTTACGTGAATCCAGTCTCAAGCCCCAATACTGTTTAGTTAAGGCAAGTTTCATGACCTTGATATCAGAGGTGTCACCTGACCCCTCACCCCAGCCCTCTCCCCGCAAGCGGGGAGAGGGGGAACCGCGCAGCGGCGGGTGAGGGGCTCTGGTTCAACTGTGCGCATTATTCTCGAACGGACCTTAAGTGAACAGCATACGATATTGGGATGGAATTCCGCCTCCAGCGGGTATAATGGCAAAAAATCACCTGGAAAGCTTAACCAACGAACCAGCGGCCAGGGTCACCAAGAGACCCCGCCTGGAGGGGTGATGGCAAAAGGAACAGGCTTCGAGCCAACTGGCAATTCAAGACTTTCCCGGCTCCTTGCCGCACAGATTCTCGCCCTTATCTTCCTCTTTCCTTTCAAGGTTTCGGCGCAAACCAGCCGTTTTCCGCCGCGAATTACCCAAGCGGTTGACTTACAGAAGCTGGTCACGCTGCATGGCAACACCCACCCTCTGGCGCGCCCTGAATATGACCACGGCGCGGCACCGGACAGCCTGCCCCTGGATCATATGCTGCTGGTCCTTGAGCGTGGGCCGGAGCAGGAAACGGCGCTGCGGCAACTGTTGGACGCGCAGCAGGAGAAACCGTCACCATCCTACCACCAGTGGCTCACCCCCACCCAGTTTGGCAAGCAGTTTGGGTTGGCCGAGTCGGATATTCAAGCCGTCAGCGATTGGCTGACCTCCCAAGGCTTCAACATCGATCAAGTAACGGCGAGCCGGACGATCATCGAATTTTCCGGCACGGCGGGACAGGTGCGGCAAGCTCTGCACACGGAGATTCACCGGTATGTGGTGAATGGGAAGGGGCGTTGGGCCAACGACAGCGACCCGCAGATTCCTGCCGCTCTGTCCCCGGTGGTGGCGGGCATCGCCTCGCTGAATAACTTCCGCCGCAAGCCGTTGGTCCACCGCATTGGCACTTTTTCACGGTCCAAAGCCACGGGTGAGGTCAGGCCGCTCTTCACCTATACTTCCACCGGTCAAACTTTTCATGCTCTGGGCCCCGCTGATTTCGCCACCATTTACAACATCCAACCTCTCTGGCAAGCGGGCACGGACGGCGCCGGACAGACTATCGCCATTGTCGCGCAATCCAACATCAACATTCAGGACGCGCGGGACTTCCGCACTTTGTTCGGCTTACCGGCCAATGATCCGCAGATCATCCTGAACGGTCCTGACCCAGGGATCGTAAGCGGCGACGAAGGCGAAACCGACCTCGACATGGAGTGGGCAGGGGCGGTGGCCAGGAATGCAACCATTGACGTGGTTGTTTCAGAAACTACGGAAACCAGCGCCGGCATTGATCTCTCCGCTCTTTACATCATTGACAACAACATCGCGCCGGTGATGAGCGAAAGTTACGGGGGGTGCGAGGCGGGTTTGGGTGTGGCTGGAAACGCCTTCTACTCAACCCTCTGGGAGCAGGCCGCTGCGCAAGGCATCACCGTCCTAATTTCTGCGGGCGACAACGGCTCCGCCGGTTGTGACGGCGCATCCGGCCAAACCGCCGCACGGGGAGGACTGGCTATCAACGGATTCGCCTCCACGCCCTTTGATGTTGCGGTGGGAGGGACGGATTTTGATGACGCCACGACCTCATCCAAGTATTGGAGCGCCAAGAACAATTCATTGTCGCAATCGTCCGCCCTGTCCTACATTCCTGAGATGACCTGGAATGATTCCTGCGCGCAATCGGGATTGAAAGGCTGCGCCATCGTGTCCAACACCGGGCAGGATCTTGTGGCGGGCGGCGGCGGCCCCAGCACCTGCGGCGTCCTGACGGGCACAGACCCCAATGCTACTTGCGTGAAAGGTTACGCCAAACCTTCGTGGCAGACTGGAATCGGCGTCCCCAGTGATGGCGAGCGCGATACGCCGGATGTGTCCATGTTTGCCGCGGACGGGCTGAATGGCAGCTTTTACATCGTTTGCCAAGCCGACGCCAACCTGAACACCAACTCCTCTTGCAATCTGAATTCTCCTTACCAGGACTTTCAAGGTGTCGGTGGGACGTCGGCTTCCACCCAAGTCTTTGGCGGAATCATGGCGCTCATCAATCAGAAAACCAGCGCGCGACAAGGCAATGCCAACTATGTGCTTTATAAGCTGGCCGCGCAAAACGGAGCGAGTTGCGCTTCAAACTCCGCCGCCGTGGGCAACACCTCCTGCATTTTCTACGACGTCATCACCGGCAACAATTCGGTGGCATGCCAGGGCGGGTCAACCAATTGCAGCAATGGCACGTCCGGCGGCTACGGCGTTTTGGTAGCCCCCGGCAGCCCTTCCACGCCCGCATGGACCACGACCGCCGGCTATGACCTGGCCACCGGGCTCGGCACCGTCAACGCCGCAAACCTGGTGAATAAATGGAGTTCGGTCAGTTTTAAGCCCTCCACCACCACCCTCACCCTTTCCCCCGCCACCCTCACCCATGGCCAGCCGGTGAATGTAACGATCCAAGTGACCGCCCAATCCGGCACACCGACGGGCACGGTGGCGCTCGAGGGCGGGCCCAACAACGCCTCTCTTGGCCTCGGCGCTTTTACGCTCACCAACAACGGAACCGTCTCCGGCGCTACGAGCTTATTGCCGGGCGGAACTTACACGGTGACGGCGCATTATGGGGGTGACGAAAACTACGGAGCCAGTTCATCAAGTCCTCCCATTCCAGTCACGGTGAGCAAGGAAAGCAGCGAGACACAAATCGGCATCGTCACCTTCGGTCCATCTGGAAATGTGTTAAGCAACAATGCTACGGTATTCGCCTACGGCTCTCCTTACGTCTTTCGGGCCAACGTGACAAATGGTGCGGGAACCTCCTGCGAGGGCGCCAAACATCTCCCCGTTTCGGGCTGCCCCACTGGGAGCTTGAGCCTGACGGACGGCGGCAAGCCACTCGATCTGGGCACATATACATTGAACAGCTTGGGCTATCTGGAAGATGTGCTCATCCAGCTTCTCCCGGGCACGCATATCCTGATGGCGGCCTATGCCGGGGATAATAGCTTCAACGCCAGCTCATCACCCCAGGACGCGGTGACGGTCACGCAAGCGGCCACCGGGACCAGCCTCACAGCGAACCCGCCGTCTGTCCAATCGGGCAACACCGTCACTCTGACAGCGGTAATTAATACGCAAAGCAACGGCGTTGCGCCTTCCGGCACGGTGCAGTTCCTAAACGGCAGCACCCCGGTCAGCGGCAATGTAGTTTACACGCCGACCGCGGGCTCAGCCGGCCCCTCCGCCCAGTTGCAGGCAACCCTTGCCACCACCCTTTCGGCCACGGCGAATATCACGGCCAGCTACAGCGGCGACTCAAACTACTTGAAGTCTGCGTCCACTCCGGTCACCGTCACCGTGGTTCCCGGCTTCAATCTGTCTGCCAGCCCCACGAATTTGACCATCACGGCCCCGGGCCAGTCCGCCACATCCTCGCTCACCGTGACCCCCGGCGGTGGATTTACCGGCGTGGTCAGCTTCAGTTGCCTGGTTCCGGTCACGATGAAGGAGTCCCATTGCTCGCTCAGCCCCAGCTCTTTGACGAAGAGCGGCAATACCACGCTCACCGTCTCCACCACCGCAGCCAGCGGCGGGGTAGGTCTTTTCGGGAATGGACCCGGGACTTGGAATTGGGTCTTGTTAAGCGTGGCCGTCATTCTTTTCGGCTGGCTCCTATTGGGCAGACTGGCCGCCCGGCGGCGGTTCAATTGGGCCTTTGGCCTGTTGTTGCTGTTCCTGGTGGCAACCGCCTTCGCGGGGTGCGGCAGCGGAAGCAGCAGTCCCGGAACCACCAGTCGTCCCGGCACGCCCGCTGGCACTTATACCGTCCCAGTGACGGCCACCGGAGGTACGATCTCGCATAGTGTGAATTTCACCGTGACGGTGCAGTAGCAGGGCAAGGCGGCGGGCACCGCTCGGGGGACTTGAAATCGAAGTAATTGATTCCTGCTGGCGCGGGTATGATAGCCTCCTGGGCCGGCATCGAAAGCTGGATCAGATCGTATTCAGACCTGGGCATTCCGCAGCGTGCGCAACAGCACTGGAGGCAATAGCGATGAACATCAAAAGAATGGGCACGGCTCTAGGGTTACTCATCATCTCTCTGGCCCTTGGCAGGCAGGCGATCGCAGGGCCACAAGCGGCGCCGGGGATCAACAAGATTCAGCATGTGATATGGATCGTCCAGGAGAACCACAGCTTTGACAACTACTTTGGGACCTACCCCGGCGCCGATGGTATTCCGCCCTCAACCTGCCTTCCCAAGCTGCCGGACGGCAAGGGATGTGTAACTTCCTTTCATATGCCGGAAGAGGGCCCGCCGTGTGACCTTTCGCACGACTGGAATGTTGCTCACGCCGCTTACAACCACGGAACGATGGACGGTTTCGTTTGGGCGGAAGGATCATCCTACACGATGGGATACTATGACGAGCGCGACATTCCGAATTATTGGAACTACGCCCGGCATTACGCTCTGTGCGAACATTTCTTTTCCTCACTCAACGGTCCGAGCCTTCCCAACCACGTGTACACGGTGGCGGCGCAATCGGGCGGGCTGATCGTCAACGCGTTCACGGTACGGGCGCTGAAGAAGGCGCTGGATGATGACGACGGCTTCAGTTTCCCGTCTCTCATCACCCTGCTGAGCCGCGTCAACATTAGCTGGAAGTATTATGTTGAGACCGATCCGCACCCGGCAACGGTGGTGCTGAGCCCCGCCGGGAAGCGCATCAGCCATCCTGACCCCCGGAAGTTCTATCTGTGGAACCCGCTGCCGGGCTTCAAAGCCATCCGGGACAATTCATCCCTCATGGAGCATTTGGTGGCCCAAGATGAGTTTTACCGCGACCTGAAAAACGGGACGTTACCCCAGGTGTCCTGGGTTGTTCCCGACTTTGATGACAGCGAACACCCCCCGGCCAACATCCAAAGGGGAATGTGGTACGTCACCCGTTTGATGAACGCGGTGATGGAGAGCAAATATTGGAGCGACAGCGTGATTTTTCTGAGCTGGGACGATTACGGCGGATTCTACGATCACGTGACGCCGCCGCAGATGGATGCCTTTGGTTTTGGGCCTCGCGTGCCCACCCTCGTGATCTCACCTTATGCCCGGGCCGGTTATATCGACCCTGATCGATATGAATTCTCTTCCGTCCTGAAATTCATTGAGACGCGTTGGCATTTGCCACACCTGACGGCTCGCGACGGCCGCGCAAGCGATATGCTGAACGCCTTGGACTTTAATCAGTCGCCCTTGGCGCCAGACGTCATTCCCATCCCGGCGCTGGCGCCGCCCGCCGTGGGGAAGTACCGCTATTGCTCGTATCCGTCCTTGGTGCCGATCCCAAATGTTTTGCAGTAGGGCAGTATGGGGACCGCACCGCGGTGGGTGACGGTCTTCGCGTAAAACATCGGGAATAATCCGGGTTTAGTGCAATGCTGTTCACTTAGGCCCCGATGCCCTTCGGAACCCGATTTCCACGCGCCCTGTAGGTGCGGGCCTTGTGCCCGCCCGTGGGCGACCACCAGGATCGCCCCTATAAGATGTCCCCTTATCAGAACAGTATTGGGGTTAAGTGAACAGGATTGAGACGAAATCAGTCATACTCGAAGGGAGAATCTCCAAATGGGAACCAAAAAATTCGCACTCTTGCTGGTGTTCGCCGCAGTGGTCACCTCTACGGCTTGGGGGCAAGGCATGGGCTTCGGGGGTCCGCCGAAAATGGCCGGGTTATTCAATCCGGTAGTGGGTTCCGGCGCAGAATACCAGATTAAGAACACCACGGCCCCGGGCCCGTCGTCTTTTGCCTTTGCGGTGGTGGGCAAGGAAAGTGTCAACGGCGCCGAAGGCTACTGGTTTGAGATCCGCATGATGGGCGGGCCGCACAGCATGGTGATGAAGCAGCTCATGGTGGTGGAAGGCGGAACGCCGCAGGTGAAGCGCATGATTATGCAGACGGCGGGCCGCCCGCCGACGGAGATGCCGGTGGGCATGATGAACCAGGCGATGGCCCAGCATCATCCATCAAATATCCATACGGATGCGAAGGGCTTGGGTCAACTGGTGGGGACGGAAACCATCACCGTTCCCGCCGGGACGTTCGTTTGCCAACACTATCGGGAGAACACGAATGGCAGGACGTCCGATTTGTGGATATCCACCAAGATTTCGCCCTATGGACTGGTGAAACTGGAAGGTCCAGGAACCACCATGGTGCTCACCAAAGTGCTCGAACACCAGACTTCGCAAATCCAGGGTGAGCCTCAGAAGTTTCCGATGCCCATGCGGTAACGGTCAGCGCCGGCGGAACCCGGCCGCGCTGGGGTGGCCGGCTCATGCCCACGATGATGCCTCGCCCGCCGGACCCGGCATCCAAACTCCGGGTGGGGGACAAAACGCCTGGGCCCGTCCGCTCTTCTCAGGACCGGATCAGCGCGCCGACATTCGTTCTCCACTGCCGCTGGGCCTCTTCAATCAGCAAAATGAAGGGCAACATGCACAAGAACATGATGGCCAGCAACCGGAAGGCATCGTTGTAGGACATCATCCTGGCCTGCTGCTCCACCATGCCCCACACCGCCGCGCCGCCGGACATGAACAGGCCCCGCAAGCCGTTCAACACGGTCTGGGATTGGTGGTTGTAGGCATTCACGCGCCATCCTAAAGTGTTGATGTGTGCCTGTTCCCGCCGTACTTGCATCGTATCCACGGCGGCGATGCCGATGCTGCCGCCCAGCAGCGGCCCCAGCGTGGGCGCCACTACAATTCCCAGTCCCCAGAAGCCCATCGCCTTGCCGCGATCTTTGGGAGCAAAGGATTCCAGCAAGACCGCCTGCGAAATGGGTTGCAGTCCTCCGCCGCACGCCCCCTGAATGACCCTGAAAACGATCAAGGCCGGAAGGTTCGGCGCCAGGCCACAGAGGAACAATGCGGCGGTGAATCCCGCCACCGATATCATCATCAGCCGCTTCCGTCCGAAGAAGTTTCCCAGCCACCCCGTGAGGGGGAGAATGATGGCATTGGACACCAGGTAAGAGGTCAAGGTCCAGGTGACTTCGTCCACGGTGGCGGAAAGGTTACCGGCAATGTGAGGCAAGGACACGTTCACCACGGTAGTGTCCAGCACCTCCATGAAAGTGCTCAACATCACCGCAATGGCAATGATCCAGGGGTTCACGTGCGGGATGGCTGGAGCTTTATCCTGGTCCATGACGATCTTCGATTGTACTCGATGCGCTCAGCGCAAAGGCGGCACATTTTGGGATGAAGGGGATGAAGAAGAGGTCCTGGACCAGGTGAGAACTAAAACAATCCCATCCTGCGTTCCCAAGTGTAATTCTCGTAGGAGAAACGGGACAATCAGCAGTCACTCATCAGATGATGGAGGCGCGGGACGGAATCGAACCGTCGCATAAAGGTTTTGCAGACCTCTCCCTTACCACTTGGGTACCGCGCCGGATGACAAAGACCCGGAATCTTGGAGCGGGAAACGGGATTCGAACCCGCGACTTCGACCTTGGCAAGGTCGCACTCTACCACTGAGTTATTCCCGCTCTTGACCGCGAGGGACACACCATCCCTTGCCTCAGAATTATAGAAACGGCTTCTTGAACTTGTCAAGGGCAAGTGACCGGGGGGGTCGTATCCTGAGAGTGTGTTGATGTGTGGTGGGCTGCTAATTCTGTCTTGGACGTGGTCTTGAATTGCTTGCTCAGTGCCAACCCCTGCTGCTGGTAGGAAGAGCCGATCCCCTGGCCGTACAGTTTGTCCGGGTGAGCCGCCATTTTAAGATACATCAGACGACCGACTTCTTGCCGGTCCTCCAGCAAAATTGGGACTTCGTGCGCTCGGACCTCAAGCACTGCCTTCGTGCCTTTGATTTCGCCGGATTTCCCGTACCCGAAGCCCGGGTCGAAGAAACCTGCGTAGTGAACACTAAACTCCCCGATTGATGGGTCATACTGTTCCATCTCCGCCGCATACTCAGGGGGCACGCCAACCCTTTCCTTGGAGGCCAACAGGTAGAAATCACTAGGATCAAGTACGAGGCCGCCCTTTAGGTCTCTGGTCTGGAGGGGATCCCAAAACTCTGCAACATCGTAGGCGCCAATCCTGGCGAGGTCAATCGGCGAGCACTGTTTCTTGGCCCTGTAAGCCACAATGCTCTCCCTTTCATCCCCCTGGAGATCGATGGATACCCTGAGTCCCTCACGGATAACTGGTTTAGTTGGACCATCTCCGTTTTCGGCGTAGACAAGTTGTCCCTTGTGAGCTAGCCGGCGCAGTTTTTCATCATCAAACTGCGGATTCCCTCTAAAGAATCGGACCTGATTGAGTTTCATGCCTGCTCTGACAATGACCGGGAACGTCCGAGGGACAATCTCCACGTAGAGATCCCCCGAATACCCTTCAGGCACTACTTCAAACGTCCCCGCGCCTTCGGTCATCAGCCGGGTGAATATGTCCAAGCGGCCTGTAGTGCTCTTGGGGTTTGCTTTCCCGCTCATATCAGAAGGGAGTGCCAGATTCTCGATCAGTGGAACGATGAAGACACATCCCGGGCTCAGCAACGCAGGTTGGCTCAAATCAATCTCTTTGTGGAGCAATTCCCTGATCCTCGCACTGATCAGAGACTTCACACTAGGAAGGAAACTTGCCCGAACCTGATACGCTGCGTTACCCAGACGCAGGTCAATACTTGCGGGCTGAATCTGGTCATCAGAAATCTCTACGCGGGCCCGAATCTTGCCGCTCCTTATCAACTCTCGGATTTCCTGTGATGGCAGAATCCCTTCCTTACGACGCTCGGGCCCCGCCATGTGAGAGAATAAACCCACGGAATATTGCTCCTCTCTCGTGTCCAGATTCGCCTATGAGTTGCGATGTCGTGCGGCAAGGGCAACGACTCTCCCGGCCCTCTCTGTCAATTCTGCTTTGTGGTACCCGGCGTAGCAGGCGAGGCTGCAAAAGCCTCCTTCCCCTTTGCGCCCGCTACCCACACGTTCCCCCTCGGCAATGAGCTTTCCACAAAACGGGCAGATATTCTTGTCCCGCAGTTCGAGGAGAACTTCCCATTCGGCCTCCGCCACGTCATCCGGTCTCTGACTCTTGCTCAGTTCCCGCAACTTGCGCTCATCGGGTGGTTTATCGCTCATCACGCAATTAACTCCTCGACTGTCCAAAGATGGCCACTGATCTCCACTTCAGTCGCAGGTGCGACGCGCAATATATGGCGAACGCGGAAGAAATTGTACCACGCAAAGTGGATCGCCAATGCCGCTTTTAGATTATCCCACTTTTTCGAGTATGCATTTGTCAAACCCGATAATCTGCAATCGCATCGTGAGGTTTTGCCACTCGAAGCGCAAAGGGCAGATCTGGGCAGCATGGCATCGGCCTCATATGGATTCTGGAATTGCTGCTACCACTCTGGCTAGAGAATATCGGTGCTCGTCCTCACTCGAAGCTGTCCATCAGAAGGTACTGACGGTTAGCCATTGGTGATCCACGCTCCCTAGTCCACCACCACCCATCAACACACCTTTAGTGCCTCTATCGCAGGATTGTGCGTTTTCCTGGCAGGATATTTTGAGCCACTGTTGTTTAACCCTTTATTTATACGGCTGAGGACGGCGTTTTGAAACCCTCCAACTTTCCCTGTTTGGTTCCGGCTATGCCGGGTTAGGACGTTACCTGACCGGACTGCCATCGGTTTCTTCGATCAAGAGTGCTCTGGTGGATTGATTCTCTGACCTGAACAGAAGCCATTGGCAACCGTTGGGGACTGATTGGACACATCTCAGGTCTGAATTTCAATATTTCGTAGAAAACAGGTTGTCGCATGCTGGGTTGGCCCGATAGGGTCAATAAGGACACGGTCATGGCGGGTTGAATATGCTCGAGTCTGATTGAATAATCATCACCGTGTTTTTGCTGTACGCATAAGACAAATCAAGGACTTTTCGTCCGCCGTGGAAGTCGAGCGATGGCGCGGCGGTAAAGTCCGCGAAGCTGGGCCGATTTTGGTATACTATAACGTTTGAGTTGCGCGGCGTTTCGCTCCGCTCGAACCCGCCTCAACCGCAGATTCCAGGCCGCAGCCCTTGGTTTTGTTATTGTGCCGCGCCGCCAGCGGGGAAGTAAGCACTCGTCTAACTTTAGCCGCCATAGTTTAGCGTGCTGAATCCGGGAGATTAATTGATGTCTATTTTGCAAGTTGCCGCTCAGGAGATTGAAGCGCCCGTTCGCCCCAGCCGGGTGGTGAACGATATGAGCATTCAGGTGGCAACGGTAAATGGTTCCGGCAGCCAAAGCTCCAATCTGGTATTGCTACGATCCATTTTGCAAATGGGTGTTCCGGTCTCCGGCAAGAACCTGTTTCCCTCGAATATTGAGGGCTTGCCCACCTGGTTCACCATCCGCGCTTCCAAGCAGGGCTATGTCGCCCGCCGCAAAGAGATTGATTTCCTGGTGGCCATGAATCCGGAAACCGCCGTGGAGGACGTTCAGACCCTGGAGCCCGGCGCCGCAGTGGTCTACGACGAAAAGCTGAACCTGAATCGTCTGCGGGACGATGTGATCTTTTATCCCGTGCCCTTTGACCGGATCGTGGCGCCTATCTGTCCCGATGCCAAGCTACGCAAGCTGGTCCGCAACATGATCTACGACGGGGTACTGGCCAAGTTGCTCGATATTGACCTGAACGAGATGGAAAAGGCGCTGCGCCGGCAGTTCAAAAAGAAAGTGAAGGCGGCGGACCTGAACTTTAACGCCGTCAAGGCGGGCTTTGAATTCGCCGCAAAGAACCTGGAGAAGAAGGACCCCTTCTGGATCGAGCCCATGGAGACCAAGAAGGGAAAAATCCTGATGGAGGGCAATGCCGCGGCGGCGCTGGGCGCCATGATGGCCGGCGTGACGGTGGTGACCTGGTATCCCATCACGCCTTCTTCCGCGCTGTGCGAAACGCTGGGCCGGTACTTGCAGCGTTTCCGCATTGATGCGGAGACCGGCAAGGCCACTTTCGCCATGGTCCAGGCAGAGGATGAGCTGGCGGCAATTGGCATGGCGATTGGCGCGGGGTGGGCCGGAGCGCGAGCCATGACGGCTACCTCCGGACCTGGTATCTCCCTGATGGCCGAATTCACCGGGCTGGGCTACTACGTGGAAATTCCCGTGGTGGTGTTTGACGTTCAGCGCGTGGGGCCCTCCACCGGCCTGCCGACGCGGACCGCGCAGGGCGATGTGCTGACGAGCGCCGTGCTCTCCCACGGCGATACGCGCCACCCGCTGCTGCTGCCGGCGACGGTGGGGGAATGCTACTCCATGGCCATCGAGGCCTTCGATATTGCCGAGCAGTTGCAAACCCCCATATTCGTAATGAGTGACCTGGACCTGGGCATGAATTACTGGACGTCCGACCCGTTCCCTTACCCGGCGAAGCCGATGAACCGCGGCAAAGTGCTGAGCGAAGAGGACGTGGAGCGGCTGGGCGGATTTGAGCGATACCGCGATGTGGAGGGCGACGGCATTGCTTACCGCACCATTCCCGGCAACCGCCATCCGCTTGCCGCTTATTTTGCGCGGGGCAGCGGCCACAATGAAAACGCGCAATACAGCGAGCGCCCGGCAGACTACAAGAACAACATGGACCGCCTGGCCCGCAAGTTTGAAACGGCGCGGAAGCTGATGCCCGCTCCGGTGATTGAGGAAGCCGAAAACGCCGATTTCGGCATCATCGCCTACGGCACCACGCATTGGGCGATTGTGGAGGTCCTGGACCAACTTCGCGAGGAGCAGGGCCTGCGCGCCAGCTATTGCCGCGTGCGCGCCTATCCCTTCAACGGCGAAGTTAAGGACTTTATCAGCCGCCACCGCCGGGTCTACGTGGTGGAGCAGAACCGCGACGGCCAGCTTCACGACCTGTTGAAGCTGGACTCCGGCCCCGAGGAAGTTCGAAAGCTACGCAGCGTGCGGCACTACATCGGGCTTCCGGTGGACGCGCGCAGCGTGACCGATGAGATTGTGGCCCAGGAGGCGCAGAACTGAAATGTCCACCACCACCGTACCCCCCGCGCCGGCGGCAGCCAAGAAGAAAGTAAACCGCGCCGGGCTGGAGCTTTCCCTCTATCGCGGCGGCAAGACCACCTTGTGCGCCGGCTGCGGCCACAACGCCATTTCCGAGCGCATTATCGAGGCATTCTACGAATTGGGCGTTGAGCCGCATCACGTGGCCAAGCTTAGCGGCATCGGCTGCTCGTCAAAAAGCCCGGCCTATTTCCTGGGCACAGCCTTCGGCTTCAACTCCATTCACGGCCGCATGCCTTCGGTGGCCACGGGCACGCTGCTTGCCAACCGCACCATGCTGACCATCGGCGTGAGCGGCGACGGAGATACCGCTTCCATCGGCATCGGGCAGTTCATCCATCTTATGCGGCGCAATCTGCCGCTGATTTACATCATTGAGGATAACGGGGTTTACGGCCTGACCAAAGGACAGTTTTCCGCCACTGCGGATTTGGGGTCCACGCTCAAGACCGGCACGGCCAATCAACTTCCGCCCATTGACACCTGTGCCCTCGCCATTCAATTGGGGGCGACCTACGTGGCGCGATCTTTCTCCGGCGACAAGAAGCAACTGCTGGCGCTGCTGAAGGGTGCCATCGCGCACAACGGAACGTGCATGTTGGACGTCATCTCGCCTTGCGTTACCTTCAACGATCACGAGGGATCCACCAAGAGCTATAGCTACGTGAAGGAGCACGAAGAGCAGCTTGATGAAGTGAGCTTTGTGCCCTTCTTTGAGGACATCAGCGTGGAATACGATGCTGGCACCACCACGGAAATCACGCTGCACGATGGATCCCGGCTTCTGCTCCGCAAGCTTGAAGAGAATTTCGATCCGGCGAATAGAATCGAGGCGCTGCGGCGCGTCACAGAGTCCCACGAAAGGGGCGAGGTTCTGACAGGATTGTTCTACGTGGATCCGAAGAAGGAGAATTTTATCGAGCAGCTTAACCTGGTGGATGAGCCGCTGGCGACGCTGACCGAATCCCGCGTGCGTCCACCCCAAGCCGTGCTGGATGAGGTGATGGAAGAGTTGCGGTAAACCATCAATACGCCGCCGTTGCCTCACGGTTCCGCATCAAGAATTTCCGCAAGAATCAGCCGGAACCCGGGAAGAAGGTCCGGGTCTTCAACCGCGTCTCTCTTGACCGCATCCACCAACCGTGGCTCTGCGCCTGGTTTGAAAATCCTTGCGGTTTGAGAATCGGGATAAATCACCCAAACGCGAACGCCTGCCGCCAGGTAATCAGTGAGCTTGCGCTTAAGGTCATCGTTCGGCGATTGCACTTCAATGGCGAGATCGGGTGCCGTCCCAAGCGGTGAGGTTCGAGGGTCGACGCCCTTTAGTTTTTCAGCCGTGATAAAAGCCACGTCGGGCCGCCGGACCGTGTGGGGCGCCAGCTTGAAGTCAGTCTCCATGGTGACGCCACCAACCTGATGCTCCTGAACATAAGCCTTCAGCCGAAAGCCGATCCGATCGCGAATTTCATTGTGGTAAAAGCTAGAGGCAGGCGTCACAACCAACTCCCCCTCGCTGAGTTCGTAGCGTTCCCCACCGGGCTCGGCCAGGGCCTCGTACTCTTCGATAGTGATCAGAGTCTTCACAGGCATAACTCAATACTCTCCCAGCCAAGTCTAGCATGGAAAGGTGTCTGACACTGGGATTGAGACGAAGATGACAGCGCTTTTGTGGCTTATGGGTGAATCGTGTAGAATGAAACGGTCTCATGGCTGATCTTCTGGCGCAACTAAACCCCCGGCAGCGCGAAGCCGTCGAACACACGGAGGGACCTCTCCTGATCCTGGCGGGCGCCGGGAGCGGGAAGACGCGCGTCATCACCTACCGCATCGCCCACTTGATCGCGGGCCGCAACGTGCCGCCGCAAAGCATCCTGGCCGTGACCTTCACCAATAAAGCGGCAGCGCAAATGAAGGATCGCGTGATGGCTCTGGTGGACGGGCCGCGCCAAGGGCCTGGCCCGCAGATTTCCACCTTTCACTCTTTCTGCGTCCGCCTGCTGCGGCGGGATATCCATCGCTTGGGTTACACCCGGGATTTCGTGATCTACGACGGAGACGATCAGCAGCGTCTGGTGAAGGCCTGCCTGCGGGAGTTGGGCTTGAGCAATCCGGTCGCAACCCCCCGCGCCACGCTTTCGCGCATTTCGAGCGCCAAGAACCGCGGCATCTCGCCCCAAGACATGGCGCGGGACGCGGCCGATCCTGCCACCGAACGGTTATCTTCCATCTTCGAACTCTATGAGAAACGGTTGCGGCAGGCAAACGCCCTGGATTTCGATGACCTGCTGCTGAAGGCCGTGCAACTTCTCCACGCCGCACCCGATGTGGCCTCCTGGTACAACCGTCACTTCCATCAGGTTATGGTAGACGAGTATCAGGACACCAACCGCGTTCAATACCTTTTGATCCGCATGTTGACGCTGGAAAGGCAGAACATCGGCGTGGTGGGCGATGAAGACCAATCCATTTATAGCTGGCGGGGCGCGGACATTCAGAACATTCTGAGCTTCAAGAAGGACTATCCGCAGGCCCGGCTCATCCGCCTGGAACAGAATTACCGGTCAACCCAGTTGATCCTGGATGCCGCAGGAGCGGTGGTCCAAAACAATCGGGCGAGAATCGGGAAGAAGCTTTGGTCGGAAAGGCCTGAAGGATCAAAAGTGGGCTTGTACCGGGCTTCAGACGCGGATGAAGAGGCGGCATTCGTCGCCAGCCAACTGGTGGGCGTTCTGGCCGAAGACCCGCATCAAACGGCGGGTGTACTCTATCGCACCAACGCACAATCCCGCGTCTTTGAAGAGGCGCTGCGCCGCAAGGACATCGCCTACAAAGTGGTGGGCGGCTTCCGCTTTTATGAGCGGGCGGAAGTGAAGGATATACTGGCTTACGCCCGTCTGGCGAACAATCCGGTGGACTCCATGTCCTTACTGCGTATTATAAACACTCCGACGCGCGGTATTGGCGCGGCCACGGTGGGATTGCTGCAAGCGGCGGGCGCATCCAGAAACGTCAGCCTTTGGGAGGCGATGGAGGAGACGCTGCGTGAAGCCACGTGGTCCGGACGCGCCCAAATGGCGCTCGAAGCCTTCCGGGACCTGGTGCGCGAGCTGATCAAAGACCGTTCGGAAATGACGCTCGGCCCGTTCTTCAAGAGCATTCTGGACCGCACGCGCTATGTCGAGGCTTTGGAGAAGGAAAACCTTCCGGAGGCGGAGAACCGCATTGAGAATCTCCAGGAGTTGGCGAGTGCGGCGAGGGAAGCGGAGGAGCGCGGTGAAACCTTGGCGGAGTTTTTGGACCATGCTTCGCTGGTTTCGGACAGCGATGGGTATGACGAAAATTCCCGCGTCACTTTGATGACTTTGCACACCGCCAAGGGACTGGAATTCTCCGAGGTTTTTCTGGTGGGGCTGGAAGAAGGATTGTTCCCTCACAAAATGTCAATGCGGGATAATGCCGCGATCGAAGAGGAACGACGGCTCTGTTATGTGGGCATGACCCGCGCCAAAGACCGGTTGACGGTGACTTACGCCTCCAACCGCCGGTTCTATGGCTCGGAAGGTTACGAAGGAACGCGGCCCTCACGATTCCTGGCGGAGATCCCGGAGCATCTGGTCGAAGAGATCGCGTCGCATGGCACCCACGGCAAGGCGCCCGTTCTGTGGGACGACGCGGCAAATTCCATTGAAAACATTGAGAAGTTCCTTGCAGCACGGGGGATGAAACCGCAGCCCCGCCACAGTTCGTCAGGGCTTACCTTTGATGGCCCGCGGCCCGCCGCCTCGCGCCGCTGGAAGCTGGGCGCTCAAGTGAAACATTCGAAATATGGCCTGGGGACCGTGGTGGCTTGCGAAGGCGAGGGAGAAGACAGCAAGGTGACGGTGAGCTTCCCTGGCTATGGCAGGAAAAAGTTGGTGGAGCGTTACGCTTCGCTGGAAAGAGTGTAGCCCACTAGCCCCTGGGGCCCTCAGCGGCTAAAGCCGCTTCTCCTTGCCTTCGGATCCGGCATGGCTGAAGCCCTGCCCTGACGTGCTCCTAACTGGCTTAACATGGTAAGGCTAAGGCGCGCCCTGACGGATTTCGTTGGCAAGCTTGTTTTACACCACGCTAGTCCTCCACGTTCACCCGGTCCAGCTCCAGGAACTCGCGGACCAAAGGTTCATCCGACCGTTCCATTTCATCAACTGTTCCGAAAAATCCAACCCGGCCTTCGATCAAGAAAACCACGCGGTCCGCCAGCTTTTGAGCCAGGCACATATCGTGCGTGACCACCACCGAAGTAAGGCCGGTATGCTTTTTCAACTTCAGCATCAGATCCCCAATCGTGTGCGCCATAATGGGATCGACCATGGTGGTGGGTTCGTCGTAGAGAATGGCATCGGGCTGCGCCGCCAGAGCACGTGCAATCGCCACGGCCCGCTTCGTTCCGGTACTCAAATCCGCGGGCATCATGTCCCGCGCCCCGGCCAGGTCGACAAGGCCCAGCAACTTATCCACTCGGCTGTCAATCTCATCATCGGCCAGTGCTTCCCCGCGCTGGGACCGCTCCAGAAGCGGATAGGCCACATTCTCGCCCACCGTAAGCGAGTCAAACAGCGCGCCGGATTGGAACACCATCGTCACCCGGCGGCGCACCCTGGCCAACTCCGCCTCCGTCATGGGGCACAGGTCCTGGCCCTCCACCATCACCTGCCCTTCATCCGGCTTGAGGAAGCCCATCACGTGCTTCAACATGACGCTCTTGCCCACGCCGCTTTTGCCGAGCACCACCACCATCTCTCCGCGGCAAACTTCAAAGCTCACGTCCTCCAGGACCGACAGGTCCCCGAACGATTTCCAAACGTGGACGAATTCGATGAAGTTGTTGGCGCCGTTTCCGCCCGTTTCTTTTTCCATGTCAGGAATAAGCCTGCGCCTCCATTCGCCGCCGCGCCGCGTCATAATCGGCTGGCGAATTCATATTAGCAAAAATCGCTTCTGAAAACCCGTGACGCGCCAGTTCTGGAGCGGTCAAGATTTCGCATCGTACTTTTGGAAAGAGGCGCGAGATTCGCCCGATACCGTTTTCAAGTGACGTTCGGAAGATTCCCCGAATGCGCCGCCGGTAGACTGCACAAAGGGGCTGAAGCCGGTAGCCGGCCGTTCTCGGAACCGTCGCATCCGCTGCGGATTCAATCGCCCGGAAGCAAAGGTATTCCAGGAAGTCAGATCGAAGAAAGGGAAGGTCACAAGCCAGAATAAGGTTGTAATCAGTTCGAGTGTGAACAAGGCCCGTGTAGATTCCGCCCAGCGGGCCCCGTCCCGGGAAAAGGTCAGCAAAAACTGGGACATAGGAATCGAGTGGCATCCTGGGCAGCCCTGCCATAGCAACTGAGCTGCAAACCTGACTCAATATCCGGAGCTGCCGCCGGAGCATCGTCTCATGGTCTAAAACTAAGCCCTGCTTTGGCCTTCCCATGCGCCGGCTCTCACCACCCGCCAGCACAAATCCCGTCACATTGTGGAACCTTCGCCGCACGGCCCATCTTACCATCGAGATCTGTAGCGCAAAGCAGCCGTTGGGCAGCAACCAAAATAAATCAATGAGACGCTTTCCGCATCGCCCAACCTCGGCCGCTGGCAATGGGTGCAGCGATCAAGGTCCGGCGCTTGCCCCCTCAGCTTTTTTGATCAGCGTCCGCATGAACGAATCCTGGGGAAAAACGTTCAGTTCCTGCCGCATCACCTGAAGCGCTTCCGTGTATTGTTGTTTGGAAATGTATTGAAGAGCCAGAACCTTATATAAGCGCGGGGAGTAAGGATTAAGAACGATTCCGCGCTTGAGCAGTTCAATCGAAACATTGGGATGGCCCGCCCGCGCCAACAGATTGGAAAGAAGCTCAAAATCCGAAGGTAACGTCGAGCCCCTCTGGATGGCTTCGGTCAATTCGCGCGTGGCTTCTTCAAGAGATTGCGGAGTACCCTCTCTCGCCTTGATTCTTGCCAGAGCCGAAAGCACCAAGGGGTCCTCCGACTTCGCATCGGCCAATTGTGCAAGAACTTTTTCATAGGGCGACTGATAGCTGGGGTGAGTGGAGGCGAATTCACCGTAAGCCTTGAAGAGGACGAGGGGGGCAATGGGGCGGTCCTCTTTTCCGGGAATCGCATCGATGTGGTACAAATCCGGCAGAGAGGGCGTTGTCTGCCGGAAAGCAACTTCGGGAAACGGCTCTCCTTCTCTCACAATGATCCGGTGATCCGTCAGGACTGAATGCGAGATCCTTCTGACCGGCAGCTTCGGCATGTGGCAGCCAGCACAGTCATCGGGCGGCGATTTTGAGAGCCGTGTTTCGAATGGCAACGTGCAACTATGCTCCGTGTGGCAGCTCAGGCATTTGCGGCGATAGAACGCGGGAGTTTCGGAGATCGAAAGTTGCCGGTGCGGGTCGTGGCACGTGATGCACGCCAGTTTTCCGCCACTCGCCCGGTAGCACTTGCTCAAGATCATGAGCTCGTAATGTTGGAGGAGCGGGGACTGTGGGAGAGTTTCCCGGGTGAAGGGTATTTGAAAGATCGCTAACGTATCATCGAGAGGCGTTCCCGGCCGGAAGTCCGCATACTTCTTGCCAAGCTGTAAGACCCGTGTGTCTCCTCCCTGGTGGCAGTTCATGCAAATATTGTCAGCGAGCCAGGTTGGAAGTTTGGCTGGATTCACAATGGAACGATCAGTCCCGCCGGAGATGGTCTCTGCCTTTTCCCGCTGCTGAACGTGCAATTGTCCGGGGCCGTGGCAGTTCTCGCAACCGATCGCAAGCTCCCGGAATGGCGGATCCTCAAACAGCCCGTCCCGATTCATAACCGGCTCGGGCCGCCCGCTGTGGCAGAGAATACACTGCGCTTCGATGGGACGGCTGAATCCATAATCCGCGAATTGATAACCCGGTGAAAGCTCCCAAGTCCCGGATTTGTTGTAAAAGGAGAGCGGAGCCTCGAACAAAGTGTGCCCCATCCTGACGATGTAACTAAGCCCGTTTCTTCCGGCCCCCATGACGTAGGCAACCTGTTGGGTATTTCTGAATAGGTCTTTCCCGTCCGGCCCGAGCTGAGATTCACTCAGGTACAGGTCCGAACCGCTACGGAAGATGGAGAAAGAGCGGTCGAGTTTTGGATCATGAAGGGTGATCGGGGTTGGGACCTTGGCCAACTGGGCCGGGTCGCTGGGCAGAGCCATCGACCGGCCCATGTCAGTTTTGATATAGCTTTGGTAAATGTCCTGATGGCACTGCGCACAGGCTTCCGAACCAATATAGCCAACGCCCGGCGCGGTGTTTTCAAACGACGCATAACTTGGAGATGACTTGAAAGATGATTTCCTGCCTTGCGCGGCAAGGTTCACTGGAATGGCAAAGGCCATCGCGCTCATGATCGAACCGAACCACAACGCCCGACCCAAACTGCTTTGCCCGCCAGAGCCGTTTGTCATCCAATTTGCCACGGAGTCCCAGCTCCCCTGCGTCGAACCTGATGAAAACGGGTTTTGCGCCATTCGCGTTCGAGAATAATGCACACGGTTGAATCAGAGCCCCTCACCCACCGCTGTGCGGTCCCCCCTCTCCCCGCTTGCGGAGAGAGGGCCGGGGTGAGGGGTCACGCCTACAACTGCCCGGTGGGCGTTACACCCACTTCCTTGTCCTTGATCTGCTTGATGCGGTCGCGCAGCTTGGCTGCCTTTTCAAATTCGAACTGTTTCGCCGCCTCGCGCATTTGCGTTTCGAGCCTGGCGATGAGCTGGTCGAGTTGATCCTCTGGCAATTCCTCACCTTCCAGATCATCCACCGGCACGGTTACGTAGTCCGCATTGGCAACCGCCGCCAGCACCATATCGACCGGCTTCAGAATGGTCTGAGGGGTAATGCCGTTTTCCAGGTTGTACTGGATCTGCTTGTTGCGGCGGCGCTCCGTCTCGCCCAGGGCCTGCCGCATGGAATCCGTCATGACGTCCGCATAGAGAATCGCCCGGCCGTGAATGTTGCGGGACGCCCGGCCCATAGTCTGGATCAGCGATCCCGCCGACCGCAAAAATCCTTCCTTGTCGGCGTCGAGAATCGCCACCAGTGAAACCTCGGGCAGGTCCAAACCCTCACGCAGCAGATTGATGCCAATCAGCACGTCAAACTCGCCGCGCCGCAAGTCGCGCAGAATCTTCACACGTTCCAGGGTCTCGATTTCCGAGTGCAAGTAACGGCAACGAACGCCCACCTCCGAATAGTATCCGGACAAATCCTCCGCCATGCGCTTGGTGAGCGTGGTCACCAGAACCCGCTCGCCGCTCTTGGCTCGGGCGCGGATTTCGCCCAGCAGGTCGTCAATCTGGTTCTTGGTGGGGCGCACTTCCACCTCCGGGTCCACCAACCCCGTCGGCCGGATCACCTGCTCCACCACCACGCCTCCCGATTTGGTCAACTCGTAAGGGCCGGGCGTGGCGGAAACAAAAATCAACTGCCCGGCACGGTGCTCAAATTCTTCAAAGGTCAGCGGGCGGTTGTCGAGCGCCGAGGGCAGGCGGAAGCCGTAATCCACCAGGGTCTGCTTGCGGGAACGGTCGCCCTTGAACATGCCACGAAGCTGCGGGACGGTCTGGTGGCTCTCGTCTATGAACATCAAGGTGTCCTGCGGGATGTAATCGAGCAGCGTGGGCGGCGGTTCACCGGGAAGACGCCCGGAAAAATGACGGGAGTAATTTTCAATCCCGTGGCAATATCCCATTTCCTTCATGATTTCGATATCGAAAAGGGTGCGCTGGTGCAGGCGTTGGGCTTCCACCAGTTTTCCCTGCTTCTCAAGCTCCGCCTGCCACCAATCGAGTTCTTCAAGGATGCGGCGGATGGCGACCTCGCGCTGTTCCGCCGGCATCACGTAATGCGTGGCGGGATAGAGCGGCAACCGCGAGAAGGTTTGCTTCACCTGCCCGAGCAGCGGATCAATCTGAGCGAGCGACTCAATCGTGTCCCCCCAAAGCTCGATGCGGTAGGCGGTATCCTCATAGGTGGGGAAGATTTCGATCACGTCTCCCCGCACCCGAAAAGTTCCGCGGCGGAAATCAATGTCATTGCGCTCGTATTGAATTTCCACGAGCCGCCGCAGGATGTCCTGCCGGGCAATCTTCTGGCCTTTTTCGAGCAACAATAACATGCCGTAATAGGCTTCGGGAGACCCCAGGCCATAAATGCAACTGACGCTGGCCACAATCAAGCAATCGCGCCGTTCGAAAAGCGAGCGAGTGGCCGACATGCGCAACTTGTCCAGCTCATCGTTAATGGTCGCTTCCTTTTCAATGTAAATGTCGCCCGCCGGCACATAAGCCTCCGGCTGGTAGTAATCGTAATAGCTCACGAAATACTCGACGGCGTTGCGGGGGAAGAAACCGCGAAATTCATTGTAGAGTTGCGCTGCAAGCGTTTTATTGTGGGCAAGAACCAGTGCCGGGCGGTTCGTGGACTCGATCACCTTGGCCATCGTGAAAGTCTTGCCGGATCCGGTGACTCCGAGCAGCGTTTGAAATTGCTCTCCGTCCTTCACGCCGTTGACGAGCCTCTCAATGGCGTTCACCTGGTCGCCTCGAGGAGAATATTCAGAATTCAGTTCGAAGTCCATAGGAGGTTTAGTAGGAGCGTTGTGCGTTTCCCCAGTATTCATTATAACCCACGGCCACATTCCAGTATCCCGAGCGGGCCCCGCGATTCCACATCCGTTCCGGGGGCAGTGGTGCAGTTTGCTGTAGCGGCGGTCTCTGACCGCCGGAAGCTGTGAAAAATAAAATTCGGCGATCAGAGACCGCCGCACCAGCAGCGAAAATGCACCACTACCGTTCCGGGAAGTGGCTGGAAAATAGCCGTGATATAGTCGGCGCTGGACTCCTGTCCGTGAAATCGGGACTGTGGAGTTCAAAGGACAGCCCGGTCAGATTCCAGTGCCGGCCTGTTGGCGTCAGCCCTACCCCGTCACACTGGTGATGCAGTGGCCACTTTCGAGGTTAGGGCAGCGCGGACGAATGGCTTGGAAGGAACCTCTGGATGACGCTTGAAGAACAGCTCAGCCTCCCTGCGGAAGAATTGGTTCGCCGGGCGCGAATGGGCTTGCGCCTGTTTCCGGATGTTGCGGCCATGATGGATTACCTGGCCCGCTCCATGGCGGATGAAATCCGCGATAGAAACTCCCGGGGTGAGCCAACCCGCTGGATTCTTCCCGTAGGCCCCGTGGCCCAGTATTCCCGCCTCGTAGAGATCACAAATCGTGAGCGCATCGGCTGGAAGAATGTATTCACGTTTCAAATGGATGAGTTTCTGGACTGGCAGGCCCGTCCATTGCCGCTCGATCACCCCATGAGTTTTGAGGGATTCATGCGGCGTCAGGTGTTTGAAAAAATCGATCCTGACCTTCGTCCCGATCCGTCGAACCTGCATTTTCCTGACCCATTTAATCCCGATTCCATCAGTCAAAAGATTCAGGAAACCGGCGGCGTTGATAGCTGTTTTGGAGGAATCGGTTATCACGGCCACGTGGCCTTTAATGAGCCTCCGGGCTCGCGTTGGTTCAAGATCACGGCCCAAGAGATGCGCGAATCGCTGACGCGAGTTGTGGCGCTGGGAGACGATTCGATCGTGGTCCAAAGCATCAGTTGTGCGGGAGGCAACTCCGCCTCAATTCCCCCGATGGCGGTGACGCTCGGTATGAAGGACATCCTGGCCTCCCGGCGGATTCGACTGTTCCTAGCAGGCGGAGAAAGGCACCGCGCCATCTTCCGGATAACCCTGCTGGGTGACGAAACTCCGGACTATCCCTCCACGCTCCTTCAAGGCCACCCGGACTGCGTGGTGCATACGGATCTGATGACGGCCAGGCCGGTCCATCCCTCGCTTTTTTAGAAGTGCGATGTGAGGCCAAGCCGCGGGGCACCAGCATTCACACCTCATCCGTTATTCTCCCTCTCGCACGTATCCCAATGGCGCTCACGTGCCTCCGAGACGATCTGTGCGCCGCCCGCGCTGGCCTCACTCAACCTGACCGCGCCCCCAGCCCACCATAGATGATGGTGTCATTCAGGTTAGATGTCGGGGCAATCGTAGGCCAAGCGAGCTCCAAGGCTTCTGAATGAACGAGCGCATCATGCCCTGCCAAAACGGCTTGTGCATCCCACCGGCAAGCTGCGTACTACGGCGTATAGATGATCGTAGGGTCTGAAATAGGTTCTTAGGGTTCGTTCCAAACCTCGATCCTTTGTTTTCATACACTCTTAGGGTTCGTTCCAAAAATTTCGATTGCTCTCGCCACTCCGGCCACCTCCGGGAAGCCTTCTGCCGGGTCAAAACCGTCATGGAGTCCATTCCATATTAACCAAGGGCAGGGTGCATGGATGGAAAAAGAGCTTTGTATCGAAGCGATACATTGTATACAGAGGACAGGTGGGGCGTGCCTGGCATGTTAAGGCGCGTGCCGATTAGTTAGGGTGAAAAATGGGCCCTCGCCCTTTCTGCTCATTGACGGGCAGACATTCAAAGGGCTTTCCGACAGACCCGGTATTCACAAGGCCGTCTCCATTCTCTGGCGCAAGTCTTTCTCAGCAAAATGCCTATCTCAGAAAAGACAGCCTTTTCAATTTGTTGGTGAGAAATGTGGGGTAGTGACTTAATTTGTTCCTTCATCGTCATTCCCGCGAAAGCGGGAATCCACTCCGGATATCGCAGTAGCATTCCGAACTCGCGCGGATAAAGGGGTTGTCCGGAGCATGGATCCCCGCCTTCGCGGGGATGACGGTGGCGAGCAATGTCACAAAACTTCAAGCTGAGTCACTACCGAAATGCGGGGTAAGATCGTTCCACGCACAGGCTCGGGATATAATGCGCTTTAGGAGCAAATCTTGAAATCCGTCATCATTGCCGGCGCGGGACTAGCAGGAAGCGAAGCGGCTTGGCAGATTGCCATGCGGGGCATTCCGGTAACGCTGTTTGAGATGCGGCCCGCGCGCCCCACTCCCGCTCACAAGACCGCCCAATTTGCCGAACTCGTGTGCAGCAATTCGCTGAAGTCCAACTCGCCGGGCGCTGCATCCTGGCTGCTCAAGGAAGAACTGCGCACGGGCGGCTCATTCCTGATGCGGCAGGCAGACCTTCACGCCGTCCCCGGCGGCTCGGCTTTGGCCGTTGACCGCGAGAGCTTCGCCCGATCCGTCACGGAGGCCATCGAGCATCATCCGCTCATTTCCGTCCGGCGCGAGGAACTGGCGGAGATTCCCGCCAGCGCGATTTTCCTGATGGCCACCGGACCGCTGACCTCGGATGCCCTGGCGCGCGGGCTTCAACATCTGACCGGCGCCGAAAACCTGGCCTTCTATGATTCCATCAGTCCCATCATCGATGCGGATTCGCTCAACATGGATCGAATCTTCCGCGCTTCGCGCTACGACAAAGGCGGCGAGGATTACCTGAACTGCCCTCTGAACGAAGAAGAATATCGCGCCTTTTACCAAGCCTTGCACGAAGCCGAGGCGGTGGAACGCCATGCCTTCGAGGACGCGCGCTACTTCGAAGCCTGCCTTCCCATTGAGGAACTTTCGCGCCGGGGATTTGACACGCTTCGTTTCGGACCGATGAAGCCCGTGGGCCTGATCGATCCTTGCACCGGAAAGCAGCCCCATGCTGTCGTGCAGCTTCGCGCGGAGAATCTTCGCTTTTCCAGTTACAATCTGGTGGGATTTCAAAACCACCTGAAATTTCCGGAACAAAAACGCATCCTGCGAATGATTCCGGGACTTGAGAACGCCGAGTTTCTGCGGTTCGGACAAATTCACCGCAATACTTACATCAACGCTCCGCGCCTGCTGGCGCCTGACCTCAGCTTGCGCCGGTCTCCGGACGTCTTCATCGCGGGACAGCTCTCTGGTGTCGAAGGCTATGTGGAGTCGATCGCCACCGGCTTTCTGGCGGGCCTCGCCGTCGTCCATCGCTCGCGGCAGGCTGGCTTTGCTCCGCCGCCTCGCCCCACGGCGCTCGGATCGCTTGTCCATTACATCACCCACGCCGAGGCCAAGAACTATCAACCCGCGAATATCTCTTTCGACTTGCTTCCGCCGCTCGAAGGCGTGCCCCGCCGCATTGCGCGGGATCGCAAAGCGCGGCGGGACCTGCAATGCCACCGGGCATTGCAGGAACTCACGCGCTGGTCGAACGATTGCGAAGAATTCTCACTGCGAGGAGATGAAAGCGCGCGCAGACCGGGTAAGTCCGCTGTCTCAACAGGCTGAGGTTGAACCCCTGCCGTCTCCCTTGGGGAGAGGGCAGGGCAGCAGCGCTTCCCGCCGCGCCGGGTGAGGGCAAATCACGCGAACCCCGCAATTGAGCGAAGGAGACCTGGTGGACGAACTCTTCGATCTCTATTTCCGGTATCTCCAATTTGAACGGAACGCTTCTCCGCATACGCTGCGCAACTATCGTGCCGATCTTCTCCAGTTCCGGGATTTCCTGAAGCGCGAGCAACCGGAATTGCCGCTCACCGTGGAATCCATTGACGCCGCGCGGATTCGCGCCTACCTTGCGCACCTATATGAGGCCCAGCGCAAGAAAACCTCGATTGCGCGCAAGCTCGCGGCGCTGCGGGCGTTCTTCAAGTTCATGGTCCACGAAGGAAAACTCATGGTCAATCCGGCGGCCGACGTCTCAACACCCAAACTGCCCAAGACCCTGCCCCGCATTATGACCGAAGAAGAAACCAACGGCCTGCTGGACCGGTTAACTGGGGAGTCCGAGAGCGGGGACGCGGCCATGGCGCGCGCCCGCGCCATCCTCGAACTGCTTTATGCCTCCGGCCTGCGGGTGAGTGAGCTGACCGGCCTCGACCTGCGCAGCATCAACCTGGGTGACGGCTTGTTGCTGGTGCGCGGCAAAGGGCGAAAAGAACGGATGGTGCCTTTCGGCTCCAAGGCCCGCAATGCCATCCTGAATTATCTACCGGTGCGCGAAAAAATTCTGCGAATCAGCCGTAGCTCCACCCACGCCCTCTTCCTCAACGCCCGAGGCGGCCGCTTGACGGCGCGCTCCGTGGACCGCCTGGTGAAGAAGTATGTAAGCCAATTCGGCCCGCAGGTGAAAGTGAGCCCGCACTCCTTGCGCCATGCCTTCGCGTCGCATTTGTTGGCGGAGGGAGCAGACTTGCGGGCGATTCAGGAAATGTTGGGCCACGCCAGCCTTTCAACCACCCAAAAATACACGCAAGTCTCGATTCAAAAATTGATGGAAATTTATGACAAGACTCACCCCAAGGCATGACCGGAATCGAAGGCCCCGGCAGGTGGTGGGTCAGTTTGCTTTAGCGGCGAAAATGTACCACGACTCCGGCATTGGAAATTGCCACCGGTCGTCCAGATAGGGTAACCTGAACTCATCGCTGGCCCGGGCAGGTGAGGATCATTTGCGGGAAAAAAATGATGGGAATGTTTCAGTGTCACCCCCGCCCAATCGGGTGTATGGATTCCCGCTTTCGCGGGAATGACAGGGATGGTGGCCCGGCACTGCCCTTCGCCGTCACCTCCGTGCCGGCGAGGGTCCAGAGTGCCGTCGGCTGCCGCGCACGATGGGGGTCTGTCGACGCCGGGTCCGGAAACAACAATTTCATTCTTCTCGTGAGGCATCGTGGCAGAATTCCTGAAAGTCGCTGAACTGTCTGATCTCCAGGCCGGTACCGGCAAACCGGTTGAGGCCCACGGCAAAGCCATCGCCATTTTCAATGTGGATGGCAAGATTTATGCCATGGACAACACTTGCCTGCATCAAGGTGGTCCATTGGGCGACGGTTTTCTGGAAGGTCATGTTGTGAGCTGTCCCTGGCACATGTGGGAATACGACGTTCGAACCGGGCAAGTTTGCAGCGACCCGGATCAGAAAGTAACCACGTACCCCGTCGAAGTGGAAGGGAATGACATCAAGGTGGCGATTTAGCCTGGGAGTTCCCGCCAATCCTCCCGTGCTGTCATTCGAAGCGCCTCACTGTCATCCTGAGCGCCTCGCTGTCATCCTGAGCGGAGCGAAGGATCACTGTATTTGATCTCTTCCCTGGCGACAAACGGAATAGAGATGCTTCGCGGAGTTTACCCTGAGCGGAAATACTGAGATTCTTCGCTTCGCTCAGAATGACCATCGCACGGCGCACGAGGACAAGCGAAGCGCTCAGAAGGATAGCAAAAGGCTGACGACTGAAAGCTGACGGCTTTTGAAAACATGCCTGAGCTTCCCGAAGTCGAAACCGTTCTGCGCGGATTGAGCCGCCTCGCTCTGGGGCGGAAGATTGTCGGGGTGGAAGTCTCGAATCCCGCTGTCATCACAGGATCGGCCGCCGAGTTCAAGCAGGGCGTGGTAGGCCGGTTCATCACTTCGCTCCGCCGCAAGGGCAAGGCCCTGGCCGCTGAGCTTCGCGGATCGAGCGGCAGTGCGCCGGCGCATATCGTCATCCGATTAGGCATGACCGGGTCAGTTACTATTGTGGAGCAGTCATCGCCCTTGCAACCGCACACTCACGTGCGCTTTCGATTCGAAGACTGTGCTGAGGAGATGCGCTTCCGAGATCCGCGCCGGTTCGGCAGCCTGCGCTATTGCTCGGACGGAGAGCTGGAAGCCATCTTTGGCCGGATGGGCCCGGATGCCCTGGAGATTTCGCGCGAAGACTTTGAGGAAGCCCGGCGGGGCCGGACGGGCGCGGTCAAGGGCTGGCTCTTGAATCAGGCGATGCTGGCTGGTTTGGGAAACATATACGCCGATGAAGCCCTCTACCAGGCGCGCATTCATCCTCGCGCGCCGGCGGGCAGGATTTCCACCGGCAAAAGCCGGGAGTTGTTCTGCGCCATTCAGAAGGTTCTGGACCGCGCTGTGAAACTTCAGGGAACGACCTTCCGCGATTACATCGACATTGAAGGACGGCCTGGCAATTACGGGCAACGGCTGCGCGTCTATCAACGCGACGGGAAACCCTGCCGCCGGTGCGGAACCATCCTGCGCCGCATCATCGTATGCGGGCGCAGCAGCCACTTCTGCCCAGAGTGCCAACCGCTTCCTCGGCGTCCCGCCGCGCCCGGGCGGCCGCGAACGGCGCGCGCCAAGGCCGGTGGCCCGAAGCGGCGTCCGCAGAATCGCGACAGCCGCTCCCGCCGCGGAGTGTGAACCGGCGGAGACCTTTCCATGACGATTCGTGAATCCATCGAGACTTTGGGGCAGGGCCGGCATCTCTCAAGCGCCGAAGCGCAAGAGCTGATGGAGGCGTTGCTTTCCGGCCGGACGCGGGACGATGAGATCGTCGCCCTTCTGACTGCCTTGAAAGAGCAGGGCGAAACGGCGGAGGAGCTGGTGGGATTCGCCTCCGTCATGCGCGCCCGCGCCCGCGAAGTCCTGAGCGATGCTGGAATTGACTTCACCTCGCTTCACCAGCCCGGACCGCTGCTCGACACCTGCGGCACGGGAGGAGACCATGGCGGGACGTTCAACGTGTCAACCGCCACGGCGCTGGTGGCCGCCGCCGCCGGGGCGCGGGTTGCGAAACACGGCAACCGCTCCATCTCCAGCCGTTGTGGCAGCGCGGACGTGCTCGAAGCTCTGGGAGTGGTCATTGACCTTCCGCTCGCCCGCATTCCGCAATGCCTCGAAGAAACCGGTTTCGTCTTCCTCTTCGCCCCGCATCTTCACCTTGCCATGAAGCATGTGATGGGCGCCCGCCGAAGCATGAAGACCAAGACCATCTTCAATCTGCTCGGTCCACTCACCAATCCTCTCGGGGCGACCGCGCAACTCACCGGTATTTACGATCGCGGCCGGACGGAGATGATGGCGCGGGCGCTGGCGGCCGTCGGCACGCGGCGCGCCCTGGTCGTCACAAGCCACGACGGGCTCGATGAGATATCCATCTCGGCGCCCACGCAGATGTCTGAAGCGCACGAGGGCGAACTGCGCACCCGCAACGTCGCGCCGGAAGATTTCGGCTTGATACGATACCCGGCGGGCGCCATCGCAGGGGGGGATGCGCAAGCAAACGCTCGAACTCTGGTTGGAATCCTGGAAGGCGAGCGGGGACCTTACCGTCACTCCGTGCTCGCCAATGCGTCTGCCGCGCTGGTGGTGGCCGGTGTCGCTTCGGATTTTCTGGACGGGGTTGAACGAGCCGCGGAAGCAATCGATTCAGGTGAGGCAGGAAGGAAGCTGAATCAGTTGGTTCAATTCTCCCGTAATCACCGTAGATGAGAACCGGAGGTGTGCCTCGAAGAGGCCGAACCCGGACTTCTCGCCACGGAGAACGGAAGACCGGAGTTTCAACCCCGCCGTGACAGACCCTTCCGGTTATTTCCCTGTCTCGCGCCGGCTCCACTTCAGGTTTCGCTTGCAAGGTGGGTTTTACAATTACAGGTTCAGGAAGTTGTGAAGCAGCTCCTTGCCATCCTCTGTCAACACTGACTCCGGGTGGAACTGAACGCCTTCCACTTTCCACTGTTTGTGGCGCAATCCCATGATGACACCATCGGGCGTGGTGGCTGATACTTCGAGACACGGTGGAAGACTCGACCGCTCCACGATCAAGGAATGATAGCGAGTGGCGGAGAATGGATTGGGCAGACCGGCAAAGACGGTTTTGCCGTCGTGGGTGATAGGGCTGGTCTTGCCGTGCATGATCTGAGGCGCTCGCACGACCCGTCCACCAAATGCTTGCCCAATCGCCTGATGGCCCAAACAAACTCCGAGGATCGGGATCTTGCCGGAGAATCGCTCAATCACGTCCAGACAGATACCCGCATCCGAAGGCGTCTTCGGACCCGGAGAGATGACAATGCGCTCGGGCGCCATTCTTTCAATTTCATCGGGCGTCGTCTGATCGTTGCGCCACACCTCCACCGCTGCGCCCAACTCACCAAGATACTGGACGAGGTTATAGGTGAAGGAATCGTAGTTATCAATAATCAGGATCATCTAGTTCTTGAACAGGGAATCGAATTTCTTGCGGACATCGCCCGGCGTTCCAATCCGCCGGGCGGCTGGGGCGGGCGCCGGTGAAACCGCTTCAAAGTAGTCACAGTAGTTGGCAGCTTCTTTGTCGCGAACCCACTCGGCTTGGGGTTCCGAGCACTGATTGCTCTTGCCGGGATCGAAGAAGCGGCAATTCCGGCAGCAGTGGAGGTCCGCTCCGCAATGCGGGCAGGATTCGCGCGAACCCAGGCGGGTTCCTGGCGGCAGTGAAACCGTCTCTCCGCACTTCCAGCAAGTGAAAGTCATGGAGGACCTTAAGAAGAAGGCCGGCGAAGCGATTCGAAGCTAGGACTCGCCGGCCATTAGAGTTTAGTGGGTACTTGCTTGATCCTCATCCGCAAACTCAGCCGGAACACCGGGCACCGGGGGCATTTCAGCCTCCACGGCCTCGGCGATCTCTTCTGGAGCCTCCGGCTTTGGAGCTTCAACTTCGGTCAGCAACCGGAAATTGCGGTAGATGGCGAGGCCCGTGCCCGCCGGGATCAAACGGCCCATAATGACGTTCTCCTTCAAGCCCCGGAGGTGGTCCACCAGACCGCGGATGGCAGCTTCCGTCAAGACGCGAGTGGTTTCCTGGAACGACGCCGCGGAAATGAAGGATTCTGTGGAGAGTGACGCCTTGGTGATGCCGAGCAATAGCGGATGGCCGACGGCCGGCTTCCCTCCACGGGCGGTCACGCGGTCATTCTCCTCACGGAAGCGGAACTTGTCCACGTGCTCGTCCAGAAGGAATTCCGTGTCACCCACGTCCTCCACCTTCACCCAGCGCATCATCTGCCGGACGATAACTTCAATGTGCTTGTCATTGATATTGACGCCCTGCAGCCGGTAGACTTCCTGAATCTCATCCACCATGTATTTTTGCAGTTCCTTTTCGCCGAGAACGGCAAGGATGTCATGCGGATTGCGCGGCCCATCCATCAGCGGCTCGCCAGCCCGCACCCTCTCACCTTCCTGCACGGAAACGTGAACACCGCGCGGCAGCAGGTATTCCTTTGGCTCGCCCTTGTCGGGCGACACCATGATCTTGCGCTGGCCCTTCAAGACCTCGCCGTACTTGACGGTGCCGTCAATCTCGGAAATAACGGCCGTTTCATGCGGTTTGCGGGCCTCGAACAATTCCACCACGCGCGGCAGACCGCCCGTGATGTCTTTGGTCTTTGTGGTCCCGCGGGGGATTTTGGCCAGAACGTCACCCGGACTCACCTCGTCATCCTCTTGCACCATGAGGTGGGCGCGGGACGGCAGCAGGTACTTCTTGGAGCCTTTCTTCTCGCTGCGGATAACCAGTTGCGGCTGCAGCTTCTCATCCGGGGAATCCGTAACCACCCAGCGTGAAAGCCCCGTGACTTCATCCACTTCCTCGCGGAAAGTCACGCCCGGATCGAGGTCCTTGAACTGGACCGTCCCACCCACTTCGGTCAGGATGGAGAATGTGTAAGGATCCCACTCGACAATGGTCTCACCCACCTTCACCGGCAAACCATCCGCCATTTTGATTTTCGCACCGTAGACCACCGCATGGCGCTCACGCTCGCGTCCTTTTTCATCGACGATGACGACCGCGCCGTTGCGGTTCATCACCACGTAATTCCCATCGCGGTTTTTCACCACCTGCAAGCCCTGGAATTTGATAAAGCCGTTGTTCCGTGCCTCCAGGGAGGATTGCTCGCTCACACGGCTTGCAGCGCCGCCAATGTGGAAGGTCCGCATAGTGAGCTGGGTCCCAGGCTCGCCAATGGACTGCGCGGCAATCACGCCTCCCGCCTCGCCAATCTCTACCAATTGGCCGGAGGCAAGATTCCTGCCGTAGCAGCGGACACAAACGCCGCGCCGGGACTCACAGGTGAGCACCGAACGGATCTTGACGCGCTCGATGCCGGCGGCTTGAATCGCAGCAGCCAGGTCTTCATTAATCTCCTGGTTTACATCCACAATGATGCTGCCCTCGTAATCCTTGATCTGCTCCAGGGAAACCCGCCCCACAATCCGGTCGCGGAGAGGTTCCACCACCTCACCCGCTTCCACAATCGATTCCACGTAGATGCCATCGACCGTCCCGCAATCGACCTCGGAAATGATGACATCCTGCGCCACGTCCACCAGGCGGCGGGTCAGGTATCCGGAATCGGCCGTCTTCAAGGCCGTATCCGCCAGGCCCTTTCTCGCGCCGTGCGTCGAGATGAAATACTGCAATACGTTCAAGCCTTCGCGGAAATTCGCGGTAATGGGTGTCTCAATGATCTCCCCGGAAGGCTTGGCCATCAGGCCGCGCATGCCTGAGAGTTGGCGAATCTGCTGTTTCGATCCACGGGCGCCGGAATTGGCCATGATGTAAACGGGATTGAGCACGCCCGCCCGGTCCTGATCCTCCAGTGCCTGGAACATTTCGTCGGCCACGCGGTCCGTGACGTTCGACCAGATGGCAATGACCTTGTTATACCGCTCACCGTGGGTGATCGCTCCGTCCTGATATTGCTTTTCGACTTCGATCACTTCCTTTTCCGCTTCATCCACCAAACCCTTCTTGCTGGAGGGCACGACGAGATCGTCAATGCCGATCGAAATGCCGGACTTGGTCGCGAACAGGAAGCCCAGATCCTTGATTTCATCGAGGAGCTGAACCGTGGTATCCAGGCCAAACCGCAGGTAGCAATAATTCACCAGCGCGCTCAAGCCTTTCTTCTTCAATAGACCGTTGATGAAGGGCATGCCCTTGGGCAGATGGTCATTGAAGATCACGCGCCCCACCGTGGTCTTGATGAACTGGTTCTGCACGGTGATCGGCTCGGTGCGCAACACTTCCTGATCGTCGTAAGCATTCACCAAGTCGATCACGCGCCCCGTATAGCGCAGGCGGACCGGTGTCAGTGTTTCAACCTGGCCGGCTTCGAGCGCGATCACCACGTCTTCCGTGTTGGCAAAAGCCCGGCCCTCACCTCGGGTGCCTTTCCTCTCCTTGGTCAGGTAGTAGATGCCAAGAACTATGTCCTGCGTCGGGACGGCCAACGGCTGTCCGTGCGCCGGGGAGAGAATGTTCCGGGTGCTGAGCATCAAAACCGAAGCCTCGATCTGCGATTCCGGAGAAAGCGGGATATGCACCGCCATCTGGTCGCCGTCGAAGTCCGCGTTAAACGCCGTGCAAACGAGGGGATGAATCTTGATGGCTTTACCTTCCACCAGCACCGGTTCAAAGGCTTGAATGCCCAGGCGGTGCAGGGTGGGGGCGCGGTTCAGAAGCACCGGGTGCTCCCGGATCACATCCTCCAGGATGTCCCATACCACCGGGTCCTGGCGCTCCACCATTTCTTTGGCAGCCTTGATGGTGGTGCACTGCCCGGATTGCTCAAGCCGGTGATAGATAAATGGCTTGAAGAGCTCGAGCGCCATTTTTTTGGGCAGGCCGCACTGTCGCAGTTTGAGCTCCGGCCCCACCACGATCACCGAGCGTCCAGAATAATCCACGCGCTTGCCAAGCAGGTTCTGGCGGAAACGGCCTTGCTTGCCCTTGAGGGTGTCGGAGAGTGATTTGAGCGGTCGGTTATTGGTGCCGCGAAGTACGCGGCCGCGGCGGCCGTTATCAAACAGCGCATCCACCGCTTCCTGCAGCATGCGCTTTTCATTGCGCACAATCACATCCGGCGCGTGCAGCTCCATCAGCTTCTTCAGCCGGTTGTTGCGGTTGATCACACGGCGGTAAAGGTCATTGAGGTCGGAGGTCGCGAACCGCCCGCCATCTAGGGGCACCAGCGGGCGCAACTCGGGGGGGATCACGGGAATCACATCCAGGATCATCCATTCCGGCTTGTTTCCAGATTTGCGGAAGGCCTCAACCACCTTCAGGCGCTTCGCGTACTTGATGCGTTTTTGGAGTGAGGGATCGGCCTTCATCTTTTCACGCAGTTCCACCGACAGCCCTTCAATGTCCACCCGCCTCAGCAACTCCTTGATAGCCTCGGCGCCCATGGCAGCCCGGAATTTGCTGGCGTATTCCTGTTGCAGCTCGCGGTAGCGCTCTTCCGCAAGGACTTCTTTTTCCTTGACCGGGGCCTCGCCCGGATCGATCACCACATACTTTTCGAAGTAGAGGATCTGCTCCAGCTCGCGCAGGGAAATATCCAGCAAGTGGCCAATCCGGCTGGGCAACCCCTTGAAGAACCACACGTGCGAGCAAGGAGACGCCAACTCAATGTGCCCCAGGCGCTCCCTCCGCACCTTCGAAAGCGTCACTTCGACTCCGCATTTATCGCAGATGACACCCCGGTGTTTCATCCGCTTGTACTTTCCACACAGGCATTCCCAATCCGTGACGGGCCCGAAAATCCGGGCGCAGAAAAGCCCATCCCGCTCGGGCTTGAAGGTACGGTAATTGATGGTCTCCGGTTTGGTGACCTCGCCGTGGGACCAGGACCGGATCTTCTCCGGAGAAGCCAGGCTGACGCGGATGCTGTCAAACTCTCCAATCAAACTCACTCGGTCGTAGGGGTTGCTGCGGAACAAGGTTGTAACCTCCTTCGAAATCGAAAACAATCCTGATCTCGCCGGTATGCCGCAAGGCAAGCCGGTTACCGGGTTCTTACTCCGTGGGCGCCAGGGCCAGGAGTTCCTTAGGCTTCTTCAAGAGCTCAACATCCAGGCAGAGGCTTTGCAATTCTCGAACCAACACGTTAAATGATTCGGGAACGCCGGGTTCGATGGCCGCCTCGCCTTTGACGATGGCCTCGTAAATCTTGGCCCGTCCATAAACGTCATCGGACTTAGCCGTCAAGAGTTCCTGCAGGATGTGCGCGGCGCCATAAGCCTCCAACGCCCAGACTTCCATTTCTCCGAAGCGTTGGCCTCCGAACTGGGCCTTGCCTCCGAGAGGTTGTTGGGTAATCAGCGAGTACGGGCCAATGGAACGCGCGTGGATCTTATCATCCACGAGGTGGGACAGCTTCAGCATGTAGATGTAACCCACCGTGACCGGCTGATCAAACTTTTCGCCGGTCATTCCGTCAAAAAGATCGATCTTGCCCGACGCGGGCAATCCCGCCTTTTCAAGGTACTCCTTGATCTGCTTTTCAGTCGCCCCGTCAAAAACTGGCGTGGCGAAAGGCACACCCTCTTTGTAAGATCTTGCGAAATCAATAATTTCTTCGTCGCTCAATTCGCCCAGCGGGGCGGGGAGCGAATCGCCTCGGAAGACGCCCTTCATTTCCTTGCGGAACAACTCCGCACAGTTCTCCGCGGCAAGCAACTCCGAGATTTTATTGCCCAGACCCTTGGCAGCCCAGCCCAAGTGGGTCTCCAGAATCTGACCCACGTTCATCCGGGAAGGCACGCCCAGCGGATTCAGGACCACCTCAACGGGCGTGCCGTCCGGCAAGTAGGGCATATCTTCCTCGGGCAGAATCCTGGCGATGACACCCTTATTGCCGTGCCGGCCCGCCATTTTATCGCCCACCGACAGCTTGCGCTTCATAGCGATGTAACACTTCACCAGCTTGATGACACCCGGCGGAAGCTCATCACCTTTTTTGAGCTTCTGAATCTTTTCGTCGGTGATCTTGCGCAGAATATCGATCTGCCGCGAGGTCATTTCCTCAATCTCGTCAATGCGCTCGAAGAGGGTGGGATCCTTTTTGGCAATCTTGATGCGCTTGAGGTTGCGGGCGGAAATGTGAGCCAGCGCCTCGCGATTGAGCTCGGCGCCTTTGGAAAGAAGCCGCTTGTTGGTCTTTTCATCGTGCAGATCGGCAAGCAGTTTTTCGCCCTCCAGCAGGACACAGAGGCGGTCCAGCCGTTCGGCGTTGAGGATGCGGATTTCGTCATTCAGGTTCTTTTCGAGCCGGCCCTCTTCCCCGGACTCGATTGTTTTCGCCCGCTCGTCCTTCACCGCTCCCTTGCGGGAGAAAATCTTGACATCCACCACGATGCCTTCGATTCCCGGCGGGCAGTTGAGCGAGGCATCCTTCACTTCTCCTGCCTTTTCACCGAAAATTGCGCGAAGCAGTTTCTCCTCGGGCGTCAGTTGCGTCTCGCCTTTGGGCGTCACCTTGCCCACCAGGATGTCCCCGGGCTTGACGTAGGCGCCAATGCGCACCACGCCGCTTTCATCGAGATCGTTCAATAACCCCTCTGAGATATTGGGGATGTCGCGGGTGATTTCCTCGGCGCCCAGCTTGGTGTCCCGCGCTTCGATTTCAAATTCCTCAATGTGAATCGAGGTGTAAGAATCGTCCTTCACCAGCCGCTCACTCACCAGAATCGCGTCCTCATAATTGTAGCCGCGCCATGGCATGAAGGCCACCAGGACGTTGCGGCCCAGAGCCAACTCGCCCCGGTCCGTGCAGGGGCCGTCGGCCAAGACATCCCCAGCTCGCACCTTTTGCCCTTTGTGTACCACGGGCTTCTGGTTAATACAAGTGTTCTGGTTGGAGCGGCGGAACTTCACAAGCTGATAGATATCCGCGCCCACCTCCCGGGAGAGGTGGCCAGCATGGCTCTTGCCTTCGACGCGGACAATGATCCGCTCACTATCCACTCCATCCACCACGCCATCCCGGCGGCAGATGACGACGGCTCCGGAATCGCGGGCCGTGACTTCCTCCATGCCAGTTCCGACGAGCGGCGCCTGGGCGCGAAGCAGTGGCACGGACTGGCGTTGCATGTTCGAACCCATCAGGGCGCGATTGGCGTCGTCATTTTCAAGAAATGGGATTAAAGAAGCCGCCACGCTCACCAATTGTTTGGGGCTAACGTCGATATAGTCCACTCCTTCGCGCCGGACGAGCACAAAGTTTCCGGCCTGGCGGGCGTTCACCAATTCGTTCGTCACCCGGCCCTTCTCATCAATGGGCACGTTCGCCTGAGCAATCACGTGCTGATCTTCTTCCCAGGCCGAAAGATAGAACGAAAACGGCTCGTGCTCCACCAGCTTCCGCTTCTTGTCGCGAAGCTCTTCGTTGGCCTTTTCGACTTCCCTCGACTCCACGTGCTCGCCCACTTTCCACGGGCCATCGCCGCCATGCGTGATGGTGACGTAATCCGCGATGGCGCCGTTCCTCACCTTGCGGTAGGGGCTTTCGATGAAGCCATACTCGTTGATCCGCGCATAACAGGAGAGCGAGGAGATGAGTCCGATATTCGGACCTTCGGGCGTCTCAATCGGGCAGAGCCGGCCGTAATGGGTGGGATGAACGTCGCGCACCTCAAATCCGGCGCGCTCGCGGGAAAGACCGCCAGGACCCAGGGCAGAGAGACGCCGCTTATGAGTGATTTCGGAAAGCGGATTCGTCTGGTCCATGAACTGCGAGAGTTGCGAAGAACCGAAGAATTCACGGATCGCCGCCATCACCGGCTTGGCATTGATCAAGTCATGCGGCATGGCCGTCGACATTTCCTGATAAACCGACATCTTTTCCTTGATCGCCCGTTCCATGCGCACCAGACCGATGCGGAACTGGTTCTCCAGCAGTTCGCCCACCGCCCGGACGCGCCGGTTACCGAGATGGTCGATATCGTCAACGGCGTAAACCCCTCCCGGGTTCTTGCGGAGCTTCAGAAGATACCGGATGCAAGAATAGAAATCCTCGGGATCGTGAGTGCGTTTGTCGAGTGGCAATTGCACCACCGAGCCTTCGGAGTGGTCAGTGGCCAGGCTGCCCTCGCAGCCACGCACCACCTCGAGGCAGTTGTTTCCTTCGCGCCGCCCGATGAACATCTTTTCGCGGTCCACGATGACGTAAAAGTTACTCTCCGGGAGCTTGCGCGGATCCTCCAACTCGAAGGCCGTGGTTTTATCGTCCATCCGCGCTTTGAGCTGGGTGTAATAACCTAATTTGATGTTGAACTTCAGGCGACCCACGCGCGAGAAGTCATACTTGCGAGGGTCAAAGAACATGCCATTGAACAGCGAAGTGGCCGTGTCAAGAGTCGGGGGATCGCCCGGCCGCATCTTGCGGTAAAGCTCGATCAGGGCCTCCTGCGGGGTTTTGAGCACGTCCCGTTTCAGGGTTTGGCTGATCACCGGACCCACCTCATCGCGCTCGGGAAAGAAGATTTCAAACTCGCTAATATTGGTTTCCAGAATCGAACTCAGCACCGACGACGTCAGCTCATTGTTGGTCTCGACCAGGACTTCACCCGTCGCCGTGTCCACCACGTCGGACGCCGAAAAAGCTCCTTCCAGGTCCTGGGGCGCAACTTCGATTTGTTTAATATGCGCCTTCTGGATTTCCCGGAGAAGCGAGGGTGTTACCTTCCGGCCGGCGTGAACGATGGTCTCGTGGGTGCGAGGGTGTTCAATGCTTTTGGTGACCTTGGTGCCGATCAACCCTTCCGAAACATCCCAAAACAGCTTCTGGCCGTTCACCGTGATGCGGTCGACCCGATGGAAGGCTTTAATAATTTCGGAATTGGTCTTCAAACCCAAGGCGCGAAGGAAAATCGAAGCCAGGAACTTCCGCTTGCGGTCGATGCGAACGTATAGGATGTTCTTCGTGTCGTACTCGAATTCGACCCACGAACCGCGATAGGGAATGACCTTCCCCAGGAAGTAGGTCTTCTGGGCGTTGGACTCAAAGAAGACGCCCGGTGAGCGGTGAAGCTGGCTGACGATCACCCGCTCCGTTCCGTTGATGACGAAGGTCCCGTTTTCGGTCATCAGCGGGATTTCACCGTAATAGACTTCCTGCTCCTTGATGTCGCGGATGGTTTTCTGGCCCGTCTCGCTGTCTTTGTCGTAAAGCGTCAGCCGGATCGTTACCTTGAGCGGCGCGGCAAAGGTCATTCCCCGTTCCTGGCACTCGTTGACGTCATACTTGAGCTGGAGAGCGACGGGGTCGCCACACTTATTGCAGAAGGTCACCACGTTCTCATTGAAGGTGCCGCACTTGGTGCAGAGCACTTCGCCCACTTTGAAGGGGTCCGTGATCACCGTGTGGCCGCAGTTCTTACAAGTGCTCCGCAGGTGATGGAGACCCTTCAAGTTTCCACATTTGCACTCCCAGTTGCCAATGGAAAAGTCCACAAAATCAAGCTGGGAAATATTCCGGAAATCCGAAATGGGGAATACAGAACTGAACACCGCCTGCAAGCCAACATCCTCCCGCTCATTGGGGAGGAGGTTCATCTGGAGGAATCGCTCGTAGGAGCGCCGCTGGACCTCGATCAAGTTCGGAATCTTGATGGCGGTGGGAATTTTAGAAAAGTTGATGCGACGACGAGAAACACCATTGTTGCCGTTCGGCATTCCGTCTACTCCTTGATGGCAATTTGGAGAAACGCGATGACGCTTTTAAGCAAGGGGCATCGTGATCACGGGTCCATTTGAAAAATCAAAGCGGGCCGCCAAGCCAAAAACCACTTCAAAGGAGCGATGCTTTTGACTCCCTTGGCGATCCCCAGGGATCGAATGCAGAGCGTGTGAGAGAATGAACCTAAGTTCCCCCATTAGATTCAACATCAGAAGCTGCTACGGCACAACACTACCCTTGAAAGTTGGATGCGAGACCGAGCCACGAAGATGCATAACAGGATCCAGCGTCCCAGAATGGCTCCCCGCGCCAGCGAAGCCGCTTTCGCTGGGCGCTGTCGCCCCAGCATAACGGGGCTACAAACTAATCATTGTCACGGCCACCCGGCCGTCGAAATCCACTACTTCACTTCAACGGTGGCGCCCGCTTCTGAGAACTTCTTCTTGATGGTTTCGGCCTCGTCCTTGGTGATGCCCTCTTTAATCGGTTTCGGGGCGCCATCCACCAAATCCTTTGCTTCCTTCAAGCCCAGGCTTGTCACTTCACGAACCGCCTTGATAACATTGATCTTGTTGGCGCCGATGGCGGTAAGGACCACCGAAAACTCGGTCTGTTCTTCGACCGCCGCCGCACCCGCCAGAGCCGCGCCCGATGCCGCGCCCGAAACTGCCACAGGAGCCGCAGCCGCAGCGCTCACGCCCAGAGCTTCCTCCAGCCTCTTAACTAAGTCTGCCGCCTCCAGAAGCGTTAACCCCTTGATTTCTTCCACTAACTTATCTACGCGCTCGGACATTGCTTATTATTCCTCCTCAGAAATCGCGGCCCACAAAAATGGGGCAGCACGGCGCCGCCGAAGATACCACTGTTAGCCGGCAGCTTCCTTGAACCTATTTTGTTTCACGGCCTCGTTGATGACCACCGCCAGATTGCGCGACACTCCGGCCAAGCTTGACGCAACCCTCTGTGCGGGTGAATTAAGCATGAACAGAACCCTGGAGAACAACGTTTCCTTCGAAGGAAGGCTGGCAATCTGCGCCAAATCTGCAATGGAGATGACTCGGCCTTCCACCACCCCGGCCTTGAAGACCAGCAATGGATTTTCCTTGGCGTAGGCCGTGATGGCCTTCGCCAACGCAACCGGGTCCGCTTCGGTATAGGTGACAGAAGTGGTACCGCGGAGTTTCTGCGCAGCCGGTTCGACCGAAGTCCCTTTGGATCCCCGCTCAATCAAGCTGTTCTTCACCACCCTGTACCGGCCACCGGCCTGCGCAACTTTGCGGCGCAGATCGGTATCCTGGGAAACGGTGATGCCCTCGAAGCCCGAGAGGAACACGGTTCGGGCTTTCAGTAAATCCTGGTGCAGGGCTTCCGCCTGCTTTTGCTTTTCATCTTTCTTCATGCCGTCCACCCTGAATCAGTAATCTTAAACCGCTTCGACTGAGGCCAGTTCCACCGGAACGCCCGGGCCCATCGTCGAGGAAACCACGATGCTTTTGACATAATGCCCTTTGGCGGTCGCGGGCTTGGCCTTTACGACGCTAGAGATCAAAGCCACGGCATTCTCAGTGAGCTTGTCAGCATCGAAAGAAACCTTGCCAACCGCGCAGTGAATGATCCCCGTCTTATCGACGCGGAATTCTACCTTGCCTGCCTTGACTTCCCGCACCGCCTTTTCCACATCCGTTGTAACCGTCCCGGTCTTGGGATTCGGCATCAGACCGCGCGGACCGAGCACCTTGCCCAATCGCCCCACCGACTTCATCATGTCAGGAGTGGCTACCACCGCGTCAAAATCCATCCATCCACCTTGGATTCTCTGTACCAGATCGTCGCCACCGGATTCGTCCGCGCCAGCCTCGCGGCCCTCGCGAACCTTATCCCCGGAGGCGATGACAATGACGCGTTTGCTCTTGCCCAGACCATGCGGCAGCACCACGGTCCCGCGCACCATCTGGTCAGCATGCTTGGGATCGACCCCCAGCCGCATCGCGACCTCGACCGTTTCGTCGAACTTAGCGAACGCCGCTTTCTTGACCAGCGGAATCGCCTCTGCAATGGGGTAAGCCGCCTTTTCCACCAACTTCACAGATTGCTCAAATTTCTTGCCCACCTGCATGCACCTCAATTGAATTCAAGCCTCGATCCGTGGCTCCATCGGCGGGCGAGGCGCGAAAATTGTTAGTTCAGGATGTAACCTCAAGTCCCATACTGCGCGCCGTACCCTTCACCGTGGCAATGGCGGCAGCCAAGTCCCGGACGTTCAGGTCCGGCAATTTAGTCTTGGCGATTTCCTCGACTTGCTTCTCTGTGACCTTGCCGACCTTATTCTTGTTGGGCTCCCCGGAACCCTTGGCAATCCCCGCAGCCCGCTTCAGCAGAACCGCAGCCGGCGGCGTCTTCGTCACAAATGAAAAACTCCGGTCCGTGTAAACCGTGATGACCACGGGGATGATCAAACCTTCTTGATCCTTTGCGGATGTCTTGCCATTAAAAGCCTTGCAGAACTCCATGATATTCACGCCGTGTTGGCCAAGCGCCGGACCCACAGGCGGGGCGGGCGTCGCCTTGCCCGCGGAAATCTGTAACTTTACCATTGCCTGGATTTTCTTTGCCATAACTCCTACCTGCGATCAGAATTTCCGGCGCTCCGCAATCATCAAAACCGGCTAAACGAATGAACCTGCATCAGGAACTCTTTTCTACTTGGTAAAAATCGAGCTCGACCGGCGTTGACCGTCCGAAAATCGTCACCAGCACTCGCAACGTGGAACGATCATCATTCACCTCGTCCACCAACCCCGTAAAGTCCTTGAAAGGCCCTTCGTTGATCTTCACGGACTCGCCCTTTTCAAATTTCAATTTGGGCTTGGGGTGCTCGGCGGCAACCTCTTCGCGATGGACAATGCGATCCACTTCCTCCATCGTCAGTGGGCTCGGCATCTGTCCCGATCCCACAAAACCCGTTACGCGCGGCGTGGAGCGCACCAGATGCCAGGTGTCATTGTCCATTTCCATTTCGACCAGCACGTAACCTGGATAAAAAAGCTTGGGCGAGACCACCTTCTTCCCCGCCCGCATCTCGATGACGCTTTCACTCGGCACCCGAATCTCACCAATCCGTTCGGCGAGGCCCGCCGCCTCTACCCGGCTTCGGAGGGTCTCCGCCACCTTCTTCTCGAATCCCGAATAGGTGTGAATGATGTACCAGTTCTTGCCCTTAACCATCCCAACCCTTGCCAGCGAAACCTCCCTCGACTTCACGCTCGAAATCTAGGTACGGTGAAGTAGAAACTTCAAAAGATAAGCCACAACCGCTGAAAAGACGTGGTCGCAAAAGAAGAAGAACAGCCCGAACGCGAACGTTGTCGCAATCACTAGCACCGTCGTCCCATAGGTTTCTTGTTTGCCGGGCCACGTCACTCTTTTCATTTCGGTGCGAACTTCTCCGATATAGTCACGAATCTGCGTCCAGGTTCCTTTATTCAGTGTGATCTCGTCTGCCATTCTGGTGATTTGCCTTCCTGATGTCTTTCGGGCTTCAAACCCTTGGAGCCGCGCGACCGGCTTCGTTTCGTTCCTTTTCTCTCGCCGGACTGGATGAGCCAATCAGCCACTCAACAAGCCTGGCAGGGGCGGAGGGATTCGAACCCCCACGACCGGTTTTGGAGACCGGCAGTCTAGCCATTAAACTTACGCCCCTTTGAAATCGTTCGTGAGCGGCGAAATCCTGCTGCGCTCCGTCCGCCCCAGGCCAACGTGGAGCTCCGGCTATTTTACTTCGCGGTGGACCTTGTGATGACGGCAAACCGGACAGAACTTCTTCAACTCCAGCCGGTCTTGGTTCTTCTTCTTGTTCTTGGTCGTGGAGTAATTGCGGTTTTTGCAGTCCGTGCACTGCAGCGTTATAATTTCGCGCATTGGTCTGACCGTAAACCTTGGGAGACAGCTCGCTCAAGCAGGAATTGAACTAAATCCAAGACCAGAGCCACGCCTCGTGAATTTTTGGAGGGATTGACTTTGCAGCCCATGCGCCGTCCAGAGCCTCAGTACGGCAGAAGACACCCACGCCATCCCTTGACATATTATAACAGAATTTTATTTCTGTGAACACTTTTTGGCAAATTTCTTGCACGAGCGCAGAAAGCCTTGCCGGCCAACCCCTTGCCCGACTCGTCTCTCTACGCGAAAACCCCGCAAAACCGGTTTATTGAAGACTTCCTGTGCCTGCCGCCGTCAACGTCGTCTTGCCATGATTGATGTGCCCAATCGTCCCAATGTTCATGTGCGGCTCCGACCGATCGAATTTTTCCTTGGCCATGCGTTACCTCACGCAGCTAATACTTTTGGGAACTCCTGCTTCAATTCAGGCCAATCCTCGCACGCTCGTTCTAATTCTTGAAAGTAGTGTTGGCGCAACTCATCTTTTTCGGATGCAAGCAACATTTCGTATAGCTCATAATTGCTCGTGGGCAATCGCTCGCCGGGAGCAATCGCCCCCGCGGGAGGCAGAAGCCACTCCAGCACATCGTGGAAATCACGAGCCCTCCTTTCTGTCAAATTTAACGATTCCAGAAAATTCCTTGCTTTCTCAACTGTGCGGAAAACCAGATCAACTGATCTCCTCAGTTGTTCATAAGGTCGCCAGCGCAAATAACGAGCGGCATCTTCATCGAGTTCCCGTTTTGGCTCGCGGATGGGATCCCAGTAACCCGCTCCCCCGATGGAAAGCCTGTGTTCCAAGAACTTGCTCACCAAACCCAATATCGCTGGTTCGCTCGCAACCAGAGGACGCAGAACCCCGAGCGCTGCGGGGGGCACCGCCACCCACACCTCCTGATGCCGGTCCCCGGACTTGAGAGTGCCCTTAAACAGCGCCCCGACCATCTCCGAAGGTGCGCCAGGCGGATTGGTAATTCCGATGCTTTGAACCTCCTCAACCTGCCAAAGAGCGCGAACGGTGGGCAGGAGTGAGAAACCTTCGCCTTCCAGCTTGCGCGCGACGTCCTGAACAGCCTTTTGCGCCTCTTCCAGGACCGAAGCGTCCCGCACGACAACCTCTGCGAGAACGCCCTCCGGCGTGACGAACGACTCCACCGTGTATAACTGCTCCGAAATGCCGCTTTGCTTGAGTTCCTCACGCAAAAGCTCGTCAATTCTGTTTTCAGTCGCCAGTGCCATACTCTTTACTCCTTATCGATCCGGTCCGCCAAGTCCTTATAAACCCCCTGGCCTAGCTTCAACGCTTCGGACGCCGCGTTCCGAAACCGCTCCGAGTCGCCGCCATAGTCACGGGCTATCGCGTCAAACTTGTAATCGGCAGTAATTCGCCACTCTCGAAGTCGCTTCACTCCTTCACTCAAGCCATCGTTTTTTACCTTCTCGCCTAAATCTTTCAGGAACTCGTCGTGGTTGCCGTATCCTTTGCCCAGTAGCGTACAGCCAAGGTGAAAAACCGAGTAATATGATCTCGACAGGGCATCGCGAAGTGCCTGCTCCGATAAATAGTGGTCCGCACTCTCTCGAAGTGCTTGCGCCATCGCCAGCCGGGAATCTCGGTCGGAATCAGTCACAGCTCTCAAATCGCCATCAAATCTCTGGAGCCGATGAGCGGGATTGAACCGCTGACCTCGTCCTTACCAAGGACGCGCTCTACCAACTGAGCTACATCGGCCCCTCAAAGGCAGTGACAAGTGACGAGTGACAAGCCAAGAAAGATTTCATGCCGAATCGCCGCGCGCTTGCATCGCATGATTGCTCGTCACTTATCACTTTCCACTAGCCACTGCTTTCTGGAGCGGGAGACGGGGATCGAACCCGCGACCAACAGCTTGGAAGGCTGTGACTCTACCACTGAGTTACTCCCGCCCTCAAATACAGTGCCGAGTGAAGAGTGCCGGGTGACAAGCAAATCCCACCACCGGGGATCGAAATCAAGGCGCGACCGGCGCTTGCTGAAAACTGCCCGCTGCATGGTTTTGCTCGTCACTTTTCACTCGCCACTATTCACTATTATTCTGGTGGACAGGGGAGGATTCGAACCTCCGTAGACCGCATGGGCCGGCAGATTTACAGTCTGCTGCTTTTGACCGCTCAGCCACCTGTCCACGCCATTGCCGGCTCGTCTGGAGCTGGCGAAGGGATTTGAACCCCCGACCCTCTGATTACAAATCAGATGCTCTACCAACTGAGCTACGCCAGCCGCCGCAAACTTCTAATTATAATAATGCGATTTTGAAAACGCAAGCGGCAAAAATTTGCGGGAGTGACGCAGTTTGAAGTTTTGTGACATTGTTCGCCACCGTCATCCCCGCGAAGGCGGGGATCCATGCTCCGGACAATCCCTTTTTCTGCACGAGTTCGGAATGCCACTGCGATATTCGGAGTGGCATTCCCGCTTTCGCGGGAATGACGATGAAGGAACAAATTGAGTCACTACCAAATTTGCGCTGCCAATCGGCCTCAGATCCATTCTCAATGGTGGGTTGCGGCAGATCAATGCTGCGTTCGCCCCTGACAAATATCCAAAGCGTGGGGCAGAAGGTCCAGGATACTTTCCAGCGATTGCCGGGCGCCACGCTCGCTGCCGGGAAGGTTCACAATCAGCTTGCCCTTGCGCACGCCGCATAGGACGCGGGAAAGCGCCGCCCGGCGGTTTTCCTTAACGCCCTCGGAGCGCATCAACTCCGCAAGCCCGATCACTTCCTTCTCAATCACCTGCCGCGTGGCTTCCGGCGTCACATCTCGCGGGCTCAGTCCGGTGCCGCCGCTCGTGAAAATGGCGTCGCAATCCTCTGCGTCGGTCCAGGCAAGCAATTGGTCGCGGATGGCAGCCAAATCATCGGGAAGGATATCCAGGGACGCCACCCACCAGCCCTTTTGCTCAAGAATTTCGCGGATGGCCGGGCCGGACGTGTCCTGCCGCGCGCCGCTGGCGCAGCCATCACTCAAGACCAGAATCCGGGCGCGAAGTTGGCTCATGGGCGCGACTTCAACCTCTTGGGTTGCGGATTGCGGCGATACAAGCCGCTCTTTCCGCCGCTCTTCTCATCGAGGGCCAAGCCGGTGATTTCAATCCCGTGGTCAATCGCCTTTGACATATCGTAGACCGTAAGCGCAGCAACGGCAGCGGCGGTGAGCGCCTCCATCTCAACGCCGGTCTGTCCTGTGCTCCGCACCACGGATTCAATCTTGACGCCCGCGCTGCAAAACCGCGCGCGCACGTCAATGTGGGTCAGAAAGAGCGGATGGCAAAGGGGGATCAACTCCGATGTCTTTTTGGCGGCGGCGATGCCGGCAATACGTGCGATCTCGAGCGGGTTTCCTTTGGCTGGATGGCGCCGGACGGCGCGGATCGTGGCAGAGCGCATCTTGACGAGGACGCTGGCGCGCGCCTCGCGAGCCGTTTCGAGTTTGGCGGAAACGTCTACCATCCGCATTTGCCCGGTTTGATCGTAGTGGGTCAGCTTTCGAGGCACGAAGAGCGCACCTTCCTCTGCTTTCGGGCTGGCGATTCAACAATACCGCAGCAGCCTGTAGGGGCGACCCTCGTGGTCGCCCCCGGCTGGCACAAAGCCCGCCCCTATAGCGCCAGTGCATGCAACTTAAGCGGGTTCCCTGGGCATCACGTCCACCCAATCGCCTGCGGCCAGCGCCGTCTGCCCAGGATGAAGCACCAGGAAGCAATTCGCCGCCGCCACGCCCATCAAGTCGCCCGATCCTTGCCATGCAACAAGCTCAACCGCGGGGTCGGAACCCTCGCGGCACAGTGATGGAAAGACCCGGGCCGGCATGAAAGCCGTCAGAGCGGCCTTGTGCTTCACAGCGCGCGCGAGCCGCGCCCGCAAGAACAGCCGTTCGGTGAATTCTCCGCCGCCCAGGACACGAATGACGGGCCGCGCGAAGAGGGAGCAAGTGACGTAGGTGGAGACGGGGTTGCCGGGCAGTCCGAAAAAAAGTTTGTTGTGAACGGCTCCGAACACCAGCGGCCGGCCCGGCCGGAGATCGACTCCGTCAAAGAAAAATTCCCCGCCCAGCTCCTTCAGGACGCCTTCAACCAAATCGTGTTTGCCCGCGGAAACACCGCCGCTGGTCAGGAGCATATCCGCTTCCAATCCCTCTTGAAGCAGCCTGCGAAGATGCTCAGGATCGTCTCGCGCAATGTCCAGCGCCACCGGCTTGCCCCCTGCCGAGGCGACTTCAGCCGCCAGAATTGTTGCATTGCTGTTGCGCACCTGGAACCATTCCGGCTTTCCGGAAATGGGGACCACTTCATCGCCGGTCGAAAGGATTGCCACAGTGGGTTGACGATAAACCCGGACTTTGGTCATGCCGATTGAAGCGAGAATGCCGATTTCACCCACTCCAATCAGCCGTCCCGCGGCAAGAACCGGACGGTTGGCGCGGGCTTCGCTCGCCTGCTGTACCACATTCTCCGATGGGCCCACGCTGCGCAGGATACGAACGCTCGATCCCACGGTTTCCGTGTGCTCCACCATCACCACGGCATCAGCGCCACGCGGCAGCGGCGCGCCCGTCATAATGGAGACGCACTGGCGGGGATGAACCTCCCCGGCAAAGAAGCTGCCGGCGCGAATCTCGCCGAGGACAGTAAGTTCAACAGGGACTGTTGCCACATCAGAGGAGCGAACCGCAAATCCATCCCGCATGGAACGGTTGAAGGGCGGGTAGTCCCGGTCGGCGCGAGCCTCCTCCGCCAGGATTCGGCCCAGGGCCTGGTCCAATGGCAAAGCCTCGATAGATAAAACCGGCTTGAATGCCGCGGCCTTTTCCCGGACGGCGGCCACGGCGTTTTCAAAGCTGAGAGTCATAATGGGCGCGCTGCCTGACCAATCTCAACGGTAAAGAGCAAGGCAAGCGTTGACCTTGAGGGCCTGCGAACCTGGCTGCATATGGATTCCCACTTCCGCGGGAATGACGGTACCCGTGGCCGCACTGCCGGCTGGGTCTCTGAACCTCCCAAGCCCAGCTCCTTCATGTTCCCGCATTACTTCACCCGGTGCGACGATCCTGATCCCATCAATTTCCAAGGCGCACCGTCAACGGAATATTCGGTCTTGTATGTAACGGTGGTGGGCGAAGTGAACACGTTGATGGTACGAATTCGCACGTGTTTTCTGGAGCCGGTAAACTCACTCAGATAGGTCCAGCGGTTCCCCTCAATGGTCAACTTGGGCGAGCGAACGTTGCCGCTGTTCCGTGACAACCCGAAGAAATGATAAGCGTGGTCCTTTTGGTTGTAGGTGTAAATGCTGAGGTCGTTCGACGCTCCTGCTGGACTGTGAGTCTTCTGGTCGCAAACCAGGAAGCCGTGGTTGGGCGACCAATTGCAGTTGGTTTCGCCGCCCGCATCTCCCGCCTTACCAAAGGGCGAATCCAGGATTTTGCCCTGGCCGGTCCACTGGCCCCAATAAGCGCTCAGGGCGCTGAGCGGTGATGCTGGAGTTGCCGTGCCGCCCACTGCGGCCAGTCCTGGAAGCGATAGCATCAAAGCAGCCAGGCCAGTAAGAAGCAGTGGTTTCTTCATCGCACCCTCCATATTGAATCGGTTCCATCACCGGGCGGCCAGCCACCGCGCCGCGAACCGGGAATCTTCCCGCCACACGGTCTGGGAGCGCTCAGGACCGGTAGACACCATTGCAATCTCCACACCCAGTTGGTCCGAAATGAATTGGAGATAGTCACGGGCCTTGGCGGGCAACCGTTCGAAATGGTGTAGGCCGAAGGTGGGTTGCTGCCATCCCGGCAGCATCTGGTAGCGTACCTTGACCCGCTCCAGCACTTCGATCTCCGCAGGAAATTCGCTGAGTGCTTTGCCGTCCAGCTCGTATTCAATGCCCACCGGAATCTCTGCAAGGTGGTCGAGGATGTCAAGCTTGGTGATGATGAGAGCGGTCAAGCCGTTCAATTGCGAGGTGTAGCGCGCCGCCGGCACGTCAAACCAGCCCGTGCGCCGGGGCCGGCCCGTGACTGCGCCGTATTCGCTGCCGCGCTCGCGCAACTGATCGCCCTCCGGCTCCATCGCTTCGGTAGGAAATGGGCCGCTGCCCACGCGCGTCGCATAGGCTTTGGAAACGCCGACCACTCCGCCGATTCGCGTCGGACCCACACCGGTTCCCGTGCAGGCCCCGCCCGCGGCGGCGCTCGACGACGTGACAAAGGGATAAGTTCCGTGGTCCAGGTCCAGCAGCGTCCCCTGCGCGCCCTCAAACAGCACGCGCCGGCCTTGATCCATCTGCCGGTTGAGCCAGGCGGAGACGTTCGAGAGGTAGGGGACGATCTGGCAACTGATATTCCAATATTCTTCAACTAACCTGCCAGTTTCCCCCGCAGTGCTAGTGGGCGAGGCGGCCTTGCCATCGCCAAGGATCTGGCGGTAGTGGGCCTCAAAGACTTCGTGATTGCGGAGGTCGCAAGCGCGCAGACCGCGGCGGCCCGCCTTATCTTCGTAAGTTGGCCCAATGCCTTTGGATGTGGTTCCGATCTTGGCAGCCCCGAGCGCCGCTTCGGCAGCCGCTTCGTGGGCGGGATGATGGGGAAGGATCAGGTGGGCACGGTCACTAATGAGCAGGCGGTCGCGGAAATCGGTACCGGCCTGGCCGATCGTTTCAAGCTCGCAGAGCAGCGCCTTGGGATCCAGCACCACGCCGTTGCCAATGACGGCGATTTTGCCGGGCCGCAAGATGCCGCTGGGAATGAGCTGCAGGATAAACTTCCGGCCGTCCACCACCACGGTGTGCCCGGCGTTGGCGCCACCCTGATAGCGTGCCACGATGTCAAAATGCTCGGCGAGGACATCCACCACTTTGCCCTTGCCCTCGTCTCCCCATTGCAGGCCGACGAGCACGCAGCCCTCCGGCTTCGTGGGATTCTGAGTTTGACTCATCATCCGCGCTCCTCTGTTCCGGGGCAGAAACCCCCGGTGAGGTCCCTCCGGCGATTAAGCACTGGGACACCCAGGCTATTCTGACATCACAGGTGGGAATTGAAAAGATTTGAAATTCATCGGGGAAGCGGCCGGCCTGACGACAAAGAAGAAGAGTCGCCGTTGGGCGCCAGCCGCAGGGCCGGACAAGGGCGCGCCGGGCTGGGCTGAAAAATCGCCGCTGCGCACCCCTACTTTAGACATGTTTTTCCACCATCTTTGCAATGTTATCTTTTGAAGTGGCGCCGACAATTTGCTCGCGAACTTGTCCGTCCTTGAAGAGCAGAAGGGTGGGAATGCCACGGATATTGTAACGGCCGGCGATCCCCTGATTGTCGTCTACGTTCACCTTAACGACCAACGCCTTTCCTGCAAACTGTTCGGCAACGGCCTCAACGGCTGGAGCGATCATCCGGCAGGGGGCGCACCACGGCGCCCAAAAATCCACCAGCACGGGCTGCGCTGATTTCAATACTTGATTGTCGAAATCCTGGTCCGTTACCTCGACCATATTGTTTCCTCGCTTTCTTGTTCCCCAATGGGAGTATTAGAACATTTGAACGCTGGTGGGGCGCCCGCGAACTAGCTGGACAGCGCCCCCGGCAAGCCCCAATACTGTTCACTTAAGGCAAGCCTCATGATCTTGATGTCAGAGGCGTCGCGTGACCCCTCACCCCGGCCCTCTCCCCGCAGGCGGGGAGAGGGGGAACCGCACAGCGGTGGGTGAGGGGCTCTGGTCCAACCGTGTGCGATATTCTCGACCGGACCTTCAGTGAACAGCATTGCGTCTAGCTCGGATCCTGCCGGCAAATGCCGCCGGGACGGCACCGCGACATCGTCCGCTCAATTGCCGGACGCTCCACACGATACCTCAACCGCTTGAACCCAGTGCATTGGATGCTCAGACAGCAGTTAAGGTTCGACCCCGTTCCTGAGCCAGCCTCTGATAGATTTTGGCATACTCCGCAGCAGACCGGGCCCACGAATAATCCTTGCTCATCCCTTCCTGGATCAATTGCCGCCACACGGCCGGGTCCTGGTAAGCCTTCAGGGCGCGCTCTAGAGTGGCCAGCAGCTCCGTGGGCGAATAATCCCGAAACTTGAAGCCGGTCCCTGCAGCACCGTCAAAGTCCTGAATGGTATCGTCCAGGCCGCCCGTGGCCCGCACCACGGGCACGGTTCCATATTTCAGGCTGTAAATCTGATTCAGGCCACAAGGCTCGTAGCGCGAAGGCATCAGGAAAATGTCAGCCCCGGCTTCGATCTGGTGAGCCAGCTCATTGTCATAAGCCACTCGCACCAGAAAGCGGCCGGGGAAGCGCTGGGCCAGCGACTGGAAAAGCGCCTCATATTTGGGTTCACCGGTTCCGAGCGCGACGATGTAAAGATCCATCGCCATCAACTGCTCGGCGATTTCCGCAATCAGGTCAAATCCCTTCTGCGTTGCGAAGCGGGAGACGATGCCGATCACAGGACGGTCGAGGCTCGGCTGCTTGGCACCCATCTTCTCAAGCAGCGCCTGCTTGCACACGGATTTTCCGGTCAAGTCCACCGGCGAATAGGTCTTTGCGATCAACGGGTCCGTCGCAGGGTCCCACGCCGCGTAGTCCACGCCGTTCAAGATGCCTTGCACCCGGTTCGCGCTCTTCTGCAACACACCTTCCAATCCGAAGCCCAATTCCTCCGTTCTGATCTCCTCGGCATATTTGCGGCTCACCGTAGTGATGAAGTCCGCGAAAACGATTCCGCCCTTCAGCAGATTCACTTGACCGAAGAACTCAAGCTGATCGGGATTAAAAATGGATTGTGGAATGCCGGTCCGGTCGAGCACCTGCGGAGGGAATATCCCCTGGAAACCCAGATTGTGGATGGTCAACATCACGGAAGCATTCTGCAGCCGCGGATCATCCCGGTATTTAGTTCGCAAGAAGATGGGAGCGAACGACGTTTGCCAGTCGTGACAATGGAGGATGTCCGCCGGACTGCCCGGCAGCTTCAGGAATTCCAACGTGGCCAGGCAGAAGGCGGCAAAACGCTCCGGATTGTCCGGGTAATTCTTGCCGTCCTTGGTTTGATAGAGGCCGTCCCGGTCAAAATATTCGGGCATCTCAACCAGGTAGGTGGTTACTCCCTGCGTCTTGCCTCCGTCCTGGATCGAAGCAGACTTCAAGTCCCTTCCCACCGGAAAGGTGACGTTTGAAGCCCCGGGCACGGGCCGGCCCGGCTGGGTCATGCGGTAGCGCGGAATGAAGACGTCCACTTGGTGGCCTTGCGCGGAAAGCGCCTGCGGCAGCGCACCCACCACGTCCGCCAAGCCCCCCGTCTTCGAGAAGGGCACGCACTCCGAAGCCATAAATACGACACGCACGCGAAGCAATCTCCCCGGCGCTTTTAGTTAACCGTCAACGACACATTCACGCTGCTGGTGAGCGACCCTGCCGTGCCAGAGACTTTCAGTGTATAGGTGCCGGGAGGTGTTCCCGCGGTTCCGCCACCGCCACTACCGGTGCTGTTGCTGCCACATGCCGAGGCCATCAGGATCCAGAGCATCACCGGGGCAAGAATCCACGCCGCGCGCCGGGTTTTCCTTTGGGCGAGGAGCGTGGTGAACATCAAGAGACCCAGAAGGCTCATCATCCAAACCCAACCATGACCCGAACCAGTGGCCGGCGGCAAAAGGTGAGAGAACGGCGGCGCCAAGCTGGCCGCTGTGGTTACCACCGTAACGGTTAGAGGCGTTGCGCTCCCATTGGAGTTGGGAGTGACGGAAGGGGGAGCAACCGTACAAGTGGAAGCCGCTGGCTGACCGCTGCAAGCAAGACTGACTGCCTGGTTAAAGCCGCCTTGAGGCGTTAATGAAAGCTGGTAAACGGCGTTCGCGCCCGGGGCGACCGTTTGGGTGGTGGTGGTGGCGGTGATCGCGAAGTCTGCGCCCGTGCCAGCCAGCGGAGCGGTCTGGGGGCTGCCCGGGGCATTATCCGCCACGCTGAGGGTTGCAGCCAGGTTCCCGCCCGTAGCGGGTTTGAAGGTGACGCTGATGGCGCAATTGGCATTCGTCGCCAGGGATGTGCCGCAGGTGTTTGACTCGCTGAAAACGGTAGGATTCGTCCCGATAACGCTAACGCCGGTGATGGTCAACGCCGAAGTACCGGTGTTGGTCAGAGTTACCGTTTGCGGGTTACTCGCAGTATTAATGGTCTGGCCGCCAAAATTCAGGCCGGTGGGAGGTGAAAGGGCCGCGCCCGGACCCGTTCCGGTGCCTGTCAACGGGACCGATTGTGGGCTGGCTGGAGCATTGTCCGTAACACTTAAGGACGCGGAGCGATCTCCGGCCGCCGCAGGCTTGAAGGTAACAGTGATCGTGCACTTGGCGTTGGGCAAAACCGAAGCGCAGCCATTGGTATAGTTGTCGCTGAAATCGCCGGGATTGGTTCCGGTGAACGAGACACCGGTAACCACCAAATTGATGTTGCCGTTGTTGGTGATGGTAACGGTCTGAGGCGTGCTGCTCTGTCCCGTAACCACATTTCCAAAACTCAAGCTGGCGGGGCTGAATACGACTCCAGCCGCGGAACCGTTACCCGTGAGGGGCACGGTTTGCGGGCTGCCCGGCGCGTTATCGGTAAGGGTGACGGCGCCGCTTTCCGGTCCAAGGCTGGTCGGAGAGAAAGTAACATTCATCACGCAATTCTGATTCGTTGTCAATTGGGTGTTGGCGGCACACGTGGTGCCGGCCGCCAGGGCAAAAGGCCCGCTGATGACCACACTGGTGAGAGTTATGGTTCCCGTTCCGGTATTGGTCAAGGTCACCGGCTGCGGGGCGCTGGTGGTGCCCGGAGCTTGACCCGCGAAATTGAGCGAGGTGGGCGAAATTGCAATGCTCACCTGGATGCCCGTCCCGGAAAGGCTGATGGTTTGCGGGCTGTTGGTGGCCGTGTCGGTGACCGTGAGCGAGGCGCTGAGCGGACCAATCACCAAAGGACCAAAAGTGACATTCGCGGTGCAGCTTGCCCCTGGTATGAGCGGAGAGGAACTCACACAATTGTCCGTTTCAGTGAAATCCGTGGGATTCGACCCGCCCAGAACCACGGATGAAATCGTTAGATTGGCGTTGCCGCTGTTGGTCAGAGTAACCGTCTGCGGCGAGCTCTTGGAGCCCACGTTCTGGTTGCCAAAGCTTACCGTGGTGGTGCTAAAGAGCGCAAAAGGCGTAGTGAGGCTTCCCAACTCGCTGAGGAAAGCATCACCCGGATTGCTCGTGCCGGTCGGTCCGCAAGTTCCCACGCATGCCCCCGTGGTCGGATTTTGCGTGGGAAATGGAATGGGGTTAACGGATTGAGTAAAGCCGGTCACATAGGCGGTGCCGCTGGAGTCCACCACAATTCCGTTTCCCTCGTCTTCGTTTCCGCCACCGAGATAGGTGGAGAACAAAAGTCCGGTCCCGGACGAGTCAAACGAAGTGACGGTGGCGTCCCGGCACGCGACGGGGGGCGTGCCGCAAGTACCGGGCGTGCCTTGGCCGAGTGAGCTGTATAAGGCATTCGCCGTGGTGGGGAAATTGCTGGAGTTGGAACTGCCGGCAACGTAGATGGTGTCATTGGGGCCAAGCGCAATGCCGGTGGCAAGGTCGTAGTTGTTGCCGCCCAGGTAAGTGGAGAAAATCAACCCGCTGCCATCCGGCTTGAATTTGGTTACAAAGGCGTCCTGCGAGCCTCCGCCGAAGGTTGCCTGATAGGGGTTCTGGACCGGGAAATTTGTCGTGGAAGTTGTAAAACCGGTGATGTAGGCGTCAAACACGGAATCGACAGTGATGCCGTTTCCTGCTTCTTCCCCCGTCCCGCCCATACGGGTGGAATAGACCAGAGCACTCGATCCGGTGGCCGTAGGATTGATCTTGGAGACGAAAGCATCGCCTTCGCACGTTTGGTTGGTGTCGAGGATGCACTGGGTCTGATACGCACCCGTGGTGGTGGGGAAATCCTTGGATTTGGTTTCGCCGGTCAGATAGACATTTCCGGCGCTATCAAAGGCCAGGGCTACCACGAAATCCTCGCCGCTTCCCCCCAGATAAGTGGAATAGACCAGGGCCGGACTCTTGGTGAAGTTGAGGATGGTAAAGAAGCCGTCGGAGTTTCCATTGTTGCAGTTGCCGTCCGTTCCGCACTTAGTCTGGAATGCCAGTGGTGTCGTCGGCAGGTTGGTGGAGACGGTCAGACCTCCAATGTAAACGTCATCCTTGCTATCCAGGGCAATGGCATTGGCCTCATCATCACCATTGCCGCCGAAATAGGTGGAATAGGCGAGAGATGCGCCGCCCGGCTTGAGTTGGCTTGCAAAGGCGTCCTGGCAAGCGCCGTTCGAATCCAGGGCGCATGTGCTTTGATAAGTCCCC
>DATKST010000126.1:0-36552 GCA_035531475.1 Terriglobia bacterium
GCGGACTCTTCCTCCCTCAGCACCACCCCCGCAGCTCCTGGCGACGCGAATAATCCCATGCGAATCTGGCCCCGGCGCCGAATGCACGCCACCACAACCACTTTTCAGCACTTCCCTTAATGGATGCGGAATCGCTGGCGCGCGATACGGGCAGTTGCCTTTTTTGGCCACTGCGCGTAAGCTCATCCGAACACCGACAATATGAACGGAGGGGCATATGTTTCCCAATCCTCTCGCAGGTTTGCAACAGCAATACCAGCAGGCTTGCGCCCTCGCACAGCAGGCCATGATGATGGAAGCCGCCGCCAATCCTGCTGCTGCGGCGCAACTCTACGACCAGGCGATCTGGCTTATCTCCAGTTGCATCATGCAGGCCCAGCAGAGCGGGATTCCCACGCCCGACCCGGTCTTCTTCTCACTGTGCTTCTGCAACTTTAACGCCGCACGCATGAAATGGGCCCTGGGAGCGGCTCAGTTCGTGCCGGCGCACTTGGCTCAGGCTCTGGGGGCCATCAATCAAGCCATCACGCTCAACCCCGGTTTCTCCAGTTATCACACGGCAGCGGGAATGGTGCTGATGGCTCAGGGCAGCTTGGCTTGGGCAGAACAGGCGTTCCAACGAGCTTTGCAGCTCAACCCCATGGACGTGCAGGCTCAGTGGCTGCTTGGCTCGCTCTACAACATGCAGGGCAACGCGGCCACCGCCCAGCAATACTACGCGGCCGTGCAGCGCCAGGCGCCCAACGTCCAGGTGCCGCAATTTGGCCCGCCGCAAGTTGCTCCCGGGGCGGTCCCCAGCGGGACGGCGGGGTCCGGCCATACTCTCGACACGGTGGAGAAAGTCCTGAACATCGCCAAGACCGGCCTTGACGTCCTGGGTGGGTTCCAGAAGCTTTTCGGGTCGGGTACGGGAGGTTTCAGCGCCGGTGGCTTCAACTCCGGCTGGTAGAAGCGTCATGTGGGGCACATCTTGCCGTTTGATAGCGAGGCGGCTGAAGCTTTCCCTCAGCACGATGCGTAAGGGCCCCCGCCGCTCGGGTGAAGGCTTGGAGGCCTGCCCGACCTAACCCAATATCTTGGCCAGCAGTAGATGGCGTGCCCCAATATCTAGTGGTCTTTCCTTTACTAAAAAATAAATGATTAAAATTTAAGAAATCCCTTGACTTGAAAAGGGTTACAAGCCTATATTGGGGCCGTAAGTGGAGATTTGTGGTCAAAAGTAGCGATCAACGTCCAGCCGGACAGCGCTAACGCAGTTTTCAGGATGCAAAACATGCTACGTGGCAGGCACACCGCCACTGTGGACGTCAAAGGGCGGCTCAAGATACCGGCCGGGTTCAAGTCCCTCCTTGAGGAAAAGTACGGACCCGACTTTTATATCACGAGTCTTGATGGAAGGTGCGCGAGGATTTACCCGTTTCCGGAGTGGCGGAAGATTGAGGACAAGTTGGCGGCATTGCCCTCGATGAACAGCTCCAAGAGGAAGTTCCTGGATCGCGCCAACTACTGGGGGCAGACGGCGCGGATGGATGGGCAGGCGAGGGTACTGATTCCCTCACAGCTTCGGGAAAGCGCCGAGCTGCGGGGCGAAGTCGCCGTCATTGGATACTTGGACCGCCTGGACGTCTGGTCTGTAGCCCGATTTGAAGAGTACTTGGAGCAGACGCAACTGACGGAAGATGACCAAAAAACGCTCAGTGACCTTGGCATCTAATGCACGTTCCGGTCCTGGTTCGTGAGGTTTTGGAATACCTGGCGGTGCGGACCGCCGGGACTTACATTGACGCAACCGTGAACGGAGGCGGGCACGCCGAGGCCATCCTCCGCAGTTCAAGCGGCGCGCGGCTGCTCGGCATTGACCGGGATGCGGCGATGCTTGACGCCGCCCGTCAACGTTTGGCGCCTTTTGAGGGCAGCGCGGTGCTGGTTCAAGGCAATTTCGCGGAAATTAAGCAGCTTCACCACGCCAGCGGCTTTCCTCCGGCGGATGGATTGATCGCTGATTTGGGATTAAGTTCCAATCAGCTTGACGAAGCCGGGCGCGGCTTCAGCTTTGAGCGGGAAGGGGCACTCGATATGCGCATGGATGCCAGCTCTTCCCGGACTGCATCGGACTTAGTGAATCACCTGCCCGAGCGCGAACTGGCAGACTTGATTTTCCAGCTTGGAGAGGAGCGCCACTCGCGCCGCATTGCGCGAGCCATTATGAAGGCCCGTCCGATTCACAAAACCACCGAACTGGCGCAGGTGGTGGCGCGAGCAATCCCCCCCCGGACGGGCCTCCACCCCATTCACCCTGCCACCCGGACCTTCATGGCGTTACGCATGGCGGTGAATGACGAGATGGGAAATCTGGAAGCATTTCTTGACCGATCACCCGGCGTTTTGGGGCCAGGAGGGCGGATGGTGGTGATCAGCTTCCATTCCCTCGAAGACCGCAAAGTGAAACAAAACTTTTTGAAGCTGAGTCGCGAGGGCCGGGCCAGGTTGCTGACCAAAAAGATTTGCAGACCGACCGACGCAGAAATGGCCGCCAATCCCCGCTCCCGTAGCGCCAAGTTGAGAGCCATGGAAATGACCGGCATGGAACCTAAGCTAAGGGAGGAGTGAAGAGCAGGAGAAGTCCGCGGCCCTCGTGCCGCAAGCGGCCATCTGGCGATTGCCGATGATTGGCTTTAATTCTGCAACCAAGCTTCAGGAGCAAGACGCATGGCTACTATAGCAATCCCGGTGGCAACACCCCGGCGCGGAACGCGCCAGCAACATATTTCAGGACGTGCCACCATTCATGAGGTCTGCTTCTCCAAAGTCATAGACAATTCACGACTCAGAAGGGAAGTGGACCCGGACCGAAAGCGGGAGTGCTACAGTCTGCTCCTTACCGCTACCCTACTGTTCGTGGTGATTTTAGGCATTGCCTGGCAGCACTTTGATTGCGTGAAGGAGAATTACCAGATCGAGGAACTCAAGAAGGAGGGCGCAACCCTCCAGGAGTTGAACAAACAACTGCGGCTGGAAAAAGCGGCGATGACTGATCCCCAGCGGATCGACGCCTTGGCCCGGCAGGATTTGGGTTTGATTCCGCCGGCTCCCCAACAAGTGATCCAGGTGGGTGGCGCGCCGCCGGGCTCCGGGCAGGCTGGGGACTCCGAGTTTGCCCGCAATGATAGTGTGGTTTCTCCGGCATCCAGCATCGTTGCGCGGGAGCCGTAAATGCCCCGAAAGCCGACTCGGGATTCCTACCACGATCCTGCACGTCCGGCGGTCCGCGAACCGGCAGGCAACTCCGAACCCGATCCAAACCTCCGCCGACTCTTCGTTTTGGGGGGAGTTTTTGCTTTTTGGATCTTCATTGCATTCACCCGCCTCTATTATTTGCAGGTCATCCAATACGTTTACTGGCTGAAGAAGGCAGACCAACAACAGCAAAGGGTGGTCGAACTGACCCCGCAGCGAGGCGCGATTTTTGACCGCAGCATGCACCGGCTGGCGATGAGTCTGCCGGTGGATTCCGTCTTTGCTGTGCCCTCCCAGATTCCAAGTCGCGCCCGGGCGGTCCGGCTGCTCGCCCCCGTCCTGCAACTTGACCCTCATGAGCTTGCCAGCCGTCTTGATGAATTCCATTCGTTTTGCTGGATCAAGAGGAAGGTGACCACCGAGGAAGCGGAGCGAGTCAGGGCGCTTAACCTGAAGGGGGTCTATTTCCAAAAGGAAATGAAGCGCTTCTATCCGAAAGGAACTCTTGCTGCAAACGTATTGGGATATGTGGGCATGGACGATGAAGGGCTGGCGGGAGTCGAATACGGAATGAACAGTGAAATCGCGGGAGAGCCGGGCCGGGTCATGGTCACTGAAGACGCGCGCCGGCATTTTCTCCGGTCGATTCAAGGCACGGGCGCACCAGGAAAAAATGTGGTTCTCACCATCGATCAGAACATTCAATATTTTGCCCAGAAAGCACTGAGCGACGCCGTGGCGCAACACCAGGCATTGGGTGGAGTGGCAGTGGTTGAAAACCCCAATACCGGGGCAATCCTGGCGATGGCCAGCTCCCCCACTTTTGATCCCAATCATTACCGGCAAAGTCCCCAAGAGGCCCGGCAGAACCGCGGCGTCTCCTGGGTCTATGAGCCCGGCTCGGTTTTCAAGCTGGTAACGGTTTCCGCGGCTCTGGAAGAAGGATTGACAACTCCGGGAGAAGTCATCGATTGCCAGGAAGGGGGCATCGTTCTTGCGGGTCACACGATTCATGATGTCGAAAAGATGGGTTTTCTCAGCGTGGCGGATGTCTTGGCCAAATCAAGCGACGTGGGGACTATCAAACTCAGCCTGCGGCTGGGCGATGCCCGGCTTTACCGGTATGTCCTGGGATACGGGTTCGGATCGAAGACCGGCATCGACCTGCCCGGTGAGGAGCGAGGATTGCTCAAGCCGCCCGACCGTTGGTCGGGGATTTCGATTGGCGAAATTTCGATAGGTCAAGAGATTGGGGTGACTGCCGTGCAGATCGTTTCCGCTTATTCGGCCGTGGCGAACGGCGGCATCTATTTCAAGCCTCGCATCGTTCAGGACGTTTTCCTGGGCAACGAACACGATCCGGTTCCCCCGTCGGAGGGACACCGCGTCATCAGCGCAAAGACCGCCGAACAGATGCATCAAATGCTGATGGGCGTGGTGGCCCACGGCACCGGCACCAACGCTCAGATCAAAGGTTACACGGTGGGGGGCAAGACCGGAACGGCGCAGAAGGTGGACCCCGACGGCCGCTATTCCAGAACCCATCATGTGGCGTCTTTCGTGGGAATCGCGCCCGCCTTGAAGCCTCGGGTGGTCATCCTGGTGTCGGTGGATTCACCGGTGGGCCAGTATTACGGAGCAGAGGTTGCCGCTCCGGTTTTTAAGGAGATCGCCCAACAAACGCTGGCGTACCTGAATGTTCCGCAGGACGATCCTGGGTCGCTGCCGCGCATTGCCGGGAACGCAAGCCGGGCAGTCCCTGCGGCAGAACCGGGAAGCGTAACCGGAGGTAAACAAGCTGCAGGCGACGCAGCCGGGCCACGGCCCGGTCCAATTGAGCCGGTCTCTTACAACGAGTTACAGACAGCACCCCATGCGGCAACCCAAGTCCTGAATGCAGGCCCCGAGGTCGCCGTGCCCAATTTCTCCGGGCTTGCCGAAAGGCGCGTCGCCCAGGAATGCCAAGGCATTGGACTTGATTTGCAACTGAACGGGTCAGGATTGGCGACTCAACAGGATCCCCCGGCGGGAACCCGAGTGCCGGTGGGATCCCGGGTCACTGTGGAGTTTGGCCGTTGGGAACAATGATCCAGCCGGGGTTTTCCGAAAAAGTGCCATCCAATCGGCGGGCAGTAAAGGAAGGAGCGGCTCCCACAGCCCCCAGGCGCTTCATACCGAAAACTGCCCAGGGCGCGAGTTGAAGATGCTTATTGGCGAGCTCTTTCAGAACGTCCCCACACTCGAGCCAGGTGCCGCGCCGCAGCTTGAAGTTCAATCGCTCGCCTATGATTCCCGTGCCGTCACGCCGGGCACGCTCTTTTTTGCCATGCAAGGGGAGAAAGAGGATGGGCACGCCTTTATTCCGCGCGCCTTGGAAAGCGGCGCGGTGGCAATCGTCAGTGAGCGTCCCGCCCCGGAAGCATTAAAATCCCAATGGGTTCGCGTTGCGAAAATACGCAGGGCATTGGCAGAGGTAAGCCTGAATTTTTTCCATCAGCCGGACCTCAGCCTTCAACTGGCCGGCGTCACCGGAACCAGCGGCAAGACCACCACGGTCCATCTGCTGCATTCGATTTTTGAGACTGCGGGAATCATGGCTGGCCTCTTCGGATCGATTGAATACCGGTTCGCGGGGCAAACCCGAGCCGCCAAAAACACCACCCCGGAATCTCTCGACCTCCTGACCTATTTCAATGCGCTCCGCGAAGCGGGCGGCAAGGCGGTGGCGATGGAGGTCTCCTCCCATGCGCTCGACCAGGAGCGCGTGTGGGGCTTCCGTTTCAAGGCCGCCGTCTTCACCAATCTCGCCGGAGACCATTTGGACTATCACGGGGATTTTGAGCATTACTTTGCGGCGAAGCGCCGGCTGTTTGAAGGTTTGGGCGCGCCACCCCCGGAGTTGGGCGTGATCAACCTGGATGACGCTTGGGGCGCCAAATTGTTGGAGATTCCACTGTCCCGCCTGATCACTTATGGAGTGGAATCGAACGCCGACTACCGGGTGAAGCAGTTCACCCTGGGCGCCGGCGGCATTCGCGCCATGCTTGCGGCGCCGGGCGGCAAATGGGAGATCGAATCGCCGCTGCTGGGGCGAGGCAACCTTGAGGATGTCCTGGCGGCGGCAGCAACCGCCGACGGCTTGGGCATTCCACGGGAAAACATTCAGGAAGGTATCTCCCGGCTCCGGCAGATTCCGGGCCGCTTTGAAAGGATTGATGAGGGACAACCCTTCCTGATCTTCGTGGATTATGCGCACAAGAATGACGCGCTTAAGAATGTCCTGAAAACGGCTCGTCCTCTGGCACGGGAACGCGTGATTACCGTGTTCGGCTGTGGAGGAGATCGTGACCGGACCAAGCGGCCGCTGATGGGCGAAGCGGCCGGGACGCTGAGCGATCTTGTGGTGTTGACTTCCGACAATCCCCGCAGCGAAGATCCCTTCAGCATCATGAATGACGTGATGGTGGGCTTGCAGAGAGCCGGCAAGCCCTATCTGGCGGAAGTGGACCGTGGCACGGCCATCCGCAAGGCGGTCGAACAGGCGAGGGCCGGAGATGTGGTGGTCATTGCCGGAAAAGGCCACGAAACCTACCAAGTTTTGAAAGATCGCACGATACCGTTCGACGACCGGGAGGTGACTCGTGCCGCTCTCCGCGAGCTGGGATGGGGGGTGAGCAACGCGATCCCCTGATGCCATGCTTTAGCCCCAGGCGAACCAGAGCCCCTCACCCACCGCTGCGCGGTTCCCCCTCTCCCCGCCCGCGGGGAGAGGGCCGGGGTGAGGGGCCAGGCGACGCCTCTGACATCAACATCATGAGACTCGCCTTAACTGAACAGCATTGGCATCAGGCCGGATTATTCACAAACTTCTGATAGGGGACCGCCAACCTACCTGTTCTGAGGTCTTATTGCCGCCGGTGGCTCTTGTTCATAAACCGGCGTAACCCATGCAAGCCGGATCAGATTGTGCCACCCCATGAAGCTGACATTGGGCGAAATCGCCACGACTCTTGGATCAAGAGTTCAAGGCTCGCAAAGGGTCGCGCAGGGCTACTCCATCGATTCGCGTTCCGTCAAACGCGGCGACCTCTTTTTTGCCATCCGTGGCCCGAATCGGGATGGGCACCAATTTGTCAGGCAAGCGTTGGAACTGGGCGCTGTGGGCGCCGTCATCGAACAAGAGAAGCTGGACCTGTTTCAGGACCTCGAAGACGCGGAGCTGATTCCCGTTAGCGGCACAACCACAGCTTTGCAGAGGCTTGCCCAAACCGTCCGCCGCCGATGGGGCAAGAGACTGGTGGGTGTTACCGGGAGCACGGGAAAGACGACGACCAAGGAGATGATCGCCGCCGTCCTTGCTGCCCGTTTCCGGGTGTTGAAGTCGCCGGGAAATTTGAATAATCAATTCGGAGTTCCACTCTCCCTGTTGGCGTTAGAACCGGATCATGAAATCGCGGTGCTGGAAATGGGAATGTCGGCGGCGGGAGAAATCGCGAGTCTTGCCTCGATGGCCGGACCGCAGACCGGAGTGGTGACCAATGTGGCTCCCGTACACCTGGAGTTTTTCGAGTCGGTGGAATCCATCGCGCGGGCCAAGCGCGAATTGATCGAGGGTCTTGAGCCGCCCCGTGCCGCGATCTTGAATTTTGACGATGACCGCGTGCGCCGGTTTACCGAGGGTTTTGACGGGAGAGTCTTAACCTTCGGTTTCAAGCCAGGCGCGCAGTTCCGATGCCTGGAAATGCAGACTTTCGGCGCCGAGCCGGGTCAAGTCATTCGAACCGAGTTCAGCCTGGTAAGCGCCCCGTACACGGGCAAGTTCGCACTTCCCGCACCGGGCCGGCATAACGTGGAGAATGCGTTGGCGGCCATTGCCACCGCCGCGCTGTTTGAAATCCCGGAAGCTGGAGTTCGAAATGCGCTTCAGCACTTCAAAGCTCCGGGCCAGCGCGCGGAATTCATTTCGCTGGCACACGGCGTGGTGTTGATTAATGACTCCTACAATTCCAATCCCAAAGCGATGGAGAGAATGTTGGAGACGCTGCGTGATTGGCCGTGCCGGGGCCGGCGGATTGTGGTGGCGGGTGAGATGTTGGAGTTGGGTCCCTCATCGCCGCAGTTGCACCGCGAAGTTGGCGCCATCTGCACAAGGAACGGTATCGACTGGCTGGCCGCAGTGCAGGGGGATGCGCGCTATTTTCTGGATGGAGCGCGCCAGGCAGGTTTTGCGCTGGAACGGATGGCCTATTTCGACCGGGCCAGGGAAGCCGCTGAGTTCTGCTGCGGGTTGCTCGCTCCCGGCGATGTGGTTTTGGTAAAAGGTTCGCGGGGCGTACACCTTGAAGAGTTGGTTAACGCCTTGCGAGGGGACGGAAAAACTCCATAATGGAAAAGAGCGCCCAAGCCGGTAGCGCGCGCCCACTTCCCATAGACTGACAACGCATGTTCTATCTTCTCTTCGAGAAATTTCATACCCAAATCCACTTCTTCAACCTTTTCCGGTACATCACTTTCCGGACCGCTTCTTCCAGCATCACGGCCATGGTGCTGTCGCTGGTCTCCGGTCCCTGGTTGATCCGCAAGCTCAAGAAATTCCAGATCGGCCAGTACATCCGCGAGGAGGGCCCTCAGTCCCACCAAGTCAAGGCCGGCACCCCGACCATGGGCGGCGTCCTGATTATCCTTTGCATGGTGCTACCCACGCTCCTGTGGGCCGATCTGTCGAATCTCCTGGTGTGGCTCACGCTTGGCGTGACCTTGGCTTTCGGCGGCATCGGATTCTGGGATGACTATCAAAAGTTGAAGCGCCAGCAGAACCTGGGATTGCGCGCCCGGTCCAAGATCCTCTACCAGGTCCTGGTCAGTTTCCTGTTGGGAATGGCGCTGGTCTTTCTGGTGGTGGCCGGGTTCTATTCCACTCGTCTCACTTTTCCTTTCTTCAAGAATATTCATCCCGATTTCCTGATCAAGCCTCTGCTGCGAAACTCCTGGACCTATCCGCTCGCCTTCCTGCCTTTTTTGGTCCTGGTGATCCTGGTGGTGGTGGGTTCGTCGAACGCCGTGAATCTGACCGATGGATTGGACGGCTTGGCCATCGGTTGCGTCATTATCGCCTCTTCGGCGCTTACCGTGCTCACCTATGTTGCAGGAAATGCCGTATTATCCGGCTATTTGGACCTGGAACACCTTCCAGGTTCGGGCGAACTGACGGTCTTTTGTGGAGCAATGGTGGGGGCCAGTATGGGATTTCTTTGGTATAACGCCCACCCGGCGGAGATTTTTATGGGTGACGTCGGGTCGCTATCCCTGGGTGGGGCCATCGGGACCGTTGCCGTAATCATTAAGCAGGAGCTCTTGCTGCCGTTTGTGGGTGGCATCTTCGTGATGGAAGCCTTGTCGGTGATCCTGCAGGTGGGTTCCTTCAAGCTGCGCGGCAAGAGGATCTTCCGCATGGCCCCCATCCACCATCATTTTGAGCTGCAAGGATGGACAGAATCGAAGATCATCACCCGTTTTTGGATCTTGGCTCTGGTGTTTGCGTTGTTCGCCTTGACCACTTTGAAGCTGCGCTAGCCCCAATGCTGTTCACTTAAGGTTCATTCGAGAATAATGCACACGCTTGAACCAGAGCCCCTCACCCGCCGCTTCGCGGCACCCTCTCCCCGCTTGCGGGGAGAGGGCCGGGGTGAGGGGTCAGGCGACGCCTCTGAGATCAAGATCATGAAACTCGCCTTAACTGAACAGTATTGGGGCTAGGGTCGTGTCCTGCCACGAAGCGGACAGCGTAGCGCCGTCGTCCCGGCAGCAAGATCGGGGTGCCCCGGGTGGGGCACACCCTGAGCTTTTGACATCGGGAATTGCTGCGCATAAAATACGCATTAACGTGCTGAGGTGTGGCACCATTCAAACTTGGCAGCTAAGTGCAGCATTTCGGAAGTTCGCTGACGTATTTTGGCCCCCCCTCACCCGGCGCTAAGCGCCCCCCTCTCCCTCGTGGGGAGAGGGGCGGGGGTGAGGGGTTATTGAAGCGCGTGGTAAGAATACGTCAGCGTAATTACGAATGGCAGTACTAAACAATGATTGCAATATTTTCTGGACATCGGAATTATGGCGCGTCCCAAATCATTCCGGAACCCCACTCGGGTCAGCCTGACGCTGAATGAGGAGACGGTGCGCACGGCGCGTCGGCTGGCACGCGCGGCGCGACGATCCCTTTCTGAAATTGTGTCCGAAATTCTGGACGGGCACTTCCGGAAGAACGGCTTGCCGCGCAAGGTGAACAAGGCATGACGGAGTTGCGGAACAAACGGGTGCTGGTGGTGGGCATGGCGCGGACGGGGTTCGCGGTGGCGCGCCGCTTGAGCCAGGAGAAAGCCGTGGTCACGGTGACCGACCGGCGCCATCCCGGAGCCTTCCAGTCGCAACTCTCTGCCTTGACCGCGGAGAAGATCGGCCTGGAGTTGGGCATCCACCGCGATCAGACATTCCTGGAACAGGATTTGATCGTGGTCAGCCCCGGTGTTCCTTGGGACCTTCCGCAGCTCACCGCCGCCCGGGAAAAGGGCGTGAAGATTCTGCCCGAAGTTGAGGTCGCAACCTGGTTTCTCAAAGGAACTCTCGCCGCGGTCACGGGTTCCAACGGCAAAACCACCACCACGACGCTGCTCGGGAAGATTCTGGAAGCGTCCAGCCTCCCCTCCCTGGTTGGCGGCAATATAGGAACGCCCTTAATCTCCTTCGCCAACCTGGATACGGCCGGCTTGATTATCGTGGCGGAATTGAGCAGCTTTCAGCTCGAAGCGATTCAAGACTTGCGTCCCCAGATCGCGGTGCTCCTGAACATTACGCCCAATCATCTTGACCGCCACGGCAGTTTTGAAAGCTATGTCAGCGCCAAGGCCCAAGTCTTCCGGAACCAGCGCCCGGATGACTTCGCGATTCTGAATGCCGATGACCCGGAGGTGGCCCGCCTGGCTCCAGCCATCGCCAGCCGCAAGGTCTTTTTCAGCAAAGAGAAGGACCTTCCCGAAGGCGTTTTGATTTCCAAGGGACGGATCCTCTACCGGACCGGCAACTTGGAAAGACCACTGCTGGAAGTGAATGACGTGAAGCTGCGAGGCTCGTTCAACCTCGAAAACGTGATGGCGGCTTGCGCCGCGGCCTGCAAACTCGGCGCCGATTTTGATTCCATCCGCAAAGTGGTCCGTGAATTCACGGGGGTAGAGCACCGGTTGGAGGAAGTGGCAACGGTCCGCGGCGTTGAGTTCTTCAATGACTCGAAGGCCACCAGCGTGGATGCAACCGCGAAGGCGCTCACTGCATTCACGGGTGGCGTTAACTTGATTCTTGGCGGTAAGGATAAAGGAGCGCCTTACACGCCTCTCATTCCGCTGCTCCCCGGCAGGGTCAAGGCGGTTTACCTGACCGGCGCCGCGGCAGACCGCATCGCCCAAGACCTTGCGGGAGCCGTGGAGATAATTAGCTCCGGTGACCTTAAGACCGCAGTCCGCCAGGCGTTTCTGCGGTCCGTTCCCGGGGATGTGGTGTTGCTCTCCCCCGCCTGCGCGAGCTATGACCAATTTCAGGATTTTGAAGAGCGCGGACGGCTCTTCAAGAAGTTTGTGGCGGAGCTCAAGACCGCAACCGAATTGGGACTGGCAGCAGGAACCCTGCGGCCCTCCAGTTTCGTTCCGGACGCGGCCTCGCGCCGCACGAATGCCCTTGGAAATCAGACTGACGCTGCTGCCGAAGTCTTGGAAGCGGCAGCGGAAACGGTGGCGGGACTCTCCGGGGCGGCCAGCCTGCCGGAGCCTGAGAGGTTGATGACTTACGAAGTGGGCGCGGAGGAAGTCAACCTCGAATTGAGTCCGGCAAAGTGGGAGAACCGGGAGGATACGCCTTTGGCAATTCAGACGGATGCTTTGCGCCCTCCGGAGCCCGTCGAGGAACCGGCCATGCACTTTGAGGTTGTGAACAAACCCCAGCTTGCGGCCGGGCACGAAGGGTGAGGCAGTCCTTGTTCCGGTCCTGACCGGTCATTGGAAATCTGATGGCGAGACGGCTGCAATCCGATAAAGTCCTATTCGGGACGGTGGTGGTGCTCGTCTTCTTCGGCGCCTTGATGGTCTTCAGCGCTTCGGCGGTGATTTCCCAGCAACATTACGGGTCAAGTTACCACTTTCTGATCCGGCAGGTGGCCGGAGCGATCATCGGATTGACAGGGATGGTCTGGATGATGAACCGGGACTATCGACGCCTGGCTCATCCGGCGTTTGTGTTTTCGCTGGTGGCGTTGCTGATGGGACTTCTGGGAGGTGTGCTGCTCGCCGCCCGCAGCCATCACGCCCATCGCTGGTTTCATCTGGGTTTGGTTGATTTCCAACCCTCGGAGCTTGCCAAGATTGGGGTGGTGATCTTTATCGCCTATCTCTTGGGTGTTCAACGGAGCGACGTCAATGACCTCAGGCATACCCTGCTGCCCATTGGAGTTGTGACCGGACTCATGGTGGGGTTGATCCTGAAGGAGCCCGACCTGGGGACGGCCCTGGCCATTGTGATGGTGGCGGCGGCGATGCTTTTCTCCGCGGGCCTGCGGATCCGGACTATCGCGGCGGCTGCCGCCGCCGCGCTGCCGGTTCTCTACCTTTTGATTTTTCACGTCACGTACCGGCTGAACCGCCTCTTGGGTTTTCTCTATTATGACAAGGATCCTCGCGGCAAAGGCTTCCAGATGCTTCAATCTCTTATTGCGGTGGGGACGGGAGGAATCAATGGTGTGGGACTGATGGAGAGTAAGCAGAAGCTCTTCTTCCTTCCAGAGCCCCATTCCGACTTTATCTACGCAGTGATCTCCGAGGAGTGGGGATTGATAGGGGCGGGACTGGTTCTGGCGGCATTCGGAGTGATCCTTTATCGTGGGCTGAAAGCCGCGGCTTTCTGTTCGGACCCATTTGGCAGGCTTCTGGCCATCGGCTTGACGGTGATGCTGGTGGGACAGGCGGTGGTGAACATCAGTGTGGTGGTCGGCTTAATTCCCACCAAGGGAATTCCGTTGCCTTTTGTGAGTTATGGAGGCTCTTCGCTGTTGGTCAATTTATTTGCGGTCGGGATTTTGCTGAATATCTCCCAACAAACGAACTGAGGATATCTCGTAGGGGCGACCCTTGTGGTCGCCCGTGGGCGGGCACAAGGCCCGCCCCGCGTCGTGTCCGGAATCAGCTTCAAAGGGGCACGCAGGCATCCGTGAACGCTGTCCATTCTCAAGGGGGGCGCACCGTTGATGGAAACGGAGTTGGCGGAATCCGCAGCCCGGAACTTACGTCTTGAAAAACGGATGATCGGGAAAAAACAGAGCCCAACCCAGGGCCTTCGCGTGCTGATGGCGGCAGGGGGCACGGGTGGGCACATCTTCCCGGCTTTGGCCGTGGCTCGTGAACTTCAGGGAGAGGCTGGAAAACAGAGCGGCGGAAGCCACGGCCCATCCCGGCCAGAAATTGTTTTCCTGGGTACGGACCGGGGACTCGAATCCCGCGTCATCCCAGAGCAAGGATTTGCCCTGCGTGTCGTTGCTGCCGCCGGTTTGAAAAATATGGGAGTCGTCGAAAGGATCAGGAATCTCCTGATATTGCCGAAAAGCGCAATTCAGTCAGCTTCGATCCTTCGGGCCTTCCGGCCTCACGTGGTCGTGGGCATGGGAGGTTATCTGGCCGGCCCCGTCATGCTTGAAGCGGCCTTGGTGGGAATCCCAACCTTGCTCATTGAACCGAACGCCGTCCCTGGGTTTACGAACCGCTGGTTGGCGCCCTTCATTTCTCTCGCGGCAGTGGGATTCGAAGCGAGTTCGCCTTTCTTTGGGAAGAAAGCACGCCGCACGGGACATCCGGTCCGCAGGTCCATTGCCCAGGTTCCTCGCAAAGACCACGTTGCTCCGATGACCCTGTTGATTGTTGGGGGCAGCCAAGGTTCGGTGGCAATCAACAACGTTGTGATTGAATCCTTGCCCCTTCTTGCCAAGCGGAAGGATGCGTTGAAAATCATTCATCAGTCGGGCTCGCGTGATTACGAAAGGGTTCGGGCCGCGTATGCTAAGGAAGGGATCGATGCAGAGGTTCGCTCCTTCGTGGACGATATGGCGGAGGCACTTTCCCGCGCTGACCTGGTGGTGTCACGGGCGGGCGCGATGACGGTGGCGGAGCTTGCCGCGGCAGGAAGGGCTTCAATCCTGATTCCGTTGCCGTCGGCTTCTGATAACCATCAGCTTGCGAATGCCAGAGTTCTGGCAAACGCGGGAGGAGCGAAGATTCTGGAGCAGCATGACCTGAATCCCTCCAGGTTTTATCAGGCAATCGTCGAATTGCTTGACGGCCCCAGCGCGTTGACTGCAATGGAAACCAACGCGCGGAAGATCTTCATTCCCGGCGCAGCGAAGCGCATTGCGGATTTGATTTTGGAATTGGCAAGGCTTTGATGAGGCGCTAAATGCAGCATTTCGTATGTTCGCTCACGTATTCTCGCACCCCCTCACCCGGCACTGCGTGCCCCCCTCTCCCCGCTTGCGGGGAGAGGGGCTGGTGGTGAGGGGTTGTTGAAGAGCGTTGCAAGAATACGTTACCGTAATTGCGAATGATGGTACTAAGCGTCAGGCGCCAGATTTCAGAAGTAGTCAGACCCCCGGCACCTAGCACCTGACACCTGTAATCTTGCATCTAGCTCTCTAAACGGAAACAGCATGGACTCTTACTTAACACTCGGGAAAATCCGCAATATCCACTTTGTGGGAATCGGCGGAATTGGCATGAGCGGCATTGCCGAACTTCTGTTGAATCTGGGCTTTGCAGTTTCCGGCTCTGACCTCAAGGAGACCGCTGTAATACAGAGGTTAAGGGAATTGGGAGCAGCGATTGCCTTGGAGCATTCTGCCGCGAACGTTCAAGGCGCGCAAGTTGTGGTGTATTCGTCTGCCGTTTCGCCCGGCAATCCGGAAGTTCTCGAAGCCCGCCGCCTTCACATCCCGGTTATCCCCCGGGCGGAGATGCTGGCGGAGCTCATGCGCCTCAAATTTTCGATTGCTGTGGCCGGGGCGCATGGAAAGACCACGGTCACCTCCATGATCGCGGTCATGCTGACTCACGCCGGCCTGGATCCCACCGCGGTGATTGGCGGCCGGCTGGATGTTTTTGGGTCCAGCGCCCGGCTGGGCAAGGGCCAATTGATGGTGGTTGAGGCGGATGAAAGCGACCGGTCTTTTTTGTATCTGTTGCCCTCCATTGCCGTCGTCACCAACATCGACCGGGAACACCTTGACCACTACAAGGACATTGATGAAATCCGGTCAGCGTTCCTCTCCTTCATGAACAAGACTCCGTTCTACGGAGCCGTGATTGCCTGCTGGGATCATCCCTGGAAGGAGGCCTTCGCGCCTCTTCTTCCGAAAGTCCGCCGCCGGTTAATTACTTATGGAAACGACCCGGGATCCCACTTAACGTCGGGCGCCATCCGCGCCAATCACGCAGGGTCGAGCTTCGAGGTATTGGAGGGTGGGCGCGAATTGGGACGATTTACACTTGCTGTTCCAGGCCTGCATAATGTCCAGAACGCTCTGGCGGCGGTGGCTGTGGGCCTTGAATTGGGGCTGGACGTCGATTCCATTCGGGACGGGCTGAAGCGGTTTCGCGGCGCGGACCGCCGCTTCCAAATCAAAGCCGAGCAGGACGGCATCACCGTGGTGGATGATTACGGCCATCATCCCACTGAAATTCGTGCGACACTGGAGGCGGCGCGCGCGCACGGCGCGGAGCGCATCTGGGCGGTCTTCCAGCCTCACCGTTATACCCGGACGCAGTTCCTGCTGGATGATTTCGCACCGTCATTTGAGGGAGTCGAAAGGGTTTACGTCATGGACATTTATGCAGCCAGTGAGCATCCCATTCCGGGTGTGACTTCGCAGGCACTGGTCCAGAGGATGCGTGAGCAGGGTTGCCTGGGGGCGCGGTATGCCCCGAGGGAGGAGGAAATGGTCCGGGAGATTTTAGCTGAGGCGCATCCTCCCTTGATGGTCATGACCATTGGAGCGGGAAACGTCTGGAGAGTCGGAGATGATTTGGCCGAATCCCTCCGTCGTTCCCGGAGGGCTACGGCTGATCCTCGGTAGACGCAGGGGAAGCCCTAGGGACAATAATCCGTGGATATTCTCCACGAAGTACCGCTTCCGGAACAACTCGGGTTGGAAGAAGAGCCGCCTTATCGCCGGCGCCAGAAGGCCGTTGCCGTGCGGCGCCGCCGGTTCGCGCTGGCCGGACCATGGATTAAGTTTGCCCTGGCGTTGATCTGCCTTGGTTTGCCTTCTGTCATTGGCTTTTACCGGCTTGCCATCTACGTTCATCAGACGCGGCTGTTCGTAATGGATCCCGATCAATTGGAGGTTAAGGGCAACCACAATATTTCACGGGTTGAAATCCTGAGTGCTCTCGGGATGGACCGTCCCCTTGTAAAGAGGAACGGAGTTCAACTCTTCCGTCTCGACCTCGACACACTACGATCCCGGGTGAAGGCGATTCCCTGGGTCGAATCTGCGGCGGCCGTGAGGGCTTTTCCGGACCGGCTCCAGATCCGGTTGGTGGAGCGGCAGCCGGTTGGCTTTGTGAACTTGGGCGGGCAGATCAAGCTGATTGACCGTGAAGGAGTTATCCTGGAGCCTCCGAAAAAAGGACGGTTTGATTTCCCAGTTCTTTGGGGCTTGGATTCACTTTCCAGTCTTGCTGACCGGAAGTCACACTTGTCACTCTATCTGGACTTCAATCGCCAGACGGCTGATGAGGTGGCGAAGTCAGGCTGGATTATTTCGGAGGTAGACCTGACGGACTCGCAGAACTTGAAGGCGTTGCTCGTTCAGGGAAGTTATACGGTGTTAGCCTATTTCGGCCAGCGGAATTTCTCCGGGCGATTCCATCGGTTTGTTGCACTCATGCCCCAGGTCATCGCATCCGGCACCAGAGCTGGTTCGATGGATTTACGATACCCGGATCAAGTGGTGGTTAATCCCGCCGTCTCTTCCACATCCCAGCATGGAAAATCAGGAAAGGGACGGACCGGCGCGGCGGCTGACACCCCCGCCCACTAATGTTGCGTCCGGAAAAGCGTTCACGTGTAGCGCCGCCCTTCAGGGCGGCATTGCCGGGCTAAAGCCCGGCGCTACAACAGGTTGTCCGGATTGATTAGGGCATTGCTGGTTGACCGGATTGATTAAGCGGCATTACTGGTCTAAAACCCGGCGCTACAATAGGTTGACCGGATTGATTAGGGTCGCAAGGATATTGTGAGCAAGCCCTTCACCATCACGGGTCTGGATCTTGGAAGTACAAAAACCTGTGCGCTGGTCTGCCAGCCTGGCGACGACGGCAAGTTGGAGGTCCGGGGGTTTGGGGTTTCCGAGTCCAAGGGGTGGCGCCGGGGCCTGATTGTAAACATGGATTCCGCCGTCCTTTCCGTCAAGAAGGCTGTGGAAGCTGCGGAGGAATCATCCGGCATCTCCATTGATAATGTTTACGCCGGGTTTGGTGGCCCTCACGTGAGTGGAGCGAATTCGAGCAGCGGTCTGCCTTTGGGCAAATCGGCGAAAAGCACCCGAGAGGTGAAGACCGAAGACGTGCGCAAAGTCTTCCAGATTGCCCAAGGAGTTTCGCTGCCTCCGGATCGCAAAATCGTGTACGCCGAGCGGCAGGAATATTTATTGGATTCGCAGAACGGTATTCGCAATCCGGTGGGAATGTTGGGTGCAAAGTTGGAGGTCAACGTCCATTTGGTCTTGGCCTCGGCTGCCGCCCATGAAAACGTCGTAACCGCCGTCAATCGTGCCGGAATCGTCGTGAATGACACGGTTTTCGAGGCTCTTGCGGCCGCCGAGTCCTGCTTGACACCGGACGAACGCGAACTGGGAGTGGCGCTGGTGGATGTGGGCGGCGGGTCATCCCACTTGGTTTGCTATCGTGAGGGTAGCATTCGCCACTCTGCAGCCCTTCGCCTCGGTGGTGAGCACTTCACCAACGATCTTGCGGTTGGCCTTCTCACCCCCATTCCCGAAGCTGAAAAGATCAAGATGGAATGGGGCCGGCGAGATCCTTCCGAACCCGGTGCGCAGGCCGTGGAAGTTTCGAGCGTGGGTGACCGCCCGGCCCGGATGATTGATTACAGCAAGCTGAATGAGATCATCGAACCCCGAGCCTTGGAGCTTCTGGAGCTTGTGCAAATGGAACTCGGACGTTCGGGTTTGGAACGGCAGTTGGGCGCTGGAGTGGTCTTTGCGGGTGGAGGCTCAAAGCTGGGCGGGCTGATGGCGCTCGCAGAACGTATTTTGGATTTGCCGGCCCGGCTTGGCCAGCCGGGCGGTGTCGAAAAAATGGGGGAGAATCTTTTGGATCCGGCTTATGCCACTATCGTGGGAATCGCCATCCACGGTTATCGTTTGCGCCAAATGCAAAGCAGCCGGGAGACTTCGCTTGTCGGAAAACTACTGGGGCTTTTTGGGGGGAAAGGAGATTGACGCTCGGAGTCGCGGCGTAAGCCTGTGGCCTTAGAAAGCGAGGTAGTGGGTCAGTTTGCTGTAGCGGCGGTCTCTGACCGCCGGAAGGCGTTGGTACATAAAACTCAGCGGTCAGAGACCGCCGCTACAGTCGCGAAAACGTACCACTACCGAAAGCGAGGTTCGATTGTCCTTTCCTCTGGTATGCTGGCAAGGAGGATTAACTTGAACCGGAAGAGAGCCTGCCATGGACTTTGAAGAAGAAAATGGAAATCTTCGGGTAGATTTTTCCGACGAGCTTCGCCAAGGCGCCAAGATCAAGGTGATCGGCGTGGGTGGTGGCGGCGGTAACGCCGTGAACCGTATGATCGCTGCCAAATTAGAGGGTGTGGAGTTCATGGTGGCGAATACGGACCTTCAGGCGCTGAGCGTATCGAAGGCTCCGATCAAGATTCAGCTTGGCGCGAAGCTCACCAAAGGTCTGGGCGCGGGTGCCAATCCCGAAATTGGGCGGCGCGCGGCGCTGGAGGACACCGAGAAAATCCTGGATTGCCTGGACGGCGCGGACATGGTGTTTGTCACGGCAGGTTTGGGCGGAGGTACGGGGACGGGCGGCGCTCCGGTGGTGGCAAGCCTTGCCCAGCAGCTTGAAGCCTTGACCATCGCCGTGGTCACCAAGCCGTTTGCCTTTGAAGGCAAGCGCCGGATGCAACAGGCCGAGCAAGGGCTTGAAGAATTGAGCGGGGCGGTGGACACCGTGATCTGCATCCCCAATGAACGGCTGATGCAGTTTGTGGACAAAGGCACCAGCTTCTTTGAGGCGTTTCGCATTGCTGATGACATTCTGCGCCAGGGAGTGCAGGGAATTTCTGACATCATCACCATCACCGGGATCATCAACCGTGACTTTGCGGACATCAAGACGATCATGCAAGGTATGGGCTACGCCGTGATGGGAACGGCAACGGCCAGCGGTGAGGACCGGGCGGTCGAAGCGACCAACCGCGCCATCTCCAGCCCGTTGCTTGAGGACGCCTCCATCAACGGCGCGCAGGGAATCCTGCTGAACATCACGGGTTCGAGCAAGTTGACGCTGCACGAAGTTCACTCCGCCTCATCCATTATCCAGCAGGCGGCGGCCGAAAATGCCAATATCATCTTTGGCGCCGTGCTGGATGAATCGATGAACGACGAAGTGAAGGTGACGGTGATTGCCACGGGCGTCAAGTCGGATAAGTATGGCAAGCCCATTCGCACCGGACGCACGGGGATCACGCATTCAACCCGCGTCATCCAGGAAACCGTAAAGACTGTGATTCAAAGGCGGGAGAAATTGCCGGTGGACGCAAAGCCCGAGGAATTGAGCCCGGAGATCACGTTGGACGATCTCGATGTCCCGGCTTATTTGAGAAGGCGCAAAGCGGAATCGTCCGAACCCGCGAATTGAATTGGCCTAAAAAAAAGTGATGGACATCTACGAGGAAATTACCAAACTCAGGAAACAGGGACGCTGCGGCGCGCTTGCCACGATCATTCAGGTACAAGGCTCTGTTCCCAGTTACGAGACCTCCAAGATCCTGATCCGGGAGGATGGGTCGATTGTGGGGACCGTTGGCGGCGGCTGCGTGGAAGCGGAAGTTTGGTCCGTGGCGCAGGAAGTGATGCGCGAAGAAAAACCCCGCCGTCTTCACTTCAACCTGAACCAGAATCCCGAGTACGATGAAGGTTTGGTGTGCGGCGGATCGCTGGACATTTTCGTAGAACCGATTCTTGCTATCCCAACTCTCTACTTGTTCGGTGGCGGGCACGTTTCGCTTTCAGTTCACAAGGCGGCCCAGATTGCCGGATTTGAGAGCATCATCTGCGACGACCGCGAGGCGTTTGCGAATGCGGAGCGTTTTCCCGAAGCCAAGGAGACTCTCTCGGGCGCTTGGGAGGAAATATTCGCCGAGCTAAGTCCCAACGGCTTTTCCTACCTGGTCATCGCCACCCGGGGGCACAAGGGCGATCTTGCCTGCTTGCGATGGGCCCTCACCACTTCGGCCCGCTACGTTGGCATGGTGGGCAGCCGGCGCAAGCTGGTTGAGTTTTTCAAAGTGCTCGAAGACGAAGGCGTTCCGCATGACGTTCTGGAAAGGGTTCACTCTCCCGTGGGATTGGAGATTGGCGCCTTGACTCCTGGTGAAATTGCCGTGTCGGTCGTGGCTGAAATGATTGCCGTGCGCCGCAATGCCTTGCCCTCGGTTCCTTCTCTCGCTTACCAGCCGAAAGTTCAAATAACGTCGTGAGCCAGGATGATGTCGCCGCATTGATTCTTGCCGCCGGGGAATCTTCGCGCATGGGGCAGGATAAGGCACTGCTCGACTACCGTGGCAAAACTTTTCTGGAGGCGATCATCGGCAATCTCCGCGAAGCTGGTATCGCAGAGATTGTTGTGGTGCTGGGACACCATACGGAATTGATCCAGTCCACAGTTGATCTGGACGCGGTGCGGGTCGTGCTCAATCCGGACTACAAACGAGGCCAGACTTCCTCATTGCAGGTTGGGCTTGCGGCATGGAGTGTGGCGGGGCCACGGGCAATTTTATTGTGTTTGGTGGATCATCCCGCAGTTAGCCCGGATGTCATGCGCCGGATCCTCGACCATTATTGCCAATCTCCGGCGCCGGTCATCATCCCAGTGTTTCGCGGCAAGCGCGGGCATCCTGTGCTGATTGGGCGGGAACTCTTTGCGGAGTTGATCGCTTTGCCAGCGCAAGAAGGGGCCAATTCCGTGATTCGCAAATATCAGTCCGCGACCCAGCTACTGGAAGTCGAGGACGCTACCATCCTCACCGATGTTGACGATCCCGGCGCTTACCGCAAGCTGACGGAAGGCTGATATGAAGGTGAACATCGCGCGTTGTCACGTTGATTCAGGTTCTCTTTATTGAGGAGCTTCAACATGGAGGAGGGACTTACTTGAGTAAGTGGGCGCGCCGTTCTTCCAGCCGCTTCTGGACGCAGGTGGGGCCTTGAGTGCTACGGAGCGTTCGCTCGATCTCTTCGGCCTGTCCCTCCTGGTCCGCAAGATACGCTTCAACTTCTTCGGTGTGGTCCAGATAGTAGAAGATCGCCATCCGTAAACGTCGCGGAGAGTGAGTGACGGGAAGCTGTGTTGGATTTGCTCCGCCGTGGCGCCTTGTTTGAAGTGGTGGACCACCAAATCAAGGAGCACACGCGAAGACCCAACCCGGATCGTCCCGTCTTCCCAAGCCTTGAGGGGGGCGGGCAACGTGGTGGCGAGGTCTGCCATGCTTTGGATTATAGCCCGGCTTATAGATTTTGACACCGGCATTCCGGGCGGTTCCTTTACACTGGGCCGTCTGCGCGGCTCGCAACGCCATCCATGCGCCAGAGGCCGGGTGGAGATCAGAGGTATCGTGGGATACCTTTCTTCGGTACATGCCCAACGGGACAGCCCATTACCTGGAGATGCCAGCATGTCTTCCGAGTGGGCCGTGATACGACCGGAACGCCCGTACTCGCGCGCGAGAATAGGTAAACGCTGGGCGACAAGGCAAGATTTATCCCCTCGCACTCCGTTTTATCATCTCATAGTGCCCATTTTGGGAACATGATAAGATGTGGTTGTGCGCGTCATTGCCCGGAATACTCTCGTTCGGTTCGTTGCGAGGCTGGCCGGCCATAAGGACTACCGCGTGGTGAAGGCTGCTCTGGACGCTTGGTTCCACGAGGCCAGACAAGCGGAATGGAAAACGCCAGCCGATGTGAAGGAGTATTACAGAAACGCCAGCATCGTAGGGGCTGACCGGGTGGTGTTTAATATCAAGGGGAATGACTATCGCTTGGTTACCGCGATCGACTACCGTCGCGGCATAGTGTTTATAAAATGGCTCGGTAGCCATAAGGAGTACGACAAGATTGATGTGAGGACGGTGCAATATGCAGATCAAGCCCATCAAAACTGAAGCCGACCACGCGGCGGCGCTCCGTGAAATCGAGCGCCTGTGGGGGGCGGATGAGGGGACCGCGGAGGGAGATCGACTGGAGGTATTGACGACCCTGGTCGAGGCCTACGAGCAGACCCATTTCCCCATTGATGGTCCCGATCCCGTTGAGGCGATCAAGTTCCGGCTGGAGCAGCAGGGCGCGGATCAGAAATCGCTAATCGGCGTGATTGGCAATCGGACACGAGTTTACGAAGTGCTTCGCCGGGATCGAGCCCTTTCGTTGTCCATGATCCGGCGACTGAATCAAACGCTGAATATCCCCGCTGAGGTCCTGATCCGCCCGTTCCCCAGACGCAAACGCACTGGGTAAGCGCCAGCCGCCGTTTGGAAACGCGGAATCGTTTGGTAACTCCGCGGCTTGTGGGCATGGCCGGGTGAAAAGCCGCAGAGTTTCTGGAAAACGAAACTCTGCGCCACCCGCTGAAGCGCTGTCGACCACTGGATTCCAGGTTCGCACTTGGTGAAGACCCCATTTAGCTGGAGCCACAAGTGGCCGAGGCGGTTCTCGCGAGGGCGACAAAGAAAAGGGCGACACACAACCCATGGAACCATTCCCCCAATGGAAGCACGAAGTACCGCCTATTCCGCACGGGCTGTTCAACGAGATCCTTCAGGTCTTGGTCGAATTTTACAAAGAGCACTTTCGGCGTGATGTCAAATCCGGCCGCCTGACACCGCCGGAACCATTCGAAATGTTGCGAGGCTTTCTGGTGGCGGCGATGCAAACGTACGCCGCAATCTGCATCTTGCTGGCGGAAAAGCGACCGAAGAGGCTTATGCTTCAGGCGGGCATCCTGGATCGTGCCCTATTCGAAATCTTCGCGAGTGTTCTTGCCCTCACGCAGGACCCTGCGGCACGCACGCAAGTCCTTGCTCGCGAACACTTCAAGGGTATGGCGGTGCACTACAATTACCTACTGAAGCGTTTTGGATCCGACCCGAAATGGACACAGTATCTCGACGTGTACCGAAAAGGCCTTGCCATCATCGCGAAGAACCTCAAACTTACCCCAGAACTCGAGCGGCAGCCGAGCAGGATACCGGACCAGTGGCCCACGCCTGGGGTAATGGTCTATGGCCGAAAGAGCCGCAGTCTCCCACCATTTGTATCGGGCACGCGACTGGCGGTGCTAAAGGAATTGTATGAATACCACTACTCTATCCAGTCAGCACAGGCACACGGGCGTGCGGCTTCCTTTGCGGCAGCAATGTTGGTCGACGATCCTGCTCTCCAGTGGAATCCTGGGCAAGGAGAAAGCAACCTGATCGCGACCGGGCTGATTCTGATGGCTTGCATATTGTCTGAAATCGAGTCGCTGGGTGGATACCTGAATCACCCCAAACTCGCTGAACTATGGAGATATTTGCGTGAACTGGACGACGAGGCCAAGGAGCTGTGGCAAATTCGGTACGAGGAACTCTCTCGTCGTCAAAAAGCCATCTAACGGCGGCTGTATCTAGGGTCCCTACCCGCGAGAAACGCCGTAGGGTAGAGCGAGGTGGCTCAACTCCCGTATTGTCGGCCACTCGGAAGTTGTCTTTCGCAGCCGCTCAGCCCTAGCAGCATTGCGCCCCTGGAGGTGCAGAGGTGCGGGCTACGAATAGGATGTTTTCATGTAAAGTGATACTCGCTTTCGAGAATTGCGGCACACAGTCCTGACCCGGCGAAGCCAGAACCAAACCGGACGTGCTTGAACAAGGGAATTCGACACGGTCATTCCCGCGAAAGCGGGAATCCAAGAGCTGCCGGGGTGGTGGATTCCCGCCTTCGCGGGAATGACGGACTCACCTGGCTCAGGATATCCTGACAGAAGAACTCAGAAACCTACGACAGAAGCGCTAATTAATTCTTACAACCTACGATTTCAGCGTTCAGGAAGGATTTACCCGCGACCGATCTTGCATAGATCTTTTCAATGGCCACTGTGAACTTGGGGCAGATAGGCCGGATCCCGTTCGATAAAAACCCTTCGCCACAATTCAAGGTTCAATAGCCTCCAGATCCTCTCGTAATGGTCCTGTTGGCCGGAGCGGTGCTCTGCGAAAAGCCGCTTCAACCCTTCCGGCTTGAAAACTCCCCAGGAAAGGGCGCGAGGGTCAAGCACCAGCTTTTCGACCACGTCGAGTTGCGGTCCGGCAAGCCAGCCGCGCAGTGGAGTTGGAAATCCCAACTTCTTGCGGTAGACGATGGATCGTGGCAACAGGTCCTCCACTGCGGACTTCAGAATGAACTTTCCGGCAAACCCCCGCGTCTGATATTCAGCGGGAATGCCGGTGGTAAATTCCACCAGGACGTGATCGAGAAATGGCACGCGGCTTTCGAGGGACGCCGCCATGCTCATGCTGTCCTGTTTCATCAATAGCTCAACCAGGTAGGTTTTGGTGTCCGTGTATAAGAGCCGGTGGATGATATCGCCACGAGAATTCTCCCAATAGCGCAAAGCATTGCGATAAGCCGCGCCGCGCTCACCCTGAAAATAGCCTTCCAGGATTTCGGTTTGGGCGGATTCGGAGAACGCCGAGTAAAAATTGTCAAAGTAAAAAGAGGGCCAGGAACTGCCATCCCGCGCCAGGAAGGTGTGGGAAAGCGCCCGGCGCATGTTGGCGGGAAGCATGTTTGTCTGGTTGATCAGGTTGCGGACGGCATGGCGAAGGCCCGCCGGAGCGACGCCGCGATAAAAGCGGTCCATGCGGGCATTCCACATCGTCCAGGCATAGCGCGTATAACCCGCCAACGTCTCATCACTTCCTTCACCAGTCAGAACCACGGTGACTCGTTCCTTCGCCAGTTTGGCCACAAAGTAGAGCGAAACGCTCGAAGGCCAGGCGATCGGTTCATCCTCATGCCAGATGAGTTTGGGAAGGGCGTCAAAGAATTCTTGCCAACTGATGCGGACTTCGTGATGAACGGATTTCAAGTGGTCCGCCATCACTTTTGCGTAGGGAAGCTCGCTGTAGGACTCTTCGCCGTAGCCCACTGAAAAAGTCTCAATGGGCTCGCGCCGAATCTTGGTCATCAGCGCTGCGACGGCGCTCGAATCCAGGCCGCCGCTCAGGAAAACGCCGAGCGGAACATCACTCATCAGATGGCTTGAAACCGCTTCTTCCAGCAAGCCCCGGTAAGTATCGACATAGTATTTGCGGGATTGGGGGTGAGCAATTTGAGGTTGAGGAAGATCCCAATAGCTCTCGATTTTCACTTCGCCGGACTCAAAAAGTTCCAGGGTATGTCCGGGCGGCAGCTTGCGAACTTCGGAAAACAGCGTTTCCTCGCCGGAGAGATAGCCGAAGGCGAGGTACTCGGGTAGAGCCGAAAAATTCGGCTGCGGACGGAAATTCGGGAAGGCCAGCAGAGCCTTGATTTCTGAGCCGAAGATGAAAGCCTCCGGCCGTTTTGAATAATAGAGAGGCTTGATGCCCAGCCGGTCCCGGGCCACGAACAGAACCTTCTTTTTCGCATCCCAAAGTGCGAAAGCAAACATTCCCCGCAGGTGGCTGACGCAATCCCGGCCATATTCCTCGTAAAGATGAACAATGGTTTCCGTGTCGCTGTGGCTGCGGTAACGATGGCCCTTGGCTTCAAGTCCGGGCCGGAGCTCTTGATAGTTGTAAATTTCTCCGTTATAGACCAGCCAGATGTTCCCGTCTTCATTGGTTACCGGTTGCTGGCCGGTATTCAAATCAATGATACTCAGCCGGCGCATCGCCAATCCCACCGGGCCGTCCGTGTGGAAGCCGTCATCATCGGGACCGCGATGAAATATTTGGCGGTTCATTTCCTCGAGGACTGAACGCTCGGCCCTCCGGCTCCGGTCTGAATAAACAAAGCCACAAATTCCGCACATAGTTTTTGTAGACGGCGATTCAAGCCGGGCCGCCATCACGCCGGTCCTACATCCCGGCGGCGAACGGCGCGGAGAGATCAACCACTCCAACGGTCACGGGTATTCCAAATGGCCTCGCGGAGGCTCGAGGGAATGTGGATTCTGCCTTTCGGGAGCGCCTCCTCATTGTCACAATTTACGCCGCTTCCTCGTGGGTCAACTTGCAATTCAAATCGGTTTGTGGAGGATTTCAGCCCCACCCAACGTTTGGACTCGAACTCAAAATATGAACCTCGGGTCCACGCGACTTGAAGGGTCTTCTGGCTTGGATTAGCCGCCACTTGGAGAAACCGGGCGTCGCTCGCCCACGGTCCTAAAGTCCATCCTTCATTCCGGCTTGCAAAGAAGAAGTAGCAGACTGCCTCCTTGTCATTATAACGGTATGCGGAAAGTCCCGGCCCGTTTTCCATGGTTTCCAGGCGCTCGAATTGTCCTGGTTTGGAATTCGCGGTCATAGGAATGAATAAAACTGTGATTTCCTTCGGCAGCTCTGCATGAGTTGAAAAATATAACACCTGGTCCGGCTCCTTCCGGCCGTAGACGGGGGAGCAATCACCTGCTCTGATGCCTTGCTCCCACGCGTGTCCTTTGAAGGGCAGGCACCAGAGTCCCCGCACGCCGCACCCTGCAGCGGCGGTGGCTCGCGGCAAGATTTCAAATCCGGGATCTCCATACCGGACGTGCAACCAGGGAGCAAGATGCCATCGGACGGTGAGGGTGTGCTCGCCCGCGCCTTCGGCAATATCGCGGACGAGCCAGAATGAAGATTTCAGATGAAGCACCACGCGGCGATGCACAACCGGCTGTGACAGCCGGAGATAGCCATCGTGACTGCCTTCGAAAAGATCGAAGCTCCCGCCCGCGGCCCAACCTTCCGTTTTAACGCGCGGAAGCTGCCTCCACGCGAATGGGCCCGCCGGGATTGCCTGGCTCAGGCCATCCACGTCGAGAGTGTTGTGGGCCGGTGTCCCCCGGAACGCGTCACGGACTCCGTCCGGACACATGTAACAATACGTGCCGGGGTCCACCAACCATTCCCGGCCATCGACGGATAGATGTGCGCTCAAGGCGTCAGCATGGCCATGCCCGCTGTTGCCCGTTCCTTGCGGGCCGGCATCGATGGCCATCTGTTGCGGGCAGAGCTGGTTTTCGGCAAGGATATAGATTCCGCTTTCGGGAAATTGTTGAGATTTAAGACTGGCTTCCCCCTGCGGGACGGCTTCAAATTTGCCTGCCGCTTCCGCGCCCAACAGCCAAAGGGTCTCCTCGCGAAGCCCGCGAGCCGCTGCCTTGAATTGGGAATTCTTGAAAAGCACGGCCCCCGTTGTCAAGGGATCGGCCAGATGCGCAGGCTGGTTGCGCGACGGGTCAAACACACGTCCGCCGTCGTCATCGCCGAAGGCGGGGACAGCGCCCGCCTGCGCTAATGCCGCAAGAACTTCCAGCATCTTGATGAGGATCGAATCGAACTCCGGTGGGACCAGAATTCCATTGCACCCGGCCAGGATGCGCGCGTGCAGCAGAAAGTCCAGCGCATACACGTGATAGTGGGACGATTGCTCAAAATACCAGCCGTCCGGCCGAACCTGCCGCCGCGCCTCCCGCTGCACAATCCCCCAGCCCAACCTTTGCCAGCGGTCTGCTGATTTCAAGGAAGGGCAAAGCGTGCCAATGAAGAAAAGGGCCACGGCTTCACCCAGCAGGTGAGTGTTGGGCGAAGAATAGGTGGAAAGATAGCGGGCGATGTGCCTGCCGCTCAGCGCCAGGGCCTTCAGCACGTTCTTTGGGAATGGTGCGGGGACGCGGGCTTGTCCTTTCACCAGAGCGCGCACCCAAAGCCAGGAGAGGCTGCGAAAGGCCACCTCCAGGCTGCTCGCCCAATTTATGCCGCGAGGATAAGGGTTGGCCTTTTGCCAGTCGTACCATTGACTGAATAACTCTCCGCCGAACCGCTCCTCTCCGGTCAGGTTCCACGCCTTGGCCAGCGTCACCAGATGCTGATGACGGCTCAGCTCCCAAATGATTTTGTGGTCACCCACTTCGGAGAAATCCAAGGTGTGGATTTTGTACGAGGGCTTGAGCGGCGCGCGCCGGTCGTGAACGGGGTCAAGGTGCCAGTCGATTTTCGGCCCATATTTCAGGTCTTCGTATCCCAGCAGATCAAATCGATGTTGGCAAATGCGCTCCGCGCGTTCGACGATCTTCTCCGCCTGTCCAGGTATATCCTTCTTGATCTGGCCCAGCACGCCGTGAATCTCCGACGGTTCGAAAAAGAAGCGGCCTTCGCGCACCAAGGCCCCGCCTGCTTGCGAAGCTTTCGCTGTTCGGGGCCGCAACTCGCCGAGCGCCGGATCGAGGCCCAGCGCGTATACCACCCGGTCCATCCGCTTGCCAAATTCTTGGCCGCTGCGTGTCCTGACCTCATCCCAGCTCATTCTTTGCAGGCGTGCGATTTGTTCTGTGATCGATTTCTTTAGCGCCATAATAGGGGCGGCCCTCATAGCCGCCCGGGATTCGACATCAATAAACACTCGAAACGCCGTTCTTCGGCACGATTCAAACCGTGCCCTGACGGTCCCCTGTGCCAGATTCGCGAATAGTCCAGGTCAAGGAAAGCCCATCATGCCACAACGGTCGCGGAACACAGTGGCAAACTCATCAAGACTTCCACGATTCTCTTTGCCGCTCTTCCGTCCCACAACGGCACACCCGAACCCTTTTTGTAATTCCCTTGCAGGATTTCACGCGCTGCAGGCATCCATCGCGACGGTTCGGCGCCCGTCAATTGGTTCGTACCGTGTGACACGGTCACAGGGCGTTCCGTGTTCTCCCGAAGCGTCAGGCATGGAACGTCCAGTGCCGTGGTTTCCTCTTGCACGCCGCCTGAATCGGTCAGGACCAGGCGGGCGTGGGCCATCAGGCCGATAAAGTCCAGGTAGCCCATCGGCTCCAGCAGAATCAGGCCGCGGCGGCGCCCGGCTTCGCTGGCAGCAGCATCCATGCCCCACTCAGCCAGCCGCTGGCGCGTCCTCGGATGGACCGGAAAGATGACTGGCAACTCCAGGGAAAGTTCTTCGAGGGCAGATGTGATTTTTCCCAGCATCCCAGGTGAATCGACGTTGGCGGGCCGATGGAGCGTCACCACCGCGTAAGGCAAGGGCTGGCCGCTTGCGTCTCGCAGACCAAGATGGCTCAGAATCTGTGAACTCCGGGCGCGATTCAGATGTTCGACTAACGTGTCCACCATGACGTTGCCCACCAGGAAGATTCTCTCCGCTGCCACACCTTCGTGGCGCAGGTTTTGCACGGCGCTCTCTTCCGATGCGAACAGAACATCCGCCACCGCGTCCGTCAGCTTACGGTTTATCTCTTCCGGCATCGAAGCGTCGAAACTGCGCAATCCGGCCTCCACGTGAGCCACCCTGAATCCGAGCTTTGCGGCTGTCAGAGCTCCGGCCAGAGTCGAATTCACATCACCTACCACCAAAACCCAATCGGGATTCTGCTCAACCAGGACCGGCTCCAAACGCTTCATAACCTCCGCAGTTTGCCACGCATGGGTCCCGGAACCTACTTGCAGGTTCACGTTGGGTTCGGGGAGGCGGAGGTCGCGAAAGAACGCCAGCGAAAGTCCATTATCGTAGTGTTGGCCGGAATGAACCAAAACGTGTGTGACTCCTGCGACGTGACGGAGTTCGTTCACGATGGGAGATATTTTGATGAAGTTAGGTCTGGCGCCAACAACGCTCAGAATTTTCACGGGCTTGAAATCAATCGAAACCGGCGCGGGTGAGCGCACCTTCTGCGCGCCCACCGGCGCGAGCGTCATCCGGGCTGGTATGCGTTCCCCCAGGCGCTTCATCCCAAAGTATACTTGGTGGCCGGAGGCCGTGGAAAGCATTTCGATTTAATTCAGCCGGAGCCGGGTAGTGTCTTATTTTGTTTGCTGTGGCGGCGCTCTATAAGCGCCAAACTTGGATCCTCAACGGTTTCCGGCGCTCATAGAGCGCCGCTACAGCAAACTGCGCCAATGCCCGGATGTATGCCTCTTGCAGATTATCACCCGCTGAGGATAGAGTTATCTTTCTCTGAATGGCGGGAGTTGTTGCGGACCGGACATGATTCAATGGTCCGAATTGGCAGACGATCCCAAGAATAACAGGCAAGCAGCCAAGGTATGAGCCGCCGAATCATCACATCGGACGAGATCCTTTCGGTCCCCGAGGGTGCCGAGATGGTTATCCCTCCGGGCGCGATCATCACCGACCGCGCCCGTGAGGCTGCGGCGGAACGATCCACCCGGTTCCGCTTCGAGGATGCGAAGAAAAGCAGCGCAAACGACTCGCCCGGCGCCACCGCGGCCGGAAGCCAGTCAGCGGTTGATGGCGGACCGGGAGCTTCCGCGAACTCGCTTGTGGCGCTGGCGGCGGACCACGCCGGGTACGAGCTGAAGGAGCATTTGAAGCAGTTCATAGCTCAACTGGGGTATAAGGTGTGGGATTTCGGAACTTCCTCGCCTGATCCTGTAGACTATCCCGATTTCGCGCGAGCTGTGGCAACCGCTGTGGCCAATCGCGAAGCGTGGCGGGGAGTCATTATAGACGCCGCCGGTATGGGGTCCACGATCGCCGCGAATAAAGTCCCCGGCATTCGCGCCGCCCTCTGCGTGGACCGCGCCGCCGCCCGCTCCAGCCGTGAGCACAATGACGCCAACGTCCTGGCGCTGGGCGCCCGGTGGCTCCGCCCGGAAGAGGCTCGCGAAATCGTGGCCGTTTGGCTGGAAACGGACTTCGCGGGTGGACGGCATCAGCGGCGGATTGACAAGATCAGCCAGATGGAGCGTTCAACCATTGCCGCTGCTTCCAGTTCAGACTCCACAACCCTTGTCGATTCGATAGCGGACGAAGTTTTGAAGCGCCTCACAAACGAGGGCCTGTGTGCGCTGCGCGGCTGTGGTGGGGATGATGGTGTTTGTTCCGGCTGCGACGGGAGTTGTGGCTCGGCTTGCTGGGAAAAGGCGTGCCGCGTGGTCTCCGCCGGCGCCGACCGCCTGACCACGGCAGGAAGCATTGCCGGTTTTCCTGCCGAAATTGCCCGATGGATCGACCACACCCTGCTTCGGCCGGAGGCTTCGCGCCAGCAGGTCGTTCAGCTTTGTGCCGAAGCACGGCAGTATGGCTTCGCCAGCGTTTGTGTCAATGCCTACTGGGTGCCCGTTTCAGTCCGCGAGCTCAACGGCAGTCCAGTGAAGGTTTGCACGGTGGTGGGCTTCCCGCTGGGCGCTACGCTCACCTCCGCTAAAATCTTCGAAACTGAGGAAGCCATCCGGCTGGGCGCGCAGGAAATCGACATGGTAATGAACGTTGGCGCTTTGAAGTCGTGTGAGTTTGAGCGGGTGGAGCAGGATATGCGGGGAGTCGTTGAATCGTGCCACCAGGGCGGCGCGATCTGCAAGGTTATTCTTGAATGCGCCTTGCTCACGGACCAGGAAAAAGTCAAGGCGTGCTGCCTGGCGCAGTCCGCGCACGCCGATTTTGTCAAGACTTCCACCGGGTTTTCTTCGGGCGGCGCCACCGCCCACGACGTGGAGCTGATGCGGCTGGCGGTGGGCGCGGGCATGGGCGTGAAGGCCGCCGGCGGCATCCGTTCCTATGAAGACTTAAAAGCCATGCTCTCCGCCGGCGCCACACGGATTGGCGCCAGCGCCAGCGTCAAAATTCTGCAACAAGCGGCGGGGAATTCTTCTTCAGACCCGGCAAAGGGCCCGGGCAAAGCTACGGTCCCGGCTACCGCGTCGCCGGATAAGCATTGAACCTTGTTAGGCCGCCCAACGCTTTTCGCATTGCCGGTTTTTCTCCCGCCCGGCACGGAATATCATTCAACTCCCGTGAGGCTTCTATGACTCGAAACGAAGTGATTGAAAAGCACCAGAAATACATTTTCCCTTGCGTGGTGAATTACTTCACCGAGCCGCTGGTCGCAGACCACGCCCAGGGCCACTACCTGTGGGACCTGGAAGGGAAACGCTACCTGGACTTCTTTGGCGGAATCCTGACCATCGGGGTGGGGCATTGCCATCCCAAGGTTACCGGCAAGATCAAGGCACAGGTGGACCGCCTTCAACATACTTCCACGGTTTATCCCAACGAGCACATCGTGGGTTTGGCGGAGAAGTTGGCGCAAATTACGCCCGGCAAAATTGAAAAGAGCTTTTTCACCAGCAGCGGGACCGAAGCCAATGAGGCCGCGGTTCTCCTGGCGCGAATGGCCACTGGCAGCTTTGACGTTGTAGCGCTTCGCCACGGATACAGCGGACATTCCTCGCTCGCCAAGTCGCTCACCGCGCAGGCGGCGTGGCGGGCGGGCGGCGTGGTCAGCGTCGGGATCAGCCACGCCATCAATCCATACTGCTACCGTTGTCCGCTGAAATTGACCTATCCAAGCTGTGACGTGGCCTGCGCCCAAGACGTGGAAGAAGTCATACGCACCACCACCTCCGGCCGCATTGCCGCGTTTCTGGGCGAAACCATCCAGGGAGTGGGCGGCTTCATCACGCCTCCCAAGGAATATTTCAAGATCGTCTTCAGCATTGTGAAGAATTACGGCGGCCTGTTTATTGCGGATGAAGTGCAAACTGGTTTTGGGCGGACCGGAAAGAAGTGGTTCGGCATCGAGCACTGGGAAGTGGAGCCGGACATCATCACCACGGCGAAGGCCATGGGCAATGGTGTGCCCATCGGCGCCACTCTGGCCCGGCCTGAGGTTGCGGATGCGTTTAAGGGCCTGACCATCGCTACCTTCGGAGGCAATCCGGTGAGCTCGGTGGCGGCGCGGGCCGTGATTGAAGTGATTGAAGAGGAAAACTTGCTGGAAAATTGCCACACCGTCGGCGCCTACTTCCGGCAACAATTGGAAAAGCTCAAGGAGAAACATCCTGCCATTGGCGATGTGCGCGGCATGGGCTTGATGCAGGGGTTGGAGCTGGTGAAGGACCGCAAGACCAAAGAGCCGGCTCCGCAGGCCACGAATCAAGTCATGGAACTGTGCCGGGCGAATGGTTTGCTGGTGGGGAAGGGCGGCCTTTTCGGGAATGTGTTGCGTATTTCCCCGCCACTCACCATTGGCAAGGCGGAGGCCGATGAGGCCGCGCGAATTTTGGATAAAGCCTTCGCAGAAGTGCGAGTCTGAAAGATCATGCGCGCCTCGCTTGGACCACGCCACGGGTGTGGCCATCCCCACCACCATCTTCGTCGTCACCCCCGCGCAGGCGGGGGCCAAGTGGGTAGCCACGACGAGCGTCTTACCTCGTCGTGGGTCTTTACCCGGGTTCAGGCCCGGCGGCTGTTAGTCCAGCTCGCGGCTGGCGCCTGACATTATTTTTTCTGGGGTTGGAAGCAAAGACTGGCAAGCCTGAGCCAGAAGGCCGGTTTTTTGCTTGAGGATGGCAAGTCCGGCGGCCGCGCTTTCTCCGGCCAGCCAAACACCACCAGCGACGCTTGGTACAAGAAGTGTCAAGGCGAAGAAGAGCAGGGAAATGTTCAAGGCGGCGGCAGTGGAGATGGAAAAGCTGGAGAAGATCCAGGCCGAGACGCCTTCGCGCGGCCCCAGGCCGCCCAGTGAAACGGGAGATCCGCTGGCAAGGGTCAGCCAGGGATAGGCGACGAACGCCGCAAGCAGATTGTGTTGATGGAAGGCGCGCAGCAGGAACGACAGTGTTGCCAAGTCACAAAGGCTTGCCGCCATTGCCCAGGCAGCGTAGCGAGCATGGCGGACGGCGCGGAGCGTCCCGGCAAAGTCCAGCAACGACCGGCGGAACCGCTGCGGACACCAGGGCAGCTTGTCCAACATGCCAAGGCCCGTGCGCGAAACCCAGACGCAGGCTCCCACCCAAAGGCAAACCGCCGCGAGACCCGCAAGCTTCGAAAAGAGGAAAGCGCAGCTTGCGGCTGTGAAGGTCAAGACCGCTACCAAGTCGAACAGGCGATCGACCAACGTGAGCTGCAGCACATTTCCTCGCGTGGGATCAGAGACGAATGCGCAGCGCGCCAGGTCACCCAAGCGGCCAGGAGTTAACGTGCCCAGTGTATAAGATCCAAACAGGGAACGAACCGCCTGAGCTGTTCCTCGATCCTGGCCTGAGTCCGTAAGAAGCAAGCACCACTTGGCGGAGCGTACCGCCAGCATTGCTGCGCAGGAAGCCAGACCGCACAGCAGCCACCGAGGGTCCAGATGACGCCACGAGGTCCAGATCCCGGATAAAGGCATGCGGTGGAGAAACCAGCCTCCAACGGCGGCAACAAGGACGGTCTGCAGTAAACCCCGAAAGCTTCCCTTCAACGCTATTACCCTCCATGCTTTCCAAAAGCCTATCGGCAGGAATTGCCTGCGGGATGAGTCCCATGAGATGTGCGAGCGGAGAAAGAGGAATGGATGGGCTGAAGGGAAAAGTCTGGGATGGCGGAACGTGAGATTTTACAAGTTGAGGCCGTCAGCGGTTAAGGCAACGTATTCTTTCGGAGCAAGCCTGCCCCGCCGACCGCTACGATGCCAGCAGTTTCCACGGGGATCGATATTCGCGGCTCAGCAACTGGGCCGCTTTGGCGCCGCCTTGCAGCAGTTTTTGATCCTTCACGTCCCAGACCAAGCGCTCCTGGGTGCGATAGGCAATGTTGCCGAGCAGGCAGACGCTGGTGGAACGGTGCCCGATTTCAATGTCGCTGATAGGTTTCTGCCGGGATTTGACGCAATCGAGGAAGTTCCGGACGTGATCAAAGTGCGACCGGTTGACGGAGGACATCTTCATCGCCGGGGTTTCCTCAATCCGGCCGGCGCCATGCTGCCGCTTTTCGGGATAGACTTCAAAGCCGCTGCGGTCCACAAACAGAGTTCCGTCCGTGCCGTGAAACTCGATGCCGTAGTCCTTGCCATACATGGAATTGGCGTTGCAGGTGCGATTTTCGTAGACGCAGACAAAGCCAGGATATTGGTAGGTGACCTGCAACGTGTCGGGCGTCTGGCGGTTGTCCTGCAAGTACCATTTGCCGCCGGAAGCCGTGACGGTGCTGGGGCCTTCGACCTTCATAGCCCATTGCACAATGTCCATCAGGTGTACGCCCCAATCCGTCATCATGCCGCCCGCATAATCCCAGAAGTAGCGGAACGTGGACCAGCGGTCCGGCGCCACGCCAAAACGATTGGCGTTGAACGGCACTTTGGGCGCAGGACCCAGCCACATGTTCCAATCGAGCGTGGCAGGAGGGTCCGAATCCGGCGGATTGCCGATGCCTTCGGGATATTCATTGCCGTAATTCCAGGTCCGCACAAAGCTCACCTTGCCGATGAATCCATCCTGCACGAGTTGGACGGCTCTTTGAAAATGAATGCCGGAGCGTTGCTGCGTTCCCACCTGCACCACCCGCTTGTGTTTGCGGGCGGCAGCCACCATGGCTTTCCCTTCGTCGATCACGACGGAAATGGGTTTCTCCACGTAGACGTCTTTTCCCGCCTGGCAAGCCATGATCGTGGGTAGCGCGTGCCAGTGGTCGGGAGCTCCGACCACGACTGCGTCAATATCCTTACGGTCAAAAATCTCCCGGAAATCCTTGTGGGGGGTTGTCTTACCGCCAGCTTTTTGCAAAGCCTTGTCCAGATTCGGCTGGTAGACATCACAGATCGCCGCAATCTCCACATCCGGCTGGCGGGCGAAATCGGTCATGTCAAACGTGCCCTGCCGACCCGTGCCGATCACCCCTACGATGATACGGTCATTGGCGCCCAGAACGCTTTTCGTCGCACTCGAAAGTGCCAAGCCCGCACCCGCCGTGGCCAGACCCGTCCGAAGCATGAAGTCCCGTCGATTGATGACATCACTCATGGTGTATGCCTCCGTTGCAAAGTATCG